>JBDRRF010000105.1:0-55409 GCA_043825875.1 Pseudomonadota bacterium | reverse complement strand
ACGTGAGCTGGGTTTAAAACGTCGTGAGACAGTTTGGTCCCTATCTTTCGTGGGCGTAGGATATTTGAGAGGATCTGTTCCTAGTACGAGAGGACCGGAATGGACGAACCAATGGTGTTCCAGTTGTCGCGCCAGCGGCATAGCTGGGTAGCTAAGTTCGGAATGGATAACCGCTGAAAGCATCTAAGCGGGAAACCAACCTCAAGATTAGATATCCCTTAAATATGGAAACATATTTAACTAAAGACTCCTTGAAGACTACAAGGTTGATAGGCCAGGTGTGTAAGTGTGGTAACATATTGAGCTTACTGGTACTAATAGGTCGTGAGGCTTGGCCATAAAATAATTTTTATAATTAGAATCAATAATTTGATCTTTTTTATATAAAGTGCTGATAACTAAGTTGTAATATAATTTGCAGATTGACGATTTTTCGGTGGTTATAGCGAAGATGATACACCCGTTCCCATCCCGAACACGGAAGTTAAGCTCTTCAGCGCCGATGGTACTGCTCGGGAAACTGGGTGGGAGAGTAGGACACCGCCGAAAATTTATTTAAACCCGGAATCTTTTTAAAGGTTCCGGGTTTTTTTGTTTTTATTTCTGGCTTCAAAACATGGATTGTGCTAAATTCAAGATATGGATAACACAATAGAAATACATAAAAGTGATATATATCAAAGGCTCAAGTGGCTCATGTTATTTAGAGTCCTTTTTATTTCCCTTCTTCTTGGGTCATCGATAATTCTTCAGTTTAATTCGACACATTCCCTGCTTGATATGTCTCTTTTTATGCTTTATGCCCTTATAACAGGAGTTTTGATACTTTCGATATTTTATACTGTATTGCTTAATCGTATGAAAAAAATTAAACATTTTGCTCCCATACAGATAGCTATTGATACTTTCATTATAACCTGCATAATCTTTGTTACAGGGGGTTTTTCAAGTATTTTTTCATTTTTATATCTTTTGGTTATAATATATTCATCTATGCTTTTATTTAAAAAAGGAAGTATGATTATTGCTGGGCTTTGCGCAATTCAGTATGGCATAATTGTTAATCTGGAATATTTAGGTATGATAAATCCATTTCCATTTAAAGACAGTCTTGCAGCTGTAAATTATCCGTGGAGTCAGATACAATATAAGGTATTAATTATAACAATAGCATGTTTTGCTGTTGCTTTTTTGAGCAATTTTCTTGCGGAACAGGCAAGAAAAACTAAAAACGAATTAATAGCAATGAAAGAGCGTATTAAGCGTTTTGAAAAGATGGCCGCAATGGGAGAGATGGCTGCCCGAATGGCTCACGAAATAAAAAATCCAATTGCTTCAATATCTGGTTCTATTCAGCTTTTAAGAGAAGATATGTACGACAATCCGCAAAATGATAAGCTAATGCAGATAATACATAGGGAGACAGATCGCTTGGGCTCCCTTGTTAATAATTATTTATTGTTTGCAAGACCCCCTGTTGGAAAGTTAGAAAAAATTGAATTGGGAAAAACCATAATAGACACTATAGAGCTTTTTGAAAAAGATATTAAATGTTCAGGAAAAATTGCATTGATAAAAGATATTGCACCATATATCTGGGTGGAAATGTATCCTGCGCATTTATATCAAATATTATGGAATCTTCTTTTGAATGCTTCTGAGGCTATTGAAAACACAGGTAATATTAAAGTGAAATTATATTCTTTAAAGAATAAATATGCGATAGTTGAAGTAGCTGATGATGGTGATGGTATACCCGGTGAGAATATCAAATCCATTTTTGACCCGTTTTTTACTACCAAGCAAAAGGGAACAGGCCTTGGATTATCGATAGTTTACAATATCTTAAAACCTTATGACAGCTGGATTGAAGTTGAAAGTAAAGTTAATAAAGGTTCTGTTTTTACATTCAAATTAAAGCAAATTGATCCACCCTAATTTAATAACTTAATCTTGACACTATTACTTAAATAGGTTACTCAATTCACTTCTAATAATTATTATTTTTGCCTCCGTTTGATAATAAAACAGTATGACAATTTCTAAAATGAGCTTGCAAGCTTTCAATGATTGAAAGCTTTAATAGTATGTAATGAATTATTTATATTAAAGATTAGATCACAAAATTATATAGAAAGTTATTTTAGCTATGGAAGTGGAAAAAACGAGTGAATTGCTTGAGAGAAGAAGAAATAAATTATCTGAATTAAGAAGTAATAATATAAATCTTTTTCCAAATGATTATGTTGTGTTGCATTCTATCGAGGATATTAGGGATGTAATAAGTGGTTTTGATGAATCAAAAAAAGAAGATGAGGCTGTTTTTTCAGTAGCCGGTCGTATTATGGCTATGAATAATTTCGGCAAATCTTCATTTATCAGATTTAAGGATCGAACAGGCCAATTCCAAGCATATATACGAAAAGATAAAATCGGGGATGATTCATATCAGCTTTACAAACAGCTTGATATTGGTGATTTCGTAGGAATAAAAGGTTCAATATTTAAAACAAAAACAGGTGAATGGACTATACTTGCTTTTGAGTTGAGACTTGTATGTAAGGCTATTAGACCTCTTCCTGAAAAATTTCATGGGCTTAAAGATACCGAAAAGCGATATCGCCAACGATATCTTGACTTGATAATAAATCCTGATGCCAGGGATATATTTGTAAAGCGAAGCAGAGTAATCCAGGAAATACGAAATTATTTTTTGGAAAGAGGTTATATTGAAGTAGAAACGCCGATGATGCAGCCAATTCCGGGTGGTGCTGAAGCGGCTCCCTTTAAAACGCACCATAATGCTCTTGGGATGGATCTGTTTTTACGAATAGCTCCGGAGTTATATCTAAAACGATTAGTAGTGGGTGGATTTGAAAGAGTATTTGAAATTAACAGAAATTTCAGGAACGAGGGTGTATCAACCCAGCATAATCCGGAATTTACCATGTTAGAGTTTTACGAAGCCTATGCTACCTATCAGGATCTCATGAATCTTACCGAGAACTTATTTTCCGGATTATCATTAGAAATAACCGGCTCAACTTCAATTATTTATCAGGGAAATACTATTGATTTTAGCGGAAAGTGGCGAAGAATAAGTCTTCTTAATGCATTGGACGAATTTGGTGGAGTAAGCCCATCTATAATTCAAGATAAAGAAAAACTCCTCGAATTTGCACATTCTAACGGTGTAAAAATTACAAAAAAAGATCGGATAGGCAAAATTATAACAAAAATATTTGATGCGCTTGTTCAACATAAGCTGATTCAGCCCACTTTTATAACCGAATATCCTGTTGAGGTTTCTCCTCTATCCAGAAGAAGTGAGAAAGATCCGACGATGACAGACCGTTTTGAGCTTTTCATAGCAGGAAATGAAATAGCAAATGGTTTTTCGGAACTAAATGATCCTGAAGATCAACATAACCGCTTTATGCAGCAGTTGTCAAACAGGCAGGATGGCGATGACGAAGCACACCATATGGATGAAGATTATATAGAAGCATTAGAGTATGGAATGCCTCCTACTGCAGGTGAGGGTATTGGTATTGACAGGCTTACTATGTTGTTTACCGATTCTGCTTCAATCAGGGAAGTAATACTTTTTCCACACATGAAGCCTGTAGTGCAAAAGCCTAATTGATGATATATATCAAATATCTTATAAACTTATTACTCTAATATGGCATTAATTTTAAAAAAACTTTTCCGTATAAAGATCTGATGTCTGCGTTAAATTCCAAGCACATAAAAGTAAAGATTATATATAATGTCTTTTGAATTTTTTATAGGTGGGCGATATCTAAGAGCCAGACAAAAACAATCTTTCATATCACTTATAACAATTTTATCGATTGTAGGTGTTATGGTTGGAGTAATGGCTCTTATAGTTGTTATTGCTGTTATGGCAGGTTTTGAAACTGATCTTAAATCCCGCATACTTGGAGTTGAATCGCATGTTGTTGTAATGCGGCGCGGAGGAGAATTTTCCGATTATCCGGCAGTTCTTGAGCACATAAAAAAATTTAATGGCGTTAAAGCCGCAGCCCCTTTCATTTATACACAGGTTATGCTTAAATCTTCTTCAGGAGTTTCCGGCGCTGTTTTAAAAGGCATTGATCCAAGTGCCGAGGGTCGGATAGTAAAAAACCTTGATGCTCTTTTGTTGCGAAATGGCCTGCCGGATGATAAAAACAGCGGATATTTTAATATTGCCCCCGGTATAATATTGGGAAAGGAACTTGCAAATAAGTTAAGAGTATTTAAAGGTGATACACTATATCTTATATCTCCTGCGGGTATGATATCTCCTGTAGGATATTTGCCCACAATGAAACAATATGTAGTTAAGGGCATTTTTGAATCCGGGATACATGATTATGACGGATCACTAGCATATATTAATATTAAAGATGCTCAAAAAATATTGAGGATGAACGATTCAATAACAGGTATTGAGTTGAATGTAACTGATATTTATGATGCCAGAAATATAGCTAAAAAAATTATCGATGACCTTGGATTTCCATATTGGGCAAGAGACTGGATGCAAATGAATAAAAATCTTTTTTCAGCTTTAAAGCTGGAAAAAGCAGTCATGTTTGTTATTTTAATACTTATTGTTCTTGTTGCAGCCCTGAATATAGCAAGTTCTCTTATTATGATGGTAATGGAGAAGACAAAAGATATTGCTATTCTTAAAGCTATGGGCGCAACTGATATGAGCATCAGAAAAATATTTGTTTTCAAAGGAATGCTAATAGGTTTGGTCGGAACCACCCTGGGTGTCTGTTCCGGTTATACTCTTTGTAAACTTTTAGAAAAATATAAGTTTGTTGATCTGCCAGGGGATGTATATTACATAACTACTCTTCCTGTACGGCTTGTTGCTTCTGATATAATAACCATTGCAGCAGCAGCATTGATTATCTGCTTTTTGGCAACTTTATACCCGGCACATCAGGCATCTAAACTGAATCCTGTTGAGGCTATACGCCATGGATAATATGCCGGATTGCAACCAAAATATCTCTATTGAATCCCCCCAGGTTTTTTTAAGAGTAAGGGGGCTTTCCAAAAATTTTAACAGCAGCGGTGTTCATCTTGAAATTTTAAAAGAGGTCGATTTTGATTTGCGTAAAGGCGAGACTATGGCAATTGTCGGTGCATCAGGTATTGGCAAGTCTACTCTATTGCACATACTAGGGACACTGGATTATCCTGATAGTGGTACCATCTCTTTTGTTGATGAAGATATTTTAAGTTGTGGTTCGGATAGATTGGCAAAATTTCGAAACGAATCAATCGGATTTGTATTTCAGTTTCACCATCTACTGCCCGAGTTTACTGCTATAGAAAATACAATGATACCAGGTCTTATAAAAGGGGTAAGTAAAAACCAAGCAAGAGAAGCAGCGGAAAAAATTTTGATAAGAGTCGGGCTTAAAGATAGAATAAATGGCAAGGTCAGTGTACTTTCCGGTGGAGAGCAGCAGCGGGTTGCTATAGCAAGGGCACTTGTATTAAAACCACTTATTCTTCTTGCGGATGAACCTACAGGCAATCTTGATAAAAGAAACAGTGAGCAGGTTCATGAGTTGCTTATGGAACTTAACAAAGAGCTTGACATGTCAATGATAGTAGTGACGCATAACATGGAGTTAGCGTCATTTATGGCTATGTGTGTTACAATAATTGATGGGCGTCTTGTAGAAGCGAGTTAAGGAAGTGTAATGAAAAAATATTTATGCCTGATTGCCGTTGCATTGTTATGGGTGTTTCCGTTTAGAACTTACTCTTTTGAAACAGCGAATGTTTTGGTTTTGCCTTTTGAAGTAAATGCCAAGAAAGAACTTTCATATCTAAAAACCCAAATTCCTCAGATAATAAAGAACCATTTGAAAGAAGATGGTGCTGTTATTATAGAACCTGATCCTGATTTAATCTTACATAGCACACAGCAAGCTGAAAACACAGAACAAATAAGAACAATCGGTATTGATGCAGATGCTCAATATGTTGTTTGGGGAAGTATAACTTTAGTGGACCAGCATTTTGAAATTAATGCAAAAATGATCGAATCTGTGAAAGATGAGCCCCTGAATAGTTTTTTCTATGAGGGAGAGGGAATAGAAAATCTTTCCGGTAGCTTGAAAAATCTTTCACGCGATCTGGGAATGAAAATATTTAAACGTGAAAAAGTTGTAAAAATACTTGTGGAGGGTAATAGGCGAATTGAGGCTGACGCAATTAAAAGGATAATTAAAACGAAAGCAGGAGATATATATTATCCACAGACCTTGTCTGAAGATTTAAAGACCATATATGCTATGGGATATTTTGATGATGTAAGGATTGAAGTTGAAAATACACCCGAAGGCAAGTCGGTTACGCTAAAAGTTAAAGAAAAACCGACTTTAAAAGAAATAATTTTTAAAGGCAATCAAACAATCCAAAACGACAAGATCAAGGAAATTTTAGATATCAAGACCGGTTCGATTCTAAATTTTGTAGAGATTCAGAAAAATATCGAAAGAATTGAAAGTCTATATAAAAGTAGAAATTATCACAATGTAAAAGTAGAATATAAGACTTATGATCATGAGAATAACCAGGCTGACCTTGAATTTATAATTTCGGAAGGATCAAAAGCTTTTATTAAAAATATCATATTGGAAGGCAATAAAGTATATTCGGACAAAGAGCTTAAAAAGCTTATGTCCTTATCAGAGAAAAACATGTTTTCATGGATCACTTCGGCAGGAGATCTAAACAGGGAAGATTTGATTCAGGATGTAGTAAAGCTCTCAGCATTTTATCATAACAATGGGTTTGTTCAGGCCAAAATCGGGGACCCTCAGGTTGATATCAAAGAATCTGGAATTGATATTAAAATAAAAATCGATGAAGGTCCCCAGTTTAAAGTCGGAAAAGTAAAAATTACAGGTGACTTAATTTTCCCTGAAGAAGAGCTTATTAAAAATATAAAAATTGATAAGGAAAAATATTATAACAGACAGGTTCTGCAAAGTGATATCCTTGTTTTGACGGATTTGTATACAAATGAAGGTTATGCTTATGCTGAGGTTGTTCCTGATATAGATCCTGATCGGGACAAGCTACAGGTAAATATTAACTATATAATCAACAAAGGAAAGCAGATTTATTTTGAAGAGATTACAATTGAGGGAAATACAAAAACAAGAGATAAGGTTATAAGAAGAGAGTTAAAAGTATATGAACAGGAATTGTACAGCGGAGCCAAACTTAAAAAAAGCATGCGTAACCTGAAGCGGCTGGATTTCTTTAAAGACGTAAAAATAAATAACCTAAAAGGAAGCGCAGATGATAAAATGCTGCTTAAGGTTGATGTTGAGGAAAAACCGACCGGGTCATTTACCTTCGGTGCAGGTTATGGAAGTACGGAAAAAGTATTTTTTATGGGCTCTGTTTCCCAGAAAAACCTGTTTGGAAAAGGTCAGGTGCTATCATTAAATGCACAGCTGGGAGCTGTTTCA
Organism: Pseudomonadota bacterium; assembly: GCA_043825875.1. Classification (GTDB taxonomy): domain Bacteria; phylum Desulfobacterota; class Desulfobacteria; order Desulfobacterales; family RPRI01; genus RPRI01. Next base: position 47,889 of record JBDRRF010000105.1, on the reverse strand, counting down.
ACTAAATTTATCTTAAGTTTTACTGAGCCATGGTTATTTGACACGCCTATTTCAGCCGGTTTTAATTTTTACAACTGGGACTATGGTTATGATTCCTATGATAAAAAAAGCAAGGGTGGAGGTATAACACTGGGGTATCCGGTTTACGAGTTTGCCAGAGTATATTTCTCATATGCATTTGATGAATCCAATATAACAAGCATTGATTATGATGCACCGGATGCTATTAAAGATATGGAAGGCAAAAATATTTCAAGCAGTGTGACAGCAGCTTTAAGGTATGATTCGCGTGATAAAGTTTTTAACCCCTCTGAGGGAGCGAACCATAGTATTTCTATTCAATATGCAGGACTTGGCGGAGATATTGGATTTACTAAAATTAATCTTGAAACAGGCTGGTTTTATCCTTTGTTTAAAGGAACTGTAGGCTCGATACATGCAGCGACCGGATATGTAACTCAAAATGCGAGCAAAAAATTACCTATATATGAGCGTTTCAATCTTGGCGGAATAAATTCACTGCGAGGATTCGAATGGGAAGATTTAAGTCCTAAAAGAATAAATTCGCAAGGTTATTTGACTGAAATTGGGGGCAATAAATTTGTTCAGTTGAACCTTGAATTTGTTTTTCCTCTTATCAAGGGTGCCGGTGTTATGGGCGTATTATTTTTTGATGCTGGGGATGTGTATGACAATAGTGAAGACTATCTTGGCAGCTCAAGGGAAAGTGTCGGTGGCGGCATCAGGTGGTACTCACCAATGGGGCCGATGCGTGTGGAATATGGCTATATTCTTGATCCGGAAAAAGATGCAGGTGAAGGTGGAAAGGTTGAATTTACGGTGGGTTCAGTATTTTAACTGTATTTGTAAAAAGTAAATATTTATAATTTAAGAGGGGGTATAATGCGTTTATTTAACAAAACTGTTTTGGTGGGTGCAGCACTTTTTTTTATGCTCGGAATTTATGCCTATGCAGCAGATGCTGCTAAAATTGGAGTTGTAGATTTCAGGAAAATCCTTGAGGAATCAAATACAGGGATATCCGGCCGGGCTGAAATTAAAAAACAGGGAGAAATGATGGAGGTAGACCTTAAAAAAAAAGGAGCTGAACTCGAAGAACTTAAAAAGCAGTATGAAAAAAATGCAATGGTTACAAAGAAAGACGTAATGGAAGAGAAACAGCTTGAATTAAGAAAAAAATATGAGAAATTTATGATTCTCCAAAACCAATATAAAGCTGATATTCAAAAGCTGCAAAATGATTTTTTTGTAAGTTTGAAACAAGAGGTTGATCTTTTTGTAGATGAAATATGCAAAAAAGAAAAATATCAAATTATTATTGAAAAAAATGCAGTATTTTATTCGCCGCCGTCTATTGATATTACAGATAAAGTTATACAGAAATTAAACGCAAAATCGGCACCTAAATCCGGAAAGTAAAAATAAACCCGGACATTCGGGTATAGGACGTCTGTAGGGGCGTATTGCAATACGCCCTTACAGATGCATTATGTATTTGAGCCAGTTTCAAAACGCCCCATTTTGGCCGATCTCTGCGTTGGGCTCAAATTTCAATCCTCGAAATACTAAATGTATTCCTGTGGTTGAAATTTTCGCCCGCCTTGAGCTTGACCAAACTGAAATGTTTTGAAAGTGGCTCATTTGATAGATTGTATATAAGGTTTGCCATGATGAAAATATCACTTGCCGAACTTGCTGAAATGATTGAAGGTAAAGTTGTTGGCGACGCAAAGAAAATAATATATAAAGCGGCGCCTTTTGAAGATGCAAAAGAAAATGATATAACTTTTGCAGGAGCTGCCAGGTTTTTAAATGTAATAAAGGAAAGTAGTGCAGGAGCAGTTATTGTACCGCATGGATATAAAGAACCTTCGAAAAACCTCATACAGGTTGAGCAGCCGCATATTGCATTTATAAAAGTATTAAATATATTTTACCCCCCTTCCATGCCGGAATATGGGATCAGTTCATCTGCCCATGTTGGAGAAGGTTTTAAGTGCGGCAATGATGTTTCAATAGCTCCGAATGCGGTGATTGGTAATAATGTGGTTTTAGGTGACCGGGTCTCAATTTATCCTTGTACTTATATTGGCGATGGTGTGGTTATCGGAGATGATGTTAAGATTTATTCCAATGTATCTGTTCTCGAGCGTAATAAAATTGGAAACAGAGTAATAATTCACGCAGGTTCTGTTATCGGAAGTGACGGATTTGGTTATTCTTCGGACGGCAAAATACATTATAAAATTCCTCATACGGGTATTGTGCAGATAGATGATGATGTTGAGATTGGGGCAGGCAATACTATAGACCGAGCTACTTTTGGCAAAACATGGATATGCCGAGGAGTAAAAACGGATAATCTGGTTCATATCGCACATAATGTTACAGTTGGAGAAGATACTTTACTTATAGCTCAAGCAGTTATTGGCGGAAGTACATCAATAGGAAAGCATTCAATCATAGCCGGTCAGGCGGTGATTTCCGATCATCTGGTTATAGGGGATAATGTAATCGTTGCCCCTAAATCCGGTGTTATTAAATCCGTTAAAAACGGAGAAATTGTGACAGGCGCGCCTGCAATGCCTCATAAATTATGGCGAAAAGTACAAAGTGTTATTCCCAGACTTCCCGAGATGAGAAATAAGCTTATTGATATTGAAAAGCGATTGAACAAAATTGAAAAAAAAGAAGATGAATAAGTAAGCCGGAAATAAAGTGCTGTAAATTATGGAGAAGAAAATGGATAAGATTCTTGATGTGACGGAAATAATGAAAATATTGCCTCACAGGTACCCGTTTATTTTGATTGACAGAGTCGTTGAGCTTGTTGCCGGAGAGAAGATCGTTGCTTTGAAAAATGTTACGATTAATGAACATTTTTTTCAAGGGCATTTCCCGGGAATTCCCATTATGCCCGGAGTCCTTATTATAGAAGCTATGGCGCAAGCCGGAGGAGTATTGTTTGTTGCCTCCAAGCCCGAAAAAAAATATGGGGAGCCTATTTATTTTATGGGAATGGACAAAGTCAGATTCAGAAAACCGGTTGTTCCGGGGGATCAAATTATTTTTGATATAAAGATTTTAAATATGAGAACTAAAGTTGCAAAAATAGCCGGTGTGGCAAAAGTTGATGGTAAATGTGTAGCTGAAGCCGAGTTGATGGCCGCTTTTGGAGAAAAAATATGATTCATGAAACTGCTATTGTAAATCCGGGCGCTGAAATAGATTCAAATGTTAACATAGGCCCGTATTCAATAATCGGAGATAATGTTTTTATAGGTTCCGGTACAGTGATAGGCCCCCATGTTGTAATAGAACCTTTTGTGGAGATTGGCCGAAACTGTCAAATATATCAGTATGCGGCAATTGGAGCTGTGCCGCAATCGCTTAAATTTAAAGATGAAAAAACATATGTTAAAATAGGTACCGGCTCGATAATCAGAGAGTTTGTTACAATTCACAGAGGGACCGAGTTTGGCGGCGGCATTACGGAGGTTGGAGAAGAAAACTTTTTAATGGCTTACACCCATATAGCACATGACTGTAAGACAGGGCGCAGGGTTATAATGGCAAATAACGCAACTCTTGCAGGGCATATAACCATTGGAGATAATGCTACAATAGGCGGTCTATCTGCGATACATCAATTTGTCAGAGTTGGAGAATACGCTTTTATCAGCGGATTATCGGCAGTAGTGAAGGATGTACCTCCATATGTTATTGCAGCTGGTCAGAGAGTTGAGTTACATGGTTTAAACACTGTTGGCTTAAAACGTCATGGGTTTTCACCCAAAACAATATCTTTGTTGAAAAAAACGTATAGAATAATTTTTCGAATCGGTCTTACGGTAAATCAGGCTGTTGAAAGAGTCAAAGCTGAAGTTGAGCAGGTCCCTGAGGTTGTTAATTTCATTAATTTTGTAATGGATTCCCAGCGGGGAGTTTCAAGATAATATATAGCATCAGGATTGATAGTGGATAGACTGATTGAAAAAAAGATTGGACTTATTGCGGGGAGCGGCCAGTTCCCCATAATTTTTTCAAAAATAGCTAAGGAAAAAGGTTTTTTAGTATATGCAGCAGCTTTTATAAATGAGGCGGATGAAGTACTTAAAGAACATGTTGAAAAAATCGAGTTGTTGCATCTTGGCCAGGTGAAAAGACTGATCAATTTCTTTAAAAAAAATGAAGTAAAAGAAGCAGTAATGCTTGGTGCAATAAAAAAAACAAGAATGTTTTCCGATGTAAGGCCGGATATTAAAGCTATAGCATTTATGGCCCGAATGAAAAGCACGCATGATGACGGGTTGTTAAGCGCTTTTGCCGGGATGCTTGAAAAAGAAGGCATCATCATTAAATCGTCCACATTTTTACTTCCTGATCTTCTGGCGCAGGAAGGTTGTTGGACAAAGCGAAAGCCGACAAAAACCGAAAAAGCAGATATTGAAATAGGATTTCATATCGCAAAAGAAATAGGTCGTCTTGATATCGGCCAATGCGTTATTGTTTGCGGAGGGTCGGTTCTTGCCGTTGAGGCTATTGATGGCACGGATGCCACAATAAAAAGAGGCGGAAAACTTGGAAACGGTGATGCTGTTATTGTAAAAGTATGCAAACCGGGTCAGGATACAAGATTTGATATGCCTGCTGTTGGCATTCAGACTATAAAAACAATGCATGAATCAGGTGTTAAATCTCTTGCGATGGAAGCACAAAAAGCTGTTGTGTTTGATAGACAGGAAATGATCATGCTTGCCGACAAATATGGGATAAGTATAGTAGCCGTTTTGGTATAAGAAAATATTCTTGATTTTGTGTATGGAAGGTTAAATGAAAAAAGTGCGGGTAGGTGTTGTAGGCACCGGTTATCTTGGAAAATTTCATGCGGAAAAATATTTTCAGATGAGCGATGTCGAGCTTGTGGGAGTAGTTGATATTGATAAACGGCAGGCCGAAAAAATTGCTAATGGTGTAAGTACAAAAGCTTACAAAAATTATCGTGATCTAATCGGTAAAGTGGATGCTGTGAGTATTGTAGTCCCCACGCATGCACATTTTTCAATAAGCAAAGATTTTTTGGAAAATGATGTTGACGTCCTTATTGAAAAACCCATCACAACAACGATAAAAGAAGCAGATGAGCTGATAAGTATTTCTGAAAACAGAGGTCTTATTATACAGGTTGGACATTTGGAGCGTTTTAATCCTGCCGTTCTTGCGCTTAAGGATATAGTCAACAATCCCAGATTTATTGAATCGCATCGCCTTAGTACTTTCAAGGGCCGCGGAACTGATGTGAGTGTTGTGCTTGACCTTATGATTCATGATATAGATATTATAGCAAGCCTTGTAAAATCGGAAATAAAAAATTTTCATGCCGCCGGAACACCCATTATAACAAATCAGGTTGACATTGCAAACACCAGGATAGAATTTGAAAACGGATGTGTAGCAAATGTTACAGCAAGCAGAATTTCTACCAAGGACGAACGGAAAACAAGATTATTTCAGCGTGATGCATATATATCGGTTGATTTTGCAAACCATGAAATAAATATCGTTCGTAAAAACAATGATGAAGTAAAGAGCATTATTCCGGGTATGGAGATAAAAAATCTTTGTTTTGCAAAAGGCGATGCATTAAAAGACGAGCTGGCGGCTTTTGTTAAGTCTGTGAGCAGTAGACAGGAGCCTGAGGTTACAGGACAGATCGGACGCAATGCCTTAAAGGTTGCGCTAAGTATAATGGAGCAAATCGATCATTTAAAAAAACAATTAATAGACCAATAATTCTATGAGTCAATCCTTTTACGAGAAAAGTGTTATGATAATTGCAGGAGAAGCATCCGGTGATATTCACGGTTCCCGACTCGTAAAAGCAATGAAGGAAAACAATCCGGGATTGTTTTTTTTTGGTATCGGAGGGAATTTACTAAAAGAAAATGGGGTTAAAATTATCAGGGATGCCTCAACCCTATCTGTAGTTGGAATAACCGAAGTTATATCCAAGATATTTTCTCTTATTAAAGCCATAGCCGATGCAAAAAAAGCTCTTAAAGAATTAAAACCCGATCTTCTCATATTAATTGATTTTCCGGATTTTAATCTTAAAATTGCTGCTGCTGCGAAAAAACTTGGCATACCTGTTTTGTATTATATCAGCCCGCAGGTTTGGGCATGGAGACAGGGCCGGGTGAAGAAATTAAAGAAGCTTGTAAATCATCTGGCTGTAATACTTCCTTTCGAGAAAGACTTTTTCATAAAACACGCTATTCCGGTAACATATGTAGGGCATCCATTGTTAGATGGAGAAGTAGTTACTTCTGAATACAATGACAATACAGATATAATATCAATAGGCCTTCTGCCAGGCTCACGCGACAGGGAGATTGCAAAACACTTGCCCGTAATGCTTGAGGCTGCTTCATTGATTAAGCAAAGAATGCAAAATGTTGAAATAACCGTTTCTCTTGCGCCCACGGTTGAAAGGCAATATGTTGAAAAAATAATAAAGGAGCAAGGGTTTTTTGACCAAAATATTATTTTACAAGGAACCGAAAAAATTTTTAAAAACTGCTCACTTATTATTGCAGCTTCCGGAACAGTCACACTTGAGGCAGCTCTTGCAGCTGTTCCCATGATAATAATTTACAAGGTTTCTCCTGTTAGCTATCTGTTTGGAAAAGCTCTTATTAAGGTTTCAAATATTTGTCTTGTTAATCTTATTGCAGAAAAACAGCTGGTTCCTGAATTGATACAAAATGATGCAACTGCCGAAAACATTGCGAAAGAAGCATTGAGCATGCTTAATAATCCTGATGAACTTAAAAAAATGAGAAACGAACTTATCGGCATCAGAGATATACTTGGAGGCGCCGGGGCTTCAGGGCGAGTGGCTGATATAGCTTTATCAATGCTGCAATTATCAAAACAAGGGTCAATATAAATGAGCAATAAAAAAATATTTAAAATTAATATCAAATCAAGACATATTGAAATATTAAAACTTGTTAAAGAAAGCTGGTTTACGCTTTTATTGGCATCACTCTGTCTTTTAGTGGTAGCAGGCAGTACTGCAGCTTCGGCATATTTAATAAAGCCGGCATTGGATGATGTCTTTATCAATAAAGATTTACGTATGCTTAAACTAATTCCTATTGCAGTTATTATAGTATATTTTGCACGTGGTCTTGGTATGTACGGGCAGGAATATCTTATGAGCAGGGTAGGTAAGGGTATCATTATGAGTTTGCGTAACCGCCTGTATAATCATATACAGGATCTTTCTCTTGCTTTTTTCCACAAAGAAACAACCGGAACATTAATGTCCCGCGTTTTAAATGATGTGGCTACAATAAGATCTATGGTTTCTTCTCTTGTTACAACTTCGTTTAAGGATTGTTTTACAATTGCAGGTCTTGTTTTTGTAATATTTTACCAGATCTGGGATCTTGCATTATTTGCTTTTATCGTATTGCCGCTCGCATTTTATCCAATCGTATATATAGGTAAGAAAGTCAGAAAGGTAAGCTCAAAACGCTATATATCAATAGCGGATATCAGTTCTTTTCTTCATGAAACATTTTCCGGAAATAAAATAGTAAAAGCATTCGGAATGGAAAATTATGAAAAAAAACGTTTCGCGAATAAAACGCTTAAACTGTTTAAACTGGAAATGAAAGAAACAAGAGCAGAAGCGCTTTCTTCTCCCGTAATGGAGTTTCTTGGAGGAATGGGAATATCTTTTGTTATATGGTATGGCGGATCAAGGGTTATTTCCGGAGTGTATACAACAGGTACTTTTGTTTCTTTTCTTGCAGCTGTTGTTATGTTGTATGATCCGGTAAAAAAAATAAGCAAGCTTAACAATCAATTGCAACAGGGTTTGGCTGCTGCAGACAGAATATTTGATATCATTGAAATAGAAACTGAAATCAAAGAAATTGATAATCCGGTTAAACTGGAGCGTAAACCCCATAATGTAGTATTTGATAATGTATCTTTCAAATATGACGACCAGTTGGTATTAAAAAATATCAACCTGAATGTTAAGCCCGGAGAAATAATTGCGCTTGTAGGTATGAGCGGGGGTGGTAAAACCTCTCTGGTAAACCTTATCCCAAGATTTTACGATGTTGCCGAAGGATCAATATCTATAAATGGTATTGATATCCGAAAAATTTCACTATCATCTCTTCGTAACCAGATAGCTATAGTAACACAGGAGCCAATACTTTTTAATGACACAGTTAGAAGCAATATTGCCTATGGCAGCTGGGATGCATCCGATACGGAAATAGAATCGGCTTCTAAAGCAGCATATGCATATGATTTTATCCAGGGTTTTCCCAAGCAGTTTGACACTTCGCTTGGTGAACTTGGTTCACGGCTTTCAGGCGGTGAGAAACAGAGAATGTGCATAGCAAGGGCTTTAATAAAAGATGCGCCCATTTTAATTTTAGATGAAGCAACTTCTTCGCTTGATACAGAATCTGAAAGATTGGTTCAAAAAGCGCTTGAAAATCTGATGAAAGGCCGAACCACGTTTATTATTGCGCACAGGTTGTCTACAATAGGATATGCAAACAGAATCGTTGTGATCATTGGCGGTCGTATTGTGGAGGAAGGCAAACACGAAGAACTCATGGCTAAAGAAGGTGAATATTACAAACTATATCAGACGCAGTTTGGTGCCGGCGAAACAGCATGAAGATTAATTCTATTGTAAGCAGATATCTGTTTAAAGAAATGGTATCTCCTTTTGCTATCAATACGTTATTTTTTACTTTCCTGTTTTTGATGGCAAAAATACTATTCATAACCAATCTTGTTGTAAATTATAACATGAGTCTGCCTAAAATCGGGCTTATGCTTATTTATATTATCCCTAATTTTCTAATCTTTGTAATTCCGATGTCTGTTATGATGGCAGTTCTTTTAACTTTTTTACGGTTTTCAAGTGATAATGAAATAATTGCTTTAAAAACAGGTGGAATAAGTATTTACGGCTTGCTTCCACCGGTGCTTATTTTTTGTCTTATTGGTTGTATATTAACAGCTTTGATTACTTTTTATGCAATGCCCTGGGGAAGATTATCAATTGAAAAACTTACAATGGAAATTGCGCAGACTAATTTTGAGATAGGCCTTAAAGAAAGAACTTTTAACGATAATTTTAAAAATGTTATGCTTTATGTTAATAGAATTGATCTGAAAAATGATGAGCTGATAGATATTTTTATAAAAGATGGCCGTTCTGAAGATATGGGAAGCACAATTATTGCTCCAAGAGGAGTTATGCTTTTTGAAAAAGAGACATTATCTTTCAGGATAAGACTTTTTGATGGAGTTATAAATCAGGTTGGTCCAAAAAATAAATCCGTTAATTCTATTGGTTTTAACACATATGATATTAATCTTGATCTAAAGAACGCTTTTTCAGAAATAGAGAAAAAAGGTCAAAGAAAAGATGAAAAAAAGATGTATTTTAATGAACTAGTAGATTACATTGATAATTTAAAAAATAAAAACTTAAAAGATTATGATGCACTTTTTGAACTTCATAAGAAATTTTCTATACCTTTTGCTTGTTTTGTTTTGGGGATTCTTTCAGTAGCGCTTGGCACTCAGTTAAAGTCGGCAACACGATCATTTGGCCTTGGGCTTGGCATTATTTTTTTCTTGCTTTATTATCTTATTCTTTCGCTTGGGTACGCATTAGGAGAAAGCAGATTCTATCCCCCCCTTATAGGGATGTGGGTTCCAAATATATTTATAGGCAGTATAGGCATATACCTTTTTATAAGAACAGCAAAAGAACGACCCGTCAATTTTTTTGCTGTTCTTGATTTATTAGAAAGAATAAAATTACACTTTATTAAAGAAAGATGAGCTAAAGAGAAGATCAATTTATGTCCATAATAGATAGATATTTAACAAAGGAGACTATTAAATACTTTTGTATCATTATAGCTGCAATTATAGGGATATATATTGTAGTGGATTTTTTTGATGAAACAGATATCTTTTTTGAATCCGGTCTTTCCCTTCCAAAAGCATTTTTTTGTTTTATTTCGAAAATGCCGATAGCGCAATTCATTCCTCTTAGTTTTTTACTGGCTATTCTTGTAACATTTGGCCTGATGAGTAAAAATAACGAAGTCGTGGCACTAAAAAGTGGTGGAATCAGTATATATTATCTTTTAAGATCTATACTTTTATTGGGTGTGATTTCCTTTTTTATTACTATTTTCTTGTCAGAGGTGGTTGTTCCCATAACACAAAGTAAGGTGGACAAAATATGGGCGCAGGCAAACCGGAAAAAACATGCTGTGACCCTGAAAGAAAAAGACATATGGATAAAGGGGTACCATTTAATAGCGCACATAGAATACTTTAATTCATCAAAAAAGACTATCCATGGTATTACTCTCTATTCCTTTAATGATAATTTTAGGCTAGTGAGAAGAATTGACTGTGAAAAGGGAGTTTTTCTATATAAAGGAAACTGGACATTACATGGTATTATTGAGCAGAATCTTGATAAGAATAACAGCAAAATATCATTTCATAAACAACTTGTTGAACATCTCGATATTTCACCGGAAGATATAGGGATAGTAGCTGTTAAATCAGAAGCCATGAGTGCTGCCGAGCTTTTTAAATATGTAAAAAAAATCGAGTCCGAAGGGTATGATGCAACAAGTTACCGGACAGATTTTTATGCAAAACTTTCTTTTCCCTTTATTAGCATAATCATGTGTTTTGTGGGTACGGGAATAGCTTTCAGGCTAAAGGTTAAAGAAAGCCTGCCTGTAAATGTTGTATATGGAATATGCGCAGCTTTTGCTTATTGGGTTTTTTTTGGTTTCTGTATCTCACTTGGCGAGGGAGGCTTTCTTAATCCCCTGGTTGCCGCCCTGATTCCGAATCTTGTATTTTTAGCGTTTGGTATGTTTACGCTTCTTAGTGCCGAGTAAAATATTCGAATTCCAGAGTTTTTCCCATGAATATGTTTAAAAAGAAAATTGAAGAAATTATGTATTCCGAAGGGAAAATCCGGTTTTTCTCCATAGAACCTTTGCTGTTTATTTTCTCAGTTATATACGGTCTCCTGATAAAAGTAAGAATTGCTTTATACAAAAAAAGTATATTTAAGCAAAAAAAACTTTCCTGCAAGATTATATCTGTTGGCAATATAACAGTTGGCGGAACAGGAAAAACGCCTATGACAATATATCTTGCCCAAATGCTGACCGGTCTTGGATATAAAGTTGCAGTTGTTAGCAGAGGATACAGGGGGAAATATGAAAAAAAAGGGGGAATTGTAAGCAACGGTAAAAAAATGTTTATTGGGCCTGAACTATCCGGTGATGAACCTTTTATGATGGCAGCGAAACTGGAAAATATCCCTGTTTTAGTGGGTCAAAACAGATATGAATCAGGTTTAATAGCCATAAAAGATTTTAATGTCGATATTATTTTATTAGATGACGGGTTTCAGCATATTAAACTTTTTCGTGATATTAATCTTCTTCTTTTAGACCACAGGCACCCTTTCGGAAATTTTCACCTTGTTCCAAGAGGAATTTTGAGAGAACCGGTTAAATCAGTTAAAAGAGCTGATACATTTATTCTTACAAGATCATCTTCAGATAATACCAAAACATTAGATTTGCTTGAAAGTATTTCAAAAAGCTGTGTCGTTTTTGAAACATACAATTCTTCTTATTATTTTAATGCAGGCAAAGAAAGTAAAGACGATTGTATAACTTTTTTCAGAAATAAAGTATCAAATGATTATGATTGGCTGGCTGGGAAAAAGGTTGTGGCTTTTTCCGGAATAGCAGGAAATGAACGCTTTAAAAAAACTATAGAAGATTTTAAATGTGAAATTTTGGATTTCTTTGGATTTGAAGATCATTACTACTATAGTGACGATGATATTAATAGAATTTCGCAATCAGCAAAAAATCTTAGTGCAGAACTTGTTATGACAACTGAAAAGGATTTTGCCAGAATGGAAGGCAGATTTAATTTTCCTGTTGATCTGATTGTTGTCGGAGTAGCAGTTAATTTTAAGGATGATAATTCTTTCAAGTCGTTTATAATAAATAGGCTGGAAAAAACATAAACAAAATAAAAATCTGAACAACTCAACTCCGCTATAAACTGACGTGACTATAGATCTTCTATTGGCAAACACATATCGATTTACTTCCGATCTCCGGCGCCATTTTCCCCCCATATGATTATGCAGTTTTTTGGATGTGTAAGAGGTTCTTCCTTCAGCATTACGGAGCCGGGAATCATTTTAATCAATTCGGCCGACTTGTAAGAATTGAACTCCTTGTGTGTGATTTCGTTATAAGTTATGTAACCCCTCTTTGACCTTAGAATCACTTTGTTCAAGTAGATATCTTGTATAGCTCGGGGGAGTTCCGTGAACGCGTAGTTGCTCAATACTAAGTCATAATCTCTTTTAATCAATTCATTCATTGTCTTATAAGTTAAAGCCGACTGCATAATGTAGTTATCCAAAAATCTTTGAGCCAGAGCAAGAGCTGGCTGTATATCAACCAGGCAATACGTAGAAGGTCTATAATAGGCATTGATGACTCGACACTGTCCGCCATATCCAACACCTATTTCACATATACTCAAATCGTCAAGTCTGTGAAAATATTTTTTTAAGTCTGCCAGCACCTTAATATATCGAAGGGTAGTTGGAGAAATCGATCCAATACCCGGGTACTCATACATTCTTGGGTTGCCATAAATATCATTTGGTTTGAAATCGTTTATTGCACTTAATATTTCAGGGTCATTAGATATTATATCAAGATATTCCTGTCCAAGCTTTTCGGAAACATGCTCCAAGATTTTGTTGTAGTTCGGGTTGCTCCTGAAATTATTAAAAAGCCTGTAATCATTACTGGCATCAATACATATTTGAGGATAGGTTTGATTATCTGATAAACTGGTGGAAATACGCTTGGGGACAGGCTTGGCATGTCTCTTTTTAAATATTTTCGTAAACAGGTTTTTCATCGTATCTCCTTTTCTCTTGATGCCTCAACGGACACCATAACAGCCGGCCCTGATGCAAAAGCAGGCAAACACCTGACTTCATATGGGGTTCATTGTAAACTTTGTGAATCCTTATGAATGGTGTGGTGTACGTCCGGTACGGGCTCGAGTTTATGGGGGAAAATCCCCTGTAATGTAGTTAATGCATTAACAAAAGTATTAGCCGAAGGCAAGAGCGTTTTCGTGAGGAAAGGTCCGAAGGTTGAGCGAAGCGGGAGATGAACCTATATTTATAGCAAAAAATATTTTATGTTAACCGCTTAAGGGCGTTTATTCCTCTCGGCTTTGATTAAGCCTTTAAATAAAATACAGGCAATAAATATGACAAGCATAATGCGCCTGTTCCATTTAGATTGAAATTTTTTACTAAGTGTGTGTATTTGCCGTTTGCGATGGAAGTACGTACGGCAGGTTTAACTTTATTCTTTTAGGGAGTTGCTTGCCGATTTCATTCGGTTCGAGAATATTATTTATGCTGTATCTGTTATTGACTCTTCAGACAATATACTCTATTTAAATATATATTGTTTTCAGCATAGAAAGCTAAAGATTTGCTCTGAACTTAATATTTTGAATAAAAGTTAACTGGAGGTGGATAAACAGAGCATAGAAAAGGATGGTGTTACCACAACAAGCTTATGATAATTCGATGTATCGGCGACAGCCACGCCAGTTTTTTTTCAGGACTTGATAAAATTCAGCCTGTGTGGCCAAAACAATCTCAAGATATCCTGCCTTTTTTTCGTTCATATCGTCTTGGACCTATACTGGCATATAACCTGGGCCAAAAAGGGACTTCAAGCAAGGGAAACGAAAAACTGTTTTTCCTACTCAGCACACTATCGAAGAAAGATTTTATTTTATTATGTTTCGGAGAAATTGATTGCAGAGCCCACATCCTCCGCCAAACGCATCGTCAAAACAAAAACCATGAAGAAATTGTTGAGGAATGCGTAGAAAGGTATTGTGGCGTAATAAAAACGATCCAAACAATGCAGTATAGATTAGGGGTGTGGAATGTTCCACCCAGTACACCCTATAATCTTGAAAACATACCACATTATCCCACATATGGGGGTCCTGTAGAACGAAACGACATAACACGATATTTCAATAAGATTCTTGCATACCGCCTTAAACAAGAGGGTATCCCCTTCTTTTCAATCTTTGAATCCCTGATTAAAAAAGACGGAACAACTGATGTCAAATATCTTGCAGATGAAATACATCTTAATCAGAATGCTATGCCGTTTGCTTTGCATGCAATTAACGAAACTCTCGGCACCTCTTTTTCACTACCAAAACACAAGGCGCTATTAATTTTGAAAAGTTATATAAAACTCTTGGCCAAGAAAATCGGTAATAAGTCGTCGGTATTGCAGAAGCATATTAACCTCTAAATTTATATGATAAATTTTATAAAATATGCTATGTAAATTTGCAAGAAATTTTCATTAATCCTTTATTTATCTTGCGAATTTTATCAGATGATACCAAAAAAATCAGCAAGCGGAGACAGACAAACAGAGCTTTTTCGTGTTTAGATTTTTCTTAGGCCTCATTAAGAAGCTGTCTTCTCTAAAAAGTCTGTGATTATTTTACCGGCAAAGGCTGCACCGCCTTGTCTATGCTTAAAATATTGACTGGCGGCAGATTTTATTTTTTCACGGGAAAGTGGATTACTGATATGTTCATTTAATATATCTGCTGCTTCTTGCCAGTTTGCTGCGACTCTTACTAATTTCTCTTCAGCAATTTCTTTACCTACCCATGAAAAATTATCCCAGTGTGGTCCTATTACAGGAACTATTCCATAATTTAATGCTTCAATAAAATTCTGACCGCCTAAAGGGACAAGGCTTCCACCCACAAATGCTGCTCTTGCATATTTATATGCATGTAGAAGTTCTCCAAAGGTATCCCATAGAATAACTGTTCCTTTTGGGATATGGTTTTTGGCTTTAGATCTTAAAGCCCATTTAATATTTATACGACCAAGGGCTTTGCCCCAAGGTCTGATTCTATTCATGTGACGTGGAAAAAGGCCAATTATTGCATCGGGAATTTTTTTAAGAATATCTGTTATGATGTTTTCGATTAAAGGTTCTTCTTTTTTTCTAATGGAAGCAAGCACTATAAAAGGAGCATTATGCTGAAACAATACTTCTATTGGGTTTTGGATATCAGATTTGACTTCATTATCGCCGAACCTGTCGAATTTAATATTCGGCATAACTTCTACAGATTCATTGCCGAATAGCATAGCAAAGCGTTTGGCGTCATTATCCGATATTGCATAAATCTTGTCGGGTGCTATCTCCTTCCAGAATGATTTGAAGATCAGATACTGTTTTAAGCTTTTATCAGTTATTCTTCCGTTTATTATTATTGTTTTACATCCTGATTTTTTAAGTGCCAGAAGATGTCCCGGCCATAGCTCGGATTCAAGAAGAATCATTAATTTGGGGTTGATTTTATTTACTACTTTTTCCATCAGACCGGGTTGATCGAAAAAAAAGAAGGAAGTATTTACAACAATATTTTTATCATTGATATCTTTTATCGAGCTTTCAAGAATATCCATTCCCTGTTTTGTTCCTGAAGTGAGTAAAATATTTACAGGCTTGTTAAATTTTAATTTTTTAAGAATCTCTACAGCTAAATATGCTTCTCCTGCAGATGCCGCCTGAATCCACAGATCGGCTCTTAGAGGTTCTTCTTTAAAAGTTCGCTGCGAAAAACCTTCGGCAAGCCTCTTATTACAATGCAATAGGGGAATAATTATCTTCCAGCATATATTATATATAAAAAAAGCCGGTTTTATGAGAAAATCAGATGGCATATGCCTTTATTCCCTATAAATCTCAAAAAAATGAATATGCTTTTAAACTATAAGCTACTTTTGCGCAAAGTATCATCTGCTACAGCCGATTTCAATAAGATAATATATAAACACAGACGACAAATTCTCCGGTTGAAATATATTATGCGTTAGTTATTAGCAGCAAAATTATCAGAGCAGCTTGCTCCGTCGTTCATATGAAAATAACAAGATGTAAATACCGCATGCGGCTGCTATATGTTTGATGGAATGGCCGCTTATTAAATCTGTTGCAGTAAGGACTTGCCCATCAAAATGTTCAAACAATTTGGCAATTATGTATGCTGCCAGCAACCACCAGTAAGAGGAAACATTAGTATATATTGAATTAAATGTAATAAGTATTATGGGGATTAGCAGCATTGGAAGAAATTGGATAATTGCATAGAATCTTAAATCACCCTTTCCTGATAATTCGGTAAAATGCCAATAAAGTACGGATGAAATACCGCATATAATAAGTGGCAGAAATACTGCTTTTCCTATGCGAATTGAAATAAACTCACTAATGACAATGGAAAACAAGGCCATAAAAACTATCGTCATTGGCAATCGATCCCATACCAAAGTCTGGTTGTCAGGCCGGATATGGTAGTAACCTGAGCCGAATGCAACTAATATCATACCGGAGAATAAACAATAATATACAAATTTAATATCAGGGATGATTTTTAATTTGCCAGATTCTCTTAGTTTTATTACTCCCAGAGCACCTACTATAAAAAAAGCAATATTAGAAACAACATTCCAGAAATTATGTATTGCCAGCAATAATCTTGAATCTTTAAATTGATGATATCCGAGATCCTGTGGCATTGGTTCAACAAACAAAAGGCCTACGAGTACAGCAGTTGCCGTCAATACTATTAATGTAATGCCGATATTATTCTTTTTTTGTATATCCATGATTTAGCAATCCTTTTGATATTGAAGAAATTCAATCCGAATATTTTCTGCGTTTGCTCTACCAAGTTTATTTCAGTCAACCTCGCCTGCTCTTGGCGACGGTTAGGAGACATATATTGAAAGTGACTTAAGACAACTTAGTATAATATATTGCCGAAAGGTTCACCAAAGATATTTTATATCCTTCCTTTAAATGATTTTCAATCCATAGAAGCCAAGTAATGAGATCGGAGTTACCATGGTTTGTATGGGACAAAGGATTGTTAGACATTGATGACGTCGTGCAGAGTTTTATAAATTTGGTTACTTATTTGTTATTTTGAACAAGAGGCAGTGTGGTAATTGGATTTTGTGTCATTTCGAAGCGAAGGGAGAAACCGCGTTTTTAATAAGTTAAGGATGTTAAGATTTCTCACATACGTTCGGAATGTCATTATTTCTAATTGTGTTACAAGTCTCCAAAGTGAGAAATTATAATGGATATGAGAGCTGGTAGAAAAAAGATATCTTCCTTTAAATAATCCGTAAGGGCTAAAATCAAAAGGCAAGGTTTACAAATTGCTCTATTGTTTCTGTCTGCCAATGGCTTTTGCACTTACAAACAAATGGCTTTGAAATGCACAAACAAAAATGGCAGAACACTCTTTGTTCTGCCATTTTATAATTATTCTATCTATGAAACGGTTTATATTCTCAGTTTTCTACTGATACCAGCCAAGCCAATAAGACTAAGGCCAAGAAGAAGCATGGTGTTAGGTTCAGGAACTGGTTTAACCGAAATCCGAACTAGGAAATCGTCATGGTTGTCGTCAGGACCTGCTCCGCCATCATCTAAGAAAAGATAAACGACATTACCCTCCGTACCGCCCGAACCTGCAACAGACCCAAACGGATTGAAGGTTGCAAAGAAGTTGGGTCCAAGGGCTGCTCCACCTGAATCATCCGGATTTGAACCATTTATGAGTGAAGTTGTATCCGAGTTTATGTCGAAGCTGAACGGCAGTACCCCACTTCCTGCAATTACAGAGCTATAAGTGCCCAGCGGTACCGTTAGATTCGTAGCAATTATTTCGCCACCGGTATGTGCAAATAACTCTGAGCCAAAAAAATTAAACTCATTGTGATAGCCAGCTTCCGCACCGAAAAAATCCAGCGTGATTGACGCGCCGGATGGAACGTCCACCATGATTTGCGAACCATAATATCCACCGATAATTGGTCCGGAAAATAGGCCGGTATCAATAAATTCGTTAATTGCGCCTCCCGGAATCGTTCCTGCCGTGCCTCCTGACAATTTTATGGGAGAAGCATTGGCACTAGCTGCTAGTGCTAATGCGACTCCTAAAATAAATATAAAATTGATAATCCGTTTCATTATATCATTTCCTTTCTTATTTAAATAAATACACATATTCATAGTTATAGCAAAATATGAGCCATATTTATAATAATCTGAAATTAATACTATTTATTATATACAGCCATTTTTCCAAAGTAAAATTGTAAAAGATTCCGACATGTTTTTTTGAAATAATTCTTAAAAACCGATGAATCTAAACAAGTAAATCTGCAAATTCAATTAGTTGTGACTTAAAAACAGGCAAAATAGAATATGTAAAGAGATCCTACAAATTTTCGATAATCCTTATAATATCTGAAATTATTATTAGGGTATAGATCCCATCATAGTTCGGAACAAATAAAATGATTTTGTGATTATCATTTGAAATCAAGTAGTTTTATTGGTGTTGATATTTTGTTGGTTTCAGAAAGAGCTTAACCTGGCATGATTTAACGTATAAATATGCCTATCTCAAATTGTAAACTATTCCGACATGTCTTTCATATTTTTGTTGATTTCCGATTGAAAAATTAAAGAATAAGGAAAGATATGTTACTGGACACTTCGGAAAGTATTTTTTATCCTTAAAGAATAATAAAAGGAGTTCCAATATTTTGCCCCCATTTCCGGTCTAATTTTCAGCTGATGAATCCAATTCCTTATAATGAATATCTTTATGAGTGGAAAATATGTGTACAAAACACATTGTAAAATATATGAATTCGGAAATTTTATTCTCTTTTTCGTGGGGCTAAACCATAACCAAAATGGTGCAATATGAAAGTTGCACTTGCAAATTGCACCATTTTGGTTTAATCTCTGTTTATGCCATTAATAAACCGTACTATAGAAGCTGTTTTGAGGACATATGCCTCCAAGTACCCGGTAGTCACTATTACCGGGCCGCGGCAGAGTGGAAAAACCACGCTCTGTAAAAAAGTCTTTGCCAATAAACCATATGCTAATCTGGAATCGCCGGATGTTCGTCAATTTGCTGTTGATGATCCAAGAGGGTTTCTTGCACAGTATCCAGATGGCGCAATCCTTGATGAAATCCAGAGAGTGCCTGATCTTGTTTCTTATATCCAGCCGATAGTTGATGAGGATCAGCGGGAAGGTCTATTTATTCTGACCGGCAGCCAACAATTTGAAGTGAGCAACACCATAAATCAATCACTGGCAGGCCGGACCGCCCTGCTTAAATTACTTCCTTTTTCTATTAAAGAAATTCAATCTGGATATTCTCAACCGGATATTAATAGTTTGCTCTACCAAGGTTTTTATCCCCGCATATGGGATAAAAAACTCAATCCTACCCAGGCTCTTGGTGACTATTTTGAGACATACATAGAAAGAGACTTAAGGCAACTGATTACAATTAAGGATTTAAGCCTTTTTCAGCGCTTTATCAAATTATGCGCCGGGCGAACCGGCCAACTGCTTAATATGAACAGTCTGGCAAACGATACCGGTATTTCTCACACAACAGCCGGGAACTGGCTGTCTATTCTGGAAGCAAGCTATATCCTTTTCCTCTTGCAACCCTATCACACAAATATTTCCAAACGTTTGATCAAATCACCGAAGCTGTATTTCTATGATGTGGGATTGGCATCTTTTCTGATAAATATCGAAAATGAAAAACAGATTGCACGCGACCCCTTGATGGGTAACCTGTTTGAAAATATGGTCATAGCAGAGGCGGTCAAATACCGTTTTAATCAGGGGAAGAAAAGTAATATTTATTTTTACCGTGACAGCAAGGGAAATGAGGTCGACCTGCTGCTACAAAGTGGATCAGATATTTTTCCTGTTGAGATCAAAGCAGGCATGACCATAACCAGAGACTATTTCAAAGGCTTGAACCATTTTACGAAAATATTTTCAGAACACGTTTCAAAAGGCGCGGGCATTGTTTATAGCGGTGACGAAAGTCAAAAAAGAACGGATGTTACAATTGTTCCGTTTCAGCAAATGATTGATCTTTTTCGGATCGTAGAAGAATGAGATAGATTTGTAAAAGTTGGTGGAACAGCAATTTGCGGATTATTTATTTCTTCAGTTCAAAATTAATTGCCGGCCCCAATTTATCAAATGTTAACGGTTTTTTTAAGTATTGGCCCGCACCTAATTTCTGGGTAGCTTTCACCTCATTTGTTTCAGAAAAGCCGCTGACTATTATAGCTTTTTGCTTAGGGTGAATTTTTATTATTCTCTCATATGTTTCACGACCGCTTATGCCAGGGTCCATAATCATATCCAGAATTATCAAATCAACGGTATGTTCTTTCAAATACTCAACAGCTTTTTCTCCGCTGGAAACCGCAAAACTATCATATCCTAAGGCATTAAGCATATAGCAGGATATTTCTCTTTGACTTGCCACATCATCAATAACCAAAATGCTTTCATTGTTTCCTTTATATTCTTTGATGAGTAATGGCTTATCCTTTTTTAACATTTCATTTCTTGTAATTGGAAAGTACAATTCAAAACTCGTACCGTTTTCATTACTTGTAACATTTATGTAGCCTTTGTGGTCTTGTATAACATTCCATACTACAGCCAGCCCTAAACCGGTACCGCTTTTGCCCATTACCTTCTTTGTGAAAAACGGCTCAAAAATCCTTTCAAGGTATTCCGGCAGAATCCCCGGACCGTCATCTGCTACAGACAAAATAACATACTCACCAGTAATTACGTCTTCATATCCCCTTATGGGCCTGTCTACATAGCAGTTTTTAGTCGATACGATAACAGTGCCGCTATCTTCAATAGCTTCTACAGCATTTGATACAAGATTCATTATTACTTTTCTGATATGAACAAGTGAGCCGGCTATATTAACCAAATCAGGATCAAGGTCGGTTTTGATATTAAATGCTGGATGAAATTGATTAAGTTTATCATATTCCGGAGAGTACAAATATTCTTTGACAATGTGATTTAAGTTCAAGGGCTCTTTAGGTGATGCCACTCCTCTTGCTATTGTCAACAGTTCCTGAATGATAGCAACCGCCTTGTTCCCTGATTCCTGAATGGTTTCTATAGGTTTTCTTAATTTGCTGTCTTCAGGTAAATCAAGTAATAACAATTCCGGATAGCTGACAATACCGGACAACACATTATTCAGGTCATGGGCTACACCACCTGCCAAAAGTCCAAGCGACTCCATTTTTTTGGATCTTGCAAGTTTTTCTTCACTTTCCCGCAACCTGTCTTCCGCTTTCTTGCGCTCGGTAATGTCCTGATTCACCCCGTAAGTTTTGACTATCTGACCATTGGCATCTCTAATAATGGAGCATAGGACGCTGATATAACCGATTGTTCCATCAGCGTAAAATATCCGGTGTTCCATTTTATACTGGGAGCTGTTTGCTTCCATTGCTTTTCGCAATACTTCCTCAATATATGGCATGTCATCAGGATGAACAAATTTCCGGAAGTATTCAGCAAATGACATTGTATACCCGCCTGCTTGATCGGCTGTGGTGCGAAAAATCTTATAGAAATGGTCATTGAACGTAAAGATTTCATTAATGGCATCGCATTCCCATGAACCAAGATGCGCCATTTCTATAGCGTTAGCCAGCTTTACCTGAAGGTTTTCCTGCTCTTTATCAGCCCGTTTGCGCTCAATAGCATTGATAAAAATTTCACCAATGAAGCGCAGTATAGCTTGGTTATCGTAGTCCCATGTTTGGTAATCACGCACAGCGTCAAATCCGATAAAACCTAACAGGTGATTACCAAACTTCATGGGCACGATAATAAGCGATTTGATACCTTGATCCTCAAAGTGTTTTTGTTCCGCCAGTGCTTCAGGCGGTAGATCCTTTACATTTGGCACATGGAAAACTTCGTGCTTTTGGATTTGTTCAGTAAACCATGGCAAGTCATCGGCAAGGGGAATACTTTTTAGATCATTTATTTGTGGTTGGATACTATCAGCACACCATTCATGAGTATTGTCGACCAGTTTACCACTTTTTTGAAAAAGAAAGACATAGGCACGGTCTGCTCCTGAAAAAATACCGACAGAACCCAGAGCACGGGTGATACCCGCATCAATTTCGTCTGCACTTAGCCCCACAAACTCCGAAGATATTGTACTGATTAACCTTTCAAGCTCCACGCGCCGTGCCAGGGTTATTTCAGTCTTTTTGCGCTTTGTGATATCTTCAATTATTCCTGCACCATGAATAAAACTACCGGCACGAAAAATTGGAATCCAGGAAGCTATTATGTTTGATATTTTTCCACCTGTAAAAGATGTATATTGACCTTCATAATATCCACGAACACCATTGAGGGATTTGCGAATTTCATTTGTCATAGTTTTATTCGGAAGATCGAGCATATTCAACCCTATGAGTTTTTCCCGGGTTGAACCTAATATAGCAATCATCTCTTCATTAACAGCTGAGATTATTCCTTGCTTATCATAATGAATTATTCCAATTGGTGCATTTTCAAAGAATAATCTGTGCTTTTTCTCACTCTCCTTAAGGGCTTTGGTTGCCTGTTTTCTGGAAGCAAACAATATGATAGAAACTGCAAATAGCAGCATTACCGTAAATGGTATAAAGCAACGCCCGATGATTTCTTTATACCAATCCTTGGCATCAACATCCATGCCGAGAACTGCAACAAAATTGTTAGTATGAGGATCTGTTAATGGAATAAGAGCTGTAACCAGTGTGCCCCATCGATCAGTAACCGGTCCGGCAACAGCTTCCTGTTTTGTGTCAAAAGCATGAATATAGGAATCCGAAACTTCCTCGTAAACCAAGCCGGGCGGCGCATAATCCTTTGAATCAACAGGTAATGAATCTGCATAAAAGAAAACAACGCCGTCTGAGCGCCGTCCCATCAGGTAGAGAAACCGGCATTTACCAACAGCATTTCGCATTGATGCCAGTTGTGACTTTATGTGTTTATAAGCTGTTGTGTTCAAATCCCTTTCAGAACCGGACAATGGAATAATATCCCTGATATTAATTGCATTTGCAGCGATCCTTGCATGTATAAGCAGATCTTGTCTCAAGTATCTGTCAGTCGAATGCGCTACCCACCACATGGCTGTGATGCCTATAAGGGAAACAAGCAGAAGTAAGAATAGCAACTTTCGATTTATTATTTTTTTCATGATAGTTTAAAGGCTATAATTCTATATAATATTCAATAGTTTTTACCGGAAAAACGTAATGGAATCGTAAAGATTCATTTTTCGACTTCCCACAAAGTCGGTCTATGAAATTTTTGTATAATATCTGATAAAGGCTATATCGGTATATGAGCTTAAATATATGAGCGAAAATTTGCATTATATTAATTACAGAATTGTGTTCTTTCTTCTTTTGGGCTAAACTTCACAAAAATCAGATTAATAATACACAAAGGAGGTTACTATGTATGCAATAGCCATAAACGGAAGTCCAAGAAAAGGCGGGAATACGGAATTGCTTCTTAAAGAAGTGCTTAGCGAATTAAATGATAAGGGCTGGGAAACAGAGCTTGTGAAAGTTGGCGGAACAGCAATCCGCGGTTGTATTGCCTGTGAGAAATGTTTTAAAAATCAAGACAATCAATGTTCGGTTAAAAAGGATAAATTTAATGAAATCTATTTAAAAATGTTAAAAGCTGATGCTATGATTCTGGGTTCCCCAACTTATTTTGCGGCAGTATCGGCTGATTTAAAGGCATTGATTGAAAGGGCTGGTTTTGTTGCTTATGCCAACAATAATGCTTTTGCCGGAAAAATAGGGGCGGCGGTAGTTGCGGTCAGGCGAGGTGGTGCCACGCATGCATATGATACCATTAACCATATGTTTCAGATGTCAAGGATGGTTATTCCCGGCTCAACTTACTGGAATATGGGCTTTGGCTTAGGCAAGGGAGAAGTACTTGAAGATAAGGAAGGTCTTGCCAACATGAGGCATCTGGGAAAAAGCATTGATTGGCTTGGTAAGGCTATTAAACCCAAGCTCTCCAAGTATCCTAAGAGTAATTAAAAATACTGCTATGGAACTTTCAGGACAGATTGAAATAATAACCTATACGAATGAAAAGACCGGTTACCTGGTTGCAAGGGTAAAAGTTGCTGGGATGAAAAATCCTGTTACCGTGGTGGGAAATCTTATGTCCCCGGCCTTGGGCGAAACTTTTACAATGAAAGGAGAATGGATAAAGCATCCCAAGTTTGGTGATCAGTTTGCTGTTTCCGAGTTTGTAAGTATTGTTCCCGAAGATGCTTCGGGTGTGGAGAGATATCTGGGTTCGGGAATGATAAAAGGTCTTGGGCCTGTTATGGCAAAACGCATTGTTAAAAAATTTGGTAAAAAGGCTCTTTCTGTTATTGAAAACGAAACGGATAAACTCATAAAAGTTGAAGGCATAGGCAAAAAACGGATAGCAGAAATAAAAAAAGCCTGGGATGAACAAAAAAGTATACGCAGCATCATGCTTTTTTTGTATGCACATGGAATAGGCTCGGGATATGCGATAAAAATATATAAAAAATACGGAGACAGAGCTGTTGCGGTTTTAAAGGAAAATCCTTACCGGCTTGTATCCGATATTTTTGGAATAGGATTTCTTACAGCAGATAAAATCGCACAAAAATTTGGGTTTTTAAAAGATTCTGATGAAAGAATCGAGGCTGGAATTTTCTATGTTCTATCCGAACTGGCCGATGACGGTCATGTCTATTACCCTTATAAGCCGCTTGTTGGAAAATGTTCTGAGATTCTTGATGTAGATAGAGATAGTACAAAGAATAAGATAGATGCTTTGTCTTTATCGGGTAAAATAATAATTGAAGAAATCGAAGATAAGCAAGAAGATAAAAAATCAAAAGGAGTATTTCTTTTAAGATATCATTATTGTGAGACAGGCATTGCAAAATGTTTGAAGCTTATTGCCGATTCGGCAGGCCCTTTTAAAAATACTGTTTCTGATAAGGCAATCGAATGGGCACAAAAAAGTATGGCAATTAAATTGGCCCAAAAACAGGTTGAAGCCATAAAATCTGCTCTTTATAGTAAAGTAATGGTAATTACAGGTGGTCCGGGAACAGGTAAGACTACTATTGTAAATGCCATCCTTAAAATATCTCAAAGTCTGAAGTTAAAAACACTGCTTGCAGCGCCTACCGGAAGAGCTGCAAAACGTATGAGTGAAGCTACAGCGCACGAAGCAAAAACAATTCACAGGATGCTTGAGTTCAATTTCGAGCAGGGAGGATTTCAAAAAGACGAGAATAATCCTCTTGATTGTGATTTGCTGATTATAGATGAAGCATCCATGATAGATACAATCTTGATGTTCGGGTTATTGCGGGCAGTGCCTTCCGGGACAGCTCTTATTCTTGTGGGAGATGTGAACCAGCTTCCTTCGGTTGGGGCAGGTAATGTTTTAAATGATATTATTTCATCAGGACTTTTTTCGGTTGTTGTGCTGTCTGAAATTTTCCGCCAGGCGAAAAGAAGCCGCATTGTTATAAACGCCCACAGGATAAACAGCGGGCAAATGCCTTTTTTGAAAACGGAAGATAATGAAAGCGATTATTATTTTATAGAACAGAATGAGCCCGAAAGGGCGGTAGAAATAATAAGAGAGCTTGTTGCGCATCGAATACCGAAGCGGTTTGGGCTTGATCCGTTTTCCGACATACAGGTTTTAAGTCCCATGCACAAAGGTGAACTTGGCGTATCCAATCTTAACATGATTTTGCAGGAAGCTCTTAATCCTGGAGATGCATTATATTCGAGCCAGGAGAGAAACTATAAGGTTGGAGATAAGGTCATGCAGATTAAAAATAATTATGACAAGGATGTTTATAACGGAGATATCGGAAGAATAACTTCAATTGATTCCAAAGAGCAGAATGTGATGGTTTCCTTTGACAACCGCTTGGTAAAATATGATTTTTATGAAATTGATGAGATAATACTTTCCTATGCGGTATCTGTCCATAAGTCTCAGGGATCTGAATATCCGGCTGTTGTCATTCCTGTTCATACGCAGCATTACATGCTTTTGCAGCGCAACCTGATTTATACGGCTCTTACAAGAGGACGAAGGCTTGTAGTTATGGTGGGTGCCAAAAAAGCGCTTGCAATCGGAATCAATAACAGCAAGACTCAAAAGAGATATACGTATCTTAAAAACCGGCTTAGAATGGCATCAACTTTGATGAATCCGTAAAAACCCTTTTCCGTTATTCTGGCGAAGGCCGGAATCCAGTACAACGTATTCTGGATACCGGATCAAGTCCGGTATGACGATTTGAGTTCATTTTGCAATTTCATCAACTTTATTGTGAAAGGGAAGTAAACATAATGCAGATTACTTCGGAAATATTTCAGGTTGGAGGAAGTGGCTTTACATCAGATAAAGATGCTGCCGTATATCTTATAAATTTTGGAGGACATGCAGCCCTTGTTGATTCGGGGTGCGGCTTTTCACGTGAGAAGCTATTAAAAAATATTGTTGCCTGCAAAATAAAACCTGAGCAGATAGAATACCTTCTTATTACTCATTGCCATTTTGATCATACGGGTGGGGCCAAAGGATTGAAAGATGTCATTGATCTTAAGATAGTCTCTCATGAATTGGAAGCAAAATACCTTGAAAATGGTGATAACGCAGTTACAGCAGCCAATTGGTATGGTGCTACTCTTTCGCCTTTTACAATTGATCGAAAACTTTCAAAGCCGCGTGAAATCATAGAGCTTGGAGGACGACAGATTGAAGCCATTCACATTCCGGGGCATTCTCCCGGTTCAGTGGTCTATCTGACTGACTCTGATGGCCAAAAAGTCCTTTTCGGGCAGGATGTGCATGGTCCCTTAAATTCAGTAATTCTTTCCAATAGAAATGATTATATTAATTCTTTAGATCTTCTGGTAAGCCTTGAGGCGGATATTCTCTGTGAAGGGCATTATGGCATATTTCACGGCAAGGATGAGGTGAGAAAGTTTATTACATCATTTTCAGCATCAAAATAATGATACTTAAATAAAATGAATCAACCAAGACAAATAGCTTTTGGATATTCTACCAGGTGTAATGTAAAATGCGCCCACTGCGTGGCCTCCGACGGGTCTCCGGGTGCAGACAAAATGGACTTTATCCGGGCAAAAGAAATCATCGAAGAAATGGCCTTAGCTCATGTGAGTGGTATCAGTTTTACTGCCGGAGAACCGCTCATATTTTCAGATGATATCTGCGGTCTGATTTTGGTTTGTAGAAAAAACCGGATTTATACAAGGGTGGTTACCAATGGATTCTGGGCGAACACATCGGATCAGGCAGATAAAATGGTATCTACACTGCGAAAAAGCGGCCTGTCCCAGATGAGGATCAGCACCAGCCGCTGGCATCAGGAGAATATCGACCGTGCAAACATTGTTAATGCGGCAGCCGCTTGTATAAAACAGGGTCTGGATTATTTTGTTTCCTTTGTTACGGATTTTTCTAAAACAGATGACGATGTTGAACAGTTTCTTAAAGAAAATGAGTTGCGATATTTTCCGGAACCTGTAATCTATTTCGGAAGAGCAGAGAATTTTGACCGCAGACAGATCTTTACAGATTATTATCCTAACATATGTTCCATGAATGCTTATCTTTCTCCCAATCAGGACATGTATGCCTGCTGTGACGCCGGAAACCGGTTTTTGAAAACCGGGTTTTTATACCTTGGAAATTTGGAAAAGGAATCTGTGGATGAACTGTTTGAAAAAAAAGAACAGCATAAAATATATCATCTGATCCGAAGTATAGGGCTTACTCGCATGGCTACTTATCTGGGGTTTATGGCCAGTGAAATAGTGCGGTATCGCAAATGCGAGTTGTGTGAAATGCTTTTTAATTCAAAAGAGAATCTGGAAAAGATTGAACAGAGCATAGATGATCTGATGATTGTAAGATAAAATTAAGGAAAAATGAAAATGGTTGAATTAGGGAAAATAAACACCCTCAAGATTATTAAAGTTGTGAGATCCGGCATAATCTTAGACGGTGGTACACTCGGGGAGATATTGATTTCCGAAAAAGAAGCCCCTGCACATTGCAAGGTAAAAGATAACATCGAAGTATTTATATATATCGATTCAAAAGCCAAAATGACTGCCACAACTAAAAAGCCCTATGCCGTGGCAGGTCAGTTTGCTTTGCTGAAGGTGGAAGTATCCAACTCCTATGGAGCTTTTATGGACTGGGGTTTAAAGCAGACCCTGCGCGTTCCGGTTCCGGAACAGAAGAAGCACATGAAACAGGGGCAGTCCTATGTCGTGTTTGTTTACAATGATAAAAAGAACCAAATAGCAGCTTCATCCAGAATAGATAAGTTTTTGTCAAAACTGACTGTCAATTTCAAAGAGGGCCAACCTGTTGATCTAATTATAGGTGAGACAACACCTTTGGGTTTTAAAACAATTATTAACAAAACTCATGTGGGTGTT
This sequence comes from Pseudomonadota bacterium, assembly GCA_043825875.1. Lineage (GTDB taxonomy): Bacteria > Desulfobacterota > Desulfobacteria > Desulfobacterales > RPRI01 > RPRI01. The sequence continues at coordinate 19,178 of JBDRRF010000105.1, read as the reverse complement.
TTGTATAAGAATGAAGTATTTCAGACCCTGGAGCAAGGGCAAAATGTAAAGGGTTTTATTAAAAAGATCAGAGAAGACGGCAAGATTGATCTTTGCCTTCAAAAGCACAGTGCCCAGGCTTTTGATGATTTATCACAAAGTATTCTAAATATTTTAAAAGAAAATGGCGGAAGCCTCGAAGTATCAGATAAAAGTTCACCGGAAGAAATCTACAGGCTATTTAGCGCCAGCAAAAAAAGATATAAAAATGCCATTGGCGGATTGTATAAAAAAGGGATGATTGTTATTGAGGAACACCACATAAAGCTATACCGGAAGCCGGTAGTAAAACATATGAAAACCCGTAAGCAGAATTTAAACCAGGCTGCCCGGCGCAAGAAAATTGATAAGTGATACTTCCACTGTGTTAATATCAGGGTTGATTTAATTTTAAGTCGGCATATAATAGCCGTAAAAAATATTGAATACGGAATAAAATATAGATCAAATTTGTTTTGAATAAAGCATGTTATGGTAGATATGTCAATACAAAGAAATCGCAAGATTTAGGACTAAGTACTCCATTTCATAATTTCGGTGTCATATCGACCGAAGGGAGATATCTTATACCGCCTCTTACATCTATTAAGATTTCTCACTTTGTTCGAAATGACAAATACGCAACCAAAGTTATGAAACTCTGTACTAAGTTAGGGATATGATGTGTCTTCAGCATTATTCAATCCATATGGAGCGGGCTTCTTGCGATTGGATAAAACGTTATGCCTTATTTCATCAAATTAAATTCTGATAAGTTCTTACTGAGATTTACACATAAGTTCTTAAACATTGCAATAAACTGTTGAGCCAGTTTCAAAACGCCCCATTTTGGCCGATCTCTGTGTTGGGCTCAAATTTCAATCCTCGAAATACTAAATGTATTCCTGCGGTTGAAATTTTCTCCCGCCTTGAGCTTGACCAAACTGAAACGTTTTGAAAGTGGCTCTTTTTATAAAACAAAATAATATATGCGCATAAAAATCCGCCAGCTTTTACTTCCTCTCGATTATGAATATAAAGATATCAAAACAGCTGTTGCTGCAAAACTTGGATGCAGTGAAGATGATATCTCTGATGTAAAAATTATCCGAAGATCTATTGATGCACGCAAGCGCAGGGAAGCTCCCGTATTTTCATTTACAGCAGAAATTGAAATCAAAAGCTTAAGCGGTTTTGTACTTCCGGTTGATGTTGATATAGAACACATCAAAGAGGCAGCTTTATCTGAATCCGATATCAGAAAAATATCAAGAAAACCAAAAACTCCCGTTGTTGTAGTTGGTGCCGGACCTTCCGGATTGATGGCAGCGCTAGTACTGGCAGAAGCAGGACTTTCTCCGCTTTTAATTGAACGTGGGAGCCCTGTTAAAGAACGAACTTTACAGGTTTCCCAATTCTGGAAAAAAGGAAACCTTAATACCGAAAGCAATGTCCTTTTCGGTGAAGGAGGAGCCGGTCTTTTTTCTGACGGAAAGCTTACTTCACGAAGCAAGAACAGGGCGGCAACACAAATATTTCTTCAAACCCTTGTAAAATGTGGAGCAGCAGAAGATATCCTGGTTGATGCGGAACCACATCTTGGAAGTGACATGCTAAGAAAAATCGTGCAATCCTTTAGAAGGCTTATTGAAGTTAATGGTGGAGAAGTACGATTTAATTCCCGGCTGGAAAGCCTCTATATTGAAAAGGACAAGCTTGCAGGCATTGTTGTTAACGGAAAAGAAATTGAAACAGGCCACTGCATACTTGCAAATGGACACAGTGCTAGAGATATTTACGCAATGCTTGCACAATCTTCTGTTATGCTTGAACCGAAACCATTTGCCGCAGGAGTGCGTCTTGAGCTTTCCCAGCAGAGCATAAACCGTGTGCAATGGGGCCGCTTTGCAGGGCATCCGCGTCTCGGAGCGGCATCTTTTCGCTTAACTTCCAAAAATGATAATTTGCACCGCGCATGCTATACATTTTGCATGTGTCCCGGCGGTACAGTTATTCCTTGTGCATCATCACATGGAGCATTAACCACAAACGGAATGAGTCTTTCTAAAAGATCGGGCAATTTCGGCAATGCTGCATTTCTCGTACCTGTTGATCCAACTGATTATCCGGTGTATGTTGATAAAACTAGTGCTTTTCTTTCCGGAATAGAGTTTCAGGAAAAAATAGAACGCCTTGCATATGCCGAAGGAGGAAGTGATTATTCTCTTCCTGTTGCGACTCTTTCAGGGTTTCTATCAAAAAAATACCTATATACTATTCCGAATAACAGATCCTGGAAAAGATCGCGGCCTGCTGACCTGCATAATATACTTCCGGATTTTATCTGCGAAACCCTAACAGCCGCTATTCCAAAAATGTTAAGTTTCATGAAAGGTATTGTGCCGGAAGAAGTTCTTCTTTATGCCGCTGAAACAAGAAGTTCAAGCCCTTATCGAATCCTGCGCAATGAATCGGGTGAATCAGTAAGTACAGCCGGCCTTTTCCCTTCAGGAGAAGGAGCAGGTTATGCGGGAGGAATAGTTAGTTCGGCTGTAGACGGAATTATGGCTGCCGAAGCTGTTATTCGTTCACTCTCGGGTTATTAGAAAAATAAGAAAAGTTTTTCAGGTCTTATTTGCCCATTCATAAAGCTTTGGATGGGTGCATACTTCGTAATATTTGTGGGAGGATATGCTTTTTATCTCAAATGTGGCCGGATCAATAATTGGAATCTGAGCTTCACGTATTAATAAGCGTTGATAATAGCCACTTTTTGTTGGTAGTTTGCCGGTATAAAAATTCGATTTAACTTTAATTATATCGTCAAAACTGCCTTGCAAAGGCTTTAAGTCAATTTCATTGGAAAGTTTTTCAAAACCTTTTTCATTTAACTCAATGCCATTGATATTATACCTTATGAAAATATCATCAGTGGTATCATTAATATTGTTATCATCGATAGTTTGAAAAACGTAAATATTAAAAAGATTATTCTTGTCAGCAAAGAATTGCAAGCCTGCTTTAGAACATCTTGATAAACGATCTGCCTGGTTTATTGCTGATGAAATCATGATACGATTATCACGGTCGAAAAGAAAGGTCGGGACTGTATTTGAATAACTTACACCTATGCCAAGTTCAAGAATAGGAAGTTGAAATTTCGCACTTTTTTCATTATACCGCTTGATAATTGTTAATATATTAAGAGCAATACAGCATGCTTTTGAGACACTGAACCAGCCGGCTGGCGCATTTTCGTACTCAAATATCGATAAAATTACAGCATCGCCTTCGATAAAGTTTTTTGTTGCATCATACTCGGAAAGAATGTCAGATATTGGATCAAAAAAGTTCAGGCTGAAAAATGAGGCTGGATTCAAACCGCGCTCGATCATCCGGTGGGTGATATCTGTAGATCCCCGCAAATCAGCTTTTATTACCGCATGGTTTGTAATAGTTGCCTTTTCCGGAGGCCGCTCGTGGGGCAACAGGAATTGATATAAAGTATTGTTCGCCCGCGAAAGGTTTATGATCTTATCGTCTATGGCGATATTCACCTGCTCCATGCATTCATGGATTAATCTGAAATTACATACATCCCGATGATAACGGGAAAAAGCTTTAATAAAACGGAGAAGAAAAATTTTGTGCTGGGATGCGGTTGTGTTTTGAAGTGCTTTAATTTTTTTATTTAGTGGACGAAGAGAAATGGATTGCCCGTAGTCCTTGTTCATTCTTTTAAGTCTTTTTTTTATGATTTTACGCGCCTTTGTTGAGATCACATACTGTACGATCTGTTGGGGTTTAAGAGGAGGGCAGTATTTCTGATGTTCCGGTTGCATTCCATATGATGCAGAAATAATCTCGATCAATCCTTTTCGTTTGAATTTCTTATATAGATAATGCAATAGTTTCTTTTCATTTTTAATGAGTTTTTTCAGCTGTATAAGCTCGTCATGGGGGGCTTTTTGCTTTTTTGAGTTCTTGTAATTGACTTTTGTCCGCCGCCAGTTGAAAAGCAAATCCATGTTTTCAGGATATTGAATTATTCCCTCATTTTTTTCAGCGTAGGCGTGGCGGTTATTTAAAACTTCATCTTTATCTTCAATAAGCGGGTTCAAACGCTGTTCGATTGTTACAGGGGAAGAAACGGAATCATTTAAGCCGATAGCACTGAGTATTTGATGAACAAGAAAGATCAGCTTTTCATATTTATCAGGATCATTGGCACGACGGCCAAGGCATAAATCGTATTCGTTAAGCATTATAAATGCATTATCATATTGCTGAGAATGCAGGATGGGATTGGTGAGAAGATTTTCGAAAAGCTTTGAGTCATCGCCAAATATAGATTCAAGCATTGGTTGAATGTCGTTTTGTTCAATTTCAGCCCAGAATCCGCATATTTCCTTGCAAACCTTCTGTTCGATAGTATCACGATCTAAATGGATCTTCCGCAGGTTTCCCCTATAATCAATTGATTCTTCAGGATTAGTATAGTCAAATATGGAAAGATTGGTCTGTTGTACGGTTTTTTTAAGTTGATTTATTAGAATGTCATACTGTGTTCTGATTTCATCAAGCAGTATTTTAAGCATGGTTGATTGAGCCAGATATACTACAGAAATCCGTTTGTTAAGTTTAGCATTGTTTATGGCGTCAAGCATCAGTTCTTTATAAATCTGCTTATAATTTTCTACTTCTATGCTCCATTCGCCTGAAGATGATCCAACTCCTTTTTTTTCGACCCCGGCATGATGTGACATCAACCGATTGATTAATTTGCGGGTGTCATTAATAAATACAGAACTTATCAAAACATCATATCGTATATTATCAACTCCCGGTACCAATTGATCGAGAGAGAAACTGGCAGTATAATATTTGAGGGGAAAAACGCTAAGAGATGGCAACTTTAATAAGTTTTGTGACAAACCGAACATGAGCCAATTTTATCCTTTAACCATTATAAAAATGTTTAGTGAGGCTAAAAATGTAAAGGGCTTGCTTATTTTGTTAGCAGAATAATAAGGAAAATAGCCTCTTAGGTCAAGAATTAAATAGCATGCCACTATAATGTTTAAGAAAATATACCTACAAATCACTGCAAGAAGCTAATTGACTTTGAACTGCCTGATTGCTATTATAACCTCATGGAATCAGGAAATATAGTTGAATATATAGACTTGCAGAAAATTATTTGTGCGGTTGTACTGGAAATTAAAAATCATAGGCTCAAACTATTAACCGAAGCAAATCGGGAAATTAATGTACCCATTCAGCGTCTTTCCCATAAGGGTAAGGTGCAACTTGACATGTCTATGGGTAGAAACAAAATGGTTAATGCCCTTAAAGAAATTTCAAACAGGCGCAAAACGCTTATTAATAATATAAATATCAAAGAGTTATGGGAAAAATTAAAATCGGAACATGAATGGATAGACCTTCCTACTATGACGCATTTCTGTTATCCTGATAATCCTACATGTGATCACGAGTCTGCGGTTATCAGGGCGTTTTTTAATAATAGAATGTATTTCAAGTTTGATTCTGACAGGTTTTTCCCTAATTCCGAACAAACGGTTGAACAGATAGAAGCAAGAGAAATAGAAACTGTCCTGATAAACAAACTAATAGAAGAAGCCGGGCTTTGGGTAAGAAGCGCTGTTAATAAGCCTTTTGCAAAAGGCAGCTTAAATGGTGATACAAGCAAATTCGCAGAGATTTTAAAATCAGCGTATTTATGGGGAAAAGAGAGCAGTCATTATCAAACAGCGAAAGCAATTTTAAAAAAAGCTGGATTAGAACCGGACGATGAGCTTTTCCGGCTTTTTGTAGCACTTGGCATATTCGATGAAGACGAAAACATAGATCTTCACAGGCTGGGGGTTCCCATCTCTTTTCCCGATACTTTGTCAGGCAGACTTGAAGAAATAAAATCCCTTCCCGATATTTGTTTATTACACGATAAGCGAAAAGATCTTACGGGTCTTTCAGTAATTACAATTGACGGGCAGTCTACCCTTGATTTTGACGATGCAATAAGTATTGAGGATAAGGGCGGCTATTATAGCCTTGGTATTCACATAGCAGATGTTGCTCAATATGTTAAGAAGGGTGATGCTATTGACACTGAGGCGATTATCCGGGCAAGTTCGATTTATATGCCTGACCAAAAAATACCCATGCTTCCCTCTGTTATTGCAGAAGATATTTGCAGCCTTAAAGAAGGGGAAATACGCCCCTGTATAAGTATTATGGTAAACATAAGGCCCACAGCCGATATTATCGATTACGAAATTTTTCCTTCTTTTATCAGAGTAAAGCGCCAGATGACATATTATGATGCAAATACTTGTATAGACGGAAATAAGGAAATATCTATTCTATACGATCTGGCCAAAAAATTCCGCCGGGCAAGGCTGGATTCAGGGGCGGTTTATATTACTATGCCTGATATCAATGTTTGGGTAGATGTAAACCGGGTGATAACAATAAACAAAATAAACAGAGAAAGTCCCGGAAGGATGATGATATCTGAGATAATGATTATGGCAAACTGGCTTATGGCTAAATTTCTTGCCCAAAACAATACTCCTGCAATTTTCAGGGCGCAGCCAGATGCAAAGCAGCGGCTTTACAAAGGGGAAGATGGTTCTTTGTTTCAGAATTATATGCAAAGACGGTTTTTAAGCAGGTTTACTCTTGGTTCAGTTCCGCAGCGCCATTCAGGGCTTGGTCTTGATTGCTATGTTACTGCTACTTCTCCAATAAGAAAATATTATGATCTTATAACCCAGCGCCAGATAAGGGCGATTTGCGGTATAGATACTCCACATACATTCGAAGAAATAGACAAAATTATACAGCTTGTTGAAAAACCTATGACAAATGTTCTAAATACCCAGTTCAGGCGAAACCGTTATTGGCTTTTAAAATACCTTGAATCAAGAACCGGGCAGAAAGAAGAAGCCATAGTTCTTGCTAAAAGAAGGAGAAGTTACCAGATACTTATACCTGAATATATGATAGAATGCGAACTTCCATCTTCAAGCGGTATAGATTTAAAACCGGAAGATCTCATTCAGGTAACTATAATGCATGTTAATGCGAGAAAAGATGTTCTTTCCGTATTTATGGGATAAATGCTTCCAAATATTTAGTATATATTTTCTAAAGTAGCCTACCTCTGTTTCCTAAACAACTTATAATGTTTCAGCAAGTCTACAGCACGCCTTTTTAATTTCAAAATCACCCTATAAATCATACCAACGGGTGATTGAAAAAATATTAAATTACTGGAATATTAAAGTTATTTAAGTTTTCGAAATCAAAGGAGGATCATAAAATGGTTAAGAAGAAAGGAGAATAACGATGAAAACAAAAATAAGAAGACTTTCAATAATACTTATTTTACTTATTTCCTGTTTTCTATTTCAATACGGCAGGCCTGCACATGGCATAGAGACAGAGCTCAGCGCCGAACAAATTATTGATAAGTACATTGAAGCCACTGGTGGAAAGAAAGCACGTGAAAAAATCTATAATAGTATAACGGAAATGAAAATAAAGCTTTATCGGAACAATACAGAGTGTAATGTCACTCGTTATAAACAAAGACCAAACCGTTTTTATTCCATTCTAAAAATAGATATAATGGGCATGCCGGTAACCGCCGAAGAAGCCGGGATAAACGGCGATATCGTCTGGAAGATTGAAGCGTTAACTGATGGAACAATTTTAAAAGGCGAAGAACGCGCAAACTTTTTAATTGAAAACGCACCGGACGCACTTTTTTTATGGAGAACTTATTTCAAAGATGTACAATATGCCGGAACCAAAGACATTAACGGGAAAAAGTGTTATAAAATTGTAATGATACCATTTCAAGGGGATCAAAGAACATACTTTTTTGATAAGAATACTTCTTTGGTTGTAAAAACTATTATTTTCCCACCTAAAATCGATTTCAATACAGATGAAGTTATCACCTCAAGGAGCAACGAAAATTCCGGCGAGGGGCCCTTGACACAAGAGGATATGCTGGAAAATTATTTTAGCGATTATAGAAAAGTTGATGATATACTGATACCTCATAATATATTACAGATTTCAGGTGGGCATAAAATTTTTAATGTTGAAATAATAAAATTTAAAACCAATATTGACATGCCCAAGGACCGGTTTGCCTTGCCTGAAAAGATCAGACGAAAACTCAAGCAAAATAGCTGACAAGGGAGCCAGTTTTAAAACGTCCCATTTTGGCAGATCTTAAGCGTTGGGCTCAAATTTTAATCCTCGAAATACTCGATGTATTCCTGCGGTTAAAATTTTCGCCCGCTTTGACCTTGACCAAACTGAAACGTTTTGAAAGTGGCTCAAGGATTTACTCAAATATAATTTTGAGCTAAAAATTATAAAAACAAGTGGTTGAAAAAAATTAAAATTGTATCAATATGTCTGTTGGATTTTCTATTAGCAAAAAATTAAATATTTTTTAAAAAGGATTTTTCGGAATCAGGTGTGAAAGAGTTTGGTTTAAAGTTATGTTCCGGCTATTAACGAAATTGTCTTGTATGAGCAAGGAGGGTTAATGAATATACAGGAAATTACACTGGAAGTCGAAAATAAGAGTTTGGTTTTTCGAAAAATATTGGCAGAAGTAGAAAAAGTTATTGTAGGACAGAAAAACCTTCTGGAAAAGATGATTATAGGGTTGCTATGTGACGGACATCTTCTTCTGGAAGGGCTTCCGGGGTTGGCCAAAACAACAGCGGTTAAAACACTTGCTGAGGCTATCAAGACTTCTTTTCAAAGAATACAGTTTACTCCCGATCTTTTACCTGCCGATATACTTGGGACACAGATTTACCGGCCGGATAACAGCTCTTTTGAGATCAAAAAAGGCCCGATATTTCATAATATAATTTTGGCGGATGAGATCAACCGGGCACCTGCCAAAGTTCAGAGTGCCCTTTTGGAAGCTATGCAGGAGCGCCAGGTAACAATCGGTGAAAAGAGTTTTATACTTGAAAAGCCCTTTCTAGTAATTGCTACTCAAAATCCGATTGAACATGAAGGAACATATCCACTTCCCGAAGCGCAGATAGATCGTTTTATGTTGAAGATAAAAGTGGATTATCCTACAGCAGCAGAAGAAAAAAAGATAATAGAACGTGTAAATGATATGGCAGCGGAAAAAGTCCAGGGAGTGGTAGAAGTAAGTGAGGTGGAATCGGCTACAAAAATTATCCGCTTAATCCATATGGAAGAAAAAATTACGGACTATATCGTAAATATATCAAGAGCTACCCGTAATCCAGGCGAATATGGACTGGAAATAGGCCCCATGATAAATTACGGAGCTTCTCCCAGGGCGTCTATATGGCTGAGTATGGCTGCACGGGCTCATGCCTTTCTTGCGGGAAGAGGCTATGTTACTCCACAGGATGTCAAATCTATGGCTTTTGATGTTCTTCGGCATCGGATCATATTAAGCTATGAGGCTGAAGCCGAGGGCAAGAGCAGTGACGATTTGATCAGGATACTTCTTGAGCGGATTGAGGTGCCATGATATATGCTTTCCGAAGAGCTTTTTAAAAAAATTCAAAAGCTTCATTTTAAAACAAGCAAAATGGCCAGCGATCTTTTTGCCGGTCAGTATGAAAGCGCATTCAAAGGCCATGGTATCGAGTTTGCGGAAGTCAGAGAATACCAGCCAGGTGATGATGTCCGTAATATTGACTGGAATGTATCGGCTCGTGTTGGTCACCCATTCGTAAAAGTATTTCACGAGGAAAGAGAGCTTACCGTAATACTTTTACTGGATCTTTCCGGCTCACACCTGTTTGGCACAAGAAAAAAGTTCAAAAGAGATCTGTTGGCAGAAGTGGCCGGTATGATCGCATTTCTTGCCATCCGGACTAATGATAAGGTCGGGGCTGTACTGTTTAGCTCAATGGTAGAAAAATATATACCTCCTAAAAAGGGAGTATCTCATGTATGGCGCCTTATCAAAGAAATATTCAGTTATGAACCGCAAGATCTTAAAACTGATATAGACAAGGCTTTAATATATCTTAACAGAGTAGTAAAGCGGCATGCCATAGTTTTTTTAATATCAGATTTTATAGACAGTGATTTTGAGAAATCATTAAAACTGACGGCTAAAAAGCATGATCTCACAATTATCCGCATATCCGATCCGGCTGAAGAAAAACTGCCTGAAGTGGGTTTTACTATACTTCGTGATCCTGAGACTAATCAGGAATTGCTGGTTAACACATCAAACAGGGAATTTAAAAAAATATTTTTTACAGAACAGGAAAGGCAAAAAAAATATCTGTCAGAAATTACAAAAAAATCAGGAATTGATCTATTGGAGCTTTCAACAGACGGACCGATAGTTGAACCTTTAATGCGCCTTTTTGAAAAAAGGAGAAAAAGATTGTGAAAAGGCCGGTTTGTAAAATCTGCTTCATACCAATTCTTCTTTTATGTTTATTTATCTATCCCTTATACTGTTTTTCCATGGATAATAAAAAAGATAATACACCGGATAATACAACAGATAAAACGATAAACCTTAAAGCTTCATTGGACAAAAACACCGTAAAAGCCGGAAGTATTTTTAATTTAACTTTATCTTTTAATCTGCCCAAAGGCGCCACTATAAACAAGCCGATAGAAGTCAAAGGACTTGAAGGCTTTACAATTGTTAAACAACATATATACCCTGCTAAAATAATAATAAGTTTATTTGCGAGCCAACCCGGGTTGCTAAAAACAGGTGAGATCTCTTTTTCCTATCTTGATAAAGACCAAAAAAAACAGGTTTTAACTGCTAAACCAATTTCGCTTAAGGTATCGTCCAATCTTGGTGATAACCCATTAAAAGCACAGCTTCGACCCATACAGGGAATCATACCCACGAGACCCCTATTATTAAAATACTGGCCATTGATATTTGCTTTCATTGTTGTGCTGATAGCTGGTTTCTTAATGTTTCGCTGGTACAAAATATATAAGCAAAGAAAATTAATTTTAGAATATTCCGACCCACCGCATATCCGGGCAAGAAAAGATATAGAGGAGCTTGAAGCTAAAGGGCTTTTCGAAAAAGGTAATACTAAAGAGTTTTATTTTAGATTTTCAGAAATTATAAAACGATACCTCGAAAACATCCGCGGATTTCCGGCAGCAGAATACACGACTGAAGAAATTATGTCTCGCATTGATAATGAAAAAGATAGACAAATTCTTCCTTTGCTGCGTCACTCAGATCTTGTAAAGTTTGCAGATAGTATTCCGATAGCGGTGGAAAAAGAAGAAGAAGTGGCTATGGCGATAAAATATATTGAGGAAACGGCTCCGGTGTATGAGACAAAAGATATTCCGGAAAGCAATACAGGAATTGATAAATGATGTTCAGATTGCAATATCCGGTTATTCTCTTTCTGCTTGTTGTGATTCCGGTATTGGTGTTTTTTGTATTTAAGCGAAGAAGCCAGGGCATTACACACTCATGTGCATCCCGTTTATCTGCGGTAACCGGTAGCGGCAGCCGCTATATTGCATGGCTTCCGATTGTTCTTAGAGCTTTTTGCCTTGTTCTCCTTGTTATAGCTTCAGCAAGACCCCAAATGTATAATGTGTCAAGAGATATACGTTCTTCGGGGGTGGATATTATATTGTGTATTGATACATCAGGATCCATGCAGGCTATGGATTTTAAGCTTGATGGAGAGCCTGTAACCAGACTGGCAGTTGTTAAGAAGGTAATAACCGAATTTATAACAAAAAGGGAGACAGACAGGATAGGTCTTGTGGTATTCGGAGAGGAAGCCTTTACTCAGTCTCCTTTGACTATGGATAAGGGTTTGCTTCTTGATCTTGTTGAAAAGATGAAGATCGGCATGGCTGGTGACAGCACAGCGATAGGAAATGCAATAGCTATTGCCGGTAAAAGGCTAAAAGACCTTAAGGCAAAATCAAAAATTATGATAATCCTGACAGACGGCAGAAGTAATGCCGGTGATATAACACCTGAGGAAGCTGCTGATGCGGCTGCTGCACTGGGCATTAAAATTTATACTATAGGTGTTGGAGGAACGGGTCCTGCTCCATTTAAGGTCAATACGTTTTTCGGCCAGCGTATAGTCAGGCAGAGAGTTGATCTTGATGAGCAAACATTAATTAAAATTGCAACGATAGGAAAAGGGAAATATTACAGAGCTGCTGACAGTAAACAACTTGCCGATATATATAATATTATTAACAAAGCGGAAAAGACGGAGGTTAAAGTAAAGGAATTTTTTAATTTTAGAGAGCTGTATTATTATTTTCTTATTCCTGCGATAATTCTTCTGGTATCGGAGTTGATTTTAAAAACAACAATTTTAAGGATCATACCATGACTTTTGCGCGTCTGTGGATATTGCATTTTTTATGGCTTTTGCCCGCAATTGGAATTCTTATTATTTTTGGATTCAGACAAAAGAAGAAAGCCCTTGATCTTATCGCCGATCCGGACTTGCTGGTTCGGGTTGCCGGAAAAATGCATAAAGGAAGAATATTTGCTAAAGCGGTATTACTGCTTTGTGCTTTGGGTTTAATGATTTTTGCTCTGGCAGGTCCTCGTTGGGGCAGCCATTACCAGGATGTCTCCCAAAAAGGTGTTGATATAATGATACTTGTTGATGTTTCGCCCAGCATGCTGGTTGAAGATATAAAACCCAACCGTGTTGAAAGGGCACGGCGTGAAGTGCTGGATTTGTTGAATATAGTGCAGGGAGACCGCATAGGCCTGGTTGCTTTTTCAGGACTTGCATTCGTACAATGTCCGCTTACATTGGATTACGGAGCTTTACAAATGTTTCTGGGTGAACTGAAACCGGATCTTATTCCGTTGGCGGGAACGGATTTGGGAACGGCTATTGAAACGGGCCTTTCGGCGTTTGACTTTAAGGTAGAAACAGACAAAGTAATTATACTTATAACAGATGGCGAAGATAATGAGGGAAGGTGTATTGAGGCGGCGGAAAAGGCGAAAGAAAAAGAGGTAAAAATATTTGTGTTCGGTATGGGTGATACGTCAGGCGGGCCTATTCCTGCTATTGACGGAACCGGTGGATTCAGAAAAGATCAAGATGGTGGTGTTATAATGTCAAAAATTAATGAGGATGCTCTCCAAAAAATTGCATCCATGACAGGAGGCCGTTATACGCGTTCCGTGACAGGAGACCTTGACCTTGATCTTATATATTTTGACGGGATAAAAACACTGACAACTTCAAAAACCTTAAAGAGCGGTAAAATCAAGGTATATGAAGAACGTTTCAGCTTTTTTTTGATAACAGTGTTTTTGTTTTTGGTTTTAGAGGTATTGATAGTTGAAAGGGAGAAGATAAAAAATTGATACGATATTTTTTATCAGTAATGATAATTATTATAGCTTTTTTATATGCAAGTACTGCCAAAGCTGCAAATGATCCTGATTCTCTTTACAAACAAGGAAAATTTGCAGAAGCGCAGAAAGCATATACAGAAGCTGATATGAATCACCCAAAGGATATACGCTTTCGTTATAACAGGGGTTGTGCTGCGTATAAAAATTCCGATTATAAAGCAGCTATCGCTGCCTTCTCCAGTGTTTTAAAAAGAACGACAGATAAAGAGACAAAATATAAGGCGTTGTATAATCTTGGAAATACCGCATTTAAGCAAAAAGATTTTGAGTCGGCAGCATCATATTACAAGCAGGCAATTATAAGTAATCCCGGAAATAAAGATGCCGGATACAATCTGGAGCTTTGTTTGCGAGAGCTTGAAAAACAAAAGCAAAAGAATAAAGACCGGAATAACGAATCCCGGCAGGATTCTAAAAAGAAAGAAGACAAGCCGGACCAGTCCGGGGAAAATAAAAACAATGATAATAAAAACCAAAAAGCATCCGATAAGCAATCTTCGAAAAATATGGAAGATAAAAGCGATAAGGATAAGGATGAATCCGGCAAACGGAACGAAGCTTTAAATAATAAGGAGCTCGTAGATTGCTTCGCAAATTAACCAAAGGGATAAACTGAAGGCGTGGAAGGGAGAGATATGATACACCAAGAGAAAGCGATGTGTTCTGAAAAGAAGACCGGTTTTCCATCGGTGTTTAATACCCGCAAAGGAGCATGGTCCAGGCAGGTGGCGGCAACCTCACTGGTGAAGCCCGACGCTATCCCGTTTGGGAGATTGCATTTTATCGACACCGCTTATTCAAAACACATCGCCAACAAAATAACGATGGGGATAAGCATAATGAAAATCAAGAAAAAAAGCAAAATCAAAAACAATAAGTTACCATTGCATTTACAACATATTAATATAAATGCTGCTGGGATTGATATTGGATCTGAAAGTCATTTTGTAGCAGTTCCGGAAGGTCGTGATAAAGAATCTGTACGAGAATTCAGCAGTTTTACCTGTGATCTTCACAATATTGCATCCTGGTTAAAGAAATGCAAAGTAGATACAATCGCCATGGAATCTACAGGCGTTTATTGGATACCGCTGTATGACCATCTTGAATCTGAAGGCTTTGAGGTTAAACTGGTCAATGCACGGCATGTTAAGAATGTAAGCGGCAGAAAAACAGATGTTTTAGATTGTCAGTGGCTTCAGCAACTTCATACTTATGGTTTATTGGCAGGTGCGTTTAGACCATCTGAAGATATCTGTGTGATTAGATCCTTACATAGGCACCGTTCCAATTTAGTCAGGTTTGTATCATCTCATGTTTTACATATGCAAAAAGCCTTAAGTTTGATGAACCTTCGTTTGCATAATGTGATTAGCGATATAACAGGTGTTACCGGCATGCGAATTATTCATGCAATTGTAGGCGGAGAACGTGATCCCTTAAAATTAGCTGAATTCAGGGATGTTCGATGCAAAAACGATTACCAGACAATTGTTAAATCATTGGAAGGTAATTATAGGTCAGAGCATGTATTTGCACTAAAACAGGCTTTAGAGCTTTATGAATACTATCAAACCAAAATATCAGAATGTGATCAAGAGATAGAGAAGACCCTCCAATCATTTAAAAGGGTAATAGATATCAAAGAGAATCCTCTTGAGGGAAAAAGAAAAACAGCCGGAAAGAATCAACCTAAATTTGATGTACGCAGTTTATTATATGAAAAGAGCGGCGTGGATCTTACACGAATTGACGGGATTAATGAAAGCAGCGCACTTACCATTTTATCTGAGGTTGGATTTAGTGTAGCTCCCTGGAAAACATCAAAGCATTTTGCATCATGGTTGGGATTAAGCCCTGGAAATAAAGTTTCAGGAGGAAAATCAATTTCAAGTAAAACAAAGCTATGTGCCAATAAAGTAGCGGCTGCATTAAGATTAGCAGCAACGAATTTGTGGCGCAGCCAAACAGCACTTGGCGCATATTATAGAAGAATGAGTTCACGAATTGGCAAACCCGGTGCAGTAACAGCCACAGCACACAAACTGGCCCGGCTTGTTTATAGCATGCTTAAGAATGGGACTGAATACGTAGATAAAGGAGTAGAACATTATGAGATGCAATATAAACAGAGAATAATAAAAAACATGAAAAACCGAGCTAAACAATTTGGCCTGAAACTGGTGGAAGCAGCTGATGTGGCTGGGACTGATATTGCTGTGCCATCAACAATATAATTTAAAGTTTATTGGGAGAAAAAACAAAATTCGGAAAACACTGATAAACAGGGTGGATCTAAAGATCTTTCTCAAAGTCCTTTAATAGAACAGAACCCTTTGGATCAGATGCAGCAGCAGAAGGGAAAAATGAAACCGGATAAAAGTGCGTTTGCACTTGATAAGAAAAAGGCTGATGCATTGATAGACAGTGTCAGGGAGGATCGTTCAAAATTCTTCAAGTTTCAAGCCGGTAAAGATAAAGACACTATGCGCTCAGGAAAGGACTGGTAGATGAATAAAGTAAGAAAAGCCATTATATTGCTTTTTGTGCTGTATTTCTTAACAGGTACGGCTTTATTCTGTTTTGCCGGCAACAGCCCGTCGATTAACCTGAGCCTGGATAGGAATGAGGCAAGTATTGTTGACAATATAAGAATGGTTGTCAGAATATCCGGTATTCGTTCAACAGATTTGCAGCCTTCAATTAACGGTCTTGACTCATTTGATGTTATTCAGCAAGGATCTTCAAGCCGTGTTGAGGTAATTAACGGTAAGTTCAGTTCGGCAGTAGAATACAATTATATGATACAGCCTAAAGAAGAGGGGGCATATGAGATCGGACCTGCCCGTCTGAATATTGACGGAAAAACCATAACAAGCAATACTGAAAAGATTACTGTCACAAAACCAAAAGCTTCATCAGGGATTGACCGGGGTGAAATTTTTCTAAACGCAAGCCTTTCATCTGAGAAAGTATATATAGAAGAGCAGGCTGTTTATACACTGAAGTTATACTATCAGGTCGGCGTAAGAGATATTTCCCTTTCTCTTCCTGAAGCTGAACATCTTACTATAAAACAGATTGGAAAACCTTCTGAATACCAAAGTGTTTATAATGACAAATCCTATCAGGTTGTAGAGGTCCGCTATATATTAATTCCTTCAAGAGAGGGAACATACGCAATAAAACCCGCAAGGATAAGCCTTACCGTTATGCAATCTCGCCGCGGATCGGGTTTTGGCATATTTGATGATCCTTTTTTCTCCGTTCAGACAGGCACCCCAAAAAATGTGATCAGCGAGCCGCTTGAATTAAAGGTTCTGCCTCTTCCGAAACAGGGAAGACCTTCCGGTTTCACCGGTATGGTTGGGACATTCGATATGAAAGCAAGCCTTGAACCGTTGAAGATAAAAAAGGGTGATTCCGCTACTCTTACAGTAATTGTAGAAGGGCACGGAAATATAAAAATGATACCGGACTTGAAAGGTCCGATGCAGCAAAATATAAAAACATATGCCGATCAGCCGGTACTTGAAGAATCTGTTGATTCAAGCGGTATTAAAGGTTCAAAAACATTGAAATGGGCGCTTGTACCGGAGAAAGAAGGGCAATATGAAATATCTCCACTAACCGTAAGTTTCTTTGATACGCAAAAACAGCAGTATCGCTCTATAGAAACCCAGCCATTGCAACTTATCGTTCTGCCTGGAGAAAAGGAGCAGTTAGTCTCATCTGTTATGCCTTCCGATGATGAACAAAACAAAAATATAGTAAAAAAAGAGGTTAAGGAAATCGGTCATGATATTCTGCCAGTGCATGATTCCCTTGCAGTTCTGACTAAAGAATTGTCGATGAATAACAGAACGCTGCTGATTTCTTTTCTGCTTGGCGCGCCTTTTCTTTGCTACATATTAGCATTTATACTTATAAAATTTAATAAAAAATCTAAAGAAGCAATGACTGCGGTCAGGATAAAAAAAGCTGCCGGGATTTTTATACGGCAATGCAGCAAAGGGAAAGCAAGTTCAAACGATATGATATCAGAATTGCGAAATTACTTAAATAACCGTTTTGGTCTTGAGCTTGGATTACTTACTGCAAACCAAGCGCAGGATATATTAAAAACAAAAGGTGTCAGCTTAGAAACGGCAGACAGATTTCGGGATATTATTCTGGAGTTAGAAAGCGCAGTTTATACAGGCAAAGGGAATGAGGTATGTAATCTGGCAGGAAAGGTCATAGAGATTATAAAAAAGGTTGAAAAGGAGATTCGGTGAGAACTTTTAAAGCTTTGATTATTATAATCTTCGTATTGGCAATTCTTCCAATTACTGCCAGCCATTCCCAAACAAGCGGATGGGAGGAGACTTATTTCAAAGCCAACATGGCGTACAAGCAAGGCCGTTTTTCTGAATCAGCAGATGGTTATACGCAGTTAATAAGGGCCGGATATAAAAACGGGCATATGTATTATAATCTGGGGAATGCTTACTTGCGCATGGATCTTTCCGGGTATGCAATTTTAAATTATGAGCGTGCCCGTATCCTGATTCCAAGAGATGCAGATTTGAAATATAATCTAAAATATGCCCGTGACAGGATTCAGGATGCTATAAAAGAACCTCAGAGTTTTTTGGAAATGGCTTTTTTTTGGATCGGCTCAACAAATATGATGGAATTGTTTTACTGTTTTGCCGGTCTAAACATCTTTTTCTGGGGGATTCTTTTTGTCAGGCTTTTTAAAAAAACGGAATGGACATACTATGCATCAATGATTCTTTTTATCGTATGGATGATTTCTGGTACTTCTTTAGGCATAAAATGGTATCTTCTAAAAACGGATGACCGGGCGATAATACTTGAAAAAGAGGCAAATATCCATGCCGGCCCGGATGCTAAAGATACGCTACTGTTTAAGCTTCACGAAGGTACTGTAGTGCACCATGAAAGATCAGAAGAAGGGTGGTCTCTTATTAGCCTGCCTGATAAAAAACGAGGATGGATAAATAAAGGGGCGCTTAAAAATATTATGGATAATAAATAAGGTAGTTATATATCCTCATCGCCCTCAACAAATTCATCTTCGGCAATTGAAATGCTTGCTTTGCGACCGGTTATCGGAGTTTTAGCGTCATATTTTTCATCAAAACTTTCATCAAATATTTCCTCTATCTCTTCCGGTTCTCCGTCTATGGGTTCGTCCTCCAACAATTCAACAACCTCTTTGGTAAGATGGCTGGCATCATCAAATAATACTTCGGTGGATTGAACGTTTTGCGAATCATGCAAAGCTAATATTGCTTCAGCTAATTTTTCGGCCTGCAAAATAGGAGGGAAAAAATTGTGAGTACGAATAGCAGCAATCAATTCATCTTTTCCTATTGAAATCGCATCCTTTATAATGGATGTATTATAAGTTTCTTCGCAAAGCATTGAAAATAATTCTTTATCAAGCTCGGCATATTCACTTATAATAAAATTATTATTTTCATCATCTTTTGCAATTATATATTTTTGTTTCATATTCCACCTCTTATGGAAAAAATAATTCTTTACGGACGTTTCAAAGGCCCGTCATATTTTCAGACGCATAAATAGCAGTTGGTTAATAAAGCACAAAGGAATAATGCTGTCAAAAACTAATTAAATTTATTTAAAATATTTTTATTTTATTAAATAAATGCAATTTAAC
>JBDRRF010000104.1:0-2153 GCA_043825875.1 Pseudomonadota bacterium | reverse complement strand
GATACGATTTCTTCTTTGCAAGGTGATGATGTACTTTTAGGTGGCAACGGCCGGGACGCAATTTCTGCTGGTGATGGTAATGATATTTTGGAAGGAGGCGCAGGTTCGGATATACTCTTCGGCGAGGAGGGAAATGACCAGGTTTTTGGAGAAAACGCCGGTTCGATGTTTGATTTAATATCAGCAGGCGAAAACGCTACAAGCATAGACCAAACAGGAGACCTTATTGTAGGCAATGAAGGCGATGACCAGCTTTATGGCTCAAACAGTAATGATGCTCTATTAGGTGGCAGCGGTGGTGATATGGTCATGAGCGGATCGGGTGACGACAGGATATTTGCAGAAAATTACGAAGATATGTTTACTGCCAATCAACGAAGGAGGGCTGCATGATGAAAAAACTTTTATTTGTTTTAGTATTACTTATATTAGCACCGACAATATGTCTATCAGAAGAATACAGCCTACTGGAAGGCAAAAACAATGAAGTCTGTGAGGCATATCATAAAAATTTAAACTCACTCACTGATTCGGTAGGTACGATTGCATGCGAAAGGCGTTTTCAGGAAGATAATCCTGATCTTAAGGGAATTGACTGGCAAAGCACATGGGCACCTGCCCCGATCACTGGCCATATGACCAGAATTAATCCGGATATCTGGGACAAGATTCTTTCTTTTGTCAGTCCAAGTCAATACCCCACGAGAAGATGTGTTTTTAGCGGGCGTGAAATCCGTAAAGCAAAAATAGATATTGATAATGATGGAAATATAGAAACGGTTTACCGGGTAGAAATATATCTTTGCAGATCATCGAAATATTATGCCACCTATATAGTTGTCTTTGATGAAAAAAAGAATGAAATCGATATGGAGCGCACTGAAAAAATATTGAAAAGCGCTATGCAGGAGGGGGTTATTAGTGCGTTCGTGATGTATGATGCTTTTACCTATAAAGGAAAAACCTATTTTGACATGTGGGATGAAGGGGGCTATGTAAACGATCCCAAAATGCTGACTGTATATTTGTTTGAGAATAATCACATACAAAAGATATGCACTTGTCAATATATAAAACAGTAAAAGGGAGGAGATGCCATGGACTATTTTATTATCAGCAAACAAGACTATGACACTAAAGTCCTTGACTTTATGGTAACAGTTGAAGGAAACAGTCTGACTGCCTATATTGATTCAGAGGGCATACCGACAATTGGAATCGGTGTTAATCTAAGAGCAAATTTGGACAAAGTTTTATCGTGGTTTGGTGTTAATATGGGCAATCTATCAGCGGCCGATGCTTTGATTGTCGCACAGATCAGAACAGCAGTTGGAATTACATATTCTACTAAACCTAGTGGTGCTGCAGCGTTAAACAATGCGATTGCTCCTCTTTTTCAAAAACTTTCGCAGAAGAACCGGACTTCTTTCGCATTTAATAGTGACGCCGATTCGCGAAACTTCTTCACCACTGTCATGGCTCCTATTTATGAATCCAAACTTCAGGTTTGGTTGACTCAAAACAACCTTCAGGAATTAACTGGTGATTTTTATTCAGAGGAGCGGGTGGTTCTTTTCTCTTTGCAGTATAACACAACGCCTGGAAGTACTACACTGTTGGGCACAAATTTAGCTAATGCGCTTAAAAGCGGTGATCGTCTCCGGGCCTGGTTTGAAATAAGGTATGTTTCTAATCTTAAAAAGAATCAGGGCACTGCCAATCGCCGTTACTATGAATCGAATTATTTCGGGCTCTGGGATGACACTTCCCCAACACAGACGGAATTAGATAATTTCAATGATTTTCTGAATCAGAATGATCCTAATGGTAAGAACATATCCGTCCTTCAATTAATACGCAACTATGAAGCAGACCTTGATCCTCATAAAAGAGTTGAATTCCACTGCCAGAATATCGATGAAATCATAAATAATCCTGATGTAAAAGCGTATTTTGTCGCAAAATACGGTCGAGGTCAAACAATTGACGGCAAAGTAATACTGGGAACCGAATTAAACAACACCATCACCGTCACTGCGCCAACTCAGATTCTTACAAATGCTGAGATTAAAAACGGTTACTTGGGAAGCACAACCCTGGGGGATCTGATCTTAGGTGGCAAAGGTAGAGATATTATTGATGGCGGTGTCGGA
>JBDRRF010000103.1:0-165396 GCA_043825875.1 Pseudomonadota bacterium | reverse complement strand
TTTGAGCAGGATAAAAATTAAAACATCCTTGAACAAAACCGGCTATCAAGCAATAATGTAGTGAGGAAAATTTTAGCTGATTTATCATATAATGTTGCTTTTATTCGTTATTCATAAAATTATTGTCGAACTTGGGTTAAAGGAGAAATGAAAGAGGCTATCAAGGATGTTTTAAATTCAGAGGAATGGGTTTTTTCTTGCCAATAATTCCACGCTCAGCAAATCTGTTGCATCTGCTCGGCCATTTCCTGTACCCGGGCTTTCCATGTAAATTTACTTATAAAAAGTTCATAGCCTTTTTGGGCAATTTTTTCTCTTTTCTCATCATGGCGCAGGTAATAATCCACTTTGTCAATCAATTCGCCAGAGGAGCTGTATGTCTCAATTTCTTGTCCTATCGTAAAAATTTCTTCAAGCTCTTCACAATAATCGGTCAGCAAGAAGGAACGGGCGGCAAGGGTTTCAAACAGGCGAAGGTTCATACCTGTTTCAACCCCGTAAAAAGAAGAGCGAGTGATGTTGAGAGTAATTTTGCTTTGATGAAGAAGCCTGTGCAGATCCTGCCCCCAGATAGAATTGTAATGTATTTTTTGCTGCAAATTTTTTGACATAACCGATTTGTATCTCTTCCACCTGCTGCCGTAGATAGCCAGATTGCTGTTCTTGATTTGTTCCAGCAGAAAGATTCTACGCATATCGGCAGTTCCGATAAAGCAGACATCAAATTTTTTTTCAGGCGATTCGGGTTCGGCAATGGGTTTTGCTCCAAAAGGAAAGAAGGTGCTTTTGACTTCCTGAATCCCGTTAATAAACTCTGAAGATCTTTTGGAAAAAGAAAATATTTTATCATATACAGGTAGTTCGGTTTCCAGAAAAAAGAGAAGCTCTCTTCTTTTGCCAAAAAGATTGCAGGTATCTGTGTCAAAAAGAATTAGAGAAAACCGTAATTGTTGTTTAAGCTTTTTAAGCAGTTCAGGATTGATGAATCGATACAGGAAACCGATTACCAATACTATGTCAGGTTTATGTTTCTGTAATGTGTTTATGAAGTGTTTTTGGACAAGTTGTGGACAATAGTAGAATTCTGAAGAATACAGTGTTTTGCGCAAAACCTTACTGGCAGCGGATCGCAATTTGTAGAACGATTTTTTTCTAAGCTGTGTGTTGTCAATATAGTCTGCCGCAAATCCGCATTGGACAAAAGCTTCATGCATTTCTTTTCCCATGGGAACACCGCTGATGCCATCAAAAAGGATTATTTTTTTATTGGAAATTGAATTTGTCATGTTTAGTGTCCGGATGCTAAGATGTTTTGCATAAAAGGATGTTTCCAGAAGTTTTGATTAAATGCCTGCTGGGAAAAAAGAGTCTCTACACGGTTTATCGCAAAATCAATATACTTTTTCTTCTCACCTGATGTAAGGTTATACATAAAGACAAGTTTAGCTGCCAGTCCTTCCACATCCCCAATATCAAAGAGAAGATCGTTATTGTTGTCCAGAATCTCAACGCCACCACCGGATTTTGAGGAAAGCACCGGAATTTTTGCACTCATTGCTTCGATAAGCACCATGCCGAACGGCTCGATTTTGGAAGGTAAGACAAAAAGATCAAAAGCGCAAAAGAGCCTGGAAATTTCAGGAACAAAGCCTGCCAAAAACACCTTGTCTGCAAGATTCAGGGAAACGATTAAATTCTTCAGCTCATCACTTAGCGGTCCTGTTCCGTATATGTAGAGTTTGGCTTTCGGTATCTGCAAGGCTGCTTTTTGAAAAGCATTAATTAATGTGGCCTGGTCTTTTTCCGGATGCACCCTTCCTACAGTAGCGATGATAAAGCTTTTGGCATCAAGATACAGTTTATGTCGTGCCTCATCACGTGGCAGTTGTTCTTTCTGTAATCTATCTATTTCAACACAATTTGGCTGTGAATATACTTCATTGAAACCGATAGTTTTGAGGCTATCAAGAATATCAATGCGGATAGATTCTGACACACCAAGAAGCTTGAGCCTTTTGCGCAGCAGAAAGACAAGCAGTTTGCGGGGCAGTCGTGAAAATACATTATAGGCATGAACCACACCGACGATAGGTATAGGGGCGGACATGAGAGAGGCAAGGCCTATCAGATAAATGGCTTTATAGCGATGAGCTATTATCAGTGAATAATGTTCTTTTGTCAGGATGCGGCAAAGTTTTTTGATAAGACCTGCTTTCATTCCCCGCATATCGTTTGTAGAGCTTTCCAGAAACAGCAATTTGTCAGCAATGGCCTGATTCCGCACCCAGGCGGAGTCTTTTCCTTTTAAAAAAAGGCAGGTGATCTCATATTTACTCTTATCAAACGCTGCCGCGTATTGGTTGGCAACATCAAAAAAAGGCGGTTCATAATTGTGACAAACCTGAAGTATTTTTGTTTTTCCCATGAATTTGTTATTTTCACGCGTCGGTTGTTGGCAATCGGTTATAAGAACTTGTTTTTTAAGGCCCAAAGTATAGGAAAATTAGCCTTATATGTCAAGAAAGGTTATAAGACCCAACCGGTGGGCGTTTAAGCATATTTTAATCACCCAGAACTAACATTATATTGATATAATTTGCTTTATGATATATATAAGCCAAAAATTACATAAATGCGCATGTAATGCATGTAAGATCCCAATATCCATATAAAAAAGATTTCATGGTTATTTTTTTGACTGAAGAATATGGCAACATACTATTAGAGTAGCAAATTATGATAAATCTATTATATATTACCAGCACATATTCTGGGAACTACCCTCTTCTTAATGTTCAGGCCGCGCTTGATAAAACTAAATTTAAAACAATAGTTTGTTATTTAAGTGGTAAAAATGACGGGAATAACAAAATTGAAAAAGCTGGCTGCAAAGCTATCTATTTAAATATAGATAAAAAAAAAGCCCGTTGGTATCGTTATTCCGCTATTTCTAAAATAAGAAAAATAATTGAAGAAGAAAACATCCATATCATAAACTGCCATCGCCGTCGTCCAACAGAGATAGGCGTTACAGCGGCATGGATTTCTAAAACTAATCCCGCCGTTTTTTCAACTATCCATGGTACTAGAAACAATAAATCAATTTTCAGAAAACTAAAAGAGCAGGTTATTAATAAAATATTGACGGGAATCATCTGTGTATCAAACGGAGTAAAAGAATATATTGTTAAGACAAGCTGGTGTTTAAATGAGAAAAAAATAACCGTTATTCAAAATGGACTTCCCTTTGATGATTTTCTTGTTACACGGGATAAAGCAGACGCAAGAAATAATTTTTTACCGGAAGTCACTGCTAAGTACTGGTTTGGCACAGCAGGAAGGTTATCAACAGTAAAAAATCATAAAACATTGATCGAAGCGTTTGCAAAATTTGTTGATACAACACCTGATAGTGTTTTGGTTATAGCTGGGACGGGTCCGCTCGAAACAGAACTTAAAGATCTGGTGGATAAATACGGCTTAAACAAAAAGGTATTTTTTCTTGGCTTCATAACAAAGATTCCGGAATTTCTTAAAGCTATTGATGTCTTTGTTATCCCTTCATTACGCGAAGGCTTATGCTTAGCCTTATTGGAAGCTATGGCATCGGAGTTACCGGTTATTGCTTCTAATGTTGGAGGAATCCCTGAAGTTTTCAATGAAGCAGAAATAGGAAGGCTATTAGAACCTTTAGATACAGATGGTTTTGCTCTGGCGATGCAAGAATTGATTTCTTTGCCTGAAAAAGATTTTAAAAAGCTTGGTGCCAATGCTAAAGAGCGGGCTGTTACAAATTTTTCTTCCACACGTATGATAAAAGGTTATGAAAACGTATTTGAAAAAGAATATGGGAAAAGATATGTCTGATTGTTTACAGGTTTTCATGATTTAAGAAGTTTACTTAAATTGGTTTTTGCAAATTCTATTGAAGGGTCAAGGTCGATAGCTGTTTTGTAATAGTATATTGCTTTTTCTTTTTCTCCCATATCGCGGTAATTTGAAGCTATATTTGCATAATCTATTGCAGAGGCTGGGTCTAATTTTATAACTTTCATAAAATTTTCGATAGCTATTTCATGTTCTTTAAGCATGAAGTGACAAAATCCCATCAGGTTGAAAATATCCGTTCTTTCATTGTCATATTTCTCACCTTCTTTTAGCATGGAAATCGCCTGCCGGTATTCCCCCATTTCTTTAAGACATACACCAAGATAAGAATATATGCTGGGAATATCCTGTTTTGAAGGGTCTAACTTGAGAGCCTGTTTAAAATAAGGTAATGCCGAGCCGGGATCATTTAACAAAAGATATGACTGGCCGATATAAAACTTGATGTAATATTTTCCGGTAAGCAACTGGTCCATATTCATTAATTCATAAAGAGCTTTTTCGGGTTCGTAATTTTCAATAATAATCTTGGCGCAGAACAAACCGGTGCTTGCACGTGCAGCTCTTTCCCTGAAATGAGCGCCCGGTACTATGGTGTAAAATGCAGGAATCTTAAGCTTGGGATGCATGGTGTTTATAACTATTACTTCCATATCGTTTGCGTGAAGCGATGAAATCAGGTTTTCTACTTCTACTTTGATATTATTGTCGGAAATATCCGGTAGGCTGTTAATATTTATAAATGTATCGGTCTCAATTATAAACCGGGCATTGTCGAGAGTAGTAAATTTTGGAAGTCCGCTGGCAACATAATTTGAGGCTGTATTGAAATCTCCGGCAAGCTGGGCTACTTCCGTAAGAGCCCTGCTTAAAGCCTTTTGAGGGTCAGGTGTGGTTCCTGCTGTCCACACAATTTCACTTTTTTCAGGAAAGGTTGACGGATCATAAGCAAGCACACCTACGGTTGGTATTCCAAGTCCTAAAGAAAAGTCCGAAATATATAGTTTAATTCCTGCGGCACGGTAGTTTTCTATCATTTCAACTACCATTGGATCTGTTGCTGAATCAGGATTGATCAAAGAAACTTTTAGTTTCTTTGTGCTGATTAGTGATGAGACATGCCGTTCAACAATTTCACATATTCCCTGACTCAATGCTTCTTCCACACAATTTCCGGCGGATGGACCGTTGAATTCATTAATCATATAAAACCAGTTAAAGGGAATAAGCACCGGCTCTTTTTTTGTCAGGTTATATGCCTGTGTCCATTTAAGCGTAAGGTTATCATATATATTTTTTGTTATTTTTAAATCATCCGAAGAGTCATGAACCGATTTTGCAATCATCTCAAAAGAGATTGCGTTATCATTTATATTAGCAGGCTTTTCATAGAAAAAATTATCGGGGTTTTGGCAAAAAGAAAAAAAGCTGAATCTTTCTGCAAGTTCCATTACAGCGCTTGCTTCGGCTTGTGAAGGAGTTGCGCCTTTTCCCATCTGCTTTTTCGTTCCGGTAATATTTGAAGCGTCTTTACCGCATACGCTGAAATAAACGGGAATTTTTAGCCTGCCATTATCTATTCGTGAAGTGCTTTCAAGAATATCAAGATCAAGGTCTTTAAGTTTTTCTTTAAAGCTATTTACGGTTTCTTCCGGTGTTTTGATTTTGTCCTGATCAAGTGTAAAACGCTTGAAAGCATCATTTAGAATAATTTCATAACTCATTTAAAAATCCTCCGTTTAGAATAATCTGCATTGCCCCCTTTAACATTATACAGCTTAAACATAAAATTAAATTTTAAATTGACCGGATTTTTTTAATTTGTTATTAAAACATAAATATGGGGATGTAGCTCAGTTGGGAGAGCGCAGCGTTCGCAACGCTGAGGCCAGGAGTTCGAACCTCCTCATCTCCACCAAATAAAATAAATAGAATATAACCATTTCAAAAAAGAAAAGGCTGGTAAAATACAACCAGCCTTTTTTCGTCTTATAAAGATAAGATTTCAAATAGTTAATTCATTTTATTCAATTTCAAAACTCACTGTTATTTTTGCATTTACTTTAATTTGTCCTAAGGCAATGCTGCTGTCTGATCCCGAAGAACCGGCAGCATTTTGCATTACATTTTGGGCCATGCCGCCACCCCATCTTGATCCCCACGAAGAGTTATACCATGACCACCAACCGGAAGGATTTTCATTAATTTCATATGGTTTGCCTACTTTTTGTCCAAGTTCTTTAGCCAGGTCATTTGCTTTTTCCCGGGCAGCTTTGATAGCAAGCAGCCTGGCTTTATCTCTATGTTTCCGAAGTTCTGTAGTACGAAATTGTACACCATGAACATAATTTGCTCCGGCCTCAAGCACGCTGGTTAGAATATTTTCAAATTCAGATGTATCTCTAATAGTGAGAACTATTGATTTTCTTACAAAATATCCTATAAATTTCCTGTGTTCATATTGGTGCTCATACCGCGGCTCAATGCTTATATGATCTGTCTGGATATGTTTTTCTTCAATTTTATGTTTTTTAGCCGCATCAATATTGTATTTATAATTAAGTCGCCAAATATATGACATAATAATATTATCGATCTTGTATAGTATTCATTTTACGCTCTTAGGCGTAAAATGTTCAATTCCAATTCCTGTTTTACCGTAATTCTCAAAAAAAAGCCTTTCAGATATGGTGATTTTTATTATGATTTGTGATGTAAATCTATTGTTTTGATGAAAATATTTGTTATCCCGCTTTCAAGAATGCTATTAAGTTTAGTATATTGAGCCTGTTTCAAAACGTTTCAGTTTGGTCAAGCTCAAGACGGGCGAAAATTTTAATCGCAGGAATACATAGAGTATTTCGAGGATTAAAATTTGAGCCCAACGCAGAGATCGGCCAAAATGGGACGTTTTGCAATTGGCTCTATTGCATAGCCTTTAGCTATATATAATCTTCTAAACTCTGTTTGGTGACACATAAGGCTGTAAATTTGATTCGATATGAATAACACAGTAAAATGATTGTTGATTTTTCAAATGAATTGGTATAGATAATTAGAATAATATTTCAAATGTAAATTCAGTCATGAAGTAATCTTACAAGAATATTAGTGCTATGTTTACTTAATTCATCTATAGGAAAAAGTATGAAAAAAACGGAAGAAAACTACCAACGTATTAAGGACGATAAACGTTTATTCGATATCCGTTTCTGGCAATCACAGGGAGATATTGCCATTTTTGAAGCAGCTGCGGATATGATAAATGATTATTTGTTGATTAGAGGGAAAAATGCTGACGAGTCCAGACTTCAAAGAACTGTTGAAACTTTTCGAAAAATATAAAGTAAGATATCTTATAGTGGGTGGATATGCAGTTTGGATGATATAAAGATTCTGTTCATTTCACTTCCTGATCTTATCAGAGCAAAAGAAGCGAGTGCAAGGCCACAAGATATGATCGATGTTGATAAACTTAAAGAAGCCAAACGAAACAATTAGATGAATAAAAATAAGGATAGAATAATATGCAAGCAGATTGGTTGGAAACAACAATATATTGGGTTGACACTTAAAGTATATCGGCATACAAATAAACAGCGTTAATACTTAATATATAATGAATTGAAGGTGTGTTATGAATCGTACAGCCGATGTTGAGCGTAAGACAAAAGAAACACAAATCAGCATTAAGTTCTTACTGGATGGAACCGGAAAACATGAAGTAGATACCGGCATCCCTTTTTTTGATCATATGCTGTCTCTTTTCTCTGCGCACGGTTTTTTTGATCTGACAGTAAAAGCAAAAGGCGATATTGAGGTTGATTTCCATCATACAGTGGAAGATGTGGGTCTTGTGTTGGGAGATGTATTAAACAAAGCTCTTGGCGACAGAAAAGGCATAAGACGTTACGGTAATTTTACGGTTCCTATGGATGATTCCTTGACTTCGGTTACTATTGATCTTTCAAACCGACCTTATTTGGTTTACAATGTGCCTATTATTTCAAATTCAGGGGCTACATTTACTATTGCACTTGCAAGGGAATTTTTCAGAGCTTTTTCAACAAAAGCTGGTATGAATCTTCATATCAATACATTTTACGGCCAGGATGAACACCACATCATCGAATCCGTTTTCAAAGCTGCCGGAAGAGCACTTGATCAGGCAACGTCTTTTGATGAACGGATAACCGGAATCTGCTCCACAAAAGGAGTATTATGATCTTAAAAAATTCATTATTTGGCTTATTTGCCGGGGGTATTATTAAAAGGAAAGCAAGTCTTGTAAAGTTAATTTGTTTGTTGTTTTTTATACCTTTAGTTCTTTCGGCCTGCAGTTCCAGCAAAGTTAAACATGAAGTTCTACCTATCAAGGGGAAAATGGAAAAAGTTCTTATTCTCCGCTTCAAAAATTATACTGACTTTTGCGGTAAAGAGAATAATATAAGATGCCCGCTATGCGGAAGTATGTTTTTTACCGGAGACATTGCAGAAGATGCGGATGTTATGCTGACAAATCATCTTTTTTCTCTGCTGGAAAAAAATTCCGATTTTAAAATAATTCCACCTGATAGAGCAGAGTTTCTTTCAGGTGACTTTAAAATATGCTTTCAAGACTCGAAAGCAGCGACTGACAAAATTGCTGAAATAGGACAATCAGTTGGGGCAGATGCTGTTTTTTTGGGGCATATTTACCGTTTCAAGCAACGTGTAGGAACTAATTATGGTGCAGATTCTCCTGCTTCGGTTGCTTTTGATTTGCATCTTATAAGTGTTTCGGAACGCCGTATTATATGGACCGGGCATATGGATGAAACCCAGCAGCCGCTTAGCGAAAATCTGTTTGAGATAGGAAAATTTATTAAAAGAGGAGGAAAATGGGTTGTTGCAGAAGATCTGGCAAAACCGGGTCTTGAAGAGATGATTCATATATTTTTCACAAAATGATTATTATACCTGCAGTAGATATAAAAAACGGAAAATGTGTCCGGCTTTTACAGGGCGAAAAGGATCGTGAAACTATATTTTCAGATGATCCTTCTGCTATGGCCCAAAAATGGGAGAAGCAGGGAGCAAAATTGATTCATGTGGTTGATCTTGACGGGGCTTTTGAAAAAACCCCTGTTAATCTTATGGCCATAAAAAAAATACTATCAACTGTAAAAGTTGACATACAAGTTGGCGGAGGAATAAGAAATGAAGAAACCGCCAAAATGTTTTTAGATATCGGTGTTAAAAGGATAGTAATAGGAACGGAAGCGCACAAAAATCCCAAATTTGTTAAAGATATTTGCCGCATGTATCCAAAACAAGTAGTAGTAGGAATTGATGCGAAAAAAGGTTTTGTTGCAATAGAAGGATGGACGGAAACGACGGAAATGAAAGCTGTAGATCTTGCAAAGACTTATGAAGATTGCGGAGTTGCGGCAATTAATTTTACAGATATATACAGAGACGGAATGCAAACAGGGCCTAATCTTGAGGAAACAAAGCGGCTTGCCGAATCTGTAAATATTCCGGTTGTTGCCTCAGGTGGTGTTTCAACGATAGATGATATAAGAAATCTTCTATCAATTGAAAAATATGGAGTTGTAGGGGTTATTACAGGCAAAGCAATATACAGCGGAACGCTTGATTTTAGGGAAGCTGTAAAAATTTCTGCGCAAAACTTATAACACGATTAGTTTTTTTTGCTTTTTTCAACCATAATACCGCCGAAAAATACTGCTATGCTTTGATTGGCGATTTCTTCAATTGAAAGCCTTCCGCTATCATTATACCAGCGATATATCCAATTCATCATGGCAAATACTGAAAAAGCCATAATTGTTTTGTCTATTCCCTGTTTCAAAAGGCCTATTTTTTCAAGCTCACAAAATTTATTAAAATATAAATCATGTATTTGGCGTTGCTGTTTTACAGCTTCCGAACTCAAGGCTTTGGGAAGTTGATATTGTTCTTCAATATAAATTTTCAGCTCTTTTCGCTTTTCCTTGATAAGGCAGGTTTGCCTGAAAATCATTTCTTTTAGACATTTTACAGGATCATCATTGTTTGCTATTGCTTTGTGAAGTTCTTCTAAAACTATTGATCCTATATCCTGTATGATTGTATAAAGTATCTCGTCTTTATTTTTGAAATGAACATATATTGTGGAGTTTGTTACCCCGACAGTTCGCACAATATCTCTGACAGAAGCTTTTACAAAACCATACTCATAAAAAAGATCTACAGCTTTATCCAAGATTTCTTGTTTCGTATCGGAGCTTTTCATTTATTCACATTTCCACATTTTATTATATCGTATTAAGTATTCATGCAATTATATTAATATTGTTTTTAAATCAAGTATTATCCGTTAAAGTCTATAGGTTAACCGCATTTAGAATTTTTCCTACATTCTATTTGATTCCAAATGCGGTTAACCTGTGAAAATTGCCGAACGGGCTTGCCTTAGGCAAATGCTTTTGTTAAGATATGATACACAGAAAGCAACTATATAAAATACGATGGATAGAAATTGTCTGAAATAAAAGCGGCTAAATTATAACACCTGAAATCTGAATATGGCAAATCTGAACAACCCAATAGAAATTCTAAAATTACTTGAAAAATCTAATTGCCGGGAATGTGGAAAACCAACATGTCTGGCCTTTGCCGGAGCAGTTTTCAAAAGAGAAAAAAAGCTTGAGGATTGTCCCAGGCTGGATAGTAACGTAATCGGACAAGTTGATGTAAAGACTGAAGTAAAAAAAGGAATTATTCAGCAGCAAGATGACGCCATAAAAGAATTGAAGCAAAAAATAATTTCAATTGATCTGGCAGCAGCGGCAAAGAGACTGGGGGGACAATTTGAATCAGGTAAACTTACGCTTCAGTGCCTTGGTAAGAATTTCAGCGTTGATCAAAAGGGAAATATAATCACGGAAATACATGTTAATCCATGGGCGGCAATACCAATTTTGAATTATATACTATATGCCAAAGGAACCCCGCCATCAGGCGAGTGGGTTACTTTCAGGGAACTAAAAGGTGGTGAGGAATGGTATCCGCTTTACTCCCAGAGAGCCGAAAAACCTTTAAGGAAAATAGCTGATACTTATACCGAACTTTTCAACGACATGCTTCAGATATTTAGCGGAAAACGTGTCGATCACTATTATCCGGCCGATATTTCCATTGTTTTACATCCGCTTCCTAAAGTGCCTATACTGATTTGTTATTCCGGGCCGGAAGATGGCCTCGAATCTTCTCTTACAATATTTTATGATAAAACAGTAGAAGAAAATCTCAATATCGAGGCGATCTATGGTCTTATAGCCGGGCTGGTTGTAATGTTCGGCAAAATTTCCTTAAGACATGGTCATAATTAATAAATCTTCAATTAACTTACTGCTTGCAAGATTATTCAATAAGTTATTTTGATAATTCATCCTTTGAAATGGCCTAATTGTTAAATGCTTTACTCATAACTTATTATTGACACAGCAGTATATTGCCTATATAAAATACTAATTCAATGATTACCGTTAACTATCTATTTTCTATCAAAACATACTCAATATAGCGGAGTAAATTCTATGGGTTCCCAGCATCTGGATTTGTTTCACATGATAAGCAACGCAGGAATTGTAGTACAGGGTGTATTGTTTACTCTTGTTCTTTTTTCTGTGTCTACCTGGACAATTATTTTTCTTAAATACAAATATATAAAGCGGGCATATAAAGAATCCGAATTCTTTATTGACTATTTCTGGAGAAGCCGTGATTTTTCGGATGTTTATACAAAATCAAAAGAATTGACCGGCAGCCCGGTTGCAAGAATCTTTCGCATAGGTTATGCGGAGCTTACAAAGTTAAGCCAGTCTGGCGTTTCTACAGCCCCTAAAACTTCAGATTCAGAAGATGTTACTATAAGTTCCCGGTTTGCCGGGATGGATAATATTAAGCGTGCTTTAAGAAGGGCCATTAACTCCGAAGTAACAAGCCTTACACACCTTGTTCCGTTTCTTGCAACAACCGGAAATACTGCTCCTTTTATAGGATTGTTTGGTACGGTTTGGGGTATCATGAATTCGTTTCACGGGATCGGGTTAAGAGGATCGGCTACACTTGCGGTTGTTGCTCCCGGAATATCCGAGGCCCTTGTAGCGACTGCAGCAGGTCTTGCAGCAGCAATACCTGCTGTAATAGCATTTAATTATTTCATGCAAAAAATAAGAAATATTGACTCTGAACTGCAAAGTTTTGCGGCTGATTTTCTTAATATAGTAGAACGGGATACATTAAAGGCAAAGGGGATTAAAAAATGATGGCAGGAGGAGATAAAGATAGCATTATTTCCGATATAAATGTTACTCCTTTTGTGGATGTTATGCTGGTTCTTTTGATTATTTTCATGGCAACTGCACCTATGATGGTCCAAGGCGTAAATGTTTCCCTTCCCGAAGCAACAACTAAGCCTCTTGTTTCGGAAAAAGAGCATCTTTTAATAACTCTCGATAAAGGTGGCAATATATATATAAATGATTACAAAGTTGCTCCTGAGCAGCTTCAGGTAAAAATAAAAAAAATTCTCGAGGGCCATTCCGGCCAGGAAGTATATCTTAGAGCAGATAAAAATATCTCATACGGTGCGGTTGTTACTCTTATGTCTGAGATAAAGGAAGCTGGTGTGGAAAAGCTCGGTATGGTTACAGAGCCTATCGAAAGCAAAACAAATCGGAAAAAATAACAGGCATGCAAGAAGGTTTTCAATTCTCCGGATATTTTAACGGAAAAAACGGCATACCTCAAAAAACAGTTGCTTTAACCTTTGGTGTTTCCTTTGCGTGTCATGCTGTTTTAATAGGAGTTTTATTTTTTCTTCCCGGATATAGCAGGCCAATGTTTAATCCCTTTCCTTCGGCAATAAATGTCAGCCTTGTTTCACTTCCGGCTGGCCGTCCAGGGCCTCCTGCCGGAAAACCGGCTGCAAAAAAGAGTGCGGCTATAGTTGAAAAAAAAGTTGTAAAGCAAGTTCCGGCAAAAGTTGAAAAACCTAAAGAAATTTCAAAACCGGCAGTTAAAGCTGTAAAAAAGGTCCAGGAAAAGCCTGTAAAAAAAGTATCGAAAGCCATATCATTGAAACCTAAGACATCACCAAAAAAGAAAGTTGACTCTACCGAGTTGATAAAAAATGCCGTAAAAGATATGGAAAAAAAGGTTGAGGGATCAAGGTCGGCATCAGTGAATGCAGCGATAAGCAAAATAAGAAATCAGATCGATAGCGCCGATCAGGTTAAGGGGTCTGGTAGCCAGACAGGTGCAATAAAAGGAGC
This sequence comes from Pseudomonadota bacterium, assembly GCA_043825875.1. GTDB lineage: Bacteria > Desulfobacterota > Desulfobacteria > Desulfobacterales > RPRI01 > RPRI01. The sequence continues at coordinate 152,185 of JBDRRF010000103.1, read as the reverse complement.
AATACCAGGCATCTCCGGTGGTAGCGGTGGCAGTAACCTGCCAATAGGTATATTTGATATATATAAAGCAGAAATTTTTTATACAATTCAGCAAAACTGGGCATATTCCGAGCAGATAGGAGGCAGAGGTTTAGATGAAATGGCTGTTCTTGTAATAAAAATAATGCGTAATGGCGAAATCAGCGATATACGGTTTGAAAGCAGATCAAAAAACCGCTATCTTGATGAGTCTGCATATAGAGCTATCCAAAAATCCAATCCTCTCCCTCCTCTTCCCGAAGGCTACAGTAGGCCATATTATGAAGTTGGCCTTCGTTTCGGAACCAGTGGACTTAAGCGGAATTAAACGATATAATGCTGAAAATTTTAAAGGAAAATTTGATGAGATATTTTCGTTTTTTTATAGTTATTATTGCTGCTGTATTAGCAATGACAGAAATTAGCTTTGGGGCATATGATTACATCGATATTAACAGTCCGTCTATAAGAAAAATACCAATTGCCATACCTTTGTTTAAATCAGGGACAGGAACATTTAATAGCAATGATATGTTATTGTCAAAAAATGCTTCAGATATGCTTGCAGAAACGCTCGATTTTACCTGTTATTTCAAAATTCTTAACAGGGAAAGCTTTCTTGAAAATCCATTAAGGCCTGAAACAACTTTGCAAAATATAAATTTTCGTAACTGGTCTACTGTTGGAGCGGAGCTTCTTGTTACCGGCAAGATTTTTGTAAAAGGTGATGACCTTGAGATAGAATTAAGGTTGTTTGATACAATTAAAGCCAGCCAGCTTATAGGAAAAAAATACAAGGCAAGCAGTAAAGATTTAAGGCGTGTAATACGCCTTTTTGCAAGCGAGATAGTTTTTTATCTTACCGGAAACAAAGGAGTTTTTGATACACGCATTGCATTTGTTTCAACAGGTTCGGGAAACAAAGAAATATATTTTTGCGATTTTGACGGAACAAATATAAGACAATTTACTAAAAACAAATCAATTACTCTTTTTCCAGCCTGGTCATCGGACGGAAAATGGCTTGCATATACCTCTTATTTAAAAGGGAATCCTGATATTTATATAAAAAACATCAATAATAATAAAACTTCTGTTATATCTAAAAAAGGAATAAATATTACACCTGCATGGATACCCGGAAAATTTGCACTTGCTGCAACACTTTCCTATACAGGAGATCAGGATATTTATCTAATGACAGGAACCGGGAAAATAATTAAAAAGTTGACAAAAAGTTCCGGAAGTGATGTATCTCCCGCATTATCGCCAGACGGCAAGAAGATGGCTTTTGTATCGAGCAGATCAGGAACACCCCAGATATATATAAAAGACCTTTATACCGGATATGAGAAAAGATTGACATTTAATGGTAACTATAATACTCAGCCGTGCTGGTCGCCCAAGGGCGACAAAATAGCATATTCCGGATTAAATGGAGGAAGCCATAATATCTTTATAATTGGACTTGATGGAAAAGATCCTGTACAATTAACGCAAGACACAGGTAATAACGAATCACCTTCATGGTCTCCGGATGGAAGCCTTATTGTATTCAGTTCAACTCGAGAGGGGCCTTCGAGAATTTATGTGATGACTTCTTACGGAACAGATCAAAGGCGTTTGTTTGCCATATCCGGTGAACAGTCAAACCCAAAATGGTCACCCAGGCTTGTTAACAAATAACAGTAATATATAAAGGAGGTTTAAAATGAAGAAAAAAATGTTGATTGTTTTCTCTCTCTTACTTGTAATTCCGGGTCTATTGCTTTTCACTTCCTGTGGGAAACAGACCGTGAAGGCTGATGTTGAGGACGTTCAGGATGCACAAGCTGACATGGACTCTGCTGCTTCCGCTTCTGCCGCTGACTCTTCTGTGTCTGATGTGGATTCTGAATCTCTCCCGGCTGACCAATCCGTTCAAGAACCCACCGGGCCAAGTGCGGAAGAAATGATGGCAATGGAAAAAGCTGAAGCAATGCAGAGTCTTGTTAATGAAGATGTGCTTTTTGACTATGATAGCGCAGCTCTCACGGAAACCGCTCAGGAAATTCTCAAAACGAAAGCTGATTATCTTGGGAAGCAATGTGCAAGTATTTCTGTGACTATTGAAGGGCATTGTGATGACCGCGGAACCAACGAGTATAACCTTGCTCTTGGGGAAAGACGCGCCAGAACCGCAGCGAATTACCTTATCAATCTTGGAGTAGCTCCCTCACGTTTGAATATAATCAGCTACGGAGAAGAAAAACCGCTTGATCCTGGTCAAAATGAAGAAGCCTGGTCAAAGAACAGAAGAGCCCATTTTGTTATAAATTAAGAATGGGATTTTTGTATCCGGGCTTTATACCAAAAGTATTATGAACGGATTTTGACATAAGCATCCGCTTGTTACATGGTATGGTGTGTTACGCAACATGCGGATGCAATCCGCTTAATTAGATTCGCAAAAAATCTTAAACACTTTATAATAATAAAGTGTTTAAGATTCATAGATTCTTTGTCTTAATTTCAAAAAGTTTTAGGGAGATCTATAGGATGCTAAAAGCCTCAATAAATCATTTAGGGCCATTAGGAAAAAATTCCTTGATTCCTCGAATAATTACTTTTTTCCCATGTACCGGCAAAGGGAACCGCCATATTTTGAAATTGGTTATTGTTCTTGTTCTGCTTGGATTTTATAATTTTGGCTGTGCTTTGCATAAAGACGTTCTAACGCTTGATAACCGTGTAGGACAACTAAGGCTGCGAGTTGTAACTTTAGAAAACCAGACTTCCCAGCTTAGCTCCAAAACGGATGGACTAAAAAAGAAAACGGAAGAGATTAAAGATATCGAATCCGAAAAAGAAAATAAAATCAGAGGACGAACAGCCGAACAATATGCCGATATCGAAAGGCATACTGAAGAAATCCAGATGTTAAATGGAAGAGTAGAGGTGCTTGAGCACCTTTTAAACCAAAAACTAAATGAGCTCGAAGAAACCGCTAAAATATCTGAGAGCAGACTTGCCAAGGTTGAACAGACTACGGAAGCATATGCTAACAAGCTTAAGCAGGTTGAACAATATTTGAGTTTAGAAGGAAAAGAAAAAACGGCACCTTCCGGGCAGACCGGCATACCGGCGAACACAAAGCAGGAAATTCCTGAAAACGGGATGTATGCTTCCGCCCTTAAGTTGTATGACAAGGAGAAATATGCAGCAGCCCGTGAGCAATTGCAGGAAATGCTGAAAACATATCCGAACTCCGATAAAGCGGATAATTGCCAGTTCTGGATCGGTGAAAGCTATTATCAGGAAAAATGGTATGAAAAAGCCATTATTGAATATCAAAAAGTTATAGAAAAGTATCCAAAAGGTAATAAAATGAAGGCTTCATTGTTAAAACAGGGGCTTTCCTTTTACAATCTTGGTGACAAAAAAAATTCAAGGCTTATTTTGAACGAACTTAAAGAAAAGTATCCGGATTCAAATGAAGCCAGGATAGCCGCAAGCAAGCTGAAAGGATTTTAAAATAATAATTTTGGTTTTTAATCCTTAAAGAGCAAAAGATGATAAAGGTCATCGGTATAGATCCTGGCCTGGCTTCAACGGGTGTGGGAATTATCTGTGGGACAGGGCTTAAAATCCAAAGATATTCTTTCGGAAGTATAAACACGTCAAAAAATCAGGCTCTTCCCGAGCGTCTTAACCATATTTTTTCAAAAGTTCTTTCACTTCTAAAAGATGAAAAGCCTGATCTAATGGTATTAGAAGATGTATTTTCCCTTGATGCCTATCCTAAATCAGGGATAAGCCTTGGCAAGGTTACAGGTGTTATTCTTCTGTCGGCATGCCATGCCGGCATACCGGCAACCGAGGTTGCTGTGCGGGAAGTCAAGCATGTTTTAACAGGTAATGGTAATGCAAATAAGCAACAGCTTGAGCTTACCGTGAGGAATTTATTGAAGTTAAATACCCCCATTAGGCCCTTTCATGCTTCCGATGCAATTGCACTGGCTCTATTAGGTCTTTTCCGTTATAATAATAACAACAGGTAAAGCTTTATATTTAAAACTCTTTCGGAGAAGAATTTAGTGATAGGATACTTAGAAGGGAAATTATTAAAAAAAGAAAGCGAGCGCATACTTTTGCTCGTAAATCATATAGGATACGAAATACTGCTTCCGGCGATTGTAATGGAGACTCTAAATACAAGGTCAGTTGGAGACGAAATAACTCTATATATTTATTATCATCAATCGGAAAAGCAGCCAAAACCCGTATTGATAGGGTTTAATCTTGAAATCGAAAAGGAATTTTTTCAATATTTCATTTCTGTTGAAGATATAGGACCGTTAAAAGCTGTAAAAGCTCTTACCATGCCCGTACGTGATATTTCAAGAGCTATAGAATCAAAAGATGCTGCAACACTAAAGCAGCTTAAAGGAATCGGAAACAGAACAGCCCAAAAAATTATAGCAACGCTTGAAGGAAAGTTAAACAAGTTCGCCCTGATAAGAAAATCGGAGCAACCATATGATGATGATTCTGTTTCGGAAGATTTTGGACAAACAGTCATTGATCTTCTTGTTTCCCAGCTTGGTTATAAACCTGGCGAAGCAAAGACGATGGTTGTGCAAGCTTTGAAAAGAAACAAATTTATAACAAGCCCTGAGGATCTCCTTGAAGAAGTATATCGTGGAGAAAGAGCCTGATGAGCGATGATATTCTGACACATTCTTCGGAAGATAATGAAATACTTTCCGGTTCCTGCCTTTCTGTTGACACAGAACCTGAAATACTTTCCCTGCGCCCGTCATGTATGTCTGATTATATAGGCCAGAGCGAGGTTGTTGAAACGCTTAAAATAGCAATTGAAGCAGCGCAACAGCGCGGAGAGCCTATTGATCATGTTCTTTTACATGGCCCGCCTGGTCTTGGCAAAACAACTCTTGCCCATATTATTGCAAATGAGACGGGCGGTAATCTTACTGTTACATCAGGGCCGGCTCTTGAAAAGGGAGGAGATCTTGTAGGGATTCTTACTCATCTTGAAGAAGGCGATATCCTTTTTATAGACGAGATTCACCGGATTCCTAAAGTGGTTGAAGAATTCATGTATCCTGCAATGGAAGATTTCGCCATAGATTTTGTATTCGACAAAGGAGTGAATGCGCGCAGCCACAAATACCGCTTAAAGCATTTTGTAATGGTTGGAGCTACAACAAGAGTGGGCTTGCTTTCATCACCCTTAAGAGACCGTTTTGGCATATTCAGAACGCTGGATTTTTATACTGAAGCAGATCTTATGATAATTGTTTCACGCTCAGCAAATTTGCTTAAAGTTAAAATCAAAGAAGATGCCGCATTAGAGCTTTCGCGGCGGTCAAGGGGTACACCGAGAATTGTCAATAGATTACTAAAGCGTGTAAGAGATTATGCGCAGGTAAGAGGAGACGGTGTAATTACAAAAAAAACGGTACATGAAGCTCTTGCTCTTGAGGGCGTTGATGAAAAAGGACTTACAAGTCTTGACTGCCGTTACCTTAAAACAGTGATAGAGTATTATAACGGCGGGCCTGTAGGAGTTGAGGCGATTGCAGCCACCCTTCAGGAAGAATCGGATACTCTTGTGGATGTTGTAGAGCCTTTTCTTTTAAAAATAGGTTTTATTATGAGAACCTCTTCCGGCAGAAAAGCATCTGAAGAAGCATATCAACATTTATATAAAAAGCTGTAATAAATAATCATGCCGGTTATAACTCTTCTTACAGATTTTGGTATCAAAGACGAATATGTGGGCATAATGAAGGGAGTTATTCTTTCCATAAACCCTTCTGCTTCCATTGTTGACATCAGCCATTTGATTCTTCCTCATGATATAGTCAACGCTGCATACCTTACGAACTATTATTATAAATATTTTCCAGAAGGATCAATACATGTTGTTGTGGTTGATCCCGGTGTTGGCAGCAACAGGGCTATTCTTGCCGCAGAAGTTAATGGCCACTATTTTATAGCTCCTGATAATGGCGTTTTAACGCTTTTGCTGGAAGAAGAGAAGATCTGTAAAATTGTAAAGCTGGACAAAAATGAATGGTTTTTAAAACCTTTAAGCAATACTTTTCACGGTCGTGATATTTTTGCGCCGATTGCAGCTCAATTATCCAAAGAAAAAAGCATTGAAGAACTCGGCACACCAATAGATAAGAATACAGTCGTTACCGTTAAAATACCAAAACCTGAAATGTCAGACAGCCAAGAGCTTGTAGGCGAGATTGTATCAATTGATCGTTTTGGAAATCTTGTAACAAATATCGACTCAAAAACACTGAATGAATTTAGTTCAAATCTAAATAAAAAAGATTTTCAGATAATTATCGGAAAAAATAAAATAGAATATTTATCTTCAAGTTATGCGAATGCCGGAGAAAAAAACCCTCTTGCTATAATAGGAAGCCGCGGATTTCTTGAGATTGCAATAAATCAGGGAAGTGCCGAACAATATTTAAACGCAAAAAAAGGTGCCAAAATAAGAATTGTAAAGAAATAATACACCGCAAAATAAATGGCTCAGAGTAACAAACACGTCAAAGTATAATCGTATCCACTAAATGCACTGTCAAAAGATTAATGGTCCAATTTGTCAATGGCATCCTGATCTTCTCAAAATATCGCCTTTAGCAATCTGCATCAATATATTGTGCCCACTATGTTCTTGACACACAATTATTATTGCCATAAAAAGAATAATATTACACAGTAAGTTCAGAAACTCTAAAAAGGAACCTATGTGATGAATATCCAGGACTTACTAAATTACCTTGAATATTCCAACTCATCATATTTTATAACTGGTCCCAGTTTTAATGAATATCCAGCCTATTCGCATTCCTTTCGCCTGGCTCAAGAAAAATGTGGTCTGGAAGGCGTCTTCGCATTAAAGGGGTCTGATGCAAACCTTCCTTTAGGCCGTAACATCCTTCCTCTTGTTTATGTCTGTAAAGCGAATTCAGAAGCAGAAGCAACCAAATTTCATAAACTGATATGGAATCAGAACATTGTCCCTTTCTTTATCGTCGAAACACCAAAATGTTTTCGTTTATACCCCGGTTTCAAGTTTGATACCCGCACGGGAATGGCCAAAGACCAAAGCATTTTAGAAATTGCCAAGACAGCAAATGCGGTATTGTCAAACCTGTCTGATTTTAGAGCCACTTCTATTAATAACGGGGCAATGTGGTCCAAGTGGGGTGAAGAAGTTACTCCGGAGAAACGTGTTGATACCAAGTTATTAAATAGCCTCAAAAGCCTCAGCACTTGGCTGCAGGAACATAATATGCCTCGAAATGCCGCCCATGCATTGATCGGAAAATATGTCTATCTCCATTATCTAAAAGACCGGGACATACTATCGGACCGTAAATTATCACAATGGGGAATTGAAGAAGAGTCCGTATTCGGTCGAAACGCCACTTTAGAGGGGTTTTATTCGGTTACTGATCAACTTGATCAGTGGTTGAACGGCACTGTTTTTCCAATTCCTGATAATGGACCCGGCGTACCCTCTACTGAACACATAAAAATGGTGGCAAGTACTTTTCTAGGAGACGATCCGAATGGGCAGATGCATCTGGATTTCAAAGCATATGATTTTCAGTACATCCCTATAGAAACCTTGTCCATGGTTTACCAGCAGTTTCTGCATGCTGAGGGAAAAGGACGTGGTCAAGGTGCATTCTACACGCCTATTCACTTGGTAAACTTTATTTTAGATGAACTCGATACTAAACGACCACTTCAAAAGGGCATGACAGTTTTAGATCCAGCATGTGGGTCCGGGGCGTTCCTTGTTCAGTGTTTTCGTAGACTGATTGAACGGGAAACGATGAAATTGCCAAATAAAAAGCTTTCTCCGTTTACCCTGCGGGAACTCCTGATCGATCATATATGGGGAGTGGAAGTTGATGAAGATGCATGCGGTGTCACAGAACTGAGCCTAATTTTAACCTTATTGGATTATGTTGACCCTCCGGATCTGGAAAAGTCGGAGTACAAAAAGTTTCAATTGCCCCCACTACGAGACATGAACATATTTTGTTGCAATCAAGGTTTTTTTGAATCTGAATCCAGTTGGCAAACAGCTAAGCCCATGAGAGGTTATGATTGGATTGTCGGAAATCCACCATGGAAAAATTTGAATTCCAGAGACTTGGATAATGGCGATGAATCGGCTGTAGAATGGATTAAAATAAATAATTGGCGTTTTCCAGTCAGCAGCAATCAAATTGCGGAAGCCTTTGCTTGGGAGGTAACTCAACATTTGTCCACTGAAGGTCTAATCGGATTACTACTCCCCGCTGGAACACTTTTCAAAACCAATGGTAAAAAATTCAGAGAGAAGTTTTTCAGCACCTTACGCGTATGGTGTGTCGTAAATTTTGCCAATCTCAGACATCACCTATTTCAGGGTGCTGTTAATCCCGCTGCTGCTTTTTTCTATTCTCGTCTGAATGAAAATGACAAAACTTTTTCACAAATTACAACCTTCGCACCGTTTGCAGTAAATCAATTAACACATTTTGAACCAGAAAAGCATAAGCATAATAAGCTGTGGACAATTCTCGTAAACGCAAATGAAATAAAAGAAATTCCATGGGCCGAAGTAGCAACAGGGAACAGCCTGCCATGGAAAATCGCCATGTGGGGATCTCACCGGGATAGGTTTCTTATACTTTCATTAGCAAAACAGTTTCCTTCACTTTTGAAATTTAAAGAAAAACATGATTTAAAAATTCACCCTGGGCTTGAACTTCGCAATGAGCAAGAAAAGGAGCCAATAGAGTATCTTAAAGAAGTGGAAGGAAAAAAAGAACTCGATATAAATGCCCTGAAGGGCCTTGAAGAAATCTACGCATTTCCTAACCATGCATTAAAGCCCATCGAATCGAATAGAGCTTTTGTGAGAAAAGGAAGAGGGAAGATCCCACTGCAAGTATGTTATCCTCCCCATATCATTGTTCATGCTGCCAGAAAGTTTGCCGTGTTTTCAAATGAATTTATAGTTGTTCCCCCAAGGCAAATAGGCATTTCCGGAAAGCCTTCTCAATTGAATTTACTCAAGGCGATGGCACTTTACTTGAATTCAGATTTTGTATTGTATCATCAGTTTTTGACTTCTACATATTGGGGCATAGAACGAGATAGACCGGATAAAAGTGATTTGGAAAATCTTCCGATTCCACTTGAAATGCTGTCTTCTGACGAAATTATATTTTGGGCACAACTCTATGATGATCTGGCCAAAGCAACATCGGATAGATTTTTAGATTCTGAATCCCCTTTGTTTGATGGATATCAGAAAGAACAAAATACTTTACATTTAAAGCAGAAATTAAACGATGCAGTTTACTCCCTTCTCGGAATAACTAAAACCGAAAAATGGCTCATAGAGGATCTCTTGTTTGTTCGTAAAGAGATGAATGAGGGTAGACTTGCAAAAGAAGCTACTAAACCTGCCAATAAAGATGATATCAATAAATATGCAAAGGCTTTAAAGACAGAGCTCGATAATTTTCTGGATGCTGAAATTAAAGATCAGCATCGAATAACGGTGCATTATAACAGGCAAGTAGCTATTATAAAAATAGAACACCCAAAAAATACTCCCGCAGGTCCTGTAACAGTATTGGATATCGAAACCCGCAGTGTTGACGCTGCCTTTGACGAGCTAAAATCGAATCTTCTAAGCAGACAAGGCCAATGGATATATTTTAATCGTAACCTCAAGATTTATAAGGGTCGTACAACCTATTTTGTGAAACCGCGGGAGAGGCTATGCTGGTTAAGAAGTCAAGCCCTGTTGGATGCTGACGAATTTATTGCTGAAAAATTGACTTAGATCGGAGCTGACAATTGCAGGACACCGATATGAATCCGCAAATATCAGATGATAAAGAAGACTATCATCGCATCTTTCGAAAACGGATATTCCGATTACTTAAATGGGGTTATGACCGGCTCGATACTTCAATATGCCAAACAGCGGAAGAAGAAGATATCACTGGAGATCTTGTTAAGGAAATCAATGAAATAACACAGGATCGTACTTATCCCAGATGGGTAGCGAATTTCTACATAGTCGAAGATCCTCGCGTAAATGTTGACAACAGGAAAGGAAAAAGACGGAAGAAAATCGATATCCAGTTTGTACGTGTTCAATCCGGCCCTCGGCCCAGTTACTATTTTGAAGCAAAGCGACTTTCAGCAAGTACGCATCCCATAGGTAAATATTTGGGGCCCGAAGGCCTTGGAGAATTTCTATCCGGCAGTTACGGTCGCAAAACCAATGAAGCAGGGATGTTTGGATACATTCAGTCTCACACGGCTGAATACTGGGCTGAGAAAGCAAAAAGTAAACTGCTTAATGAGTCTGATGACTACCAGGTAGATGCGGGTGAATATTGGATAGAAAAAAAGATCATAAAAGAATTAAATCATTGTTACAGTTCTAAGCATCATCGTGCATTAGGAAAAAGCCCAATAGCAATATTTCATTGTTTTCTTGTTTTTATTTGATTTGCTACGCTTTTATATATTTTTTTGGTAGCTGCTGTATGTTTGTTGTTGTAATAAACGATGGTCCAAGTTTTTTCACCGGTAAGTCGAGTTTACCTGCGGGAAAACCTCCTTGTCACCTTGCTATCTTTTTGAATGCACCTTGGTATAAATTAATAGCTTTTCAAATTTTCTTAACAAACAAATCCCTTTCTTGTTAATATTTTGGGAAATATCAGGAACGTAGTAAACTTATAAATTTACATGCGATGAGAAGCTTTTTGTCTTTGTGAGTTTCTACTCCCGGCTGTCCGATTTTCTCACAGCCGGGATAGAAATGCCCAGACGGTCAGCCTATCCCTAATTTCCTATCAATGTATTTCTCAAATTGACTCTTAAACAACAATATTATAGCAGAACTGTGAAATACCATTAAGCGTGTTAACCTGCTTAAATGAATATCTAAAAAACAATTATACATCACCGGATGTAACAGCCGAAAGAAATTGTGAGAAATCAAGTTTGATATTTTTAAAATTTTCAAATGTTACATCGGAAAATGAGAGGTTAAGGGAATTTTTTAATGTTTCGAATATTTCAAGGTAGTTAAAAAGTATGCGGTTTTTCCAGTCCAATCCTAGCAGGGTTGTATATCTTATAATTTCTTCACCGCTTCCTTCGATTTCAAGAAAATCTCCGTAAGGCATTTTATCAATACAAAAGACAGAGTCTCCAATTGTAAGAGTTTCACGCCATTTTTCATATATTTGCTGTTTTGCTAAACCAAGAAGTTCTATGATTTGGCATGTGGTGGAAAAGTCGCTTACTTCAATTTCATACTCTTTTAAAGTTTTAAACCGGCTGTCTTTGATTTCAGGCTGTGATTTGAATGTCAGAGTGGTTTTTTCATCCTTGCGTACTCTTAGCATGGATTTATTTTTAAACAGTGTTTTGTTTTTGTCATCAAATCTGACATTTATTTCGAAAAGATTTTTACCTGCGCAAGCGCCAAGCAAGATAAGTTTATCCCGCAGAGTATTTTTGTCGGTAATATAATATTTTACTTCAGTTTCAAGTTGTTCCAATTTATCAGTTTAATCCTTTTTTTGCTCTTACAATTACAGAAGAAATCGATTGTCCTTCATTAAGACGCATCCACTGGTCGCCGATTATATTGCCGATATGTTCAACTGCCCAAGCCGGTGTCTGGCCAAAAAAGATGCACATATAATTGCCATTATTGGTATATGCGATTCCGCCGGGAGGAATTTTTGGCACCGGATTTTCATCTCCCAAGTCTGTTCCTATAGACCCGTAAAGTTCTTTGCCCCATTGCATAAGGCTTACTGTAAATGGCAGGTTTTCTGAAAATTTTCTTGCTATTGCGGTATCAAGTAGATCCGCTTCAAGAATAAATGTTCCAAAATCAAGCTCAATTTGTTTATTGAACATAAATCATCTCCTTACAAACTTTATTTATAAGATACCTCTTAAACATAATTTATGTTTTTAACTATTTAGCATATAATTTAAATAAATCAATGATTCTGCACAGTTTAAAAATTTAAAACCGAGAAAAATGACATCTCTAATGTGCGCCAAAGGTCACGGGTTATTTCCATTCAAAAATATTCAGGATTACTTTGTTAAACTCTTGTTGATAAATAATTGAAAACCATATAGATTAAATCCAATATTAAAGTCCCTTAACATAAAATTTAATCAAAATATATATAAAGGGCATAAACACATATTTATATTGACAAAATATTTTAGTAGAATATTATAAGTATTTTTCAAAATAAGGTAATTTGATTTTTCGGGAGGGTAAAATGTACGCTATTGTTAATACGGGCGGAAAGCAATATAGGGTTGAGGAAGGTGAAACCTTCAGACTGGAAAAAATCCCAGGAGATGTTGGCTCAACTATTTCATTTGATAAGGTTTTGATGTCTTCGGATGGAGAAACGGTAAAGGTGGGACAACCTTTTGTTGAAAACGCCGCTGTTGTCGGAAAGATTGTTGAACAGGACAAGGCAAAAAAAATTCTTGTCTTTAAATTCAAACGACGCAAAGGATATCGTCGTAAACAGGGACATCGTCAACCATATACGGCTGTTAAAATTGAGAGCATAACGGTATAGTTTATATTAGTAAAACCAGTTCTATACCGCGAAGTATCATAAAATAAATGAATACAAAACCGACTTGGTTGAAATTCATGTTTTGTCTTTACAGGAGTTATTGAAATGGCACACAAAAAAGCAGGCGGCAGCTCAAGAAACGGTCGCGATAGTAATGGGCAAAGGCGCGGAGTTAAAGCTTACGGCGGAACAAAGGTTACAGCCGGAAGTATTATAATCCGCCAATTGGGAACAAAAATCCATCCCGGTGAGAATGTCGGCATGGGAAGGGATTATACTTTGTTTGCCAAGATAGACGGAGTTGTTAAATTTGAAGAATTCGGCAAGTCGCGCAAAAAAGCCAGCGTATATGCAGAGTGAAATTTATTGATGAAGCAATTATTACTATCCAGTCCGGAAATGGAGGAAAAGGCTGTGTAAGCTTCCGGAGGGAAAAATTTATACCGCGCGGAGGCCCGGACGGCGGAGATGGCGGAAAGGGCGGCGATGTTGTTATAAAGACAACATCGCAAAAACGCACCCTTTATGATTTTAAGTATAAAAAATTATTTAAAGCAGAAAACGGCGGGCACGGAGAAGGAAATCAAAGATCCGGGAAAAAAGGAAAAGACCTGATTGTTGAACTTCCTCCCGGTACAGTATTAATTGATACAGACACAGGTCTTATTCTAAAAGATTTAGTTGAACCCGATAAAACTTTTGCTATTGCAGTTGGAGGCAGAGGTGGTCAGGGCAATAAAAAGTTTGCCTCATCAACTCACCGTGCACCACGCTTTGCCCAACCGGGCGAAGAAGGCCAAACCCTAAATATAAAGCTCGAGCTTAAACTTATTGCCGATGTTGGAATTGTAGGACTTCCCAATGCAGGCAAGTCAACACTTGTCAGCGTTATTTCTTCTGCACGTCCCAAAATAGCCGATTACCCTTTTACCACACTTACACCGGCTCTTGGAGTAGTCAAGGTTGAACAAGAAGAGCCGTTTGTGGTGGCTGATATTCCCGGCCTGATAGAAGGCGCTCACAAAGGCACAGGGCTCGGCATACAATTTCTAAAACATGTTGAACGTACACATATTCTCATTCACTTAATTGATGCATCCGCCATAACTATAGACAACCCTCTATATGGTTACGATATAATTAATAAAGAACTTGCCTCATACAGTAAAACCCTTGCCGAAAAGCCTCAGTTGGTGGTATTAAATAAATTGGATATTACAGAAGCTGAAGAGTCTGCCGATATTTTTATTAAAGCAGCCAAAAATGTGAAGGTATTAACCATATCTGCCGCAACCGGCAAAGGCATAACCGAGCTTAAAAAAAAGATTCTGCAATTACTGGAAAAGCATTAATTTTATGAAAGATGGTTATAAATTGATGATTACTTCTGTTAAAAAAGTTGTTGTTAAAATAGGAAGTAATGTTCTAACCCAGGATCATGGGCTGAATTTAAAAGTCATCGACTCGATAAGCAGGCAAATAAGCAAACTGATGGACAAAAAAATGGAAGTAATTCTTGTCTCTTCAGGAGCCATGGCATCGGGGACAAAAAAAATCGGTCTTGCGAAAAGGCCTGATGAAATTCCAAAAAGGCAGGCTGTGGCCGCAGTGGGACAGGCCGGGCTTATCATGGAATATGAAAAAGCTTTTGAGCGTTTTGACAAAAAAGTTGCGCAGATACTTCTTACAAGCGATGATCTTTCAAACAGAAAAAGATATTTAAACGCGCGAAATACAATATATACGCTTTTATCATGGAAAGTTGTTCCTGTAATAAACGAAAATGATACTGTTGTTGTTGATGAGATCAAATTCGGTGACAATGACAATCTTGCCGCTATGATAGCCCTTCTTCTGGATGCCGACATTCTGATAACTCTTACAGATATTGATGGACTTTATGATAAAGACCCACGAAACAATCCGAACGCAAAACTAATTCCTGTTGTTGAAAGTATTACCAAGAGTATAGAAAAAATGGCCTGCAACATTGCCGGTCCGCTTGGAACCGGAGGGATGTTTACTAAAATCATGGCTGCAAAAAAGGTTACAGCGGCAGGAATTCCCATGATTATAGCAAAAGGTGAAAAACCCGATATTCTTACCCGGATTTTTGCAGGTGAAGAACATGGCACCTTTTTTGTTCCAAAAAAAGAAAGGCTTTCAAGAAAAAAATGCTGGATAGGCTATTCTCTGAAACCTCAGGGCGCGGTTATCATTGATGATGGAGCTGAATCTGCAATTACAAATAAGGGCAAAAGCCTGCTGCCGGGAGGTATCGTCGGTGTGGACGGCGAATTTAAGGAAGGTGCGCCGGTTGAATTTTGTAATTCAAAAAAAGAAGTTCTTGGAGTGGGGCTTGTAAATTACAGCTCAGCTGATATCAAAAAGATTATGGGACTTAAAACCAGCCGTATAAAGGAAAAACTCGGGCATAAGCCTTATGATGAGGTAATACACAGAGATAATCTGGCGCTTACGGCTGAATGTGAATAAACCCAGATATAAGGGAGAATACATATGTCTGTTGATAAAATTATAGAACAAATGGCAAAATCGGCAAGAACCGCATCAAGAGTTTTAGCAAGATGCCCTACAGCAAAAAAAAACGAGGTGCTTTTAAAAATTGCCGATGAAATAGTAAAGAATCAAGCTTACATAAAAAAAGAAAATAAAAAAGACCTTTCGCTTGCCAAAAAAGCCGGACTTTCCGCAGCTTTTATAGACCGGCTTGCCATAAAGGATGCCACAATAAAATCCATGGCTGACGGTCTTAAAGAAGTTGCAGCGCTTGAAGATCCGGTAGGCTCGATAGTCAAAACCTGGATAAGGCCAAATGGTATTGAGGTATCGCGCATGCGAATACCGCTTGGAGTTATTGGAATCATTTATGAGTCAAGGCCAAATGTTACTATTGATGCGGCAGGACTATGTCTTAAAGCCGGAAATGCAGTTATATTGCGCGGTGGATCAGATGCTTTTTACTCAAACCAGGCGCTTGCCGGAATAATTAAAAAAGCTCTGGCGCTTTCAGGCATGCCGGAAGAAGTGGTTCAGGTTGTTCCTGTTAAAGAGAGAATAGCAGTAAATGCCCTTTTAAGCCAGGAAGAATATATCGATCTTATTATTCCTAGAGGTGGGGAAGAGCTTATTCGTTTTGTTGTTAAGAATTCAAGAATTCCGGTTTTGAAGCATTACAAGGGTGTATGCCATGTGTATGTAGATGAAGGTGCTGATGTAGATATGGCACGAAAAATTTGTTTTAATTCAAAAGTGCATCGTCCCGGAGTTTGCAATGCCATGGAAACCATGCTTGTCCACAAAAATGCGGCAAAGAATTTTCTTCCTCAAATGGCAAAAGATTTTAAATCAGCCGGAGTTGAAATCAGAGGTTGCAGCAAAACATGTAAAATTATTAAAACGGCAAAAAAAGCAAAAGAAGAAGACTGGCCGGCTGAATATCTGGACCTTATCATTGCCGTTAAAATTGTTGATGATATGGATGAAGCTGTTAGCCATATAGAAAAATATGGATCAAACCATACAGAATCAATCGTTACCAGTGATTACAGCAGGGCGCGGCGTTTCACAAGTGAGGTTGATTCTTCGGTGGTGCTTGTAAATGCATCAACAAGGTTTAATGATGGCGGTCAGCTAGGATTGGGGGCTGAAATCGGAATCAGTACTTCCAAGCTTCATGCATTCGGACCCATGGGATTGGAAGAGCTTACAACAACGAAATTTGTGGCTTTGGGTAATGGACAGATAAGGGAATAAAATAATCATAGACTTCCAGATAAAATTTTTGGACTGCGTTATCAGTCGCTCCCCTTCGGCAACGTACCAACTGTACGCCTTACTCAGGGGAGCGCCTTCTGGCCTTGCCAAAAACATTATCTGAAAGTCTAATTAACCCTGGCGGATGAGAAAAACTTGAAAAACATAGGACTGTTCGGAGGTACATTCAATCCGGTTCATTTCGGGCATTTAAGATCTGCTGCTGAAGTGAGGGTCAGGTTTTTGCTGGATAAAGTCTGTTTTATTCCATCTGCTATACCTCCGCACAAAAGCCCATCACGCATTGCCAATGCTAAAGATCGTTTTGAAATGTTAAAGATAGCCATAAAAAGCTATCCTGAATTTTATCTGTCAAACGTTGAGCTAAACAGGCAGGGGCCATCTTATACAATAGATACGGTTAAATATTTTCAATCAGACCAAACCGAACCTGCTGCTTATTATCTTATATTAGGTCTTGATGCTTTTCTTGAAATAGACACATGGAAATCTTTCAAAGAGCTTTTTCGTGTTATTCCTTTTATAGTTATGACAAGACCGGGCTTAAACTATTGCGAAGATAAAGATAGAGTTGCGGCGGTTTCGGATTTTCTTAACACAAAAATATCAGACGGGTATTTATTTTCAAAAAAGGATTCAGTATATACTCATAAAGTATATCAGCCTGTATATATGCTTGATATAACTCCGATAGATATTTCTTCCACAAATATCCGAACACTTATTAAAAATAAAGAGCCGGTTAGTTTTTTTATGCCGGAAGATGTTGAACTTTTTGTAAAAAACAATGGATTATATATATGACAGATAAAAAAACTCCAAAGGTAAAAGAAGAAATTACTCCATCATTTGATCTTTATATCAAAGCTGTATTAGGTAAAAAGGCTGAAGATATACTGGCCCTTGACCTACGGGGACTTACTTCTCTTGCAGATGCCTTTATAATATGTACAGGTAGTTCAAATCGCCAGGTAACTGCGATAGCCGAATTCATTGAGCGATTCATGAAAAAATCCGGAATAAAGGCATTGAGTGTTGAGGGGAAAAACGAAGGACAATGGGTTTTACTCGATTACGGAGATGTTGTAATTCACGTTTTTTATGATACCGTAAGGCAGTTTTATGATCTTGAGGGCCTGTGGTCGGATGCAAAACGGATAAAATTTGATGAGCTCGAAAAAGCCCATGAACAGACCGAAGACGATGTAAACCCCGGCCTGGAATAAGATGTGTTCTTTTTTACGCTGAGTAAAAAGTCAATAAGGAGTATTTAACTTTATGCCGAAACCAAACTTTTGCATGCTCATAATCTTAGATGGTTGGGGGATTGGAAAGACGAATGACGGCAATGCTATAACTCTTGCAAAAACACCTTTTCTTGATTCAATCAAAAAAGAATACCCTTTCACAAGCTTAAAATGCTCAGGCGAGGCAGTAGGACTTCCTGAAGGTATTATGGGAAATTCCGAAGTGGGGCATTTAAATATTGGCGCAGGCAGGGTTGTTTACCAGGATCTCTTAAGAATAGATAAGGCTATAAAGGATAAAAGCTTTTTTAAAAACCAAGCTCTTTGCCTGATTATGAAAAAAGTTAAAGATAAAAAAGCTGCTTTACATTTTATCGGTCTTCTTTCAGACGGGGGAGTTCACAGCCAGATAAAGCATCTTTTTGCTCTAATTGACATGGCAAAAGAAAACGGCCTGGAAAATGTTTATATCCATGCAATACTTGACGGAAGAGATACTGCGCCCGACAGCGGCGTAGGATACATGCAGAAGTTACAAACTTATATTGATGAAAAAGGAGTGGGAAAAATTGCATCTGTCTGCGGACGTTTTTATGCAATGGATCGCGATACCAGATGGGAAAGAGTAGAAAAGGCCTACCGGCTTTATACAAAAGGAGAAGGAATAAAAGAAACAAATCCTGTTGATGCAATAAAAAACTCATATTCAAAAAACGAAACGGACGAATTTGTCAAACCAATTATAATTATAGATAAGGATGGAAATCCTGCGGGAAAAATCAAAGACAATGATGCTGTTGTTTTTTTCAACTTTCGTTCAGACCGCGCAAGAGAAATAACACGCACGCTCACAGATCCTGATTTTAGTTTTTTCAATAGAGATCCTCACCCGCAACTAACAGGATTTGTAAGCATGACCCAATATGATGAAACATTTACCCTGCCGGTTGCTTTTTCACCTGTTCATCTTACCGATATCCTTGGAGAAGTAATAAGTAAAAAGGGCTTAAAACAGCTAAGAATTGCGGAAACGGAAAAATATGCTCATGTAACCTATTTCTTAAACGGAGGAGAAGAGCACCCATTTCCTTTAGAAGAACGCTGCCTGATTCCTTCTCCGCGGGAAGTTCCAACCTATGACAAAAAGCCGGAAATGAGCGCAAGGCTCGTAACTGCCGAAATACTATCCCGCTTAAAATCGACGCACTATGATTTTATAGCGCTTAATTTTGCAAATATGGATATGGTGGGACACACCGGAGTAATTGAAGCTGCAATTTATGCATGCGAAACAATTGATTCGTGCGTGAGCCAGATTGCAGCAGAAATAAAAAAGCAAAAAGGCGTGCTTATAGTTACAGCAGATCATGGCAATGCAGAAACCATGCTTGATGAACAAAAACATGTTCACACAGCCCATACTTTAAATCCGGTTCCTTTTATACTTGTTGATGATTCAAGAAAAAATATTAAATTAAGAAACGGCGTACTGGGAGATATCGCACCTACCATACTTGAGATTATGGAAATCGAAAAACCTGCGTCCATGACTGGAGAATCTTTAATCAAATGAGCCAATTGCAAAACGCCCCATTTTGGCCGATCTCTGCGTTGGGCTCAAATAAATATCAAAATAACAGGAAAGGAAAATGACATCATCTGAAAGCAGAATCAATAAACGTATTCCTGCAAAATACGAAATAAAATATGTCCATGATGGGGACTATCTGATTTCATACAGTAAAGATCTGTCCGTAGATGGCATGTTTATATGTACTCAAAAACCGCTTACTGTAGGAGAAACTATAAAGCTAACTTTTTCTGTAGGAGAAATAGGCCGGGCAGAAGTTGATTCTAAGGTTATCTGGATAAATACCTCAGAATTAGAAACCGAAGCCGGAATGGGCGTAAAATTCATCAAAACTTCCGCTTCTTTAAAAAAAGCTATTTTAGATACTATTAGAAAGATTGCTGTTCTTTCATAAGAAATTTATACGTTAAATTATTTGGAGGTGAATATGAAGCAATCCTGTGATTATCACCCGACTATGACCGCTCATTGGTTTTGTCCCAAATGCAGTGCAAATCTATGCCCGGAATGTGTTATAAAACGTGATAAGGGAGGATATTTACAAGGAGAGTCGCTTTATTTCTGCCCTAAATGCAATATTCAAGTACAATGGTGCGGTGTGGCAAATATTATTGATCCGTTTTGGAAACGGCTGTCAAAAATATTTGCCTATCCATTTTCTTCTTTCCATCCGATAGTATTAATAATTTCTCTATCCTTACTAAGCTCTTTTTTTTCAGGTCCGGGTCTTTTAAGTTTGCTGGTTAGAGGAGCATTGTTTTTGGTTGTGCTCAAGTATTCTTATGAGGCTTTAAAAGCAACGGCCAGTGGCGATCTGAGACCACCCAAGATAAGTTCAAATACAATTTCAGATGATTTTAATCAGGTTTTAAAACAGTATGTTCTCTATTTTCTTATTTTCCTTGCTTTTGGTTTGATCTCTGCCGCGCTAGGTCTCCTAATGGGGGTATTCTTTATTCTATTTGCAGCATTTTTTATACCTGCAATGATAATTCTTCTGGTTACAACCAGCAGCCTGTTACATGCATTAAATCCGAATATTTTTGTTCGGCTGACATATAGAATCGGGTGGGGTTACCTTTTGATGTATTTGTTTTTATTTCTGCTGGCTGGTGCGCCAGCATTCGCTGAGCAATACATTGACAAATTACTTCCCACCGGGTTGCACTTCTTACTAGTAACCATTGCTCAAAGCTATTATACTATAATTTCTTATCATCTTATGGGATATGTCATCCTTCAGTACCATGATGAAGTTGGATACGAAATTGAACATGATGCCTTTAAGGATCAATCATTGGACAAAACCGAACCGGTACAGATTGATCCAGGCGCACATATTTTAAAAGAAATAAATCCTTTAATCCAAGATGGAAAATATGATGATGCTATAGAAGTTATTGAAGATATGACCCATGGCGCAGAAATAACAAGTCTTGAATTGTCAAATCGATATTATTCTCTTTTAAAAATGACAAATAAAACAAACCATATGCTTGAATACGGCATAAATCATCTGGAGCTGATCATTAAAGCTAAACAAAAAAATAAAGCTTTAGAAATTTATTCTGAATGTATAAAAACAGATCCAGAGTTTGTTCCGTCAGCGGTGTCTTTATTTAAAATTGCAGAATGGTTAAATGAAACCGGGAAATTTCAAGAGGCAGTCAAAACCTTTAACCGTCTCATAAAAGAGTATCCTGAAAATCCATTAGTACCGAAAGCATATTTCCGTGCTGCCCAGTTATTTAACGATCGGATGATGAATCCTGAAAAAGCTAAAAAAATATTAAACGGATTGATAAAAAAATATCCGGAGCATGAAATTGTCCCTCAAATTGAAAATTACATTACCAGTATAATGTAAAGACGCTTTTAAGCTTTGATAGATAAAAGCTAATATGTAACCCAATAACTGCAAGTACAAATCACATTTGATTCAAACAAAATACCGCATTTTTCTAAAGGAAGTTATATTATGTTGATCATTCCTTTGACAGGCAAAATGAGTTTACGCAATCTTCCGGTTGTTACCATATCTCTTATCCTCATTAACTGTATTGTATTTTTCCTGTTTCAATTTAATGAAGACAAGCAATATATGGCAGCCGAAGATTTCTATTTCGAATCGGAATTGTCTGATATAGAAATATCCAAATATATTGATTATAAATATACATCAGAAGAGCAGGATTCTATAGAACAGCTCAATGCTCAACTCCGGCAGATTAAGCTTAGAAACATATATATAGATATGCGCCAGGATCAGACTTTTATGGAGATGCTTGAACAGGACAAAATTATAACTCCTAATGATCCAAAATACCATGAATGGAAGAATCTCAGAGATGAATATACACATAGATTGTCAAATATTGTATCAATAAGATTTGGATTCAAACCCGCCCATCCGGATGCAATATCATTATTTACGCACATGTTTCTCCACGGTGGAATGGGACATTTGTTTGGAAACATGATTTTTCTGTGGCTTATCGGATGTATGATAGAGATGGGATGTGGGCGAATTTATTACTTTACCACATATATTTTGACAGGCCTTGGTGCTGTAGCCATGTTTTGGCTTTGGAATATGGGTTCTACAATCCCTCTTGTCGGGGCATCTGGTGCAATTGCCGGATTAATGGGAGCTTTTACGGTATTATACGGTAAAAAACGCGTTAAGATGTTTTTTACCATTGGCATTTATTTTAATTATGTCCAAATGAAAGCTATATGGCTTTTGCCTTTGTGGTTAGGAAGTGAAGTGTATCAGATTGCATTCAGCGAAGAAAGGCATGTCGCATACCTTGCCCATGTTGGCGGTATACTATCAGGTGCATTATTGGGCTTTATCAATAAAAGGTACCTTGGATTTTATAAAGCAGAAGCTCTTGAGCCGGAACCTGAAGACGAAATATCTCCTTTATTAGAAAAGGCGTTGGAGCATATACGTCAATTAGAGATGGAAAAAGGCGCAGAGTTACTAAATGAAGTTTTAAAAAAAGATCCGAATCATATAGTAGCTTTAAAGCATCTATTTGATATTCATAAAATTAAATCTGAAGATACGCAATTTGACACATTGACCCAGCGGCTGTTTTTGCTTCTAACTAAAGATGGATCTAAGCATAAAATGACTGTGGAAGTGTATGGTGAATATATCAAACATGCTAAACAGCCCAAGTTGTCTACAGAGGTATATCTGCGCTTAATCTCGATATTTTCAACTTATGGCTATCCGGAAAAAGCCGAGGGTATTCTGGCCATGTTTTTAAACAAAAAACCGGAATTTCCCGGGTTGGCAACTCTTTTGCTAAAACTTGCCAATAGTTATAAAATAAAGAAAAATTATGATAAACATAAAAAATGCCTAAAAGTTCTTTGTTCTAAATATTCCGGCTCCACTGAAGCTCAGATGGCAAAAAGCGAATTAGATGCCTTATAGAGTATAGTTATTGTGCAAAGGATTGCTGAAATCAGTAAAAGATAAATAGTAAAGGAATAAATATATGAATATGAGCATGTTGCTGTTGATCGCAAGTGGAATTATTGTGGGTATAGGAGCTTCGTTTACCGGCCTTGGAGGTGGGTTCCTTATGATTCCATTATTATTATTTCTGGGCTATACCGCACAAAAGGCTGTCGGCACTTCATTTCTTGCAATACTTATTATTTCAATGTCAGCTCTTTTAGCTCAT
Source organism: Pseudomonadota bacterium (assembly GCA_043825875.1). Taxonomy (GTDB): domain Bacteria; phylum Desulfobacterota; class Desulfobacteria; order Desulfobacterales; family RPRI01; genus RPRI01. Next base: position 129,147 of record JBDRRF010000103.1, on the reverse strand, counting down.
AATAAACTTTTAAATGTGGACTATAAAATTGGAATTCTTTTAGGTATCGGTGGAATTATTGGAGCTCAGATCGGAGCAAGATTGGTTGAACATGTATCCACTGCTAATTTTAAGAAAATATTTGCATTAATACTCATTGGTCTTGGAGCATATCTTTTTGTGAAAAAATAATATCAAAAGTTACCTTTCCCGCCAACATATCCTATCCTTCGTTAAAAACAAGCCTCACCACAGAAAACCAACCAACCAGAAACGTATAGATGGAGTTTTTGCCATAATAAGTGTCTACAAAAAATGCTGTATAGCTACAAAAAGTGCTGGCGGTACCAAAAAATTGTAGATAAAGCAGATCTTATTATAGCATCTCACAGCACAAAAAAGAAATTTAAAAATTTTTTTCAAAGCATGGTATGGCAAATAACAAGGTAGTAATAAAAGTATAATTATCTTGTTTTATAGGGTTTTTTGTCTTTGACAACAAATTATATAGCTATTTGCAATATTGAATTAATCTAATAGAAAAATATTTTTTATGCATTGAAATCTATGTGGCACGCTAGCTGCAAGGATAATAGACACATATGTAATAAAATAAAACAAAATCAAACCCGAAATCATTGCAGGAGGGGATAAAATGAAAAAAAGATTAAATAGAACAGAAATACGGATGCAGAAAATGTCTATTTGTTTCATCGCAGTTTTATTAATATGTCTTTGGAGCACCTCATCATTTGCGTCTTGGTCTCAGGGCTTTAGTGAAAACGGAATTTATGACGGCTCTACTCACAATATAACGGGAGTCGAAGTGTTCAAAATTGGGGGTACCAGCGACTTGGAAAACCCTGGAATGAGCAATTTCTCTGTAGGTGCGTGGACAGTAGATATGCCCAATACTAATTATGTGAAAGCAATCAACGCTACAGCGGGCATCAGCAACTTTAGCTGGCTCTTTTCCTTCACAGGGACTTCGTCCGATTCATTGCATCTTGCATATTTGGCTTACACAGATACCGGCAAAGTTTTTGGCAGCTATTTAGATTTTAATTCTGGCAGCTGGTCCTATCCAGCCATAATAGACTTTGATGTTGCAGATTACGATTCTTTACGGACCGGTTCTGCCGTCCCCATTCCTCCGACAGTATTTCTGTTAGGTGCCGGCCTTCTGAGTCTTGTTGGAATTCGGAGAAAGTTTAACGTAACTAACTCCTAATAAAGCCAAAGATTAGATTGTACCAACCAGAGTGTTTTTAAAAACGCTCTGGTTGGTATGTATTATGACGTATATTTTTATCCATGGCATAAAGAACGCTAATTATTTTCAGAATATTTTAAAGCCCGGTCTTAAATCTAAAGCATCTTACCTTAAACTTCACTATCATCTGTAAATATTCAAATATCTTAAGCCAGTTTCAAAACGCCCCATTTTGGCCGATCTCTGCGTTTGGCTCAAATTTCGAACGAAGTGACACGTAGTGAAGCATAAGCGCTAACCTTTAGCGCTATCCTCGAAATACTCAATATATTCTTGCGGTTGATATGTTTCTCCCGCCCTGAGCTTGACCAAACAGAAATATTTTGAAATTGGCTCGCTTGTATAAGCATTTTATAATAAGAGTTTGATTTTTTAACATTATTATAATAAAATTGAATTAAAGAAACATATATATTTTAGCCAGTAAACTAAACAACCCTCGAGATATGGCTTTTCACCTAATTAATGGTGAGCATTATTTTAGAGTTCTTTATCGCAATAAAGCGAAAAAAACACATTTAAATGTAGTATCAATTTATAAATAATTAATGAAAATAGAAACATTTCACAGTAGTTTAAGCCTTGCTCTCAAGGCAATTTTGCTTATTCAAGCCGCTGTTGCTGCCTGGGAAAAGCAATGGCTTACGGTTGCGATCATAATTGTTATCATTGCAATCACTCTTGTTCCTCTTATTATGGCAAAAAGCTTCCATGTATATATACCCCCAGAATTTGAACTTTTTGCGATTGCCTTTGTTTTCGCATCTTTATTCCTTGGTGAAGTACGTGGATATTATACCCGTTTCTGGTGGTGGGACATAGTTCTCCATACCAGCTCCGGACTCTTGCTTGGAATTATTGGATTTCTATTGGTGTATGTACTAAATGAAACTCAGAGAATCGGCCTTCATATGAAAATTGGTTTCGTTGCTTTTTTTGCGTTCCTTTTTGCAATTGGGATTGGTGCTCTTTGGGAGATTGTGGAATATATTTTGGACAGTATTTTTGCCATGAATATGCAAAAGGAAATGCTTGGTGACCCTTCCGGTTTGACCGATACTATGTGGGATTTGATTGTTGATACTTTAGGTGCTTTTTTAATTTCTGTGCTTGGTTATGGCTACCTCAAATCTGGGAAAAACGAATCTTTTTTCGAACATTTGATTAACGCTTTCATTAAAATCAATCCAAGGCTTTTCAAGCGACACAGATAATATTATTGAAGCGAATAGTATAAAGCCATCAAACTATTGCAATATTAATTGTATGTGTGAGCGGCCTGTTTTAATATAAAACCTAAAGCTCTTCAGGGGTAAAAGCAATTACATCATCAATAGATTTGGCATTTGCAAAGAGCATTACAAGTCTGTCCAATCCTAAAGCATTCCCCGATGCTTCGGGCATATGTGAAAGTGACTCAAGAAATTTTTCGGGAATGGGATATGCTTTAAGGCCGGCCTTTTTACGAGATTCAAGTTCTTTTTCAAACCTCTTTCTTTGTTCAACCGGGTCAGTAAGTTCCGTAAAAGCATTACACAATTCCATTCCGCAAATATAGAGTTCAAATCGTTCGGCAAGCAGGCTGTTTGAAGATTTCAGCTTGGCAAGAGCACCGCAGGAATCCGGGTAGTCATAAATAAATACCGGTACATCTGTTCCTAATTTGTGCTCGATTTGGGCTATTGTTTCATCAAACAGATCATTCGACAAAGCTTTTTCCATGGATATGGAGGTGTACTTTTGAAAGGCTTTTGAAACTGTTATTTTTTCCCAGGGTTTATCTATGTTAATGCTTTTTCCTTGATAAATTAATGCCTTTTCAAATCCCAATTTACAGGCAACATGCTTAATAAGAGCTTCGCATTCATTCATCATGTCAAAATAATTCGAGTCCGTACAATACCATTCAAGCATTGTAAACTCAGGAAGATGCCTGGCCCCTCTTTCATTTTGCCTGAAACATCTGCATATCTGAAATATTTTAGGATAGCCTGAAGCAAGAAGTCTTTTCATATACAATTCGGGAGATGTCTGCAAAAAATATTCTTCAGATTCAATTGCCTCGATAAATGATTCAGGGGCGGGTGCCGGAATTCTACACGGAGTTTCAACTTCAAGATACTCTCGTTTATTAAAAAACAGGCGGATTTCCTGTATTATCTTTGAACGCAATTTAAGATTTTCAATTATATGTGCATGTCTTTTTTTATTCTGAGACAAAGAAACTTTATAATTCATATCACCTGCTTGGAATAAAAAGTTATTTTCCAAACTCAAAATCAATAAGCTCATAAGCTATAATTATTTGCCCTTAACATCATTGAGTGTATATTAAGAATAAACGATAATGTTTGAATAATATAACTAAAGTTACATACAGCATTTCAACAAAACCATGCAACCAATATAATTAGATCATAATAGTATTATCTTGACAAATATTTATGCCTTAAGTAACGAATCTGATATTGTATAATTTCCATAAATATATCTGCATATTCAAAGCAATCTGGCTTTTTAAGCATTCAAAACATTTTTTTTAAGAATAATTATTATATTAAGGATTTTAATTTATGAGAAAGATTATGAAAAAGGTCAGGGTGGAAGATGCTGTGGGAATGGTTTTACCTCATGATATGACACGCATTATTCCCGGAAAATTTAAAGGAGTTGCTTTTAAAAAAGGCCATGTGTTGCGGGAAGAAGATATTCCGGAATTACTCAAACTGGGAAAGCAAACGCTCTATGTCCTTAATCTTTCGAATAATTATGTTCATGAAGATGATGGTGCCCTGCGTATTGCTTCTTCAATCTGCGGTGATGGAATCCGGTATACCAATCCCAGCGAGGGTAAATCAGCTATAATCTGTGAAACAGACGGACTTCTTAAAATTAATGTTACCGGGCTTCTTAAAATTAATAAATTAGATAACATTATAATTTCAACCATTAGAACCAATTTCCCATGCAAAAAAGATCAGATTGTTGGTGGAACACGGATAATACCTCTGATAGTATCCCGGAAGCAGATTGAACGGGTTGAGGCTATCGCAAAAAAACATGAACCCGTTATAAGTTTGATGCCATACAGAAAGCTTAAAGTTGGAGCAGTAGTTACAGGAAGCGAACTTTACGAAGGATTGATAAAAGATGAGTTCGATAAATTTGTTGGCAGTAAAGTCAGTGATTTCGGTTCGGAAGTAGTAAAAAAGATACTGGTTCCCGACGATCTAAAAATGATTGCAGACGCTATTAACGAACTTGTTGATTTTGGATGTGAACTTATTCTTACAACAGGAGGCCTGTCCGTTGATCCTGATGATGTAACAAAACAGGGAGTAAAAAAAGCCGGAGGCAAAATTATCGTTTACGGTTCACCCATTCTTCCAGGTGCCATGTTCCTGCATGCGACTGTTAAAGATGTTCCTATCCTTGGTCTTCCCGCCTGTGTTTATTATAATGCGACAACAATTTTCGATTTGGTTTTTCCCAGGGTGTTGGCTGGAGACAAAATAACAAAAGCAGAAATTGCGCAGATGGGCCACGGCGGCTTTTGCATGAATTGCAAAAAATGCCAGTATCCGGTTTGCCCGTTTGGTAAATAATACAAGGAAGATTTTATATGTCTCAGACTATATTGAATCAACTGACAATAGGTATCAAAGGTGCAGGAGATATGGCCAGTGCTGTTGCATGGCGGCTTTACATGGCTAATTTCAAAAAGATATTCATGATGGAAATCCCCTACCCTCTTGCAGTAAGAAGAGGTGTGTGTTTTTGCGAAGCTGTCCACGAAGGGCACAAAACCATAGAAGGTGTCGAAGCGTTAAAAGCCAGTGGTTTTGAAGATGTTCAACAAATCTGGGATAATGGAAAAATCGCCGTTGTAGTTGATCCTGAATGGAAAACAATAGAAGCATTGAGGCCGAATGTTTTAGTAGATGCCATTTTAGCAAAGAAGAATTTAGGCACAAAGAAATCTGAAGCCGACCTTGTTATAGGGCTTGGTCCGGGTTTTTGCGGTGGGGATGATGTTCACATGGTTATAGAAACCAAAAGAGGCCATTATCTTGGAAGAATTATTACTTCCGGTAAACCCACACCGGATACGGGAATACCCGGTAATATCGGTGGATACACCAAAGAAAGATTGTTAAGAGCGCCTGCTGATGGCGTATTTGAAGCAAGACACGATATCGGAGATATAGTAAAAAGCGGAGAAGTAATTGCAAATGTTGTTGGTGCTGGGCTTGTGGCAGGTATCGATGGTGTAATTCGCGGGCTAATCCGTCCGGGCACGAAAGTAACCAAAAACATGAAAGTAGGAGATATAGACCCAAGAGCGGACATTGGTTACTGCGATACGATTTCAGATAAAGCTATGGCTATCGCCGGTTCCGTGATAGAAGCTGTTATGAGGATTTATAATAAATAAGATGACATATAGTGTTTAACATAGATTAGGAAGTAAAAAGCCGCCTGCTTTTATTAGACAGGCGGCCAATGTCGGCTTAAGAGGGAGCCTTCGCTATTTGCCGAAGTTATTTTTTGGATACCCCCGGCTTGTCCCTTTTTATAAACTTTCCACTAGTACATAATTACCTTTTACGGGGTCTTTGTTCACGATAACCATTGTTATGGTCATATCTATTTTGCCTCTCTTCTTGCTTGTTATATCCGTGCACTTCACCACGGTATTTATAATCTCTGTCGTTTTGAAAGCACGTTCTATTAGTATCTGCTTTTCGATAATATGAGCGATTTTTATAAAATGCCCACGGTGGGGGTGGCGGAGAGGGCAATGCGTGGTAGACTTTTAAGAAAGGAACAGGTATGCCCAAAGAAATTCCCACCGATACATCGCGAGCCGAACTGGTTTTCGGGAATAAACCAATTGCTATTCCAAACATTACTGTGATTATCATTGCTTTGGCTATTCTCATAAATTCACCTCCTTGTTTCCTTATGGTTTAAAGTTTATTCGCGCCTTTAGTATAAGTTATGAGCAACTGTCATGCCATCAGGACGGTTTTCATAAAAACTTATGGAAAATCAAGATGATATGAGCTTCAATCTTTGGAAAAAACATAGAGGATATGTGTACAAAGTACCCAATCGGAAATAGTTACATATGAAATAAATATACAATGAGCATAAGCTTGAGCGTCTGTTTATGGTATATTTAATATGGAAGTTTAGAAAGATTAAAGATACAAGATTCACATTCAGATCCAAACAAATTATCATTGCTTAAAATGATTTTTTGTTGAGAACCTTTTTCTGTATCAAACGAAATGAACCAATAATAATCTTTATCGGATTTTCCATCCTTTTGAGAAGTATTTGCCACAATAGCATATTTACCTGGTTTTAATTTTAAAATAAATTTTCCACCAGCATCTGTTTTGGTGGATAGAGTTGGCTTTGGGAGTCCGGCAAAAAAGTATGTTCCCTTAGAATAACTGTTATAACTGGTTAGCAATCGATTAAGTTCGCTCCTTTTTTTAGAAATAGAAGCTAACAGATCTTGATACTTTTTACTATATCTATGGCTGTAAATATTGTCCAAATAAACACGATAGAATTTTTCTTTAGATTGGCGCATTTTTTTGTATTCTTGCTGTGTCCTGAATATTATGGGCTTCAGCCGTTCAATTTCTTGTTTGGCAGATTGCATTCTATCTTGAGCAAAAATATTCATTTTGTCATAATCAATAATAGAAATCTCAACAAGACTGAGTTGTATCTTTTGCCCTTTTTTCGTGACAAAAAAGACTTCTCCAAAAAATTCATTTTCTTTCGGGGCGCAACCAAATAGAAGGGATAAGATTATGAGATAAAAAAGCCAATTAGTTTTCATTGATAGTATCATTATTATAGTTATATCTCTAAATTGTTATATAAAATTGAAATTCAACCCTCTTTACTCTCTCGAGCCACTTTCAAAACGTTTCAGTTTGGTCAAGCTCAAGGCGGGAGAAAATTTCAACCACAGGAATACATAGAGTATTTCGAGGATAGCGCTAATGCTTCACTTCGTGCGAAATTTGAGCCCAACGCAGAGATCGGCCAAAATGGGGCGTTTTGAAACTGGCGCTCTCAATTAATTCCTGGTGGTTTTCTTTACATCTCTATCGGCCTTTTTCAAGAGCGTTTTGGCTTTCTTGTCAATGGCCTTAACACCTTTTGTGGCCTTTTTGTCCACTGAATTCGTAATCTTCTTCAAACCCCGGTGAATATCTTTAAAGCCTTCCTTTGCGGTCTGCGCCTCATTGGCGCAAAGCATTGAAGGCGAAACAATTAACCATAATAAGGTTAGCAAAATACAAAACAAACGCATTGTTATCCTCCTAATATCTTTTTTATACTATCTCTGCCAGTACTCTTTTGTGAATTTCATCGCGAACATAATCTGCTATTTCCACTGAGCTCATGCCTCGACGTTGAGTTTCCTCTTTTATCCATTTCAACATCAAATGGATTTGTGAAATCGGCATACCTCCGGTGGTAAGTGCCAGCGTGGTGCCACAAGCACAGTTTGCAAGTGCCACAGCACCGATCGGCTGAGTTGTTTCCCAATTTTCTAATTCTGCATCGTAGAAGATAGTTGCTCCGATGCGTTTGGTATTAAGTATGTATTCCTTAAGCGTTGCAAAACGACGGCCGCATAGAGTGCAAACTTTTGGAAAAAGACCCTCAAAGTGTTCCCGCATTATTTGTATAATTACATCGTCGTTCATGGTGCAAATATTGTATCCTATTGGTTGAGGATTCGTCCTGAACAACTTTCTTTTAAAAGAGCATAGTTTAAGTATTTTAAGGAGACTCGCGATATAGTGGGCATTCGTCCCATTTGTAGCTTTCAATACCGATTGCTTGTTTATCTTCAACGTCACATTTATTCTTTGAATCGCAACCTCTCATGTGAGGCTTTCCAATTATTGCATCATCCACTAATACAAAATGATATTCTATTTTGACATCACTCTTGATTACCGGGCAATAAATCCTTTTGTATTGTTTTTTGATATTTGCCATCATTATCCTTTAGAAGTATATATTTAACTCTCTTAGTTCATAGGCCGCGAGGTACGAGCGGTCCTTTGTGAAACCGCATGTTATGTTTTTCTCTTTTTTAGTCTCTTTATAATTTTATAAGAGATCCAAACCACTATAAATGCCGCTACGGTAAAAGGAGCAATAAATTCTTTATAATCTGTAGGGTCAACCCCAAAAGTTTTAAACAAAAAGTCAGCTTCAAATTGGAGCCATTGTTTTTGATACAGAACCCTTATAACAAAGACTGCAACAATTAATATAATTGCGAAAATTAATTGCACTTCAATGAAACTTGGCAACCTATCCTTAAATGACATTTTAAATTCAGATAATGCGAATTCTTTTAGATCTTCTCCAGTCGTGCTTATAATTTCTCCACAACTGCATATATGCTTACCTTTTGGTAACCATTTTAATTCCTTATGACAGCTTGGGCATTTCAAGATGCTTTTATCAGACATATTTTTACTTAATGAAACTTAACGGCTTTATGAGCAGCAGGCCAAAAGGTTTTAAAAAGCAAGAACCAAAGTAATTCCCTTCTGCTCAATAAATTTTTAAATTACATTTTCAACGGCTTCAATTAAAATCTGTTTTATATTTTTCTTTTCTTCTATTGAGGATAAAGCTTGATTTGCAATAATCCAATCATCAATATATTCATTATTGATATACTTACGATACAAGTTATATATTGCATAATATGCGTACTCAATGTTTTCTGGCGGCTCCCAATCTAAATCTTGTAAAGCTACAATTGGCTCTTGGTACTGAATATTTATATCTTCGTCTGCAATCCCACTTTTTACTGCATTTAGTGCTGTTTCAGGTAGAACAGTATCTACAATATGTTTCATACCTACGACAGAATCTCGATATTTGAGCTTTTTACCTTTAGAGCAAAAATCTTTCCATACAAGTAGCGCATATTCACATAAATATACTTGAGCTTTTTCATGGCATCAGGATTTAAAGATTTATATTTTTCAACGACATTATCCATGTAATTTAATGCTGTGGCTTACCGGCGAGAGCTGCTCTTTGTCCGAGTCCTAAGTAAAGTAAAGCCAATTGTTATGTGGCCTATTTAGTATAAAAAGCGTCTACAACATTGACCTCATAAGTGTTAAAATCGATTAATGGTGCATCATCACAGCCACCGCATGTAATTATAAAATTTCTTAATTCATTGGGCTTCATTGTGCCTGAAATATAGGTTGAACATCGGTCCACAAACTTCTTTTCTGAATTGAATAATTCAGCATCTAAGCTGACATGTCGCCAAGAATTTTCACCGCCGTTCTTTACTTGACCGATAATGACAAATTTCTTTTCATACTTTTGAGATTCATGATTTGTAATGATCAAGCCAGAGTTCTCATCAAACTCTATACGTTCTGGTGGTACAAAGCGTTCAACCTCTATTTCCTCTTTGGCCTCTTTAACAAATTTCTCGGTAATGTAGCCTTGAATTGACAAAATCAATACGATAGCAATCGCAAAACCAATGCCGCTAAAAAATCCAGAAATGACCTTCAAGCCATATTCTTTTATTTTTTTGGTTGCCATTTTAATCCTTGCCTATACTTTTTTCGGTTACAATATGACACACCGGGAAAGCCGGGGGCTGTTGCCTTTCGGTAATGGTAAAACGCACAAAACTAAAGCCAAGCACGGCTTTTGAAAAGCCCACAGTTTTTCTCGGTCCCTCACCAGCAAATCGTTAGTTCTTTCAAGCAGTACTAAGTTCACTACTACTCACCTTGCATAAATCGTCATGAATTTTCCTAACGAATTCAGCTTTGGGGGAAACTTTAACACTTCCCAGTTGCATCAAAAAATGACATGAAGAGTAATTCTTAGCTTTTTTCTCATACATGTCTACCCACTCTCGACGATCCTTCATCCGTTCTTCTTTGATTGGCCAAACACCTGGCTGTGGTTTTATTCGCTCAATGCCAATTCTCCAAGGCTTTGGGCTTACCCTAGCCCTAAAACAATTTTGATTTTTACACATTTGGACGTAAATACTGTCTGATTGCAGATCCTTTAGTAGGTTAATGGCTGTATCACTGGTAGGACTATATGTATCATTCATGAGAAGAACCCTAAACCCTAATGGAGTTCTGTATAGTCGAAAATGTAATTCGGGACTCTCTATTGATACCTTCTTGATTGTTTCTATGGCTTTTCGTTCGAATCCACCATTTAAACTAAGTATCATTCTATGTATTAGTTTAGCCATAGTTGGAATAAAAACGAGAACGGCAATGGCGCTAAGGAAAAGTGCTAACCACGATTTAAAAAATAAGCTTATTATAGCAGCACAAAAAGACAGAAAAATAAAAGCAACAACATGTGTCTTAAATGAGGCTTCATATTCAAAATCAATATCGGCAAACATTACATCAGGAGTGTTCAAGCAAAGTGAACCATACGAATTTCTTGAAATGATGACATCCTGATGCTTTGATATTACTTCTTCTCGAATTGGAATTCCTTCAGCACCATTGTATGAGGTTTTGTGATCAATTCGACGGACATCACCTTCGGTTTCAAGAGTTTTTACTGCTTCCTTTAGTCTATCATCAGCATGAGCTTTTGCGTCTTGCTCACTAAGATCAGACCAGCCAAACCTTTTTATAGTAAATTGCCGACCCTCAACAATTTTTTTTGTCTTTGATTCCGACCAGTATCGTGGAACAATCATCTCTACCCCTATGGTGAAATTGCGATGAGAACTAACCCTGCGTCTGCGGCGAACAAAGCGAGTCCGACAGAACGCAGAGGTTATGTTGAAATATTAATGCTAATAAGAGTCTACTTATTTTCAGGATGCCTATTAAAATAGCCTTCAAGATATTCATAACTTGCACCACACACTTGACAAATACGCCTATTGTTTTCATGCGATGCTATTACATTTCCGCATTCAGGACATTTAAAATACGTCTTATTCTTTTTCCGACTCTCCCAAATGAATATTCCTATGAATGTGATACCAAAAAAAAATAAAAACTCCGGTATATAGTTGATCAGTTCATTCCAAGAGTGGGAATCTGAATATCTACCACCAGAAATCAAACCACCAAATTTGCGCCAACCAATATGAATGATTGTTACAAATGATGCTATAAAAAGGCTTAATAATGCCGTTTCTTTTCTAATCATTTCTTTTCGAAAACATAACCAGTTATTATATGAACGAATATTGTGAACGCTATAAGAAGACCTACCCGTAATCGATAACAACAAAACTTACTGTTTATGTATAATATAATTATGACTTTGCTGTGGGCTAATATGTCAATATGAATATTAGTCCCGACGTGGGTAGATTAGGCTCGCCCTTTATACATAAAGATATTGCCCATCAATTAGACAAAAGCCTGCCTAATCTGTTGTTTTTTATCATGCTTAACCGACAAACATACATCTGCAATAGAAAGTCTCATCATTCTTGAAAGCCCTGACATTTATACATTCTGTATAATAAAGAGCTAAGCCTGCACCAGGTTATTTAGGTTCAATAATTTAAAACAAAGTTCACAAATAGGAGGGTTCTCTTTTCTAACATGATAAATGCAAGCGTCTGTGAAAAACTAAGGTTATAAATAATCTATAAACAGAGCTAAGTCAATGTTAAAAAACGTAATTCATTAGGCACTAACCTATTGTCTCTGTTTAATGCGATAAAGTTCTCATTTCCTTATCGGCTGCGGGTATTTTAGCCGGATACGGATAAGCTATCGAAAAATTGCCGCCTTTAATCAGCATGGCAATCTTATAAGAATCTATCTTATCTTTTTTTGTTTTGCCACCGTTGATAGCTTTCATGTATAATGCTTTATATGAGAATCAAAGAGATTTTGTATTTGTTACAGAACACAGAGATTGATTACCAGCAGAAAACTCGATTAACAGCGAGAATGATATTTTTCAGATACGGTGAGGCTATTTCTAAAAGCATTTCGGTGTCTGGGATTACTATGATGTGTTTTCAAAACACTTCACATAATCGGAGGGTGCTGCAATGGTCAGCAAGCTAAACAAAGAGGAATTGGAGCACAGGGTTCAGGAGTTGGAGAAACAACTTGCCTGCCTAAAGCAAATGGAGATAGATATAATAATTGAGAGAAACTTCTCTAATAGTGTACTTGATTGTCTTCCCGGGATTTTTTATCTCTATGATGAGGATGGAAACATCATTCGCTGGAACAAGAACCACGAAGAATTGACCGGGTATTCCGCTGAAGAAATGAAACAAAAACATGTTTTAGATTGGGTTGATGGCTCGGATAAGGATCTAATTGCAGATAGAGCAAAAGAGTGCTTTGCTAAAGGCAAATCTGATGCACAAGCTGATCTTATAATCAAAAACGGCTCAAAAGTACCATATTATTTTACCGCTTTACGTATGACAATCAATGATAAAAATTTTCTGATAGGTATGGGTATAGATATAACTATCCTCAAGCAAGCTGAGGAAAAACTGAAAAAAGCACATGCTGAATTGGAGAATAGAGTTGAGGAACGTACACTTGAGTTAATGCAAGCAAATGCACGGTTATCTAAGGAGATAGAAGATCGTAATAAAGCCGAAGAAAAACTGAAAATCCTGCGAGGCCTCCTGCCGATTTGTGCTAACTGTAAAAAAATACGTGATGATAAGGGCTCCTGGAACCAAATTGAAACATACATTAAGAATCACTCTGAGGCCGAATTCACTCACGGCATTTGCCAAGATTGTGCCAAATTGCTATATCCTGATTTTGTCGATGAGGATAAAACTATTTAAGTTTTTTGCTGAATACGGATCGTTCATTTTTAAAATGATTCGGTATTAAACCGCAAGTCATACTATGACCTATCACAGCTTCGGTTTGCCTGAAAACTAACCCGATTCAAACAACCACGAAAGGAAGTTTATATTGACATATACAGCTTTTGAAGGTACCCGTTTTTCAGTATTCATTAAGATTATGCCAACTTCATCATATAGATTTCAGGAGGAGATTCATGCTTAAACTCGGCGAAAAAGGTGCAATTATACAAAGAGATAATGAAACTTATGCTATTGCGGCACATACACCCTGCGGGATAGTAACACCGGAAATATTGCGAAAACTTGCTGATGTGGCTGAAAAATACAAAGTGCAGGCCATGAAAATTACCGGTGCAACACGAATTGCTCTGGTAGGAATCCGGGAAGAAGATATTGACAATGTATGGAAAGATCTTGGCTTGAAACCAGGTGCAGCTGTTGGGCTTTGCGTGCGAAGTGTTCGTACTTGTCCCGGTACAACTTTTTGCAAAGTCGGCCAGCAGGACTCATTAGGAATGGGTATGAAGCTTGATGAAATTTATCACGGGATGCAACTTCCCGGAAAATTCAAAATGGCTGTATCCGGATGTAATATAAATTGTGCCGAATCCTGGGTTCGCGATATCGGTTTGTTTGGAAAAGCTAAAGGCTGGACTCTTGTTATAGGTGGAAATGTTGGCGCAAAACCTCGAATTGCTCAGGAATTGTTGACTGACTTAAGTGATGATGAAGCCCTTTTGGCCATTGAGAAAGTAATCAAGTATTATTCGGAAAATGCCAAAAAAGGCGAACGGCTTGGAAAAATGATTGAACGGATAGGTTTTGAAGCGGTAAAAGACGCGCTGGTGTAAGCAAAAGTTTTTGCCTTAGAGCCACTTTGAAAACGTTTCAGTTTGGTCAAGCTCAAGGCGGGCGAAAATTTCAACCGCAGGAATACATTGAGTATTTCGAGGATTAAAATTTGAGCCCAACGCAGATATCGGCCAAAATGGGGCTTTTGGAAACTGGCTCCTTAAAAAAATAATGAGGGAGATTTGAGCAGCTCATGTCAAGGCAGGCGCAAGCGGTTAAGCAACTAAGAGAGATTTTAAACTCTGACAAATTTATTGTTATGCCGTGCTGCTATGATGGCTTGAGTGCAAAGCTGATAGGCCAAAGCGGATTTGAAATTACTTTCATGAGCGGATTCGGTGTTTCCGCGGCTCGGCTGGGATTGCCCGATACCGGTTTGATTTCCTACGGAGAAATGGCGGATCAGGCACAAAATGTCTGCAATGCCACAGATATTCCTGTTATCTGCGATGGAGATACAGGATATGGCAATCCTGTTAATATCAAACGAACAGTACACGGATATATCCGTGCCGGTGCTGCGGGAATCATGATTGAAGATCAGGTCAGTCCCAAACGATGCGGCCACACCAAGGGAAAAGATGTGGTTGATCGCGATACGGCATTTAAAAGGATCAAAGCCGCCATAGAGGCCAGAAATGAAGCAAGACAGAACAACGAAGATATTATTCTTATGGCGCGAACAGATGCCCTGGCTACTTTAGGACTCGACGAAGCTCTTTTCCGTGCCGAAACTTTTATAAATCTGGGTGCAGATATCATCTTTGTTGAAGCTCCCCGTAATAAAAAAGAAATGAAAATAATCGCTAAACTGGGTGGCTGTCAGATGGCAAATATAGTTGAACACGGAGTTTCTCCGGTTTTGCCGCCGAAAGAACTTGCATCAATGGGCTACCGCATTGCAGCTTATCCCTTAACGCTGCTTTCTGCTGCAACTTATGCTATGAAAAAGGCTCTTGATTGTCTTAAAAAAGGTACGATCCCGGAGGAGATACTGGAGTTTACAGAACTCCAGTCCATAGTTGGGTTTCCCGAATATGACAAAACACTGAAACGGCTTTCTTAGAATAAACATTAAAGGAGATAGTTATGGCAACCGAGAAAATGACCCGGTATCAAAGCCCTTGTGCCAAATATATTTACGATCCTGAAGCCGGAGACTACGAGCGCAATATCCCACCAGGAACACCCTTTGAAGACTTGCCCGATGATTGGTGTTGTCCCAAATGCGGTGCAGAAAAAGAATTTTTCGAAGAAGTGGATGGCTAATGCACAATACTGTTTTTTATATTTTTATCGCACTTATCCTGTTTGATTTTGTTCTGGAAAGAACAATTGATTATCTGAATTCAAAAACATGGTCAGATAAACTTCCTGAAGAGGTTCGTGATGTTTATGATTCGGAAAAATATAAAAAATCTCAGGAATATAAAAAAGTAAATGACAAATTTTCTATTCTTACAAGCAGCTTCAATCTGGTCTTGATACTTCTGATGTTATTTTTGGGCGGTTTTGCCTTTGTTGATTCAGTGTCGCAAAGCCTTGTTCAAAGTTCTGTTGCAATTACTTTGGTTTTTTTTGCAATACTCATGTTTTGCTCTGATATTATCAACACACCTTTTGCAGTATATGATACCTTTGTTATCGAAGAAAAATTCGGGTTTAATAAAACCACTCCTAAAATATTTATTTTAGATAAGCTTAAAGGCTGGCTACTTTCGGCAATCATAGGGGGAGGACTTCTTGCCCTGTTTGTAGTATTTTATCAGGCGGCCGGAAAAAATTTCTGGATTTACGCATGGATTGTCTCAAGCGCTTTTATGATTTTTATGGCTATGTTTTATTCAACACTTATCGTGCCATTATTTAATAAACAGACACCTCTTCAAGATGGTGAATTAAAAAACGCTATTGAAGAATTTGCGAAAAAAGCAGGTTTTAAACTTGATAATGTTTTTGTAATTGACGGCTCCAAGCGATCATCTAAAGCAAATGCATATTTTAGCGGACTTGGGGCAAAAAAAAGAATAGTATTGTTTGATACTTTGATCAATGATTTGACTACTGAAGAAATAGTTGCAGTACTTGCTCATGAAATCGGCCATTACAAAAAGAAACATACATTGATCGCCATGGTTATTTCTGTCATCCAGACAGGTCTTACGCTTTTTATTCTATCGCTTTTTATAGGCAGCCCGGCACTGTCACAGGCATTGGGTTCTCCAAAAGTAAGTTTTCACATGGGGCTTATAGGATTTGGTTTACTGTATAGCCCTATTTCAGCTGTCATCGGTTTGCTTATGAATGCATTTTCAAGAAGAAACGAATATGAAGCAGATAATTATGCGAAAAGTTTTAATCTGGGCGAAGAGCTTATAGAATCGCTAAAAAAACTCAGCCGCAATAACCTGTCAAACCTGACTCCGCATCCGGTGTATGTATTCTTCCACTACTCACATCCGACATTATTACAACGTATCCGGTCAATCAGAAAACACTAATACTTGCCATTCTATTAAAATTTTATATTACACCCATATCCTTAAGATCATTTCTAAGCATATTTTCCACATATACTTTGCCGGGACGCCAGCATCCTTTAAATTCAAGGGTTGGCACAACCCAGTCATCTCCGCCATTTGCATCGATAATGAGTTGAATGGTTTCTTGCGGTTGTTCCTCTAATTCAATATAGTCAAACTTTATATTGTTGTCTTCAAGAAATTTAACTGTTTTTTTGCAATGAGGGCACCAATTTGCTGCATATACTTTTAACATTATTTACTCCTTTAATTCGGATTATGCGATCAAACTCAAAAACTCATCAGTTGATATTATAGTAATACCCATATTGTTCATGTCAAACAGATTTGCTTCGTGTACTTGCTCGGTTTGTGCGGCAGTAGCGTCTTTTAACAAAATAACATCATAATCATAACCAATGGCGTCAGTCACTGTTGAACGAATACAGTTTGGTGTCTGTACTCCGCAAATAACAAGTTTTTTTACTCCAAGTCTTGTCAAAACCAACTGCATGTCGGTTTGAAAAAATCCGCTGAAGCGCGCACCTTTTACCTGAAATTCGCCTGTGGCAGGTTTTAATTCAGAGACTATTTCAGCGCCTGGTGTTCCGTCAACAAGATAGGGTTTTTGCTTAAACATTTCTACTCTGAACTTTTCAACATCAATCCCGTCAGAACGCTGAATTCTTATTTTATGAATTACCGGAATGCTTTTACTTCTACAGGTATCAAGAACCCGCTTTATAATTGGTATGACCTGCATGCCGGGAGGAACAATATTCATAACATCATTTTGCATATCTATTATCAATAAAGCTGTTGTCTTGGGTGAAATATCAGATATTGCTATATCGGTATGTTTGATAGAATCCATGTTTTCTCCTTTTGTTATGAAATATTATATTTGATTGACTCACAAGAAGTCTGTTATATGGTTTCATAATTTTGCAATTGCAATTGCCATATTTTCCCTTGCTTTTTCTTCGTATTCGATTTGAAAATAGTTATTTGAATAGATAAAATCTCTTTCCAAAAACGACGATAGCACCGACCGACGTTTCTTTCGATAGATGAAATACGGTACCCACTTATATTCTTTCCTTACGGCCTTTTCGTAAACTTGATAATCATCAGGTTCTGAGCCGAGTATTGAAAGGTCGATATCTGCTATCAGTCGTGAATCACTGCTATCAGACGGTTCATTGTGTAATGTAGCCATAATGTGCCCATAAATTTTATCAGCCATGGTTTTATTTACGCCCATAGATTCAAAAAAGCTTTTAGCCCAATTGGCGCTTTTCAGCTCATTATCAGATGCATAGGGTTTGTAAATCGCATCGTGAAACCAAATAGCAGCTTCAACTTCAACAGCATTTTCAACGAGTTTGATGACTGAATCAAGTTTCGTCAAGCAATCGTTTATATGCATTATGGTATGATAATGACGATGTGGCTCTGAATAAGCCAATTTAAGTTTATTATATGTTTCTAATGATGGAGCTACTCCAAGCAACTCCATTAGACCGAGCCATCGTGATTGATTCATATTCAAATCCTTGGCGCATCATCTTTACGTATATTCAATGCCTGAAGGAGATTCTTGCCCGCAAGTACAAAGTACAACCAAGCTTTACGCCATCTGTTACCAAGCAGAACAATATGAATGTGCCAACCTTTTTCTCTACGTGCACTGTAGCCGCTATAGAGCAAAGTAAATGCCTCACGGTCTTGAATATAATCAAACGCTAACTGCTGGGCTTTTTCTGTTCCAATAACAAGCATCTCGGTGACTTCTTCTGAACTTGGTTCCCCTTGAACACGAGGAAAAGCCAGTATATAATAATTTGGAATTATATCATTTCTAATTCTTATGAGTTGGCACGTTTTCCCACTATTTAGCTGGAAATCTTCTTTCATACCCGCCATTCAACTATATTCAATTAAGGTATGCAAAGTGGATGCATATCGCCCCCGGTGAGCAGCGGGCTAAACAAATATCAACTTTGCACGGCCTTTGCGAAAACCGCTATCTTCACGCCGTCTGCTCCACTGGTTTGTTCGAAATGCTCATTGATTAATCAAACTCTGGCTTGAAGTCTGGATTTACCCAAGTAGAAATAACTTGGCCGTCCTCCACGTCCTCTCCCGAACCGCAGTTCATGCAAAACTCCTCGAACGAATCTGACAACACAGTTATTTCGTCAGTTTCGTGATCCCACCATGCTATTTTCCCGTCAGCTGAGACTGCAAATATATTTCCACAATCATCGTCCGCAAAAGGCATCCAAGTATCGACAGGAAATCCATCTGGGTAGAAATCGAGATCATATTCTCGGATCGTTCCATACTCCTCGCCAGATGCTGGCAATGTAAATACTAACCCTTTAATTCCGCTTATATCTATTTTCATATTTTATTCACTTCGAACAATTATTATAACTCTTTAAAACATTAAAATATATATTCTGAACCTTATTAAACACACCTGCCCATGAATAAGAAGCTATTTTATCACGAATAACGGAGATGTCTATTCCGGGATTTTTTGATGAGGCTAAAATTTGGGTATTAAGTGCATTTGCCAGATTTTTTTCAAATAAATTTTCATCTTCTTTATACGGAATATCAATATTAAGACGAGGGGTTTTTACCATGCTTATAAAATCGGCATTAATGTTTCCTAATAGTTCACTTACACCCGGAAGATCGGTTGCAACTATCCTGCAGCCGCAGGCAAGGCCTTCCAGTAAGACCAGAGGCAGACCTTCATAAAAAGAGGGTAGTACAAAAACATGAGACTGTTTCATAATATCTGCTAAATCTTTTTGTGAAACAGCGCCGTGGACAACAACCCGTTCGCCTAGTTCTTTTGCAAGTTTAAGACAATAATCGCGTTCTTCACCGCTTCCGCTTCCAACAAGGTGCAAGCGCCATAAAGGAAAATCTATGGTAGATAGCGCCCTCAAAAGCCAGGGTACTCCTTTGGCCTTGCTTAGCTTTCCGGCGTATACCAGTTGCACGGGATTCGGATCAGGCTTAGATGCTGGTGTAAAAAGCTGTTCATTGTATCCGGCTCCGACAACAATAATTTTATCTTTGGCAATATTATACAAATTGATAATATCTTTTTTTTGTGCCTCGTATAAAGCCATAACAGCATCCAGTTTGTGGCAGCCCTCCAAAACCATTTCCTGCAAGTGAGGACAGTTCTTAAATTGGCGAAGATCTGTTCCATGGCAGGTAGTAACTATGGCAATGTTCGGGAAAAGCTGTCTGGCTAAAGAGCTGACAATCCATAAATGATGGCTGTGTATGATATCCGGTTTAAAAGAAGCTACGGTTTTTTTAAGTTTTTCTGTAAACGATTTTAAATACTGGTTGATCTCTTTTGGTGAAAGACAGGAAAACCTTGCGCTTTCATAAGGCATAACATCGCTCATGCCTGGTATTTGGCAAGACACATCCGCATCAGAAAATTTTACATATTCACACCGGTCTTCTTTAATACAGTCAAGATCGACAGGCTGATCGTACTGTATGCCTGCTAACAAAAAATTTTGATGATTGCATAAAAATGATTCGCGCAGCATGGCCTGCAAATAGAAACCGCTTCCTGTTGAATCCGGACGCTGGCTTAGCAGATGAAGGATTTTAAGTTTTTTCTGTGGCATCAATTTTATTGATTTCTTCCGAAACGGCTTTAAACTTTTTAAGATATTTAAATGGGGCAGATTCGTCTATCTCCACCAGGTTTGTGCGAAGAAGATGAAGATTGATAAATGTTTTGTTTTTAAGATACAAATAGGAAAGAAGATAATTGTTTTCATCATATTCGGTTTGATCGGATTTTAAATAAAAGCTTTGTCCTTTCAATTTATCCTCAAGCCACTTAATGGCTTTTGCCTCCGACCCTGCTTTTGGTTTTATACCGATAAGCTTTACTGTGTTATCATTGCTAAGCTCAATCACATTTGGGGAAACAACACGCCTTAATCTTAAATACTTAATTTTTTCTTTTTTCTTTGCGTCAATTTTTGAACCATATGTCTTTTTTCTCGGATCGCTTTTCTTTTCAAATTTAATCTTGTCACAAAATATATATGGCAATTGATTTATTTTTTCCCCGTAGTCTGAAATATCACGTTTGGGTTTTTTGACTTTAATAGAAAAATCAGTGAAAATATCAACTTGCTCAGCTCCCAATTTCTTTTTTATAACAGGCAAATATAATTCATTTATTTCATAGCCTATTGAATGCCTGTCAAGGTTTTTGGCAGCAAGTGATGTTGTACCGCTTCCTAAAAACGGATCAAGAACCGTTTCTTGTGCAAAACAAAACATCTTTATTAAGCGTTTAGGAAGTTCTTCCGGAAACATCGCAAGGTGTTTATTCTGTTTTTCTCCCGGAAAAATCCAGTGCCCGGCAAAGTATTCGTTCCATTCTTGTGTGGATAATTTTGCTTTTTCTTTATTTTCTTTTTCAACAAAAGGAGGATCACCGGGTTTTTTGAAAAGCAGAATAAATTCATAATCAATCTTTAAAATGCCATTTCGCGGGTAAGGGAATGACCCCATGATTGAAGCCCCGCCTGTTGTATTACAGGTCGTAACTTTTTGCCAGATAATAGCTCCCATATAATCAAAACCGGCAGATTCACAGAATTTTATTATTTCCGTTCTGATGGGTATGACTTTATAGCGGCCATAATACGCAGCTCTTGCAAACTGATCTCCGATATTAATGCACAACCGGCAACCTTCTTTTAAGACACGATGGCATTCTTTCCATACCAGATTAAGGTTGTTGATATACTCTTCATATGTATCATAAAAACCAATCTGTCTGATATCATCATAATCTTTTAGCTGCCAGTATGGCGGGGAAGTAATAACAAGATGAACGGATTCATCCGAAACTTCAGGCATTTTGCGGGAATCTGATATATAAATGGTATGGTTAGTCATCAGCAGATACTACTTTACATCTGAAAAGAACGATGCCTTAAAAAATTCCCTGTTCATTCGGGCAATGTTTACAATAGATATTTCTTTCGGACATTCGGCTTCGCACTCTCTCTCATTAGTGCAGTTTCCAAATCCAAGATTATCCATTGTTCGAACCATTTCTATAGCACGTTTTGCTGCTTCCGGTTTTCCCTGGGGAAGAAGCGCCAGTTGTGAAATTTTAGCACTTATAAAAAGCATTGCAGAAGCATTTGGACAGGCTGCCACACATGCTCCGCACCCTATGCATGCAGCGGCATCCATTGCTTTTTCGGAAATTTCCTGTGATATAGGGATGGCATTGGCATCGGGAGCTCCGCCCGTATTAACAGAAACATAACCTCCGGCCTGGATTATTTTATCCAGCGCACTCCGGTCAACAGCAAGGTCTTTTATTATTTTAAAAGCTCTCGAACGCCAGGGTTCAACAAAAATAGTATCGCCGTCCGAAAAATGGCGCATATGAAGCTGGCACAATGTAGTTTCTTTTTCAGGGCCATGCGGACGACCGTTTACAACAGCGCCGCACATACCACAAATTCCTTCACGGCAGTCATGATCAAAAGCTATAGGTTCCTTGCCTTCAAGGGTAAGCTGTTCGTTTATGACATCAATCATTTCCAGAAATGACATGTCAGTGGAAATGTTTTTGGCATTATATGTTTCAAGTTTACCGACAGCGTCCGGTCCTTTCTGGCGCCAGACCTTGAGTGTCAAATTAAGAGTCTTTGTCACTTGTAACTCCTTTGTGTCAGTTTGACATTTTCAAAAGTAAGAGGTTCTTTATTAAGAACGGGATCATTTCCATCTCCCTTATACTCCCATGCCGAAACATGGCAGAAATTCTCATCATCACGCATTGCCTCATTTTCTTCAGTTTGATGAGCCTCATTAAAATGGCCACCACAGGATTCCTTGCGGGAAAGAGCATCTATTACCAACAATTCACCGAATTCAAGAAAATCCGCAACACGGCCGGCCTTTTCAAGGCTTTGGTTAAACTCCATGCCGGAGCCAGGCACAACAACATTTTTCCAGAATTCTCCTCTTAAGTCCTGTATAAACTTTCGTGCTTTTTCAAGTCCGGCGTCATTTCTTGACATACCGCAATATTCCCACAAAATATTTCCAAGCTGCCTGTGAAAATCATCGGCCGTCCGCTTTCCTTTTATGGAAAGGAGTTTATTGGTAAAATCATTAATCTTTTTTTCAGATTCCTTAAATGCCGGATGATCGGTTTTTATCTCTTTTTTAGGTGTGGTAGCAAGATATCCACCTATAGTATATGGAATTACGAAATATCCGTCTGCAAGGCCCTGCATGAGAGCACTTGCACCAAGGCGGTTTGCACCATGGTCGGAAAAATTGGCTTCACCCAGAACAAAAAGACCGTCGATGGTACTCATGAGATTGTAATCAACCCATAGGCCGCCCATAGCGTAGTGGACGGCGGGATAAATCATCATGGGTGTTTCATAGGGATTATCGGCTGTAATCTTATCGTACATCTGGAAAAGATTACCGTATTTTTTTGCTATAGTGTCTTTTCCGTCTCTTTTGATTGCATCTGCAAAATCAAGATAAACAGCAAGCCCTGTTTCGCCGACACCTTTTCCCTTATCACACTGTTCTTTGGCATTTCGTGATGCAACATCGCGTGGAACAAGGTTTCCGAAACTCGGATATTTGTTTTCAAGATAATAATCACGTTCAGCTTCGGGTATCTCGGAAGGCTTTCTTTTATCTCCAGGTTTTTTGGGAACCCAAACCCGGCCATCATTTCTCAGGCTTTCACTCATTAATGTGAGTTTTGACTGATATGTTCCGTGAACGGGTATGCATGTTGGGTGAATCTGTGTAAAACAAGGATTGGCGAAAAAAGCCCCTTTTTTATATGCTCTGTAAGTTGCAGTAACATTTGAGCCCATGGCATTTGTTGAAAGATAAAACACATTGCCATATCCGCCTGTGGCAAGAACAACCGCATCTGCGGCATATTTTTCGATTTCACCTGAAACAAGATTGCGGACAACGATTCCTTTTGCGTGACCGTCTATTACGACAACATCCAGCATTTCCCTTCGGGCATACATTTCTACTTTTTTCGCCGCAATCTGTCTTGAAAGTGCGCTGTATGCTCCTAAAAGAAGCTGCTGACCAGTCTGGCCTCTTGCATAAAAAGTTCTTGAAACCTGAGCACCGCCGAAACTTCTGTTTGCAAGCTGGCCTCCGTATTCGCGCGCAAACGGAACTCCCTGAGCAACACATTGATCGATAATGTTTCCGCTAAGCTGGGCAAGTCTGTAAACATTTGCTTCTCTTGCCCTGAAATCGCCGCCTTTTATAGTATCGTAAAAAAGGCGCCAATCGCTGTCACTGTCATTCTGATAGTTTTTTGAAGCATTGATTCCGCCCTGAGCGGCAATACTGTGGGCGCGTCTCGGACTATCCTGTATGCAGAATGTCTTTACATTATATCCAAGTTCGGCAAGAGATGCTGACGCCGAACCTCCGGCAAGGCCGGTTCCAACAACGATTATGTTGTATTTTCTTTTATTTGCAGGGTTGACAAGCTTTAGCTCAAAACGGTGTTTGTCCCATTTTTGTGCAAGTGGGCCTGCCGGTGTTTTTGCATCAAGCTGCATATTATATCCTTCCTTATGTTGTAAGCGAAATAAAAACCGGTATGAAGCCGAAACCAAGTCCAACTAATATACTGAAGGCAATACCCGCCTTTCTGATAAAAGGCATATACTTGGGATGGTTTGCTCCAAGTGTTTGAAAAGCACTCCAGAACCCGTGACTTACATGTACTGCAACCACGATCATGGCAAATATATAAACTGCTATATATACCGGATTTAAAAACGCATTCTTAACTATTTCAAATATTGTTGTGCCGGTTTTATCAATAAAATGAAAATTGATCAGATGTAGTATTATAAAGGCAATTAGTATCAAGCCTGTGTAAGGCATAGTAGCAGATCCTATTGTGCGGCCCCCGGCATTCTTGTTGACGGAGTATCTTACAGGCCTTGATTTCATGTTTTGAATAAAAAGAACAAGGCCGGTTAAAATGTGAATTGTCGCAAAAAACAAAAGCCCTTTTTCACTTACAGATAATAGTATCCCAAGAGAATGAAGATGCTCGGCATATGCATTAAAAGCATCTTTTCCTGCATAAAGAGTCAGGTTGCCTAATAGATGTGACGTAAGAAATCCGCAAAAACTAAGCCCTGTTATAGCCATAAGCCATTTTTTACCTATGGAACTTGTAAAGGTTTTTATAAACCAGCCCATCGTTTCCTCCGTTTAAGATATTTAAAAAATACCCTCTTTTGCATGCAAGTCTTGATTTTTATGTTTCAGGCAAAACAGAATATTTTCTGACTGCTTCGTTTTATTTTTGTACAATGTAAATATTGAGTTATAGCGCCAGAGTCAATAATAAATATTATTAAACAATAAAAATGGCCTTCAAAATATAAAGGGCGAAAATGCCCTGGTTTGGGATGAGCGTATAGCCTGTTAAATCGCAACAGCAAGCAAATTTCAACGCATATTTTTTGCATATTGTAGTTATCAAAATAATGTTACGATTCAACCTATTATGGTTTTGAATGCGTATGCGAATCGTAGAAAATTGACTAAAAACATCGAGAATGCCCCCTTGGGTACAAAAAATATTATACAGAAGCCAAAAAATAGGGTTCCATGGAGATTAATAGCTTAGGGGCTGTTTGGATTCCCGTTAGCGAATTTGGCACCGTAATCGAAGATCTGAAATTTTACAAAAACCTGTTGAAAGATACTTACCGTTATCATCAAAAAGAGGATATAAACGCTTCATAAACTACTTATTGTTAGAAGCAACAATGCAAGTCTCTTAACTTTTACGGCAAGAAAGGTTCTTTATAATCCAATATTTGGTTATTATTAAATCGTCCGGTTAGCCATAATATGCATAATTTTAATAAGAAGCGCACCAAAAAATGCGGAAAAAAAGAGAAAGCCCATAATTACAATCAATGTATCCTTTGCCTTAGTTTTGGAACGTTTTTCCATATCCAAAACAGAAGTATTTATTTTCTTTGCCCGAACATCCGGTCCGGCAGAAAAAACAAAATACAAACGCTTAAATAATAGTGGGAGTGTAAAATGAACATCAACTGAATGTTCTTTCTTTTGTTGAATATTATTGCTAATTAGGTTATTAATCTCTTCTTGCATAATCGTATCTCCTTGTATTTAATTTTTATGTTATAGTGTTAACCAAGTTAACATTTCCCTATAATGGGTTTATATTACAAAATTGATGCAAATAAATTTTTATAGATATTACAAAAAATTATATGAAAAGAAGGAGATCATTTTATAGCAAGTGTCAATATTCATATTTTAGTATATCGGTATAATAAAATAAAATCTTGAGCCAGTTTCAAAACACCCCATTTTGGCCGATTTCTGTGTTGGGCTCTTTCGCACGAAATGAAGCTTTGGCGCTATCCTCAAAATACTAAATGTATTCCTGTGGTTGAAATTTTCTCCCGCCTTGAGCTTGACCAAACTGAAACGTTTTGAAAGTGGCTCAACAGTTAACAGGAGCAGAGATGAAATCAAAACAACCTATATTTTCTTTAAACAAGAAGGTACTTTTAGCTGGAATTATGATAGCCGCAATTTTTTTCATTGCGGTTTTTTCATATGCCGAAAAGCTTACAATTGATCGCTTTGTTTCACCTGAGGTTTGTGGTGACTGTCATAGCACAATATATAGCCAGTGGCAAAATTCCAT
Source organism: Pseudomonadota bacterium (assembly GCA_043825875.1). GTDB lineage: Bacteria > Desulfobacterota > Desulfobacteria > Desulfobacterales > RPRI01 > RPRI01. The sequence goes on along the minus strand of JBDRRF010000103.1, from coordinate 102,838 downwards.
GCATCATCTTTCCCATGAAGATCCTTTATATGTTGCGGTTTCAAAGTATATGCTTTCAGGTTTGAATGATAATGGTGAAATTGCCGAAAGCGAATCATGTATTAAATGTCATACCCCTGTTGGCAATATTACAGGATATCCTGAAAAAACTTCAGATAACAGAGCTAAGGTTCCTGAAATAGCAAAAAAAGGAATCCAGTGTGATTATTGCCATTCGGCAACTGGCGCGGATAAAATTTATAACAACGGGCTAATTCTTAGTCCGGGGCATGGCGAAGATGATCCGGGCATAAAACGCGGACCATTTAAGGATTCCAATTCCGATTATCATGAAAGTGCTTTTTCCGAATTTCACACCGATGCAAAAATATGTGGCACCTGCCATAATGTATCTCATGTATCATTTGCTACCAAACTTGAGACTACATATGACGAATGGAAAAACGGACCATACAATAACAAAGATGAAACACAAAAAATTACCTGTCAGGGCTGCCATATGTATCAACGTCCAGGTATTCCGGCAACAGCATCCACACCAAGACCTTTTAATAAAGGCAGGGCTGCCGATGATGGACCAATAAGGGATCATATATTCACACATTATTTTACAGGCGCAAATACGGTTGTTCCTGCAAATTTTAATAGTATGGAAAAAAGGGATATGGCAATAGAAAGGTTGACTAATAGCGCCGATATACTTCTGGATACACTTGAGTTAAAAAAAGGAAAGCTTGGTATAATTATAACAAATTCAGGAGCCGGTCACTACCTTCCAACCGGCCTTACGGATGTGCGGCAGATGTGGCTTGAAATTGTTATTAAAGATGAAAATAATAATATCGTTTATTCAAGCGGAAAGCTTGATAAAGATGGCTATATAACCGAAGGCACAATAATTTATAACACAATTTTTGGAGACGGAAAAGGTAATCCGGTTTTAAATATCTCAAAAGCCCGTGAAATTTTAAAAGATAAACGTATTCCGCCCAAAGAATCTGCCAGGGAAGAGATTGTATTTCAAAAGAAAAACTTCGAACAGTTATCTGTTTCGGTAAAATTGCTTTACAGGAGTGCTCCACAGAAATTAATAGATATGGTTCTGGGAAAAGGGAAGAATGTTTTACCTGTAATTACAATGGAGCAAATTGAAACAATATTTCCGGAAAACGGGAAGGCTGTCAAAGAAGTTTTTGAGCTTTCAGGAGGTGATAGGGGAAGTATTGACTTTCCCCATGAAAAACATGAGAAAGCGGTGAAAGATTGTATGACTTGTCACGATATGTTTCCAAAAAAAATTGGCGCTATCTTTGAGATGAAGTCAAATGGAAAACTTCAAACCAAACAGGCAATGGATTATTGTATAAAATGCCACCGGGAAATGAAAAAGACAGGAGAAAAAACCGGGCCCACATCTTGTTCCAAATGTCATGATAAATCATAATTATAACAAAGTTCTGTGAAAGAGAGTTTATGTTATCGGAATAAGGCCTTTGCTATAGTAATTATTAACAAAACTCAACAAAAGCGATTATTTTTATATTGACATAAAAGGCTGATTCCCCTAAGATTTGCCATCGGAAAAAAAAGTTCTGATCACATACCCCGATAATATAAATGTAATTTATTCAAAACTCTCTAAATTCGACCCCGTAGGAAACCATAATTTAATGATATATTCTTAAAGACAAATTTATTCTGCTATTGGTACCCATTCAAGTCAGGACATATGTCATAAATAAAGGAGACTATCCATGAGTGAAATAACATTACAAGACATAAGGCTCAAAGAACATACTTTAGACAATATGCCGCTTCTCAACAGTTTGCGCAGTAACCTGCTTAAGATAAAACCGGCGGTATGCATCGAGCGGGCTGATTTTGTTACCCGTTTTTTAAAAGACATGTCCTCAGACAATGATCCCATGCTAACACGTTATGCCGGAGCGGTGGCATATTTTTTAAAGGAAAAAAAGCCGCTTTTTTTTGACGACAATCTGCTTGCCGGTACTACCTGCTCTAAACCTTTTGGTGCACCGGTTTATCCTGAGTGGACAGGTCTTCATATCTGGTCGGAACTTGATGTGATCAGCAAACGTGATAAAAATCCTCAAACACTGACCCCTGAGGAAATAGAAAAACTTAACTTTGATATCTACCCTTACTGGATGGATAGAAGTCCTTTGGAAGTTACGCGGAAGCGTTATAATAATCCGGAATGCATGAGGCTTTTCGAGCGCATAGTGTTTTTTATAGCAAGCAAGGCGGGAACTATTTCCCACACTGTGCCTTATTATGTGACAGCGCTTGAACATGGAATAGAATATATTATAAAGCAGGCGGCCAAAAAGGAGCAGGAAATCAAGGCCAAGGGAAACCTTAATGAAGAAGAACAGCGAAGTATGCTTTTCTACCGGGCGGTTCAAATAGCCTTGCAGGGTATTATTGCATATGCTGCAAACTTGAGTGCGGAAGCAGCAAAGCTTGCTAAAAATGAAAGTAATTTAGAGCGCAAAGCAAATTATCAGAAGATGGCAGAAGTTTGCGCCCAGGTTCCTGCAAAGCCAGCCAGGAGTTTTCGCGAAGCAATTAATTCTTTGTGGATAATTCAGGTAGCAATTCATGCTGAAAATATAAATATGGCTATGAGCCCGGGTCGGCTGGATCAGATACTCTATCCATATTTTGAGCGTGATATTAAAGCCGGTAAACTAAATATTGAAGAAGCCTTGGAACTAATAGGCTGTTTGTGGCTTAAGCTGAATGACAACACAAATCTTGTGCCGGAAACTGCCGAGGAGTTATTCGGTGGTGCCGGAACGGTTCCGGCCGTAACTGTAGGAGGTGTTGATACCGAAGGGAAAGATGCAGTAAACGATCTTACCTATTTAATGCTGCGTGTAACCGAATTGCTTAAAACCCGTGATCCAAGTTTAAACGCCCGCTATCACCAGAATATAAACAGCAAGGACTACCGCAACCGGGTAGCAGAAGTTATAGCAAATACCCGCTCTGTACCTGCTGTACATAACGATATTGCAGATATTAAAACTCTTGAAAACCAGGGAATAAAAACCGAACACGCCAGGGATTACGCTGTTATAGGTTGTGTGGAGCTGGCTTCCGCAGGGCGCAGTTATGATGCTTCCAGCTCCATCATGCTAAACCTTGCTTCCGTTTTGGAACTTGTCTTATATAATGGTAAAAGGCCGGTTACCGGTGATGAGCAGATAGGCCCTGCTACCGGCGAACTGTCGGCCTTTAACGATTTCGAAGATTTCTGGAACGCCTTTTCAAAGCAGTTTGAGTGGCTTGCCGGAAAAGCTATTGAGCTTAATGAAATGTTTGGCAAGGTTTATCAGGATATTTTGCCATCGCCTTTGCTTTCGGCTTTTTTTGAAGGGCCCCTGGAAAAAGGCAAGGATTTAATTTTCGGTGGCGCAATTTATAATTCTTCCGGTGCTACCCATATAGGGTTTGCAGATACTGTTGATTCAATAAGCGCAATTGAAAAGGCTATTTTTACTGACCGCAAATGCACTTTTTCGGAACTTATTACTGCTATGAAAGCAGATTTTAACGGTTATGATAAGTTGCATGCTTATCTTGTAAACCAAACTCCCAAATACGGCAGTATGGAACCTGAGTCTCAGGCCAATGCCCAGCGGGTAGTAAAATTGTTGTTTGATTTTTACCAAAAACATACCAACTACCGTGGCGGCAAATACAGGCCGGCCTTCTGGACAATGACAAACCATGCCGGCCAGGGCAAGCTTTGCGGTGCATTGCCCAATGGCCGTAAAGCGAATAAAGTTTTTGCAAGCGGCATTACTCCGGTTTCCCAGGCTGCTACCGATTTGGCCTCCTGCCTGCAATCGGTAGGAGGATTGGATCCCCTTTGTATTCCCGGCGGAGAAGCATTCAACTTAAAATATCCGGCGATAAACGGAGCCGAAGATATAGACAGATTTGGTGCAGGAATTGAAACTTATTTTGAATGCGGAGGCTTGCATATTCAGTGCAATATCATGGATTATGAAATGCTGCTTGATGCTAAAGAGCACCCGGATGATTATCCCGAACTACTGGTAAGAGTTTCGGGATATTCCGCCTATTTCAAAGATCTTAACGATGCCATGAAAGAAGAGATCATCACTCGTACTGCATATGATCTTAAAAATGGTAAGTCCGTAATATTTCCGGATGCTCACAGCGATATGCTGGGAACAAAATAACTATTACAGGGAGACCGATATTATGTGGGATAAATTGTTAAATATTGTTTTGATGAGAGCACAACGTGCTAAAACCGCTGCTGACAAGTTTTTGCAAACCTTACAATCCGAAAAGGCTGAAGGTTTTTTGGATGTACTTTTAAATCTAATGAGTCTTGTGCTTTGTCTGGATAAGGATTTTAGAAGAAACATCAAAAATTTTGACGCACGTTATCTGTTTTGCAGCAAGGATAAAACAATCACTGTAGCTGCAATATTTAAAGATAATAAAATGAAGGTTGCCAAAAAAGAAATAGGCGATACTAATATTACTGTGACTTTTCGCGATGGTAAAGCGCTTATGGATTTTCTGCTAAGCCCCAAACCTGACATTCTTGGTTCAATATTGAAACAAGATATTACTATAGACGGTAACCTGAATTATATTCATAAATTTGGATATATGTCCAAAAATTTGCAGTTAAAATATATGCCGAGCTTATAATGCAATGAGCTTTGATAAACAACGGCCGCTTATATTCGACATTCATCGGTATGCTTTAGATGACGGGCCAGGAATAAGAAGTACAGTATTTTTCAAAGGCTGCCCATTAAGCTGTCTCTGGTGTCATAATCCTGAAGGCATAAGCTCTGAACCCGAACTGTACCATCAGCCGCAAAATTGCATACTTTGCGGTGACTGCTCATCAGTATGTCCTGAAAATGCTATTATGATAAATGGCTTTGTTAAAATTGACCGTGATACATGCAATAATTGCGGATTGTGTGCATCCGTTTGCCCTGGCAAAGCTCTAACTATCAAAGGGCAATATTATGAACCGGAAGAACTTGTACAAATACTGCTTAAAGATAAACGATTCTTTGAACATTCAAAAGGAGGCGTTACTTTTTCGGGGGGTGAACCTACACAGGACTGTCGTTACCTTGGCCAGGTTTTACAAAAACTGAAAAAAGAGAAAATTCATACAGCAATTCAAACCTGCGGTTTTTTTAACTGGGATCTTTTTGAAAGTACATTGCTTGACATGATCGATCTGATATATTTTGACATAAAATTACTTGCTCCGGATATTCACCAGAGACTTACCGGGCAAAACAATAATATTATTCTTACAAATTTTTCAAAACTTAAAGATGTGGCACGCGACAAACTTATATGTTCAATTCCTGTTATAGGCGGATTTACAGCAGATTCAAAAAATATTAAGGCGATAGCCGAATACATTGGTGCTATAGATAATTTATCTTATATCCTTCGCCCATATCACCCCGGAACACTTTTTAAAGCCGCTGCTCTGGGAAAAGATGCTTCGGATGATCTTTGCGCACAATCCATGCCTTTAGATGAATACCGGGATATTGAACAAATGTTTAGTACTATCGTGAACCAACATCGCACAAGGAGGTAGATAATGGGATTTACTATCAGTGGAACCGCTAAATGTAAAGAAAACGGACAAGGCGTAGCCGGTCTTACCGTAGAAGCATATGATGCCGATTTATTTATTGACGATCTTCTTGGTACTACCCAAACTGATGCCGGTGGTGCATTTGCAATAAAATGTGAAGCCAAAAATGAAATAATCGACAAGCCTGATATCTATTTGAAGGTTAAGAGTGCAAATGGCGATGTCTTAAATAGCACCCGTAATCATATTATCTATGATGTCACAAAAGATCTTTTAATTGATGTAAACATACCAAGTCGGCTTTTGGCTAAAGCCGATATAGAACATCAGATTGAAGATCCATTATGCAAGGGCACGCCGGATATAAAAACATGGACTTTTCGTTCAGACAGTAATGTTAAAGATTTCATTCTAAATGAATTCAATAAAAAACTTGAAAAACATGGTTCGATACTTGAGCTGTTTTACGAATATAAAAGAGTTCTTGATCGCAGCGCAGACAATAATGATCCTGTTTATACTAGCCTTGCAACTTTATTTGATGCAGGCCGGACTCCGGAAATCGTGCAGGGGCATTTTTATGGAATCACGCTTGGGATACGTTGTGGTGAAATGCCGGAGAGCGTTGCTGATTTTGGAAATGTTTTAGGATATATATGGGGCACCACAGCGTCTAACGAAAGCCCCTGGGTGGGCAAAAGCCTCGAACGTGTTGAAGAATCAAGGATGCAGTCAATTATTGGAAAACAAGCAAAAGCAGATGAACCTATACTTTTGGGGATAAATCATTTCAATAAAATTTCCACCCGCATTATAAATCCCATAGCCTTTCAGATGTTAAATTCATGGATGAACCTGCATCCGGCTCCTGAAAGTGAACAACGGGCATATGGATGGGAAAAAAACGGAGGCTATTTTATCGGTACCCCGGCTTTTTCCGTATCTGACAAGTCAGTACGTCCCGTATTTCAGTTAAACTATCGCTATAAGGCTTTAAATAATCCGGTTCCTAATGGTTGGCTTATTGATGAACTTGTAGAGGTTTCTCCCGGTCTGTTTTTAGGACAACTCTGTTATGCAACACGTAAACTGTTACAAGATTATGATCCAAAGCGGCCCCCCGAAGATTACAACTATCAGAACTTCGGATATTTTCTTCTTTTAGACAGCAATTGGCATGCCGAGGCACGTCGTCTTTTTCCATATCTGGATATTCCACCCGATGCCCCAGGCATGAAACAAACCGGAATAGAGGCTAATTTCAAGCAGAATAAATTTAATGACTTTACGTTTCAGGAACCGGCACTGCCAATATGCAATGATAAATTAAAATCTGAAATACTTATTAAAGCAGGAAAGTATCCCACTTTGCTTCATTATCTGAAAACACACTCCAGGGAGCTTAAGGATAATTTGCTAAATAAATCGCCATATTTTGATCAGCTTTCAGAACTGTTTAACCGTGGGATTGCCCCCGATACTATGGATGGCTTCTACTATGGTGCGCTTATAAGCTGGCATTCGGCAGGCATTTTCGACCTCTTCGGGAAAAACATCATTAATCTGCTTTACACAAGCGTAGCATCTCCTTTTTCCACATGGACAGGTAAACGATTTGATCCTGTATCCAAAGAAAAACTTATTGAATTCACCGATGGGTATGAAACCGGAAAGGTTAATACTGTATGGGGTTCAAACGGTCAGGCTTTGCGCACCCTTAAAGAGCGTTTTGTAGGACGACTGATGGATGTGGCCGATATATGGACTGAAAAGGCAACAACAGAAGAAGCCCAGGAATTTGGCTATGATGTTAAGAATTTCTTCTTTATTGCAAGAAAAAACATTTCATTTAATCCTTTAAGCATTGGCAAAGAAACGTTTCAGCTCAACTACCGCTGGCCAATGTTAAAAACGATAATTCCGGATTGTTACTGCATAGATGAGCTGGTTCAGATAGCCGATGGGCTTTTTCTTGGCCGATTGATGTATGCCACAAATATAACGGAGCCCTATGATCCGGCCAAAGATCCTGAAATCTATCGATACGGCCTGTTCGGATATTTTCTGCTTATGGATTCCGAGTGGCAAAAGATCCGGTTGTCAATTGGATTCGATCTTGAAAATGTTTAAGAAGAATAACCAAACAATTACAAATTGAAAGTGGCTCAAGCTTAATAAATTGTCAAAACACGTTTAGCAATTTATTGGCGTGCAACCCTAGTATTCCTTCAATAACTGAAGGTTCGAGGGGCAGAGTCTTTATGTAGTCCACATTCTTTTTTATGGATGTTACATCAGGATAATCCGATCCGAAAATTATTTTGGAGCCGATTTTTCCAAGCCGGGGAAAGTATTCAAGAAGTTTGGCCGGAGGTAAGCCTGATATTTCAAGATATATGTTTTTATGCAAAGAAGCCAGGGTAAATGCCTTATCATACCAAAACCCCCTTCCGGCATGGGCCATAATAATATTGAGCTTTGGGAAATCTACTGCTACTTCATCAAGGTAAATGGGGTCACAATATTTAAGCTTTGTTCCCTCAAATACGGAAGTTCCTATATGATAAAGTATTGGAATACCCAATTTCTGGGCAGCTGCATAAAGTGGGTAGATGTTTTGCTGATTCGGGTAGAAGTGCTGATAGCTGGGCCACAGTTTTAATCCTTTAAAACCGTCTTTAACAAGTTTTTCCAGCATAACATCCATATGAATATCTAAAGCAGGATTTATGCTGCAAAAAGGAATCAGTCTGGGCTCGCCTTTGCATAGTGAGGCAACAAATTCATTTGATATAATTCCTGTTACTGTTGGAATTCTTTCCGCAAGCATTACTGCGTAATCTATTTCTTCTTCATCAAGAAAAGATAATATATCACGGGCCGTGGGAATATTTGCAAACCTTTTGACCCACGCAGGGTTTCTTTTTTTCAACAGCCCCATAGGCTGGGGCAGAAAATCAACAACCGCACTTAATGGATGAAAATGGAAATCAATAATTTTCATAGACTATTTTAACCTAATTATATTTTGTTGTTCTATTGATAAAGTTGAAAAGTATTTTTATTGTCATTCCGGCTTAATCTGGAATTGAATAACTTAACAGGTTATGGATACCGGCTTTCGCCGGTATGACGAGTCCTGGAGTTTTTATTCTTTATGTTTATTTTAATAAATTTATGCGACTATAGACTTACAGATAATGTTTTTGGCAAGGCCAGAAGGAGCACCCCTGAGTAAGACGTACAGATGGTACGTTGTCGAAGGGGGGCGACTGATAACGCAGTCCAAAAGCTTTATCTGTAAGTCTATATCAGTCTCCATATGCAGCATAATACATTCTGATAAAATTTAAGTGACTCTGGAATGCAATTTCGGGGATCTCTTTGTAATGAAACCATGCGGCATCAGATGCATCATAGCCGGTACAAAGAATCCCGCTGTAATTTTTTACAAGATATCCAACAATAAGAACTGTATTATACTGCTGGTTCCGGTTTGAACTAACACCGAGAAGCATCTTGATTTTACCTTTTAAGCCGGTTTCTTCTTCAAGTTCACGCAAAGCACCTTCTTCAGGATTTTCACCAAGCTCAATAAAACCACCCGGCAGGCACCAGAATCCTGCTTTTGGTTCCACATTTCTTTTAACAAGAAGAACTCTTTTCTTCTCATCAATCGTCACAAGGCATGTTGCAGGAACAGGATTTTCGTAAATGGGTTCATTGCATTCTTCACAAAAAAGACGTAGCCTGTCTTCAAACAATTTTTTAGTGAGCTTCGCTCCACAGTAATAGCAATTCGTTTTTTCCCGCATTAATCGTCGAAAGTCCCTTCTGCTCCTTTGTCCGATGTTATCAAGGCAGCTTTTTCGGATATTTTTTCAGGTGTCCACTGTGACGGATCTTCAATTCTTTTTGTTTTTGCTCCCGGATCATATGTTCCGGCTTCTATGATATTTTGTATGGTTAAAGGAGCGGAATCCTTGCCATTGAAAACATTCACAAGAATTTTGTATACAAATTCTTCCACTCTTTTTGCCATTCTGTTTCTGATATTTTCGGGCTGACTCAGTATTTTGTTTTCAAAAACTATGTTAAGTTTTTTATAGTTTCCACCTTTTATTTCTTTTGAATTCGCATACTCCACCATCTGTTTCCATAAATCTTCAGTAACACCTTCCCCTTTTACTTTTATGAAGTTTCCATTACTGTCAAGTATTGCATTCCCGTAATCATTTACTTCAAGACCCCATGAAACCATCTGAAGCGCTGTAGCAACATTAGCCTTTGTTGTGCGTGTTTTTGATGCTATTTCTCTTAATCTGTCGGAGCTGTTTCCTGATGTTCCGTGCTGTGCACCGGAAATTTTATATTTGGCCAAAGAGTCGTGTATACTTACTGTCAGATCCACCTGAATTCCCTGATCGCTTGCTTCTATACCATGCGTTGTCCCGTTATTTAAAGCAATCCAATCCGGAAAAATATCATGTGCATTAAGACCCTGTATAAGAAATAAAGCCTCATCAACTGTTGAAAGCCCGGATTTGCCCTTTATTTCTCCGACTTCGGTTTCAAGGCCTGCCCATTTAGGAATAAAGGGATTCAGTTCTATATTTGCCAAAAGATTTTTATCATCCGGCATATGTGACGCATCTATTGCAATTGAAGTCATGCCAGCTTCAAAAAGAGTAGGTATCTCGATTTTTGCCGCAGCAATGTCCTTTTCGTTTTTTATTCCGTAGTGATCCGCATGAATTGCAACAGGTATAGTAATTGACAGCTCATTGCAAAGAGCATCTACCTGCCTTGCTATATTCCAGTAATTGACAGCACAATATGCGCTTGCACCACCTTCGGATTTTGCGATTTCAATAATTATAGCGGAATTAGCTCTTTGGGCAGCCATCAATGCGCCACGGATTACTATATTGCTTCTGCCGTTTGCAGCCATCGAAATTGCCTTGCCTTTGGCTGTCATGGCTCTGTCGATAAATTTCCCGCTGACTATAAGTGCCTTTGAGTTTGGAAAGAGTTTTTTGATGTTTGGTGGCCGGCCTATTTCTACCGCCTTATCGAAATCAGAAATATCGCCTGTCATATCTGGCATAGTAATCCTCCTATAATTTATTCATAGTGCTGAGTTATATTTTTTGCTATTTAGCTTTTTGTTTCTCTTGTTTTTCTTTCTTATATTGTTTCAATGAATTCTTCATACTGTTTTCCAGATCAATGTTATATATCTCAACTTCAGCTTCAAATACCTTTAGCTTTTCCTGGGAAATTTTTATTTTTTCATTCAAAGCCTGAATTTTTGAATTGTATTCATTGACCTGCGCTTTTGTTTTTGCATCTTTTTTCAGGTCATCAAGGGCGCTTTTTTCTTTTTTCAGGTCATCAAGCTCTTTATCGATTTCCTGTTGTTTTTGATCCAGGCGTTTTTTTGTTGCATCCAAATCTTCCGTATTATTTATTGGAGCAGTTTCTTTGTCTGCTTCCGTTTCCTGCGTTATTTCAGGTGGGTACTCGGTATCAATTTCAGTGTCAGTATCAGTATCTGTTTCGGTTCCAATTTCGGTGTCTGTTTCTGTGTCGGCTTCAGCATCATATTCGGTTTCTATGTCAGATTCTGTTGCTTCGCCAGTATAACCGTTTTCATAACCTGTATATTCGCTGCTAGAAGATCTCTGATTTTTTGGAATTTTGCTGTAATCGTCGGTATATTTGACCATACCATCCTTATCAACATAGCGGAAAAATTCGGCCGATGCAGGAATTGCAAATATCAATACCATAAGAAATAACAAGAATTTTATTTTTTTCATATACAATTCTCCCTCTAATATTTCTCCAGATAAAGCGGATTAAAGACTACCTTAATTCTTTTAAGGTTTTATGCTAAACCTAAAATACTTTAAGTTCAAGGATTTTTTGTAATTATGTGTTTATATGGTATGTTTTTGATAGATTTGCTGCCGCAATAATTACTTTTATTTCTTATCGGGCGAATCATTTACAGAGACATCGTATTTTCTTCAAACAATATCAAGATTTAATTGACAACCATTAAAAGTTATGTAACCTTTTTATAAATATAATATAAAAAGAGTGATGAAAAAATGAGACATTTCAGATTATTATTTGTTCCGGTATTATTTGTTTTACTCGCCTGTATGCCCAAAGCAGAAATTGTTAATGTTACAGCTACAGATGATGATGCAGAAAGAATAGTTTTGTTTTCAAGAGCTGAAAATTTCTTTTCCACACAAAAATATAGCAAAGCCCTTGAAGCTTATAATGAATATCTTACACAGTATCCCGGAACTCACCTCATTCCTGCAGCGTTGTTTCGGATAGGCGATATCTATGATAAACTTGGTGAACACAATAAGTCGCGTATCAGCTACTTGAGTCTTATCAATGACTATCCGGAAAGTAATTATATTCCTGATGTAAAAATAAAAGTTCTTGAAGGATATTTTAAGCAAAAAATGTTTGAAGATGTAATAAAATACTCCGCAAGTATTTTTTCAGACAAGCTTTCAGAAAAAGATGTTTCCAAAACATATGTTTTAGTTGGAGATGCCCAGCTTGCTTTGAGTAATCCTTCAGATGCCGTGGTTTCTTATTTCAATGCCCGCTTAAAAAGCACAGAATATGAAAATGATATTATTAATACAAAACTAAAAAATGCCGTATCACAACTTGAAGAAAATGACATAAATTTTCTCATAGAAAGCATAAAAGACGATAATTTAAAAGGATACCTTAAGTATCAGATCGGGCTGCGCTACTATGAAAATCAGCAATATAAAGAGGCGGCAAGCATTTTTACCGATTTTATACAAAAAATGCCTGATCATGAAAATGTTAAAGAAGCAGAGAATGTATTGCAGAAAATATATGAAACTTCAGCTGGCAAACCATTTACAGTAGGTTGTTTGCTTCCTCTAACAGGAACACTTAATGTTTTCGGGAATAAAGCATTAAAAGGAGTCAAGCTTGCTTTAAGCAAATTTTCTGATGAAAGAGGGCTGGTTTTGGTAAACCTTGTGGTAAAAGATACCGAATCAAATCCTGAAAGTGCGGCAAAAGCTGTGAATGATCTTGTGCTGGAAGATGTTTCTGTAATTATCGGGCCTATGGGATCAGATGAATCCGTTATCGCGGCTAAAGAAGCTCAGGCAGCTAAAATTCCGATAGTATTATTAACCCAGAAAGAGGATATTACAGATACTGGAGATTTTGTTTTCAGGAACTTTTTAATGCCGGAAATGCAGGTAGCCTCCATTGTGAAATATGCAATGGAAAATAGAGGAATAAGAAGATTTGCAATTTTGTATCCATTGGAAAATTATGGCATAAAATATACGAGCCTGTTTTATGATGAAGTTTTGGCAAATGGCGGTACAATCGTAAGTGCTGAATCATATAACCCAGACCATACAGATTTTACTGATACAATTAAAAAAATTATTGGAAGACAGGCTTTTTCTCACGAAAATATTGAAAAATGGAAGCCATCCGATTCATCATCTTCAGATGAAGAATCGGATGAAAATATTGACAATCAAAACAAAGAACAAGACAAATTGCTGCTTGATTTTGATGCGATTTTTATTCCTGATTCACCAACAAAAGCCGGTCTTATTATTCCACAGTTAATATTTGAAGATATAAATAAGGTGTATCTGCTGGGTACGAATCTCTGGAACTCACAAAAAATGATAAATATGGCCGGTGAGTTTATGCAAGATAAAGCAATAATACCGGATGGTTTTTTTAGCGAAAAAGATTCTGTTGATATACGAGAATTTGTTAATGATTTTATAACATATTTTGGTGAAGATCCCGGTTTTGTTGAAGCTGTTTCTTATGATACTGCTATGATGCTGTTTCAGACAATAAGCAAATCCGGCCTCCGTTTTCCTGAATCAGTAAGAAATGAACTTATTAAAATAAAAAATTATAATGGACTTACCGGTCTTACTTCTTTTGATGGTAATCAGGATGCACAAAAAGAATTATGCCTTCTTACTGTAAAATGGAAAAGATTTATTGAGCTTGGCAAAGATTAAACCCAGGCGCTCCTGTCTGCTAGTTTTTCAAAGGTCCCTGCCCTGTTGCTTCAAGTACGCTTTGCCACAGCTTTCCGTGCGGATTTACCTGTTTTCTCTTTTTTGCTGACTCAATCATAGGGATATGAACAAAATTATTGCTCCAGCTTCCGACAAGAAGCTTGGTTTTACCTGCCATTGCAGCATGCACAGCGTCTCTTCCGAGAAAACTGCAAAAAACATGGTCATTGGCGTTTGCAGGAAGGCTTCTGATAATGTAGCTTGGATCTATATGTTTCAATGATATTTCAATTTTCTTGGATTTGAAATAGTCCAGTATGGCATCTTTTAAAAACGAAGTGAAATCGTTTAACTTTATATTGCCTGATGCGTCAACTTCTTTATCTTCACTTTTAACAAATCTTTGCCCGGCTCCTTCTGCAACAATTATTACTGCATGTTTTCTTTCTATCAGCCGCTTTTCTAAAGATGATAAAAGTCCTTTTGGGCCATCGATATCAAAATCTATTTCGGGAATAAGAACAAAGTTTACATCCTGCTGGGCAAGAACCGAAGTTGCAGCTATGAAACCTGAATATCTTCCCATGAGTTTAATAAGCCCTATGCCGTTTAAAAAACTGCTCGATTCGTTATGCGCGCTTTTTATCGCAAGAGTTGCTACATCAACGGCAGTATCAAATCCGAATGACCGGGAAACCATATAAATATCGTTATCAATAGTCTTTGGAATACCAACGACACTTATTTTAAGACCTCTTTTAAAGATTTCATCTGCAATCTTTATCGCTGCCCTAAGAGTTCCATCACCTCCAATCATGAAAAGAGCGCCGATTCCCATTCTTTCGAGACTGTCCACAATTTCATCAATTGACTGCGGCCCTCTGGATGAGCCAAGAATAGATCCGCCTATTTCAAGTATATGCAAAATATTATCTGGCTTAAGCTCCATAATATCATGACCGTACTTAGGGATAAAGCCCTGGAGGCCATATCTGATACCATAGATATTACGCACTCCGTATCTGTGGTAAAGCTCTAAGACTATTGAGCGAATAATATCATTTAATCCCGGACAAAGCCCGCCGCATGTTACAAGTGCACATCTTAGCTTACTGGGATCAAAATAGATCATTTCTCTAGGGCCAGCCATTTCAAATGAAGGAAGTTTTTTACCTTCTTTTACCATTTTGGTAATTCTATAAGGATTTACATCTATTAGTACTTTGTCCTTATCCGAAATGAAAGTCTGCTTAACATCCCCATTTTCATTATAATGAACAGGCGCCGGTATCTTTGCTTCTCCCAGTACAGGAATTGTTGTGTCAATTTCATAATAGCTGTTATTATCCATAGTTGCTTAATTCCATCAAAACCGGGAGCCAGTTTCAAAACGCCCCATTTTAGCCGATCTTAAGCGTTGGGCTCAAATTTCGCACGAAGTGAAGCTTTAGCGCTATCCTCGAAATACTTAATGTATTCCTGCGGTTGAAATTTTCTCCCGCCTTGAGCTTGACCAAACTGAAACGTTTTGAAAGTGGCTCCTGATTCATTTTTTTTAATTCCCGTTAAATCTGAAACTGCCTTTGCCTAGTATGTCATGAAGATGCAATACCCCAAGAATTTTGTTGTCAGAATCCGTTATGGGAAGTACTGTGATAAGAAATTTTTCCATAAGATATAATGCGTCATAAGCCGGAGAATCGGGTTTTGCGGTTCTGGGATTTTGGGTCATAATATCTTCGGCTTTAAGTTCTTGGGCATTTTGATTTTTGGCTATCATACGCCTTATATCTCCATCGGTTATTATACCGGCAAGCGTACCGTCTTTTTCCAGAACAAGGGTTGCGCCCAGGCCGCCTGAATCGGCTTTCTGTATGGCCTCTGTGATGCCTGCCCCTTTAAATACTACCGGTAATGATTCCCCTGTAAGCATTATATCTTTAACCATGCTGGAAAGTTGCTGGCCAAGCACCCCACCGGGATGAACCTTTTTAAAATCGCTTGATTTAAATTTCTTCTTTTTAATAAGAGTAACAGCAAGAGCATCGCCCATAGCAAGCAGGGCAGTAGTACTGGCAGTAGGTGCCAACCCCAAAGGGCATGCTTCTTTCTCGACTCCGATGTCAATGACAATATCGCTGTATTTTGCCAGTGTGGAATTTGTTTTTCCGGTAAATGCTATTACCATACATTTCATTTTCCGGATAGTTGGAATCAGTACGTTCAACTCGTCTGTTTCACCGCTGTTTGAAAGCGCAAGAAAAATATCATCTTTGCAAACAAGGCCAAGGTCTCCGTGCATTGCTTCAACAGGATGCAGAAAAAAAGATCGTGTACCAGTACTATTTAAGGTTGCAACTATTTTTCTCCCGATGATTCCCGACTTCCCTATTCCGCTGACTATTACCCGGCCTTTTGATTTATAAATCAGCTCCACCATTTTGGCAAAATTGTTATCTATACGGTCTATTAAATTTAAAATTCCTTGTGCTTCAATTTTTAAGACTTCAATGGCTTCATCTATTATCATTATATTTTTTTCCAATATCAATACAAGTATAATTAATCTAATATAGTCAATATACTGTCAATTATTCTTATAAAAATCAAGAACTCTTTTTGCATGCTAATCTGTATGCTATCTGTGGGGTGCCGTATGTTATAAAAAATTATAATAGTTTAATTAAACTATATTTTAGTAAAATCCAAATGTGTCTACCCTGATCTTGTGGGTATACGCCTTTAAGCTAGCAGGTCTGATATATCTGCTATTGTGGGTATTTGGTTATTACCGAGAACAAACAAACAAAGGAGATTTGAAATGCGAAAATTAAAGCGATTTATTGGTTTGTGTGTTGTGGTTGCGTTTGTTTTAGCTTCAGGGGCTACTGCCTTTGCAAAAGATGAAGCCAAGATCAACATTAATACGGCAACCGTGAAGGAGCTTGTAAAGCTCAAGAAAGTCGGCGCTAAAGTTGCCCAAAAAATAGTTGATTACAGAGAAAAAAACGGTCCATTTGTCAAACCGGAAGATCTAATGAAAGTGCCCGGTATCGGTCAGAAAATTTTTGATCGTAATAAAGATATTATAAGTGTTGAAATGCATAAATAAATTTATAGTATTTTCCACAAATCCGGCCGCAGAAAATTATCTGTGACCGGATTTGCGTTTTATCTTCCTGCCTATATTCTAAATCGTCAAGTCTGTAAAATAAGTAATTTATTGAAAGCCATATAAATATTATATCTAATATTGTCAGACTGTTAATTTATAATAGTAATTGTGAATTACTAACTTTTTGGATCTTTTTTTAGAGATTCGTTAAATATATTTCAGATTCTGCTATTATATTGATAGATATTAATATCATATAGTTCAGTAAGAGAGGACTAATTTATACTTGACAAATGCTCTGATATGTTCAATATATGAACAAAAATAAATCCAGTTTTTTAAAGCACTTCAATAATCATGTTGGTATTAGACAGGTGAGTTGGCAATATCAATTAATTACATAATATCCTTAAAAAATATCCAGTTTTGCCAAAAAATTAGTTAAGATGAAAAAATTAGTTGCCAGACTACAGTAAGTATAAATTTGATAGCATTTTATATTATCATTATTTCATGATTTCGAGTAGCCGTTGAGTAATACAGACAGATTAGTCAGAATCTGCCGCAAAGCAGCTAAAAGAGATATTGTT
Organism: Pseudomonadota bacterium; assembly: GCA_043825875.1. Classification (GTDB taxonomy): domain Bacteria; phylum Desulfobacterota; class Desulfobacteria; order Desulfobacterales; family RPRI01; genus RPRI01. The sequence continues at coordinate 85,414 of JBDRRF010000103.1, read as the reverse complement.
TAGAGGCATCGTTTTGTAATTTACCGGGCGGAGCTGTCTGCAATAAATCTCCCAAACCAAAACACAGGAATCATACCAAACTATTGGGCTGTTTGTTAGTTTTTCCCTTGAATCTGGTTTGAAATCCTAAGAATTCTATAAAAGAAAAGAGCCAGTTTCAAAACGCCCCATTTTGGCCGATCTCGGCGTTGGGCTCAAATTTCAATCCTCGAAATACTCGATGTATTCCTGTGGTTGAAATTTTCTCCCGCCTTGAGCTTGACCAAACTGAAACGTTTTGAAAGTGGCTCAATAATCATAAAATTTTATGAGAACTCCGGATATACATACTCTAAAAATTCTTGAAGAACTCAATAAAGAAGAACTTTTAAGCCAAAGAGATATTGCTAAAAATCTCAATATTTCGCTCGGGCTTGTAAATTCTTTTATAAAAAGGCTTGCCCGCAAAGGATATTTCAAGATAGTCAACATTCCTAAAAACAGAGTTACATATATTTTAACCCCCAAAGGTGCTGCTGAAAAAACCCGCCTGACTTATCAGTATATTGAATATTCCTATCGTTTTTATAAAGATGCCCGAAAGAAACTTAAAAATCTGTTTGCCGCTCTTTCCGAACAAAATGTTAAGCGAATAGCTTTCTACGGAGCAACAGATCTTGCAGAAATTGCCTATTTATCTTTGCAGGAAACATCAATTAAGTTGATAGCAATATTTGATGAAGATAAAAAAGGAGATAATTTCTTTGGTTTTACTATTGAATCAGTGGATCGCTTAAACGATTTTACATATGACAAGCTTCTTTATTCCGATGAAAAACCTGTTGAAGAATTTTTGCAAGAAATAAATAATATTTCAAAAGACAAAATAGTATTCACTTCAAAAGATCATAGTTTCTCCGGCTGAAATCAGCGATGTGCTTCTTGGAGGAATTTTCAATAAAGAGATTGCAGAAAAATTATCACTAGATATTTCAGATATCCCACAAATTAAAACTAAAATTATTGGCAGTAACAATTTACTGGAAATTTCAATTGAAAGCAGGGATACTCAAAAAGGAATTGCTATATTAAATGAATTTATGCCAAAAATCTCAAATTATACTCAGGCAAGGTTCGAATCTGATGTAGTGACAGAAAAGCAAAAAAAGCTTATGAGAATGAATACCAGAATAAAGTAATTAAGATGAATCTTGCGAAAGAGCAGGAAGCAAAGCTACAAAAAGATATAAATAGAATTGAAGCCGAATGCAAACAGGCTGTAAATAATCAGGCGTATAGTAATATATTAAAATTCCTTTGTTCCAAAGAAGTTCTTGATAAGCAGATATATCTTAATTCACTTCAGGGAAAGGTTAAAGATTTAGAACTGGAAAGACAGGATTTAGAGATTATAATTGCAAAACTGCAGAAAGAAGCTGCTGCTACACACAAAATTATAATACACTCTTCTCCGACAATAGAGGATAAACCGGTTAGACCAAAAATACTTGTTTCAACTACTATGGTTTTCTTCTTTTCGTTGATCTTAAGCATGATTTTGGCTGTAATTATTGACAAATACAGATCTCAAAGATTTTAAAAGTTGAAAGAAAAAAGAGGGAAAAGGAAAATTTTACCTACCTACAGGAGAATCTAAAGAATATAAACGACAGAATTTTTGTTTTATCAAAAACGGCAAATGATTTGAACATGGAATATCTTAGTGCTTTCTTAAGTAATGCCGTCAAAATTGTAAGGTATCCTGGAATAAATAAAATAAGAGCAGTAAATATTAGAAAAATTGCATTGATTTTCGGTGTAATATCTTTATTCATAGCGACTTTCATCGCCTTGTTCATTGAACACATAAAAAATGCCAAGCACCACAGTGTTTGAATTTAGTTACAACATGGCATATCATAGATTAATATTAAGTTAATTTAGTATGTTAAATTCAAATAACGGCTTCTTTTATGATGTGAATTTAAGAAGTAAAAAAGAAGCTACCGAAAAGCATTTTGGGGGTAGTTATGTTAAGCTCTCAAACATTATATATAAGCTGGCATGGTGTGGCGGAATAAACAAAAATGAATCTTCAAAACAAAAAAATTCTCATAACTGGTGCTGACGGTTTTATCGGATCCCACCTGACAGAAGAACTGATCAGGCACGGTTATAATGTCCGGGCGTTCGTCCTGTATAATTCCTTTAATTCCTGGGGTTGGCTTGATCATTTGGAACCGGAGATTAAAAAGAATATGGAAATATTTGCAGGTGATATCAGAGATCCGCATGGTGTCCGGCAGGCCATGAAGGGATGTGATGTGGTTTTCCATCTGGCTGCTTTGATTTCCATTCCTTACTCGTACCATTCACCAAATACTTATATTGATACCAACGTAAAAGGGTCTCTTAATGTTGTGCAGGCAGCACGGGAACTTGGGATATCGAAGATCATTCATACATCCACGAGCGAAGTTTACGGTACTGCCCGATTCGTGCCCATAACCGAAGACCATCCACTACAGGGCCAGTCGCCTTATTCTGCAAGCAAAATTGGTGCAGATCAGATTGCCATGTCTTTTTATCATGCATTCGATACACCCATAAGCATTGTTCGCCCTTTTAACACCTATGGGCCAAGACAGTCGGCACGGGCAGTTATTCCAACAGTTATTACCCAGATTGCTATTGGTACCAGGAAAATTAAATTGGGATCATTGCATCCGACACGAGATTTTAACTATGTTAAAGATACAGTAAACGGTTTTATAGCTGTAGCGGAGGCAGATCAGGCCATAGGGGAAGTAATCAATATAGGCAGTAATTTTGAAGTTTCTATCGGTGAAACCGTAAATATTATTGCCGATATCATGAATATGAACATAGATATCGAAAGCGATTTGCAACGGATCAGACCGGAGAATAGCGAAGTTGAAAGGCTTTGGGCTGATAACAGCAAAGCTGAAAAATTAACAGGTTGGACTCCTGCCTACGGAGGTATCGAAGGACTGAAAAGAGGGTTACAGGAAACAGTAGAGTGGTTTACCAATACAGAATATTTAAGGCAATACAAGCCGGGAGAATATAACATATAGTGGCACAGCTGGATGTTGAAGGCATCATCAACGCTATCAAAACCGTCATCCCCGACCGCGAATGTCCGGTATCACTCCATGAGCCGCGCTTCAACGGCAACGAATGGGCCTATGTCAAAGACTGCATCGATTCAACTTGGGTCTCATATGTTGGTAAATATGTTGATCGTTTTGAAGATATGCTTGCTGACTTTACAGGTGTAAAAAAAGCCGTAGCGGTTGTCAATGGTACTGCATCACTCCAAATCGCACTGGAATTAGCAGGCATAAAATTGGGTGATGAAGTTCTTGTTCCGGCCCTAACCTTTGTAGCGACAGCCAACGCAGTAGCCCATTGCGGTGCTATTCCCCATTTTGTTGACAGTGAAGAAAGAACGTTGGGACTTGACCCCCATAAACTTAAGGACTATCTCAAAAATATTGCTAAGTTGAAATCTGATACCTGTATAAACAAATTTTCCGGAAGACGAATTAAAGCTGTCATTCCGGTGCATATATTTGGTCATCCAATTGATCTCGATCCCCTTGCCGAGATTTGCAGAGAGTACAAGATCGAAATGATTGAAGACGCAGCAGAATCCCTGGGTTCATTATACAAAGGCAAGCATACAGGAAATTGGGGGAAACTATCAATTATGAGTTTCAATGGGAACAAAACCATCACCACAGGCGGCGGCGGTGCGATCATTACAAATGACGAAGCCTTGGCAAAATTGGCGAAACATCTGACATCCACAGCAAAAATACCTCACCGCTGGGAATATTGCCACGATCACATTGGTTATAACTATCGTCTGCCCAATATCAATGCCGCTCTTGGTTGCGCCCAAATGGAACAACTTCCCGGATTCTTGGAAAAGAAAAGAGATCTTGCCGCCCGTTACAACCGTGCTTTTGAGAATACTGACGGCATTCAATTCTTCACGGAACCGTCCCATTCGAAAAGCAATTATTGGCTGAATGTCTTATTGCTTGACGAAGTCAATCAGAAACAACGGAATGAACTATTGGAAAAGACAAACGACGCAGGGATCATGACCCGGCCAGTCTGGACCCTTCTGAATAAGCTGGTTATGTTTCGCGATTGCCCACGCATGGATCTTTCTTGTGCTGAAAGTCTGGAAGCAAGGCTGATTAATATTCCTAGCAGCGCTTTCCTTGGAGAGCAAGATGCATAAACGAAAGATTTGTGTCGTCACTGGAACACGGGCCGAATATGGTTTGCTGTATTGGCTTATGAAGGAAATCCAGGATGACCCTGAACTGAAACTTCAAATTATAGCCACGGGCATGCACCTTTCGCCCGAATTCGGGTTGACATACCAAATAATCGAGGCAGATGGCTTCCAAATAGATGAAAAAGTAGAGATGCTTCTTTCAAGTGACACTTCTGTCGGGATTACCAAGTCTCTTGGCTTGGGAATTATAGGATTTGCCGATGCCATTGCTCGTCAAAAACCAGATATTATGGTTGTTCTCGGCGACCGGTTTGAAATTCTTGCCGCCTCCCAGGCTGCCATGATTGCAAGAATTCCCATAGCGCACATTCATGGCGGCGAAGCCACGGAGGGGGCCATCGATGAAGCAATACGCCATGCCATTACGAAGATGTCCCATTTTCATTTTACCGCGGCTGAACCATATCGCAAGAGAGTTGTCCAATTAGGCGAAGTGCCGGAACGGGTTATGAATTATGGAGCGCCCGGCCTTGATAATATTAAAAAGATGAAGCTTCTCAGCAAAACCTCTTTTGAAAAAGCTATCGATTTTCAACTTGGCAAGCTATCTTTCCTGGTTACCTATCATCCCGAGACACTCAGCAATACAAGGCCTGAAAAGGTATTTAACGAATTATTAAATGCTATCGATAAATTTCCGGAAGCAAGTATTGTTTTTACTAAGGCAAACGCAGACGCTGCTGGGCGAATTATTAATCATTATATTGAGAAGTATGTAGAAAAGAATCCTGTACGGGCAAAAGTATTCACATCCATGGGGCAACTACTTTATCTCAATGCTGTAAAAAATGCAGATGTCATCATTGGAAACTCGTCAAGCGGGATTATAGAAGCACCTGCTTTCCATAAACCCACCGTTAACATTGGGCAACGCCAGCAAGGCCGATTAAAGGCTGATTCTGTAATAGACTGTAAAGAAAAGGAGCAGGCGATTGTTGATGCCATCACTAAAGGATTGTCTACAGAGTTTAAAAAAATATTGAGAAACACAAAGAATCCTTATGGGCAGGGAAATGCGTCGCTAAAGATCAAAGAATATTTAAAGAAGGTCTCGCTAAAGAACATACTGATGAAGAAATTTTATGATGTGAATTATGATAACTGATCGAAGATATCAGAAAAAAACCACCTACATTATCGCTGAAGCCGGGGTGAACCATAATGGCGACATTGAAATGGCAAAACAGCTTATAGATGTGGCAGCACAGGCCGATGCCGATGCCGTAAAATTTCAGACCTTCAAAGCGGATAAGGTCATCAGCAAGCATGCCCCGAAAGCCGAATACCAGAAAAAGACGACCACCGAAAATGATACCCAATTGGATATGGTCAAAAAGCTGGAACTAGATGAGCCTGCCCATCGAATACTTATTGAACATTGCCGATCAAAAAACATCGAATTTTTATCCACACCATTCGATTTTGATAGCATCGATTTACTTGCTCATAAATTAGATCTTCTACACCTTAAAATACCTTCCGGGGAAATTACAAATGGGCCTTACCTTCTGTACATAGCAAAAACAAAAAAACCTGTTATACTTTCGACAGGAATGAGCTCCCTCGGAGAGGTTGAAACCGCTCTGGGTGTTTTAGCGTTTGGCTATTTACTTAGCAGTGACAAGCCTTCTTTAGAAAAATTCCGGGATGTCTATTGTTCGGAAGCAGGACGTAAAATCTTAAAAGAAAAGGTTATACTTCTGCATTGTACGACAGAATACCCAGCGTCTTTTGATGAAGTCAATCTGCGGTCAATGAGTACCATGCGTAGTGCCTTCGGTCTTCAGGTAGGTCTATCCGATCACACGCCGGGCATTGCCATACCTATTGCTGCGGTTGCCATGGGGGCTACTGTCATCGAGAAACATTTTACCTTGGATCGAAATCTTCCCGGACCGGATCATAAGGCGTCTTTGGAGCCTGACGAATTGAAAGCTATGGTTACAGCAATACGTAATGTGGAAGCAGCTCTTGGGAATGGGCATAAAGTGCCCATGCCTTTAGAGTTGAAAAACAGAGATATATCCCGGAAAAGCTTAGTCTCTGCGAAACTGATTCGCTCAGGTGAAATATTTTCGACATCAAATCTCACTATGAAAAGACCAGGAAAAGGATTGTCACCGATGCGATACTGGGAATTAATCGGTAATAAATCGGAAAAAGATTACGAAAGGGATACACTAATTTGATTTTAAACCGGCCGGTCATTATTATAGGTGCTGGTGGGCATGCCAAAGTCTTGATCTCTTCGCTCAACGTCTTGCGACGAGAAATTGTCGGAATACTTCACTCGGATGTGTCGTTGACCGGTCAGTCTATTGCCGGGGCTTTCATCCTTGGAAACGATAATATGGTAAAAAACTATGCTTCTGATTCTGTTGAACTTGTCAATGGACTCGGTTCAGTATCATTAACGGAAAAGCGAAAAAACATCTACCTTCAATTTAAAAAAGATGGGTATTCATTTGCAACTGTAATTCATCCCACAGCGACGATCATAAGCGGCGTGCAATTAGGCGAAGGAGTCCAAATCATGGCAGGTGCAATCGTCCAAATAGGTTGTATAATAAGCAATAATACCATTATCAACACTGGTTCGGTCGTTGATCACGATTGTATTATCGGTGCGCACGTACATATTGCCCCCGGCGCTGTCCTGTCAGGAGGTGTTCAGATTGGTGATATGACCCATATAGGAACCGCAGCAACAATTATTCAGGGAATCAAAGTTGGTGACGGTGTAATCATCGGGGCTGGTGCTGTCGTTATAAAAGATATTCCAGCAAACGTAATGGTAGTCGGTGTGCCCGCAAGGATTGTTGAAAAAAGGTAATCTCAATGGATTCAGAAACTGTCAAATCATTTCTCGTAGGTAAAGATATCTCCATAAAGCAAGCGATGCTGCGGTTAACTGAAAAAGGCATCAAAATTCTCTTTATAACAGACGAGAACCAAAAGCTTATTGGAACACTGACCGACGGAGATATACGTCGGGGAATAACACGAGGCATAGAATTAACAGAGAATATTACGGAGGTAATGAAAAAGAACTTTTACAGTCTTAATCTGGATGATAAAAATGCTAAACAAAAAGCTCATGAACTGATGAAAGAATACCTGATAGAATTCATACCTGTTATAGATGATTCAGGAAAGGTAGTAGATATTAGGTCCTGGTATGAGAGCCTTGCTTCTGAACCAACTGAGATTGAACGCCCATTGTTTGATAACTATGTGGTTATCATGGCAGGAGGTAGAGGTACCAGATTAGATCCTTTTACTAAAATTCTTCCCAAACCTCTGATTCCCCTTGGTGAGAAACCAATCGTTGAAGTAATTATGGATCGCTTTTACGAAAGGGGATTTTATAAATTTAAACTGGTGATCAACCATAAGAAAGAAATGATTAAACTCTATTTCAGCGAGAATAAACAACCCTATGAACTCGAGCTGATAGAAGAAAATGAATATTGCGGGACAGTGGGCGGACTTTGTCTATTGAAAGGGAAAATCAAGGATACCTTTATTTTTACAAATTGTGACACATTACTTGAAGGCGATTATGGTGAATTCATGTCCTGGCATAAAGAAAATAAAAACACATTAACCATTATCGGTTCGCACAAAGAAATTGATGTACCCTACGGTGTCCTTAATATGACCAACGGTTCCCTTGCTGAAATGTTAGAAAAGCCGAAATATGATTTGTTCGTAAATACCGGTTCGTATGTAATGGAGCCAGAAATATTCAATTATTTGGGTGATATTGAAAAAATGGACATCGACAAATTGATAACAAAAATTAAATTATCCAATACAGACAAAGTTGGCGTATTCCCTTGCTGGGGTCGATGGCTCGATGTCGGACAATGGGATGAATATAAGAAAACATTGAAATATTTGGGAATTAACAGTTGATATACAACAAATTGTTTTCATGTCAGAACCGAACCGCCGTTGTGACGGGTGGCTGTGGTCTCATTGGCAGAGAGATTGTCCAGGGTTTATCCCAATATGGAGCAAATGTTTATATTGCAGATCAAAATGAAACTGAAGCTAAAAAGCTCATTAAACAAAACATTAAATACATCAATCTTGATATTACCTCGGAAAATTCTGTACGAGATGTTTTGAAACAGGTCGTCCTAGAGAGCGGAAAAATTGACACCTTGATCAATTGTGCGTATCCGCGCACGAAGGACTGGGGCGCAAAGTTTGAAGATGTAAAATTCGACTCATGGAAACTGAACGTTGATAATCATCTTGGCGGTTATTTTCTCATGTGCCAGGAAACAGCCATGATTATGAAAGAACAAGGCGGGGGCAGTATTATCAACTTGGCTTCTATTTATGGAGTTGTGGCGCCAGATTTCTCGATCTATGAAGGATCGGAAATGACCATGCCCGTTGCCTATGCGTCTATAAAGGCCGGGATCATTGCCATAACAAAATACATAGCCACCTATTTCGGCGCTGATAATATACGGGCAAACACGATATCGCCCGGTGGCATATATGATAATCAAACCATCTCTTTCGTTGACAATTATTCTAAAAAGACCCCTATGGGCCGGATGGGTAAGCCAAGTGAAATTGTGGGAACCGTTATTTATCTTGCATCGGATGCATCTTCTTTTGTAACAGGGCAAAACATATTAGTTGATGGAGGCTGGACGGCCTGGTGATTACAAGGATGGCATTACCAAGATGAAAGTCTTAGTTGTCGGATATGGTTCGATAGGAAGAAGGCATATCCTCAATCTGTCAAACATAGATACTATTGAAGAAATCATTGTTTATACAAAAATCAAGGGTGGCTTTGAGAATACATGTGAAAAGAAAATTTCTTTTATCGATGCTTCAATCATGGATTTAGGTACTGTCATTGACCGAAACAAAGTTGATTTTGCGATTATAGCCAATGAAACTTATAAACATATTGATGCCGCCATTATCCTTGCGAAAAGAAAGATCCCTTTATTTATTGAAAAACCTCTCTCACTTAATCTTGAAAAAGTTGATTTCTTAAAAGAGATTGTGCAGAAAAATCAGACTAAGGTATTTGTTGCCTATAATTTACGATTTCTTCCGGCTATTCAATATCTCAAAGACCAAATAACACAAAAAGTCCTTGGTAATTTATATTTTGTCCAAATCGAAGTAGGGCAATATCTGCCTTATTGGAGATCCAATGTTAACTACACAAATTCCTATAGTGCAAATGCCGAATTTGGTGGTGGTGTTGCCCTTGATCTCTCGCACGAAGTCGATTATATGCGGTTTCTCTTTGGGGAACCTTTCCTTTGGAAAACCTTAAAATCAAAAGCAAGCGAGTTGGACATAAATTCAGAAGACATTTTTGAAGGTATTTACCAATACGAACATGGATTTGTGTGCCACGTTCACATGGATTACCTACAAAGTAAAGCAAAGCGAAAAATAAGAATTGTTGGCAGTAAAGGAGAGATTCTTTGTGATTTCATTGAGAAATTGATAGATATTCACATTCCTGATCGTGAAATCCGATTAACAGAAGAAAATATGTTCAAGATGGAAGATACCTATAAAGTTGAATTGCAGCATTTTATTGAAACACTCAAATCAAACATGACGACGGCAATATCCATAGATGATGGAATTAAAGTCTTAGAACTATTGGAAGACAGTCATGATAAGCAAGCATAGGGTCGTCTGCGTTATCCCAGCCCGTGGGGGCTCAAAAGGTGTGCCGCGAAAAAATATAAAAAAACTGGCTGATAAGCCCCTAATTGCCTACACAATCGAACATGCTTTACAATCTCGATACATCGATAGAACCATTGTCTCCACAGAAGATAAGGAAATAGCTGATATCTCAAAACAGTATGGTGCGGAAGTTCCATTTCTAAGACCGGAGTCTCTGGCAGGTGATGAAGCTGCAACTGTCGATGTCCTTTTACATGCGATCAATTGGCTGGAAGAGGAAGAAAAATATAATTTTGACATCCTTGTTCTTCTCCATACGACAACACCTCTCCGTGCGGTAAAAGACATTGATTCAAGTATTGAAATGCTGCTAGGAACAAAAGCAGATAATGTTTTTTCTGTAACCGAAGCCCATAGGAATCCCTATTTCAACATGGTAGAAATCAGTCCGAATGGAAAAGTACACCTCTCTAAAAAGGGGACTTTTTCATCAAGGCAAAGTGCGCCAAAAGTTTATGATATAAACGCATCTATATATGTTTGGTGGAAAGAGCTTTTAAAAAAAGAGGGAAAAATAATTTTGGAAAATAGCCATATATATATAATGCCCAAATCACGTTCAATTGATATTGATGATAACATAGATTTCAAAATTGCCGAAATGATGATGGCTAATGATTCTGGTTGATTATAAAAGCTGTCAGGTTTGCTCCTCTATAGGTGCAATTCAGGACAAGGTAAAAATCGGATTAAAATATCGCAGATAATTTTATATAAGAAAGCTGAGTATGCTAAACAAGCGAATTATTGCACGTCTTGATATAAAAGGACCGAATCTGGTTAAAGGTATCCACCTGGAGGGTTTGAGAGTGCTTGGTAAGCCTGAAAAATTTGCCCGGTATTATTATGAGAATGGCGCGGATGAAATGCAGTTTGTGGATATTGTTGCCAGTCTTTATAATCGCAATAGCTTACAGGATATTATCTCGAAAACGGCAAGAGAAATTTTTATTCCCCTTAGTGTAGCTGGGGGGATTCGGACAATCGCTGATATCCGTGAAATACTTAGGGCGGGCGCTGATAAGGTTTCGTTAAATACGGCAGCAATCAAAAGGCCTGGGATCATAAAAGAAGCATCCAGAGAATTTGGATCTTCCACTATAGTTGTAACGATTGAAGCTATAAAGCAACAAAATGGGCGTTATTTTGCCTATACCGATAATGGAAGAGAATTTACCGGTATTGAGGTATTGAGTTGGGCAAGACAAGTAGAGGAGCTAGGAGCTGGTGAAATTGTAATTACTTCTGTCAATCAGGAAGGTACGGGACAAGGATATGATATAGGATTAACGAAGATGGTTGCTGAAGCTGTTTCTATTCCTGTTATTGCTCATGGTGGAGGCGGACGATTGGAAGATATTAGTATGGTTCTTGAAAAAGGGAAGGCAGATGCCGTTGCCATTGCATCCATGCTTCATTATCAGGTCATTGATAATACAGAGATGATCGATGACTATAAAAAAGAAGGTAATGTTGAGTTTTTGAAAAGCAGACGAGGTTTTTCCAAAATTGACATGAAGACTATACCGGAAATTAAAGAATATTTGTACAGTAAAAGTATTCCCTGCCGGTATAATTTGAAGAAAGGTCAGGATATTGCCTGAAAAAGAAATGCCAAGAGTTGTTATAGTAGATTACGAAGCAGGTAATTTGTTCAGTGTTGAGCATGCTTGCAAAACCGTTGGATTAAAACCAGCGATAGTAAACAAAGCAGCCGATATTATAAATGCCGATGCTTTAATTTTGCCAGGGGTCGGTGCTTTTGGTGCCGCCATGAAAAACCTGCATAGATTGGATTTAGTTCAGCCAATATTGGACTTTACGGCAACAGGCCGGCCATTTCTTGGTGTCTGCCTTGGAATGCAAATTCTTTTTTCTGGTAGTAACGAATTTGGAGAACATAAAGGGCTGAATCTTATTGAAGGAGAAGTTGTAAAATTTCCGGAAGCAAATAGAAATGGGGAAAGAATGAAAATTCCGCAAATTGGATGGAATCGAATATTTTATCCTTTATCAGATGTATATAAGTGGTCAGGTACTCCATTAGAAAAAATTGCTAATGGAGAGTTCATGTATTTTGTGCATTCTTATTATGCAAATCCTTCCATATCCGACAATATTCTTTCAACAACTGATTATGGGGGAATTCGATATTGTTCATCTGTAATTAAAGGAAATATATTTGCTGTACAGTTTCATCCCGAAAAAAGTGCTGAAGAAGGCATAAAAATATATCGATATTGGGCGAATCAAATTAATAATTTTGTGGAGAATTAGATGACAGGAAAAATATTAGAAACGAAATATGGACTTCCTGATAAAGTTGTTTTTTGTAAACGTTGCGTGATGTCCAATCAAAGACCAGGTTCGGCAGTTGAATTTAAACATACTATTGATAGTAAAAAAGCAACTTTAAATATAGGGGAAGATGGTATTTGCGATGCCTGCAAGCATGCCGAGGAAAAAGAAAAGATTGATTGGAAAAAAAGAGAAGAAGAACTTCTGCGATTATTAGATAAACACCGTAGCAACGACGGTTACTATGATTGCATTGTCCCCGGAAGCGGTGGCAAGGATAGCGCTTTTCAATCACACATTTTAAAATATAAATATGGTATGCATCCATTAACTATAACCTGGGCGCCAATTATTTATACAGATTACGGATATAAAAATTTCAGAAGATGGTTGGAAATTGGTGGGTTTGATAATATTAGTTTTAATCAAAACGGTCGGGTTATGAAACTGTTAACCAGATTGTCTATTGAAAATCTTTTACATCCATTTCAGACTTTCATATTGGGGCAGAAAAATTTTGGGCCAAAAATCGCATTAAAATATAAGATTCCGCTGATTTTCTATGGTGAAAATGAAGCAGAGTATGGGAATCCGATTGCAGACAACACGACTTCGCTTCGTGATAAATCATATTATAGCATGAAAAAAATAGATGGCATATATCTTGGTGGTGTTACTATAAAAGAATTAATAGAAAAGTATGGAGTTGATTTGGTTGACTTGATGGCTTACTTGCCGGCACCATACGAAGAAGTAGAAAAATCCAATATTGAGGTACATTATCTTGGTTACTACTTAAAATGGACTCCTCAGGAAGTTTATTATTATGCGGTGGAAAACACGGGGTTTGAAGCCAGACCGTTTAGGACTCAAGGGACATATAGTAAATACAACAGTATCGATGATAAGATTGATGATCTTCATTACTATACGGCATTTATTAAATTTGGGCTGGGTCGATCATCCTATGACGCATCACAGGAAATCAGAAACAGGCACCTGACCCGTGAAGAAGGAGTTTCTTTAGTAAAGCGGTTTGATGGTGAATTTCCCGAAAAGTATTTTCAAGAAGTCATGGAATATATTGAGATGAAACCGGATCACTTTATGGAACTCTGTGATCAGTTTCGGTCGCCTCATCTATGGAAAGAAGAAAACGGAGAATGGAAATTGCGTCATGTTGTGTGGCGCGAAGAGCAACTATGATTCATTTCCATATTAGATGTCAATACAGATTTACTATCCTAATAAACAGAAAAGCTTGAGCAGAAAACAACAAACATTATAAACGGTAGCCGATATCGCTTTGAAATAGCAATAAGCTGCCTATCAAAAAATTATTAATCGATGAGTGATCTATGAAAATTCTTTTTGTTGTTTACGATAACGATTCTTTTATCTCGTGGTTTCCTCAAGGTATTGCCTATCTCGCTTCTGTATGCAGAAAGGCAGGGCATAATGTTACAATTTACAATCAGGATGTATACCATTGGCCGGAATCGCATCTTCTTGCTTACATTAATCAAAATAAATTTGATGTGATTGGCGTGAGTGCCTGTGGCGGCTATTACCAATATAGAAAAATATTGAAAATATCCGATGCAATAAATCTTGCGAAGAATCGTCCTTTTTATGTTTTAGGAGGTCATCTGGTTGCTCCTGAGCCGGAATATTTTTTAAAAAAAACAAAAGCCGATGCAGTCGTTATAGGTGAAGGTGAAGTTACAATTTTAGAACTCTTAAAACAATTAGATGGTAAAAAATCATTAGCTTCGATAAACGGCATTGCTTATTTGGATGACGGCAAATTTGTTCAAACTGACCGCAGAGCTTTGATTGATGATATTAACGGGATACCTTTTCCTGCTTGGGATTTATTCCCGATGGATCATTATGCTTTGCTCCGGATGCCGAATATTAAAAATAGTCAACGATGTATACCGGTATTATCTGGAAGAGGTTGTACATTCCACTGCAATTTCTGTTACAGAATGGATAAGGGATTCAGACCTCGTTCGGCGGAAAGCATAATTGAGGAAATTCAAATCCTAAAGAAAGAAAATGCAATATCTTATATTGCATTTTCTGATGAATTGCTTATGAGTTCAAAAAAAAGAACGGTTGAACTTTGTGAAGCTTTTATAAAAGCAAATCTGGATATTAATTGGGACTGCAATGGAAGACTCAACTATGCTGTTCCCGAAGTATTAAAAGTAATGAAAGCTGCAGGATGCGTTTTTATTAATTACGGGATTGAGTCAATGGACCAGGATGTGTTGAGAAAAATGAAAAAAAATCTGACTACACGGCAAATAACAGTTGGAATAGAAAATACGATTGCCACAGGTATTAGTCCCGGATTAAATATTATTTTTGGTCACATAGGCGATGATGAAAAAACTTTAAAGCTTGGAGTGGATTTTTTACTAAAATATAGTGATCATTCACAGCTAAGAACTATTCGGCCAGTAACTCCATATCCTGGGTGCCCGTTATACTATCATGCTATTAAAACTGGATTATTAAGAAATTGCGAAGATTTTTATGAAAACAAACACTTGAACTCCGATTTGCTATCAGTCAACTTTACAAACTTGAGCGATACGGAGTTTCATAAAAATTTATATGAAGCCAATTCTATATTAATTAATAATTATTACTCGGAGCAAATAAAGAAAACCGAAGATGCTTCCCGTAAACTCTATTTGGAGAATGATGCTTCATTTCGGGGTTTCCGGCATAGTTAGTTTTATCCATGCAAAAGGTCATTCAGATAGATGCTTTATCTTATTTTGAAATCATCTTTGATAGTGACCCTGGATAGATTTTATTAGGAATTAAAATGAGACTTTTGCTTATCCTCTGTGATCAGAATAATTTTCCCTATTCCCTGGCAAAAGTCGATGGTCAGTGGAAAAACAGACATACCATAAACAAGGATGGCGTTGTTGACTAGTAAATCTTCAGGCATTAAGAGAATAATCTTTTTTATTGAATCTTATTTTAATATGCGGGATTATAAACGATTCGGCATTAATATATTTGAAGATAATGGGTTTGATGTTGAAATATGGGACTTTACCCCTTTCATTGCTACAGATGAATTTAAAATTTTAGTTAAGCCACCGGCCTTTAATTGTGACAACTGGCGCTTATTCCACACCAAAAAAGAAGCGATCACCGCAATTAAGGGATTGGACTATACCTGCTTTATCATATCGTTAATTCGATATACTCCAAAGACGCTTCGCATTTTTAGAATGATTTTGAAAAAAAAAATTAAACGCTGTGTTGTTACAATGGCACTGCCGACAGTTGATCGTTCGGGCTTAAAGCTTTCCAAGAGGTTCTCTTTGAAGTTTAAACTAGTGACCTGGAATGGTGTACTGACTAAAATATTATATTCTCTTCCTTATGGTTTGTTAAATGTAAAGCCTGCCGATTTTTTGTTGGTCATCGGGGGTGACAAATATAATGGGACATCGGGGTTGGTTGTAACGGCTCAGTCAGAGATTGTATGGGCGCATTATCTCGATTATGATATTTATTTAAAGGAAGCAGATATGCCGGAACCAGTTGATGCAAAGAGAGGGATTTTTATTGACGAATTTAAGCCTTTTCATCCCGATTATGCTTACACCGGGCACAGTTCACCGGTAAGTCCGGATGAATATTATCCGAAGCTTTGCAAATTCTTCGATTATCTTGAAAGTAAGAACGGGTTCAAAATAACCATTGCCGCGCATCCCCGTTCTCGCTATGAAGATCTTCCCGACTATTTTGGCGGTAGGCCTGTGATACGTGGCAAGACATCGGAGTTGGTGAGAACATCCGGTTTTGTAATCATGCATACGAGTACGGCTATCAATTTTGCCATTCTGTATAAAAAACCCGTGATTATTGTGACAACGGATAAATATAGCGAATACTGGGTAGAAGATCCAACGCCAGAGTGGATGGCTGAATTCTTTGGTAAAAAGGTGCATAATCTGGATTATCCCATCAAGTTTGATCTGCAAAACGAATTATATGTGGACGAAAACAAATATTGTGCCTATAAAAACCACTACATTAAAAAAGAAGGCACTGAAGATTTATATTCCTGGCAAATATTAGCCAACAGAATAAAAAAGGTTTAATGACAATTATCGGTAAAGGCGAAAACAGAAATTTCGATAATCCCGATATTCATCCGAACCTCGGAAATAAAGATTCACTTAATAAGAGATATTTTTTTAAACTCTCCTCCAATTTTCTTGGCCTAATAATCAGTGTTATCACCCAGCTGATCATTCCGCGGGGATTGGGTCCCAAGGCGTATGGAGATTTTAATTTTCTTACTAATTTTTTTACCCAGGTTGTCGGTTTTCTTGATATGGGAACATCAACATGTTTCTATACGAATATTTCGCGCAATCCTGAAGAACACTCGTTAATCTTGTTTTATTTGTACTTTATCGCTTTTGTTTCTTTTTTCGTTATTGGGTTTGTACTGTTAGTTCATTTCTCGGGTATACATGAAACAATCTGGATAGGGCAGAATTTGGTTTATATTTATCTGGCTGCGGGTTGGGGACTTCTCAGTTGGTTTGCGCAGATATTGGGGACGATGGCTGATGCCTATGGATTAACCGTACCTGCAGAAAAAGTACGAATGCTTCAGCGGATTTCAGGTCTTGTGTTTATTGTTTTACTTTATTTATACAACCAGATTTATCTGCCCCAAATTTTCTTCTACAATTATTTTATACTTCTTTTTCTAATAATTGTTTTGATAGGAGTAATCGGCAGTAATGTTCATTTAGCCAAAAAGAATCTGAGGTTATCGTGGGATAGTGCAAAAAAATACCTAAAGGTATTTTTTAATTATAGCCATCCACTCTTTATTATTGCCCTATTTGGATTGGTAGGGGGGATATTTGACAGATGGTTGTTGCAATACTTCGGCGGAAGTATACAGCAGGGTTTTTACAGTCTATCATATCAGATAGGAACCATCTGTTTTCTTTTTACCGGTGCCATGACACCACTGTTGATGAGAGAATATTCAATCCTTCATGGTACTAACAACCTGAATGAAATGGGGCGGCTTTTTAAACGTTATGTCCCTATATTGTATGCCATAGCCGCCTATTTTTCATGCTTTTTAATGGTGCAAGCGCAAAATGTTGTGAGAATTATTGGGGGAAGCGCTTTTCAGGGAAGTATCATGGCTGTTGCTATCATGTCGCTATATCCTGTTCACCAGACATATGGACAGTTGACAGGTTCGCTGTTTTACGCCACCGGGAGAACAAAACTATATAGGAACATTACTGTAATCTTTTCTCTGGTGAGCCTTCCTCTTACTTATTTCATGATTGCACCTTTTGATAAGTTTGGTTTAAATGCAGGGGCCACTGGATTGGCAATAAAAATGGTAATAATAAATATCATAGCTGTCAATGTCCAATTATACTTTAACACCAAATTGCTCCATCTTAGCTACTTGCATTATCTGGTGCACCAGATTGGTTGTCTGTTTTTTTTTACGGGGCTTGCTGCAATGTCAGCGCTTGTTGCCAATTATTTATTTGCAGATGGAGGATTATATGATTTTATTTTATCTGGCATCATATATACGATGATAGTTATTGTGTCAGTGTACTTTAAACCGGAGATATTGGACTTGAAAAGCAAAGATGTTAAGTTCCTGGTGCAGCTGATTCGAAATCGGTTTACCGATGTAACTCAGGATAAGTGCTAAGTGTGCCAATTATCTGTTAAGTGGAGGGGCCATTGAAGTTAATTATTCAAATACCTTGTTACAATGAGGCTGAAACTATCGGTCTAACCCTCGGCGAGCTTCCCCGGGAGGTAGAAGGGTTTGAATCGGTTGAGTGGCTGATTATTGATGATGGTAGCACAGATAATACGGCAGTAGTAGCTAAAAATTCCGGTGCGGATCATATCGTTAATCTGTCAAGAAACAAAGGATTAGCAACCGCTTTCATGGCCGGTTTGGAAACATGTCTAAAGCTCGGTGCTGATGTCATTGTGAATACAGATGCAGATAATCAATATGATGCTGGAGATATTCCTAAACTTGTAAAACCAATATTGGACGGCGAAGCCGATATAGTTATCGGTGCTAGACCTATAAATGAGGTTGAGCATTTTTCCGCGCTGAAAAGAATTCTTCAAAAGTTTGGAAGTTATGTGGTCAGGCTGGTAAGCAAGACGAATGTCGCTGATGCCCCAAGTGGATTTAGAGCCATAAGTAGAGATGCCGCGATGCATCTTAATGTTTTTAACGAATACACATATACATTGGAAACCATCATTCAAGCAGGTCAGAAAAATATGACCGTGGCATCGGTACCTATCAGAACCAATAAATATTTGCGGCCTTCAAGGCTGATAAAAAGCATTCCTGTATATTTGAAACGCTCAATTCTCACTATCATTAGAATATTTGTGGTTTATCAATCCTTTCGCTTTTTCATGACCATTGGTTTAGTATCATTATCAATTGGTCTGTTAATAGGCCTTAGATACGCATACTATTTAATCTATCACTTTATTACAGGTTCTGATATTGCGGCACATGTCCAATCTCTTATTTTGGCCTCTATACTGATCGGGATTGGTTTTCAGACTATACTGGTAGCATTTCTGGCCGATCTTCTCTCCGTAAACAGAAAGTTGATGGAAGATATCCAGTATCGGTTAAGAAAAATTGGATATCGTAAAGGGAGTTCCGCAAGGAAAGACAGATGATTAGAAAATACCTCAAGATCTTCGGATCATTTTTCCATGGCAATACTTTCGATTTCATTCGTAATGGTTATTCCTGTGAACGATTACAGGAATTGAATTCATACTTCTTTTTTTCAGAAAAGTATTAATTTATCTCAGGAAGTTAAAAGGAATAATTTATCTCTTACTTGTCAGGAAAGACATATGTTGAATACCGCCGCGGGATTAGATATGCAGTCTCATCCCTGATTATTCTCTTTTTGATCTGGTGGATGTGTAGGGGTGTCGATTTATCAAAAACATATGAAATAATGAAAAAAGCAGATCTCCCAAAGTTGCTCTGTATACCTATCGGTTATATTCTGCTTTGCTGTTTCCGGTCATTTCGTCTGCATAATACCCCTGAGCTTTCAAATGTAAATCCCCTAAAATTATTAAGCATAGTGGCAATTCATAGCTTCTGGAACAATATTTTGCCTGCACGATCAGGGGAGTTGTCTTTTCTGTATTTGACGAAAAAACATTTTCACATGGAAATTGGCCATGCTACAGGAATATTGATCACAATTCGTATTTACGATTTTCTCATGATTTCCATGATTTTCGTTTTTGCGGCTTCCTTTTTCGGGCATGTATTAAAGCGCTCACCCTTGCTGATATCTGCTGCCCTGCTGATTTTTATAATAATAATTTTATTATTGTGGAATTTGCCAAGGCTTATCCGTATCTTGATTCTTCTAATAAGGAAAATAAATTTATTAATATCGGTGAAAGAAAAAATTCTTCACCTCCTCGGTCATTTTCTGCATAGTACCACTCAGATGGGGAATATCAGAACTCATTCATATTTAATTGTATCAACACTGTTTTGCAGTATATCATCCATTTTAATATTTCAGATAGTCATGATCAGCTTAAATATACGCTGTTCAATTACAGCAACTATTGTGGGCTCATCTTTCGCTCTGTTTGCCTCCATGCTTCCTTTAAATGCCCCGGGAAATACCGGGCTTCTTGATGCCGGCTGGGTACTTGGTTTTCTGTTTGTCGGGCTCGATAAAAACAGTGCAGTGCTGAGCGCCATTGTCATGCATTCAATGCTTATTATCAGTGCCTCTATAGTGGGCCTTCTTGGGTATTTATTTCTAAGTATTAAGAAAGATGAAGTCCGAAAATAACAATTGGAGAAAAATGTTAAACAATGGCTGATCAGATGATTGGTTTGTTATCTCCGTGGTTACGCACACAGAGAATAAAAAGGGTCTCGCCGTATTTACGGGGGAAAATTCTGGATTATGGTTGCGGTACCGGGTCTCTGGCTGAAATTTGTACGCCGAATAATTACATAGGTGTGGATATCGATATTTCGTCGATTAATATCGCACGGATGAAAAATCCCCGATTCAGGTTTGAGACAATCATGCCTGAGGACGAGCAATTTGATAGTATTGTTTTACTTGCGGTTATCGAGCATATAAAAAACCCTGTGGATTTGCTTAGGAGTATGAGTGTTATGTTAAATCCGGACGGTTGGATTATCATCACAACGCCTCATCCGATGGCAGATATTATACATTACTTGGGTACGCAGATAGGATTATTCAGCTCTCTTGCCAACGAGCAACATGAAAAACTAATTAATCTTAGTCGTATGAATGGTATCGTTGCCCAAGCGGACATTAGCATTGATAAATACGAGAAGTTTCTTATCGGCCTAAATCAACTTTTTATCCTTAAAACCACTGCTAGTAAATGAGGAAAATTTTATATAATGAAAATCTTGTTGGTTAATCCATCCTTTACCGGTGTTTATGGAAATTTCTCTCCGGCGGCAAAAATCGGAGTTCTATATCCTCCTTTGGGGCTTGCCTCACTCGCTGCAAATATTGAGGGCGATCACGAAACGAAAATTATTGATCTTGAATTGAACCCTAATCTCTTAGATACCTTGAAATCCTTCAAGCCTGACATTATCGGTGTGACATTTACGACGCCTCTTGTTAATCAGGCTTTTGATCTGTTCCAAATAGTAAAAAAACATAGTGCATATATCTGGACGGTTGCAGGTGGACCACATTGTTCCGCAGTGCCTGAATCCGTCATATCCAGCCCCTTTGTTGACACTGTAATTCCAGGTGAAGGCGAAGTTGCTTTTAATAAATTTTTGAAATCTCCGGCCAGAGGGATAATGGCGCAGGAGCCATTGATTAAGGATCTTGATTCCATAAGTTTTCCGAATCGGGATCTCCTGGATAATCAAAAGTATGTATGGTCCGTCCCCGGCAAAGGCATTCAACCCATGGCGACGATTATGACATCGAGGGGCTGTCCCTTTAAATGTATATTCTGCTCGCAGAAGGTAATCTTCGGAAACCATGTTCGTTATCGTGGCGTCCCTGGAATTATCGAAGAACTTAAGATGGTCATTGACAAATATAATATCCGGCACTTCAGCTTTTTAGATGATACCCTCGGCCTTAATCATGAAAGGACAATTAACCTCTGCGATTCGATAATCAAGGAAAAACTGAATATTACATTTGAAGGATATACCCGCGTAAATGTGGTAACGCTTGATTTGCTTAAAAAATTAAAGCAGGCAGGGCTTAACAGAATATCTTTTGGTGTAGAGTCCGGGAATCAACATATTTTAGATGCGGCAAAAAAGGGAACAACTCTTGACCAAATAAAGAAGGCCTATAAAATAGCCGACGAGGTTGGTCTAGAAACAAGGCTCTCTGTTATTTTCGGTCTGCCTGAAGAAACGGAAGAAACTATTAAAAACACAATTAATTTTATTAAAAAATTAAAATGTAAACAAGCCTATATTAATATAGGAACACCGTTTCCGGGAACAGAATATTATGAATATGCAAAGTCTGGAGTTGGTGGATTGAGTTTATTGTCTTCAAATTGGGCAGATTATAGACGATGGGGGAATGCTGTTATAAGAGTCAATGATTTAGAACCAAAGGATCTGGTGAACTGGCAACGTAAGGCACTTTTAAAATTTTATTTACGTCCGTCTATTATACTTTACAATTTGACGAGAGCAGATTTTAGCTCAGCCATTAGAAATAGTTTTGGTTTTATAAAAAGTTTTTTAATCAAATGAGTTGGTAATCATGCTATTTGAACTTGGTATTGATGTAAGGATAAGGAAATGACTATCATAGAAGACGGCATAATTGCTGGTAATCTTTATGATAAATACGCTTCAGCGAATCCAGTCGTAAGGTATATGATGAAAGGATTTCATGACTGTCTTGATGCTTTGGTTTCCAAGACTGGTGTAAATGAGATACACGAGGTCGGATGTGGGGAGGGGAATCTTAGCATTGCTTTGGCAAAACAGAAGAAGAAAGTTGTCGCAAGCGACTTTTCGGGAAAAATCATCGAAATTGCATCGGAAAATGCGAGAAGAGCCAAGGTAGATATTAAATTTAAAATTGCCAGTATTTATGACTTGGCTACCAGCGATTCGGCAAAATTGATTTTATGTTCAGAAGTTCTTGAACATCTCCATAACCCGGTCAATGCTTTGGCTATTTTGGAACAATTAGCTGATCCCTTTCTCATTATCAGTGTGCCACGGGAACCCCTCTGGAGAATTATGAATCTTGTTCGCTTTAAATATATTTTTGAGCTTGGCAACACACCTGGTCATATTCAACATTGGTCAAAAACCGCTCTATTAAAATTGCTATCCTCATATTTTGATATTATTGATGTTCTTACTCCTACCCCATGGATTATGGTTTTATGCCGCTCAAAAAAACTACTTAAGGCAGCCATCTAATGGGCATTGATCGTATGCAAAAAATATTGACAAAAAGAAATATCCTGAACAAATCAATTTTACTACTTATTGTTTCGCTGATTCTATTTTTTCTAATTCTTCCCCGGATTACCATAGACAGAACAAGATTCATCAGGGCAACGACTACCTTTATTATGCTTTTCTGGAGCCTCTATTTATGTAAGGACTATGTACTATTGAGGTGGCGGTTTATCTTTGATAACCGGCATCCGTGGCGAATGTTTATTGAATCAAATTATAAATTAATTTTAGGTATGTTTATCATACTGGTCATCGGTTGGTTTGGGATTGATATATTTATGAATCCCTATCTGTATGAGTACAACCATGGGAACGGGGCCTATTTTGCTCAGGTACTCCATAATCTATGCGCTGGAATCGGACCTGAAAATACGGTTAAATATAACGGCGCTCTCTATTTCCATGCTAATCCTTTCTTTTACGCTTCGGCATTTTCTACGGTGCCGCAAATACTGCCAAGCCTTTTACTAACTCCCCTCTATTGGTTTTATCCTAATCCCCCAATGCATGTGTTTGCCGTTGTCATAGTGGTTATTACTTTCGGATCATTTGGAATATATTTAGCGGTGCGCGCACTCAAGGGGTCAAAAATAATGGCGCTTATGGCGGCAATGGGATTTTGTCTATTACCATGGGTGGAAAGATCCATTTTGATGAGCGGTCAATTTGACCTAATATCATACGCCGTTTATCCTTATGTATTTGCCTCATTATTTTCACGACGCTGGATGTTGTTTTATGTTTTTGTGTTCCTACTAGCAATTATCAATATGCCTTATACATATTCCGTAATTGCGCTTGGTGTAATAATAGCTCTTTTCTTTAGAGCTCCCAAGCAGGGCATTATAACTTTAGTGATCGGTCTTTTGGTTATGTTGTGGGATCAGGCCATTATCAGGGAAAGCCTGCGAGGTATTTGGGATCTGTCGAGCCAACCTACCGGTACTATGATCCAACTTTTTTTGAAGCTTGATTTCACATCATTTATCCGAGCATCTCTATACCATGCAGTATATATCTTTCTCCTGCTATTGACAGTCGGCTTTGTTCCTCTTTTAGGAATAAAAAGAGATAAGTGCTGGAATTGGCCTCTCATTGGCTTGCTTGTATTTGCTGCTGTTGGTGCCGTAATGGGTTTATTCCGAAGTTATGATATTGCTTCCCATAGAAATGCAAACATGGTTGTTCCGGTGTATTTAAGCGCTTTTATGGTACTTACCTGCATGTTTAGTCCGGGAACAATCTCGGACAAAAAAGCAGTCGCCGATAATAATAAATATTTGATGTTAATTCTAATGGCTGCAGGCATAATATCCACAACTTTATGGTTTTCAAATAACTATCCATGGGCTGGTATTACAAATAAGAAAATTGTGTTTATTAGATCCTCGCCTGTTAACGCTAAATATGAGCATGTCTTAGAAAAAATGAGGGAATATATACCTAAAGACGCTTCGGTTGCTTATAGGATTGATGCTGCCATGCAGGCATATGTAACAAACAGGCAAAAGGCATGGTACCTGGGATATCACCCGGAAGGCGTTGAATATTATTTCATTCAGACTAAGGAAGTGGTTTACATTGATCCGAACCTCCCCCCATGGCAGGGATATATGATCAAAGTGGAAAGTGACAAAAATAATAAACTGCTTTATAAGGAAAACGGGCTCGTGATTTATAAAAATCTCAACCCCAAACCTATCCCCAGACTGGAAAGCGTTTTGGGCTGGAATATTTTGCTCAGGGCGTTAATTCCTTGTCAATATAATTAGTGAAAGGCAATGAAAGGGCGCTGCCAATAAAAAGCGAAAAATTCTTAACACTACTGCCAAATAGAAGGGCGATGATTGAAAATGAGAATTGCTACACTTAAAGAGAAACTGCATAATAATGGATTGAGTATTGGTTCCTGGATCACGCTTGCACATCCGGCGATTGCGGAAATCATGGCGAAGGCAGGATTTGATTGGCTGGCCGTCGATTTGGAGCACAGTGTTATCACAATTCGGGAGGCCGAGGAATTGATCAGGGTAATCGATCTGTGTGGAGCTGTACCTTTAGTCCGTCTTTCGACCAATGATTCTGTTCAAATCAAACGAGTTATGGATGCGGGCGCATATGGTATAATCGTGCCGATGGTGAATTCTGCCGCCGAGGCAGAGCGGGCCGTTGCAGCTGTTCGTTACCCGCCACAAGGAAAAAGAGGGGTGGGGCTGGCACGGGCACAGGGTTACGGTAACACCTTCGAAGCATATAAGGATTGGCTTAGTCATGAAGCCATTGTAATCGTGCAGATTGAACATATCCAAGCTGTAGAAAATCTTGTCGCAATCCTGTCTGTTGAGGGCGTAGATGGTTTTATTGTGGGACCTTACGATCTTTCAGGATCGTTGGGCGTCCCCGGTGATTTTGAGCATCCGCTTATGCAAAAGACAATGGCCACGATAAAAAGCGTGGGACTCACTTCGGGTAAAGCTACAGGCATTCATATTATTGAGCCGGACGTAACTCAGCTTCAACAGCGCATCAAGGAAAATTACCAGTTTATCGCTTACAGCGTCGATATTCGAATGCTGGATGTTACCTGTAGAACTGCAATAATGTCGATTCATTCATAGCAGATATATATAAGAAGTTTTACTGATTAAACAAAGACAATTTGAGGCGGATGGATGAGTAATAAAGGCATTTTAAAAAACAAAACTATTTATGTTATTGATGTAGGAGCCAGTGGCGGACTCCATTCAAGATGGCCAAAGATAGCTGGTTCTAATTTTAAAGCGGTGCTCTTTGAGCCAGATCCCAGGGAATATGATAGGTTGAAACAAAGTGTAGGCGATAATTATATAGTATTAAACAGTGCTTTATCCGATTTTCCCAAAGACCTAAAATTCAATCTCTGCCGAAAACAACAAGTCTCGTCAATTTTTATGCCAAATTTTGAATTACTTAGCAAATATCCAGAGGCTGAAAGGCATGACATAGTAAATACCATAACAATGAAAACTGATACAATGGATAGCCAATTACGTAAAGCCGGCTTGCTTGAAGTTGATTTCATCAAAATTGATACACAAGGATATGAATTATCAATTTTGGAAGGTGCTGTAAAAACGCTTGAAAATGTGATCGGCCTGGAGGTTGAGGTTGAATTTTTGCCCATCTACAAGGATCAACCCCTGTTTCCCGAAATCGATCAATTCATAACAAGTCGTGGTTTCGAACTTATCGATTTAAAAAGGTATTATTGGAGAAGAAACAATACACATCATTATGGTCCAGGACAAAAAGGCCAAATTATTTTTGGAGATGCATTATATTTCAAAACCCCAGAAAATATCTGCTCTGATAAGAATGTTAATGAAGATAAGATATTACGAGCGGTTACAGTATATCTTGCATATGAATATTTCGATTTAGCTGAAGTCCTTTTAAATTTATCTTCTAAAATTGGTATATTGTCCAAGGAGATGCATGTACATATTAAACAATATTTGAAAAATAATGAAAAATTTGTTCTTCGTAATTTTAAGGGTAAAGGAAGAATTGAAATAATATTTAGAAAAATCTCTAATCTATTTACCATAGATAGTTGGGCCAGTGGGTGTGATGAAAAAATAGGGAATTTCTAGTGCTAAGAAAGTAGCTGATGTTTTGACCGTGTCATACGTCGGCGGACTTGGAAAAGGATGAACGGCAGATGAATCTATATGGTAAGAATGATTGTATGAAAAAGCTGTTAGAGAACCTGTTGGACTTGTTGATTTCATTCTAAGCATATAAGGATTGGCTAAGTCATGAAGCCACTGTGTTCAGATTGAACATATCCAAGCCTGTTGATAATCTTGCTGAAAGTCTGTCGTTGATAGTGTCGACGGGTTTATTGTCGGTTCTTACGAGCTCTCCAGATCATTAGGCATCACGGATTATTAATCGCATTCGCTTTATGCAAAAGGTAATGGCCACTATAAGAATCAGTTGGGGGTGCATCGGGTAAAGCTACGTGCATCCATATTGTTGAGCCGGAGGTAATGCAGCTTCAACAGCGAAGAGAAGAAGGATACCGATTTATTGCTTATAGCATCGATATTCGAATACTTGATGTAGTTGTAGGATGGGTTTAGCAGCTATCCTCACATAATTATTGGCGCGTATTAGTAGTTATTTATATGGATATGAGAATAATTGTATATGATTGAGATGCTTAAAATAGGACAAGAGTTTCATTGGAATATGGTAATAACAATAGATATTATGAATAAGTTTAGAGAAATATCTTTAGACGATAATCCAATTCATATCGACCCTAACTATTCAAAATTATATGGATTCAGAAATATAGTATGTTATGGCAACCTTCTCGGTTTAATGATATCTTCATTGGTTGGCGTTGAGATGAGAAAATATAAAGTAATGCTTATTTCGCAAAACATCCTTTATAGGCATCCCTTTCATCCAGGTGATAAAATCCAGTTGCTAGGGATCATGGAAAATATCTCGATTGCACTAAAAGTTGCCGAACTGAAGTTGACTTTTACTAATGGGAAAAAAGTAACAATCGCACAGGGGAAATGCCAAGTAAAAGAGATGGTAGAGATAAAAATATGAACATGAATGATGTAAATGAAAGAATGGCTTATTTTGAAAGAGAATTTGATAAAAGAGATTTTTTCTCAAATAGAGATATCTCTGATCTCCTAACACTTTATAAGAAATTCTCAAAGATTGAAGATTTGTATATCTCAAAACACAGAAACAAGTTGGTTTATAAAAAGATCGCCATTTTGGCCTCGTATTCTACTCAGCATTTTCAATATGTATTTAAGTTATTTCTCTTGAATAAAGCAATACAGCCAGAATTTTACGAGGGGATCTTCAATAACACTGAATATGAAATATTAAATCCCGATTCAGGTTTATATAAATTTGATCCTGATATACTTTTTATTTTGACGGATTATCGAGACATAAAGGAATATCCTCCTTTATTTTCCTCAAAAAAAAGTGTTGATGTGTGGTCGGAAAATAAAATATCCGATTGGATTCGACTTTGGGATAGACTTAAAGGATCAAAAATATCAACTTTATTTCAGACGCTGTATGCAATACCCGCTGAAATGCCGATAGGTAATCTTGAATCTAATTATATCTTCACTCAGACATCTTGCATCAAGCTTTTCAACTACCAACTTATAGCAAATAAACCTATGCATATTAATCTGATAGATATGGATTATCATTCAGCTCTCTATGGTAAGGACAAATGGTTTGATGATAAGAATTACTTTCTTAGTAAGCAAGGTTTTAGTTTCGATGCGATTCCTCATTTGGCCAATTTGTTTTCATCGCTTGTTGCTTCAGCGTCAGGCAAGGTCAACAAATGCCTTATTTTAGATTTGGATAACACCCTATGGGGCGGTGTTATAGGTGATGATGGTATTGAGGGAATAAATTTAGACCCTAATAATGCGGTTGGTGAGGCATATCTCTCATTTCAGAAATATATAAAAAAGCTCAGAGAAAGGGGTGTAATGCTCGCGGTTTGCAGTAAAAATAACGAGGATATGGCTAAGATTCCTTTTCTCAAACATGAACAGATGATTCTCAAACTCGATGATATTTGTTGTTTTGTGGCCAACTGGGATGACAAGGTCAGTAACATAAGAAGCATCGCCAAGCAGTTAAATATTGGGATTGATTCTTTAGTTTTCTTTGATGACAATCCAGCAGAAAGAGAGCTTGTAAAGAGATACCTGCCAGAAGTGACTGTTGTCCCTGTGGATGATGAACCAGCGTATTATACAAAAATCCTTGATAGGGGTGCTTATTTTGATTGGATTCAACTTACAAAGGAGGATATTGAGCGGACTGAAACATATGTAACAAACTACCAGCGTGAAGAGATCAGGAAGGAACACACAGATTATAATTCTTTTCTAAAATCACTTGAAATGGAGATCAGGATCAATGAGCCTTCTGAACAGAGCTTGGCAAGATTTGTCCAACTTATTAACAAAACAAACCAATTCAATCTGAGAACAAAAAGATATAGCAAAGGTGATATTCAAAAAATAATGAATGATGCATCACAATTTATTCTTCTTTTAGGTGAACTCAAGGACAAATTTAGCAATTTTGGAATTATAACTTGCTTAATTTTAAGGAAGTTAAAGAACATGGCATTTATCGATACTTGGGTCTTGAGTTGCAGAGCCTTTAACAAGGGTGTTGAGCATGCTATGTTCAATAAAATCACTGAAAAAGTAAAAACATGGAATGAAATATCTTGCATCGTAGGAGAGTTTATTCCAACAGAGAAAAACAAAGTTGTCAATGAATTTCTACCCTCCCTTGGATTCAAGCCGTTAAAAGATATTCCATCTGAACTTAGCAAGTTATCAGGGGGTGGCATTTTTTATTCAATCAAAATGGGGGATATTGTTTATAAGAAACATGTTATAGAAGATATGAAAAAAAATAATAATACAAGGGAGAACCACTATGCGGGACAGTGTCAAGCGTGATTTACAATCAATATTTAGAGAAGTATTCGATGATAACTCCATAGAAATATTCGATGAGATGACAGCTAACGATATTGAAGAATGGGATTCACTCATGCATATTCAGTTGCTTCTTGCAATTGAGCGAAAGTTTAATGTTGCATTCAAAACTGAGGATGTAATGGAAATCCAGAATGTTGGGCAGTTTGTAGATTATCTGATGAAAAAAATTAACCCCAAATGAAAAAATCACCATTTATAATAATTTCATCTTCTGAGAACGTACAAGAGGGTTATAAAGATCTCGATATAAATCGAATTGAGCTATACAGGCATCTTGTCCAGCTTAGGATGGTATATTATGAAAACGGCTTTAGAACTCATTTGGATGTACTCAACCGTATTTACTTTGGAAAATATTTCAGCGAGGCATCCTATTCTGAAAGGCGTAAATTTTTTTCCATCTGGAATATGCCGTCACTGAATGGGATATTATCGATCCAGCATCTGCTTATGGAGGGCGTGGAATGTAACATAATAAACGATTTTGATGCTGAATATGATGTGCTAAAGAATCTCTTATCGGACACTGATATCCAGATAGTAGGCATATCGACCACTTTCATTTTACAATGGTCTGAAATTAAGAGAATAACAAAACAAATATTAAAAGACTTTCCATATGTAATATTTATTCTCGGAGGGGCTTTTGTTCATAACCAGAACCGGATGAAGGGATTCGCGTCTTTTGAAAAATCCATGAAAAAATATGGTATTAGATTCATCCTGCATGGAAATGATGCCGATACCGCAATTGTACAAATTTATAATACCTTAATAAATAAGCAATCAGAGTTCGGGAGTATCAAGAATCTTGTTTACTTGGATGACCAAGGTGTCTTTCATAATAACAGATGCCATGATGTCGCTCAAAATCCCTGGTTTGATCCCGAAGTATTTAGAAGGTCAATTTCTATTTTCCATAATAATATCATACAATTACGTGTTTCTATAGGGTGTCCTTTTAAGTGTGCTTTTTGTAGTTACCCTTCGATGGCTAGTCAATTTCAGTGCTCAGAAAATGATTTTATCGAAAAAACACTTATTACTTTAGAGGACGCTGGTATAAAAAATTTGGTTTTCATAGATGACACGTT
Source organism: Pseudomonadota bacterium (assembly GCA_043825875.1). Taxonomy (GTDB): domain Bacteria; phylum Desulfobacterota; class Desulfobacteria; order Desulfobacterales; family RPRI01; genus RPRI01. The sequence continues at coordinate 54,817 of JBDRRF010000103.1, read as the reverse complement.
GAATGCTTCAAGAAGATTTTTCTCAACATTGCTCGAAAGGCTAAATAATCATAATTTTAAATGGTATGCTTTCCTTAGAGCACAGTTTATCACCGACGAGATTGCTGCTGAAATGGCGGATTCTGGATGTGATGGAGTATACCTTGGATTAGAATCGGGCGATAATGATATCCTTATGCGGATGAACAAAAAAGCCAATATTGGCAACTATGAAAAGGGCATTGAGTCCATAAAAAAGCACGGAATAACTACTTTTGCATCGTTTATAGTAGGATTTCCAATGGAAACAGAAAATACAATTAATAACACGATAAACTTCATAAATCGATCCGGTCTCGATTATTATTCGCTCAAGGAATTTTATTATCTCCATAATTCACCTGTTCATTTGCAGAGGGGAAAATATGGACTTGAAGGTGAAGGATTTAAATGGATTCATGAGACGATGTCAAGTGATGAAGCATCAAGAATGAAACTATATATGCATGATAAAATCAATAATTGTCTATATGTTGATTCGGATCTTGGGCTTTGGTATCTAATTTATCTCAGAAGCAGATCATTTTCTTGGGAACAAATATCTTACTATCAGCATATAATTGACAAGATCACCAGAGAAGATAATCTAAGCTGCTTTAGTCATTCGTCTGACATATCAGAACAATTGCGAAACATTAAAGACATGGTGGTCATTGATGATGATTAGACGTATTCTAAGATCTATAAAGGATGAAATAGTTGGGCTGATTGAAGTATTCGTAATCTTTTACCCTGAAACGAGAATTGGCCGACAATTAAGAGAATCCTATTTCAGAATGAAATTAAGCGGTAATCTCGGCAAGAATCCGCATATTTCCCCAAATACTTTTATCTACAATGATGCTAAACTGAAAATTGGTGACTCGTTTTCGATTGGACGTAACTCTATTCTTGATCCTAATGATAGCTTTGGCATAATAATAGGGGCCGACGTGCACATAGCGAGCGGGGTTTTCATAAGAGCTTCAAACCATGACTATTCTGATTCAACTACACCCTTCATCCACCAAGGTCATCTTGCAAAGAAGGTATTTAGTGAAGATAAAGAGGAAGCAAGTATAGTTATAGAGGGTGATGTTTGGATTGGGGCGAACTGCATTATACTAACCGGCACAAAAATTGGTTATGGTTCGATTATAGCTGCAGGCTCATTTGTTTCAGGTGTTTTCCCTCCATATTCAATTGTTACAAGTAATCCAGCCAGAGTGATTGGCAGTAGAAAATTAATAAATTTTTCTAAACATTATTTTAAGTTTCCATAAATTTTTTTTGGATATTTTGTGTAACTTTTTGACTTCGTGGTATGCAAAAAGGCACATATGATTTCCCCTTCAACAACATGATACCAATACGCTTTCACATATTAAACTATTATGATGCTTATCTTCCAGTTATTATTATAAATCAGTTGAAATATTATTTAGTGTTTGAAAACTAATTGGTATGAGACAAAATTTTGTAGGTCTTCTCCCTTGTAGAGGTCAAGTAATTGTCACAGCAAGGGAAATATGGATATATCGATTAAAACCGGCCAACTAAACTGCAGTGGCAATGGGTCAGATTCTTATATTGGCTCAGAAACATAAACGAAGAAGTGTTATGAATATTACAGCTATTATACCAGCACGCTTAGCAGCATCCCGTTTTCCCAATAAGCCTATGGCCCCTATCCTTGGTATGCCTATGATTGGTCATGTTTATTTTCGCGCAAAAATGTGCTCCCACCTTGACGATGTGTGGGTGGCCACTTGTGATGAGGAAATATTTAACTATATAAACTTTATTGGCGGCAAGGCGGTCATGACGGCCGATTCGCACCAGCGCGCCTCGGATCGGGCGGCAGAGGCCATCGTTAATATTGAGCAGAAAGAGAACGTTGCGGTTGACTATGTCGCAATGATTCAGGGCGATGAGCCCATGCTGATGCCGGGCATGATTAACGATCTTATTAACCCGGTGATCAATGATCCGACATTAAAGATTACAAACCTGATCAACAAAATTGAAACGGAAGAAGAATTCAACAACTACAATATCATCAAGGTCGTTTTGGATTTGAATGATTTTGTTTTGTATTTTTCCAGAGAACCTATACCGTCAAAACGAAATTATAGTGGTGTTTTACCTATGTGGAAGCAGCTCGGCATCATTCTTTTCGAAAAAAACCTACTTTTAGAATACATCAATTTATCACCGACGCCATTAGAAATAATCGAATCTGTTGATATGAACAGACTCCTGGAACATGGCAGAAGAATTAAAATGGTTAAGACCAAATTCAAATCATACGGGGTTGATGTTCCTGGAGATATTACATTTGTAGAAGAGCAACTGAAAAGAGATCCTCTTGTTGCAAAATACCTAAAGGTATAGAGCAAGAATGAAAGAAGATGAAATAAGAAAAAGGGATGTCTTTAATCGATATCTCAAATTGGTAGAAATCGACGCTGAGGTTGTCTTTCGGGATAAATCAACATTTCAGACCATTTGCTGCCCTGCCTGCGGGTGCGATCACAATGTGGCGCAATTTGACAAATCGGGATTTCATTACGTCCAGTGCTCAAAATGTGATACTCTCTTTGTCAATCCAAGGCCGACGTACGAAAACTTAATGCAGATTTACACTGATTCTTTATCCACAAAATTCTGGGTTGAGGAATTCTTCCTCCCGATGGCCGAGGCCCGCCGGGAAAAAATCTTCAAGCCACGGGCGCAATACATCACTGAGAAATTTCCTCAATTACAAGCAGGAATCATTGGTGATATTGGCGCAGGCTTCGGCATCTTTCCGGAGGAATTGAAAAAAATTTGGCCTGATTCAAATATTATAGCGATAGAGCCATCGATTGATATGGCAAAAATTTGCAGAGACAGAGGTTTAGCCGTCATAGAATCAACAATGGAAAATATCGATCCTAATTGTCATAAATTCGATTTGTTGACGGCCTTTGAGTTATTCGAACATCTCCACGATCCTTCCGCCTTTGTCAGGAAAGTCTCGCAGTTTCTCAATGTGGGCGGTTATTTGTATCTGACCACATTGAATGGATTAGGATTTGACATTCAACTGTTATGGGAAAGATCAAAAAGCGTGATGCCGCCCCATCACCTCAATTTTTTCAATACCCAATCCATTCGCCTGATGCTTGAAAAAATGGGATTTACCTTGATCGAAGTCTCAACACCGGGACAGTTGGATTGGGATATCGTTGAGAGTGGTTATCGTCAGGAATCGCTTGACCCCGGCCGTTTTTTCAGCACGGTCTCCAAATACGGCTCAGCTCAGGCTAAGAAAGATCTCCAGTCCTGGATAGGTAGACATAATTTCAGCTCGCACATGAGAGTCATAGCGCAGAAAAATTAAAAAAATGGAAAAATTAAAGGTAGGAATAGCCGGTTACGGTGTGGTTGGCAAGAGGCGAAAGGCCTTCATTGACGCAAATCCATATTTAACCACGGTTGCCGTGAGTGATGTGAGTTTTGCAGGTGATGGAGTTCTACCGGATGGAGTGTCTTGTTTTGATAAATACCACAAACTTTTTGAACAGAATCTTGATGTCCTCTTCGTGAGCCTGCCCAATTATCTTGCTGCAGAAGCCACCATCGACGGTTTGGAGAAGGGCTTGCATGTCTTTTGTGAAAAACCGCCGGGGCGCAGTGTCCAGGATATCAAAGACGTAATCAATGTAGAGGTTAAAAACGCGGGATTGAAACTTAAATATGGTTTTAATCACAGGTACCATGCCTCTGTGGCAGAAGCAAAAAAGATTATCGATTCAAAGCAATATGGAGAGATTATCAATATTCGGGGAATTTATGGTAAAAGCAGCATCATTCCCTTCGATTCCGGTTGGCGTTCCGAAAGAAAATATGCCGGCGGCGGTATCCTGCTTGACCAGGGCATTCATATGCTGGATATGATACGCTACTTTGCCGGGGATTTCGAAGAGATCAAGAGTTTTGTTTCCAACGATTATTGGCGGCATGATGTGGAAGACAATGCCTATGCGATCATGAGAAGTAATAATGGTTGTGTGGCCATGATCCATTCAACGGCGACGCAGTGGCAACATAAATTCAGATTGGAGATAACGTTGCGGGAGGCCTTGATTGAGTTGACTGGGATTTTATCCGGCTCGAAAAGTTATGGCGAGGAAAAATTAAAAATCGTTCCGAGGAATAATGGATCTGATAAAGGTTCTTTTCACGAAATAACCAATTTGTATTTAGAAGACAACTCGTGGCGGGATGAGATTAATGAATTTGCAGATGTCATCATTCAGAATAAAAGTGTCGATAACGGCAACAGCTCAGATGCCCTGAAGGTTATGGAAATGGTTTATCGGATTTATTGTGCCGATCAGTCGTGGCAAGAAGCCTTTAATATAAAAATATAAAAAAGTCAGGAGATAAACACAGAATGAACCATGTCGATCAGTTAGCCCATCAATCAATAAGCCCGGGAGAATTTGCCAAAGGATATTTTAATTATTTAAAGCAAGTCCTGGACGCCATAGACGCAAAAGCTATCGATTCTTTGGTGGCAACATTTGAAGAGGCGCAGCTGAACGGGAACACAATCTTTATTGCCGGTAATGGCGGATCCGCCACCACGGCAACAAGTATGGCCAATGATCTCGGCTTCGATGTGATTAAGAAGACCGGTACGAAAAAACCTTTCCGGGTTTTTGCCTTGAACGACAACACATCAGTGTTGACGGCAATCGCCAATGATGTTGGGTATGAGTATGTTTTCTTGAATCAACTGAAGATCCACTATCGCCAAGGAGATAAGTTCTTAGCTATCTCCGCAAGCGGTAATTCTCCCAACGTTGTTTTAGCAGCGGAATGGGTAAAGAAGCAAGGCGGATGCGTCATAGGTTTTGTCGGGTTTACGGGCGGCAAATTAAAGGAAATTTCTGACGTTGTTGTTCATGTGAAATCGGAATCTGGAGAATATGGTCCGGTGGAGGATGCTCATCTCGTTCTTAACCACATTCTGGCCCATTGGTTTCAGTTAAAGCTGAAATAAATATCGGATAATATGGAGCGTTACCAGAAATGACATCAAAGATTCTCATCGGCCCATCATCCTTTGCCGAATCAGACAAAAAACCTTTGGATAGGCTTTTAGCGGCTGGTTTCACTGTTATAGACAACCGCTTCAAAAGAAAAATGACTAGGGAAGAATTGCACACGCTCCTGAAAGAAGATGTTGTAGGCATTTTGGCCGGGTTGGAACCGCTGGATCGCGATGTGCTTTCACAGTCACATTTGAAATGTATTTCCAGGGTTGGTGCGGGCATGAACAATGTGGATATTGAAGCGGCAAAAGAACTGAATATAGCGGTTTTCAATACGCCTGATGGTCCCACTAGCGCTGTAGCTGAGTTGACGGTGGGTGCGCTTGTCACCCTGCTCCGTTGGCTTCCGCAATCACATCAAGCCCTTCATGATCGGAAATGGGTAAGAAAAATAGGGGGGCAGATCGAAGGCAAGACCATTGCCATTATCGGCTTTGGCCGCATCGGGCGGCGCGTGGCGGAATTGCTGGCACCCTTCCGGGCGCAACTAATTGCTGTTGATCCTTTCCTGGTTAAATCGCTTACCTTACCTTGTCCACTATTGCCGATGGAAGAAGCGCTTTCACAGGCCGATATCATTACCATCCACACCAGCGGCGACGAATGTCTTTTCGATGCAGCAGCCTTCTCACTTATGAAGAGCGGCACACTGCTTCTTAATGCCGCAAGGGGAAGCATCATATCGGAAAAAGCCCTCATAAATGCCCTCGATAAAGGGATTGTCGCTGGGGCGTGGCTCGATACCTTTGAAAAAGAACCTTACGAAGGACTTCTTTGCAGTTATGAAAATGTTGTCCTTACGCCTCACATCGGTTCTTATACTGCCGAATGTCGGCAAAACATGGAAAATGAGGCTGTCAGTAATTTGTTGAAGGTCTTGCAGAAATGAGAAATTAATATCATGCAAATAAGTTTTAAAGGACGAATAGCTCTTGTCACCGGGGCGACACGGGGCATCGGTAAACAAATTGCCGATGATATGGGAAGGCTAGGTGCCGAATTAATCCTGACCGGGACCAACCCAGAGGAGATTGCTAAACTGAACCAAGCTGGACGCCGTCGGAAATCGCCCCGCCACTGGCATGCCGTTGATTTCATGAACGCTGAGAGCGTAAAAAAATTTTTCCGAGAAATTGAAGTCTATGATCGTATTGATATTTGTATCAATAATGCCGGTATCAACCGGATCAACCCCATCGATGAAATACAAGAAACAGATTGGCTGGACGTTCTTCGCGTCAACCTCGATGCTCCGTTTCTGGTGACACGCGCAGTCAGCCGGGTCATGAAAAAACATAGTTACGGTCGTATTGTTAACATTGGTTCCATTTTTGGCGTCATCAGTAAAGAGAAACGGGCGGCATACTCTGTCACGAAGTTTGGAGTTAGAGGACTTACTGCCGCAACAGCTTTGGATCTAGCGAAGTACAATATTCTTGTAAACACAGTTTCCCCCGGGTTTGTCTCCACAGACCTCACACGGCGTATTCTTGGCGAGAAAGGGATGCAGGAGATGGCATTGAAAGTTCCTTTGGGACGTCTTGCCTCGCCCGATGAGATCTCACGAGTAGTCCTTTTTATAGTAAGTGACCTCAATACCTATATGACAGGACAGAACATTATCGTTGACGGGGGGGTTGTCAATGCATGATGATATCTTGATCAAATCTCGGATAAAAGACTATAGGGTTTTATTTGTTGAAGACTTTGTTATTCTTCTGCAGGAATACGCCGACCAGGGCGCTTTTTTTATCATTGATTCTTTGATACTTGAGATCTATGGCACCCGAATTAGCTCTGTCGTGCCACAAGACCGCATTCTTGTCATCAAGGCTAACGAGCGAAACAAGACTATCAACAAGTGTCAGGAGATCATAGAGACGCTTGTTGAAGCAAAATTTCGAAGAAATGACCGTCTCATCGCCATTGGCGGCGGGGTCATCCAGGATATCACGGCTTTTACGGCATCGATCCTATACAGAGGTGTGGACTGGACCTTTTTCCCGACAACGCTTCTGTCGCAGGCCGATAGTTGTATTGGAGGCAAGACGTCCATAAACCTTGGCGATAAAAAGAACATCGTCGGTAATTTTTATCCCCCGGCTGATATTTTTATCGATACAACTTTTCTTAAGTCACTTGCCGTCGATGATATTAAATCGGGCATTGGCGAGATACTGCACTATTATCTTTATTCTGCGAGTCCTCTTTTTGATGAGCTGCTTTCTGATTACGAACTGGTAATCAGAAACCGGAACTGCCTTATCAAACACATCCAGGAAAGCCTAAAGATCAAGAAGTCGGTGATTGAAAGTGATGAGTTTGATCGAGGTGAGCGAAATAAATTCAATTACGGCCATACGTTCGGTCATGCATTGGAGTCGCTAACGGATTATGCTATCAAGCACGGACAAGCCGTTACCGTTGGCATGGATATAGCGAATTATCTGTCGTTGCAGCAGGGAATCATGGACCGTCGGATGTTTGACTGGGTTCATCCTCTACTAATGAGAAATTTCCCCGATTATGACTGGGGCCATTTTGACATGGAGACTTACATTCGATTTCTTTCGAAGGACAAGAAAAATATCGGAAGCGATCTGGTGTGTATTCTTCCTGAAGGGCCCGGGCGTTTGACCAAGCAGCGCATCATGATGGACGATGTATTCAGGGATACCCTTCAAGCGTACTTCAACACTATGCTTCTGTCAAATATCCATCGACAGACGTAAGGTCATCCTCTTCGATTAAAGACTCATCTGTTTTCAGAAGATATTATTCTATAATCATTTTTATGGTGTAAACGATGGTGAGTGCGTCTTGCCCCTGTCATTAATAAAAATTTGGGATTCCGCTGATCCGCCCCCCGATCAGGCAGTGCTGATTTATCGGTGGAGCGGCTATGAGGAAACCGGAACCATCCATTCCTTGCTACGGTATGCCGATGACCACGGGTCCCGTTTACGAAACAATTATCTGTCGTGGATCCATGACCTTGGAAATAGTCGGATTCATGGCAAGCGCCTGATCGATTACTTTGTCTTAGATAACGGACTGAGTTTCTGGTGGTTGTCGCTTTTTGTGGAGAAAAGTTCCTATAAATCGCCGATCTCTGCAGCGATCCGCCTGTTGGCCCTGGAAGAGATTCTTAAAGAGAATAAACCTAAGCGATTGTGCTTGCTGAGCGCTAACCGGGACCTGCATAAGGCAATTTGCAGTCTGTGTAAGAGTTTAGGAATCGCATACGAGTGGGAGAGGACACGTGCCCAATCCCATCGTCTGAACCTCAGAAGCATTTATCAATTACTGCCACAACCGGTCCGGGCGGTCATTAGCCTTTTCCGGTATTTGTTAGACCGGTGGCCGTTCAGAAGACTGTCTGATACGGATTGGTTTGGGGGCGACCAGGCCCTGTTTTTTTGTTCTTACTTTATCCATCTTGAACAGGCTTCATGTGCCAATGGCAGATACCAGTCCTCCCTATGGGGAGACCTGCCGAGGCTGCTGCATAAAAGAGGGTTTCGCACAAACTGGATACAGCACTATCTGCAAAGCAGCGTCGTGCCGGATACCGGGATTGCCATCGATTGGGTACAGCGATTCAACCGCATCCGTGAGGAGGAAGGATTTCACACTTTTCTCGATGCGTACCTTTCCCTACGGGTCATCTGGCGCATCCTGATGCGTTGGCTATGGTTGAACTGGGTTACTTGGCGGCTGGGCATGCCGGAGGAGGCATTCCACCCGCAGAGTTCTCACGTCTCGATGTGGCCTCTCATGCGAAGGGATTGGAAGACTTCCCTTTGTGGACCGGACGCCATTATGAATCTGTTTTGGATTGAACTATTTGACCAGGCAATGAAGCATCTTCCACATCAGAAAAGGGGATTTTATCTTTGCGAAAATCAATCTTGGGAGCGGGCTCTGATTTATATGTGGCGCAAACATGGTCATGGTCAGTTGATCGGTATACCGCACTCAACGGTGCGATTTTGGGACTTACGTTACTTTAGTGACCCGCGTACCATACAATCATCAGATTCGCACCCGCTACCGCAACCGGATCTTACGGTACTGAACGGCAAAGCTGCTGTAGATGCTTATCATAGTGTAAACTACCCTATGAATACGGTAGTTGAAGCGGAGGCTCTCCGTTACGGATACCTTAATAACTTTCTTTCTGCAAATCGATTAAAACCTAAGCATCATGAAATGCCTAAAGTTCTCGTGCTAGGCGATTACGACCCTACAGCAACCATAAACCTCCTGAAATTGATAGAGAAATCTGCGCTAATTAACCCGGGTCGATATAGCTATATTGTTAAACCGCATCCCAGCTACTTAGTTGAAGCTAAAGACTTCCCCTCTCTGAATTTAAAGGTTGTGGTGGATCATCTGGGGGAAATTCTTCCGGATTGTGATGTTGCCTGTGCCAGTAACTCAACGTCAGCTTCGGTGGATGCCTATGTCGCAGGGGTGCCGGTTGTGGTGATGCTTGATGATACAACACTTAATTTCAATCCACTCCGTGGTCAGCCGAAAGTACGCTTTTTCAGTACTCCTGAAGAGCTGTCAGAATCATTACAAGCAGCTATCCAAGATTCAGAAGACACAATCGATCATAATGAATTCTTTTTCCTTGATTCTGAATTGCCCCGGTGGAAGTGTTTGCTGGCTTCAGATTTGCCATAATGTTCATGATCTTTGAAATAGGAATGAAGGTGGAAGCAGCTGCAATTTATCTGGCATGAACTGTTAGGTACCTATTTATGAGAATATGAAAGCACGGGCAATTTGCAGACAGGAAAAACTTCTCGGTTGGCAGGTTTTACTAAAGGTTTTCCAAAATAATTAGGATCATAATTATATAATGTGCGGCATTTTCGGTTATATTGGTAAGGATGAAGTTTATGGACTCCTATGCCAGATGGGAAATGCTTTATCTCATAGAGGGCCTGATGATGCAGGTTATTATGTTAATAATGCCGACCGTGTTAACTTTGGAATGCGTCGTCTCAGCATCATTGATCTTGAAGGAGGGCATCAACCGCTATCAAATGAAGAGAATACTGTATGGATTGCATGCAATGGTGAAATTTATAATTATTTGGAACTACGCGGTAAATTAACAAAGAAGGGACATCTTTTCCGCACAAAAAGTGATGTTGAAGTTCTGGTTCATCTATATGAGGAGCATGGGCTGGATTTTTTAAAAGATGTGAACGGTATGTTCGGTCTGGCCCTCTACGATGTTTCTATAAACCGGTTAATTTTGGTTCGAGACAGGATTGGTATAAAACCCCTTTACTATTCTTGGGATGGCAAAAATCTGGCGTTTGCCTCGGAAATCAAACCCCTTTTACTCTGTCCATGGATCAATCGTACCCCGGATTGGCAGGCTATCAGTGCATATCTTAATTTGCTTTTCGTCCCATCTCCAAAAACAGGTTTTGAAGAAATAAAGAAACTGGAATCTGGGACAATGGCAATCCTGGAAGAAGGAATCCTACGATTTAAAACATACTGGGATATAAACACATTTCTGGAAAATGATCCTGCTGGAAAAATGTCTTTTGAGGATGCATCAGAGCATCTTCAATATCTCTTGAAAGATGCTTGTCGTTTGCAGCTTCGCAGCGATGTTCCGGTTGGTGCATTTCTAAGTGGCGGCCTGGACTCCTCTGCTGTAGTTGCCCTGTCCAACGTCAGTGAATCGCTGGATATGGATACATTTACAGTATTCTGGGAGGATGCTCCAGAGAAAATGGATGAGAGACCTTTCGCTAAAGATGTGGCGGAACGGTACGGCTGTGCCCATCATGAAACCTCAGTCTCCTATGATGATTTTGACCGGTTACTTCCTCTTCTGGTTTGGCATATGGAAGAGCCAAATGCGGACGGTGCTTATGTGCCCACTTATGTTATCTCAAGCTTTGCGAGACAGAAAGCAAAGGTTATACTAACAGGTGCGGGTGGAGATGAGCTGTTTGCCGGATATGGTTGGTATTATTCCTATCCCCTTTTCAAACGGGTGCTACGGCAGCTTATGACTTCTGATTTATGGCATAAGCATGCGGGAGTTTATACAGGCAGAGCTTTCAACTTTCCGTGGGCTTTAGTTTTACCGTCGTACCAATCAGGAACTTCCGGGGATTTTTTGGGATATTATTCCAAGATTCCGTCCGGAGATGAACTGAATGCTCAAATGGCTATGGATTTAAAGTATTGGTTACAAGATGATGTGCTTTTACTTACCGATAAGATGAGTATGGCTGCATCGTTGGAAGCACGGGTTCCCTTATTGGATCACAGAATTGTAGAGTTTGTCTTGGGCCTGCCTTCGGCATATAAAATAATGGGAGCCGATCAGAAGATCATATTTAAAAAGGCTATGGGACAATATTTGCCTGACGACATCCTTCGACGCCGCAAGGATGGATTTGGTGCTCCCATTAATTCTTGGGCTCAGCGTCCACTTATGAAAAACGCGCTTGATTTGCTTGAGCGAGGAGAGTTGATGAAACAAGGGATAATTGACAAACGATCTCTTCGTCGGTTGAAGTTTTTTTTGCGCTTAAAGAAAGAGTGGGTTTGGGCTTTGTGGATTTTGCTGAATCTGGAACTCTGGTTTCAATTTGTGCAAAAACCCTCTTCCCGCCCGGATGGGATACGTCTAAGTGAGCTCTGACATATGGCGCTGAACTCTAGCGAAATTAAATATTATTTAAGATTCTGCTTTAAACGTTGTTTTCTATGGCGGATAGTCGTCTCTTACGTCTGGGAGCGCATCACCTTGAAAATCAGCGACAGGCTCCATGCAGTACCCTCCCGTACTACTTGCCTCCATCACTATCCTGCAGAAATACGCAAAGAGGTCAAAGGAATTTCTATTCCTTCTTCTCCAAACGAAGACTGGATTGATCATCTGCCCACTACCGGTTGGTCACCGGGAAATGGCTGTGAAATAAAGAATTGGCCGATTCCCTTGGCTACATATTCTTCCAGTTTGCAAGATTTGGACTGGTTCAAGGATGAACCGGATGAGGAAAATTCATTTGCATTACATCGCTTCATCTGGTTATTAAGGTGGTTATCCCAAGTTCCTTCTCGGGCTGATCTTTTATCCGCCGATAGAACTATACTGGATTGGATCGAAAAAGTCGGTCCGGCGAGGAACAGTCTGGCCTGGAGAACTTATTCGGTTTCTGAACGAGTGGTTAACTGGTTAGTGTTTTTGTGTGCCACAAAGAATCACCGCAACTTAGATTCAAAAATGGCGGGAACGATCGGGGCGTCTCTCTTTGAGCATCTCAAACACATCATGACACACTTGGAGTACTACGGTAAATCGTATAACAATCATATTCTAAATAATGCCCGTGCATTATATGTTGGTGGACGGTTCCTGCACCTCCCGCAGGTAGCGCACTTGGGCAAAATCCTTTTCCAAAAGTGCATACCCCGGTTGGTCGATGAGGAAGGTTCCCTTTTGGAAGGATCAACTCATTATCAGCTTTTGTTGACTCGCACGTTAGTTGAGGTATTGTGGGCTGCCAAGGCCAGCGGAGATTCCGATTTCGCCCTGTGGGCGGAAAAGGAGGCCTCTTCGATGATCTCCTGCTGTCTATACTTGGGGGGCACGTCTCTTGACAATACAGTCGATTCATTTCCATGTATTGGTGATATATCTCCCGATTATCCTGTTTCCTGGTTTTATCCCCATCCTGATTATAGACAGGAACCTGAATCTTGGCAAAAACTTTGGGATGCCACCACGGTATCATCTCTATTGAAAGAAAAAGCCGGACAAAAGAAACTGATAGGGGGCTTGAAACAGTGGAAGTGGGTACGTACTTCCCGTGGCACGTTGAGGGCTTTAATTCATACGCCACAATTGCTTGGTTTATATCCCGCGGCCCATGGACACTTGGATTTCGGTGGATTCCTGCTTAATGATGCAGAGGGACCTGTTCTTGTTGACAGGGGCCGGATATCATATCACCCAGATGCCTATGGGATTTACGGCTTTTCTGCAAGGGCGCACAATACAACGCTGATCAACGGTTTTCCTATTATACCGGATTGTCGCGGCATTTTTTCCGGCTACAGTGAATATCTATCACATGGGAGTGAGGTTGGTATTTATGACAGGGGTTTTGATAAAATCATTTCCTGGCGAACAAATGCACTTGAAAGATTTGGTAAAGATATAAAATGGTGCCGCGATTTAGTCATAAAGCGGGATCAAATAGAAAGTCTGGAAACTATATTAAACCCGAGAGGTGTGGCTATAAACAGCGAATCTTATATTCATTGGGCACCAGGTTGGACGATTGTAAACAATATGGAAAACGATTCGGATGATTTTCTGATTGGTAAAACCGGGAGGGTATATAGGCTAAAGATCGAAATGATGCTTGGGGAAGATGGCGCTGTAGAATTTTACGAAGGTACTCCCAATAGCCTTGAAGGATGGCAAATTCCCGATTATGGTGCCCGTGTCCCGGCCTTGACAATGCGTATGTCTGTTCGATCTACACATGATTACTCCGTGAGGTTCCTCCTGTGTCCGGTATGAAAAAGGTTTTTTGGATTACTTCATTCTTTCCCCCGCGAATTAATGTTGCTACAAATCGTAATGTCAAGTTTCTCAAATATCTGGCACAATATGAGTGGGAAGCATTGGTAGCCTGTCCTAAGGAAACCCTTGATCAAACGAAGACAAGCCGAAGGCTGATGAGTCAAATAGGGTCGGCCGTTACTGTCCTGCCCATGCCCTCAGATCCGTTTTTTTTCCTGCATGATCGAGCTGATGTGAATAAGATGGCAAAATATTTGGGTTATCTGATAAATAACATCATTCCGCCTGATGGTCATATTTTCTGGAGCCTGTTGGCGTTAAATCAGATAGGCAAAGAAATGAAAAAGCATAAACCGGATATTGTTTATACAACTTGCAGCCCTTTTAGCATAAATCTGATTGGCTTATGGGTTAAATTAAAATATCATGTACCATGGGTTACTGATTTCCGGGATCTTTGGACTCTTAATCCGGATCGCAAGAGATTTTTAAGTTCATATCATCATGTTATCTCGAATGTTATCGAAAAAGTATACCTGAACTACTGTGATGCTCTTATAGTTAATACGGATGCCAGCAAATCCAGAATGGTTGATAAATACCCGTTTTTGAAAAATAAAACGTGTATAATTCCCAACGGTTTTGATCCGGAGGATATTCCAACAGAGAATCAGTCTCCTATTGAAAACTCTTTTTTTTATGGTGGACTTATTGACAGAGCAAGTAATTACACACCGTTACCCATATTAAAATTGTTATCCAGATTGGAAGACAAAGGTCTATTAAACTTTCCTTGGGAACTACATTATGCGGGCAATGAAGGGAGTGATTTCATAGATCTCTGTGTGCTGGCAGGAATTAATGGCAGAGAAAGAACGCATGGATACCTTGATCATGGAATCTTTTATGGGCTTATTCAGTCTATGGATTATGTGATCGTGTGTATGCCTCGTGATGTGGATACTTCATCATGGATACCCGCCAGGTTTTACGATTATATAGGCAACAAGAGTCGGATCATATGCCTTGCACCTCGTGAGAGTGAACTTGCCAGTATCATCAAACAATACGGAAAAGGAGTGACCCTTTTCTATGATGAACCAGAGGATATTCAGATAAAGAAACTTCATGCATTTATAGTAGCTCATAAGGACAATAGCATGGTATCTGAAGAATTCATCGAACGCTTCAGTCGAAAGAATCTGGCATTACAGTTATCCCAAATATTCAATCATGTCTCGATGAATAGCAATGAGAGGGTACGGAATGCATAGCTTATCTATGAATGGTAAATTATTGACTATTCATAGCTTTATCAATAAATTGCCTCCATCGGTTCCAATTTCACTAATCGTCATAAATTGCATTTTATACGAGTGGTGGGGTTTTTTTGAGTTAGAGTCCTTACAGCCGTTTGTAGTATCGTTTAAAATAGCAATTCCCTTGTTTCTGCTGTTAATCGTTTATCCGTGTAATTTTCATTTTACTCCTTTTAAAAGGTTTATTTATTTCTTTGCAATCTTCATGGTCTGGGGTGCCATTTCAACAATTTTCTCCAATTTTTTCATGGAAGGAATATCCCAGTGGGCAAAGTTTTTTTTCAGATTTATTTTTTGCATTGCTGTATGCTTGTATTTTATTAAGCGCCCGACATCTCATCAATTGATCATAATGAAGATTTTAGTGATCGTAGCAGTAGCTACTGTTGTACAATATTTTATTTTAGAGATGACTAGCTTAATGGGATGGGTGGAAAATGGCATAAACCTGAAAAGCCATTCGGGAGGGGTTTATTATGGACCATTTGGTGTTTTGGGTAATGGCACTGCTCAATTTTCTTCTTTCTATAAAGTTCCAAAGTTTCAAATACAAGGGTTTTGGGTAGAACCGTCGAATGCATCAGCCTTCCTGTTTATGGCTTCTTTCATAGCGGAGGCTCTCTACATCGAAACGCAAAAAAAGATGTGGATGATTGCGAGTGGTATCTGTTGCATTGGTGGCATATTCGCTTTTTCCAATGCAGGGTATTTTGCCTTAGGTTTTGCATTATTGACAGGTCAAATTGTTTACTTTATTTGCGGCAACAAAAACAGGGCTCTTCGTGTTGTTCTGCCGAGGGCCATAGCATACCATTTTCTCATGGCGACATCTATATTTTTAATATTATTTTCTCTTTTTGGTCGGTATGCTGTTATTAAATACATTCCCAACAGCAACACCCTGAAAGCAATCACGGGCGTTCGCGGCGAGTTGCTTAACATGGTACCGGCCTCAGGCCAAGCTCCAGCCCCAAATATAAAGGCTATAACTATTGATGATACGATGATGAAGCGCGGTGAACTTGCAGGAAGATGTTTTGGTATATCTTTTTATAAAATTATAATGGGGGAAGGATTCAGAATTACGGGTGTGGACAGCAAAGGAAGAGGTGTTGTAGTTTCCGCTTCTGCGCCTGTCATGTGGTTATTTTTCACAGGAATTATTGGATTGATCATTCTCTTGCTTAGAGAATCAAAAGTAATTTTGGGCTTTATTAGTGCCTTTCCTCCATCTGCATATCAATTGAGGATATTTCAAGCATGGTTAGTACTTTTTTTTCAAAATATGGTTTATGGAACATGGATGACGCCCTTATATTTTTTATTAATAGCCCTTATTTTTTCTTCTTTAAATAAGCAGGAAAAGAGCATGCCACTGAGCCTTCATGCGAGAATAGGAGAAGAAATCCATCGATAGGATAAATGAAGATGGCTAAGGGCATAGCAGCAGTCACGGGCGGTTCCGGCATGGTTGGCCGGAAAATAACGCAAAAATTATTGCAAGAGGGATATGAAGTAAGAATCTTAACAAGAAATAAATCACTTCATATCGACAATGTGCAGACAATCGTTGGTAATATTGAGGATGAGAGTTCGTTGCGACTATTCTTAGAAAATGTATCATATCTTTTCCATTGTGCTGCCGAGCTGCGTGATGAATCAAAAATGTGGGATGTCAATGTATCAGTTACTGAAAAAATATTGAATTTAATTTCTGAATCAAATATCACCTATTTCTGTTATTTGAGCAGTGCAGGGGTAATAGGATTAACTGATGACCATGTTGTTGACGAAAGAAGTAAGTGCAATCCCCAAAATTATTATGAAAAATCTAAGTGGGCTGCCGAAAAATTGGTAGCTAAAACTATCGGGAATTGCAGTACCGTAATACTTAGGCCAACGGATGTAATTGATGAGAAACGGCCGGGTGCATTATCTCTGCCGATAAGGAGTAATCTACTTGACAGGCTTACCGTATTTTTGAAAGGGAATGAATGCGCTCACATTGTTCACTCTGAAGACGTTGCTGATGCGGCTATGTATTTTATGAAAAGCAGTTTCG
This sequence comes from Pseudomonadota bacterium, assembly GCA_043825875.1. Classification (GTDB taxonomy): domain Bacteria; phylum Desulfobacterota; class Desulfobacteria; order Desulfobacterales; family RPRI01; genus RPRI01. Next base: position 37,732 of record JBDRRF010000103.1, on the reverse strand, counting down.
AAAAACCGGCCTGTTTTTTCATATCCTGTGACCATGAGCTATTCAATACATTTGGAGGTTTATGGAAACTGTATAAGTCAATTCAACAAGGCTTTCCCATTGAGAGAATCAGCCGGAAAATTTATCTGCCAATCATTATACCTTATATCTTTCGAAGGTTATGGAGAGGCCCTTGTAATTATGGCAATGTCCGCTATTCTTCGACCAAACTTTTATCAACAGGTTTTCGTTACCGTCTTGGTGTAGAAGGTTCTGTTCGTAGCATAGTTGCGGTACAGCAATGATGAAATAGAGCATATTGTGAGCAATTACCAACAAACCGATAGTTCTGCAAAATCTTGTGACAAACCGGTAATTCTTACCTTTATCGGTAATTATCTCCCCGGCTATAAAGCTGGCGGTATTTTGCGTATAACTGTCAATACCGTCGATCATTTGTGTGATGAATTTGAGTTTAAGATAGTAACGAGAGATCGTGATTTGGGAGATGATAACCCATATTCTGATATAAAACTTAATCAATGGCAACAGGTTGGTAATGCCCAAGTTTATTATTTATCTTCTCAGTCCAACACGCTAAAAGATATATACAGTTTAATAACAAATACGCCTCATGATGTGTTGTACCTCAATAGTTTTTTTGACCTCTTCACAATCAAGGTGTTGTTGAACAGGAAGCTTCATAAAAAAATGTTTAAACCTTTTATTGTTGCGCCTTGGGGTGAGTTTGGCTGGGCTTCATTAAAGCAAAAATACCTAAAAAAGTTTGTTTTTATTCAATTTGCAAGACTTATTGGGCTTTATAATAATGTGACCTGGCGTGCATCCAGTGAGTTTGAAATGGCGGATATTGTTAAGGTCATGAAAATAAAAATTGACGAGATTCATATAACGGAAGATCTACCTATTAAAAACATTTCACAAGATGTAAATTTATGTCAAACTGATGGCAATAGTTTGAGAATCGTCTTTTTATCCCGAATATCGCGGGAAAAAAATCTGGACTACGCTTTGGAAGTATTGAAAAAGGTTAATACCAAGGTTATTTTTGATATTTATGGTCCTGCCGAAAATACAGTTTATTGGAACGAATGTCAGGCATTAATCAGCCAATTACCGGCAAATGTGGCTGTTAATTATCTGGGTCGTGTCGACTCAAATGAAGTAGTAAAAATATTCGGCAGTTATGATCTGTTTTTGTTTCCTACCGGCGGAGAAGCCTATGGACATGTTATTGCAGAATGTTTAACTGCCGGTACTCCGGTTTTGATAAGCACCGAAACACCATGGCGCAACCTTCAGGATGATGGACTTGGTTGGGATATTGATTTAACACAGCAAGATTCTTTTGTTAATGTCATTGAGAAGCTGGCTTTGTTGAACCATGATGACCGTCTCATAAAGAGGTCGGAAATTAAAACTAAAATCGTTGAACGCTTGCTTGATCCGAGAATTCTTGAAACAAATCGTCAACTTTTTAAAAAGCATCTGCAGCATTAAATCTACCTACTTAAGATAGGTTTTGAGAAGTAAAGAAATGAGTCAGAAAAATTATCAAATATGTTCTAATTGCATAATGGATACTACTGATCCTGATATTACCTTTGATGAACGTGGTTGGTGTGACTATTGTCGCAATTACTACGAAAATATTCTTCCCAATTGGCATACGGATGAACGAGGGGAAAAGTATCTTGCGTCTGTTGTCGAGAAAATTAAAAGCGATAGTCAAGGCCTCCCCCATGATTGTCTTGTTGGAATCAGCGGCGGTGTGGACAGTTCCTATGTTGCGTACATTGCAAAAGAAAAATTGGGATTAAATCCACTGTTATTCCATGTTGACGGCGGATGGAATTCGGAGATATCCGCGAATAACATTCACAGACTTGTTGATGGATTAGGGCTGGACCTTTATACAGAAGTTGTCGATTGGTCTGAGATGAAAGATTTGCAGTTGTCTTTTTTCAAAGCACAAGTGGCCAATGTTGATACGCCGCAGGATTTATGTTTTTTTTCAGCTCTTTACAACTTTGCTGCTAAGAATAAATATAAATATATTCTGACAGGTGGAAACTTTTCCACGGAATGTGTCCGGGAACCGCTGGAATGGGGGGCATACTATCAGACGGATATGCGTTTTGTGAAAGATATTCATCACCGCTTCGGCATGATTCCCTTAAAGACTTTTCCCACGGCAGATATTCTTAAGTATAAGCTTTATTATAGATACATCAAAGGCCTTCAAATAATAAGGCCGCTGGATTATGTTCCTTACATTAAAGAAGATGTCATTCGTTTGCTGACAGAGCGTTTCGGTTGGCAAAAATACGCACAGAAGCATCATGAGTCACGTTTCACAAGATTTGTAGAATGCTACTGGCTTCCGCAAAAGTTTGGTTATGAAAGACGCAAAGCTCATCTTTCCAGCTTAGTTCTAACTAAGCAGATGACCCGCGAAGAAGCATTGGCACGAGTAGCAAAGCCGGAAATAAGTGAACAGGAAATGAGAGACGATTTTGAATATGTAGCCAAAAAACTGGACTTGACCGAAGATCAATTGCAGGAGCTTTTTAACGGGGAAAATAAGTCTTTTCGTGATTACAAAAATAAATTATTTCTCATAAATTTGGGTACAACAATAATGAGACTGCTGGGTGTGGAAAAAAGAGTTATTCGATGATTGGCATAATTAATTATGGTCTGGGAAATATCAAAGCGTTTGCCAATATCTACAATAGATTGGGCATCAAGTTTGTAATAGTGGCAAAAGCAGTTGATTTAAAGCCGGTTACTAAAATAATTCTTCCGGGTGTCGGAGCCTTTGATAGTGCGATGCGTCTGTTGGACAAATCGGATATGCGGCAACCTCTTGATGACATTGCGCTTAAGAGGCATTTGCCGGTGTTAGGTGTTTGCGTAGGAATGCAGATTATGGCTCATTCCAGCGAGGAAGGGAAAATGCCCGGTTTGGGTTGGATTGATGGTGAGGTAAAGAAATTTGACTCTTCAAAATTAACTTCGGCCACGCATCTTCCTCATATGGGCTGGAACAATATCCGACCGCTTATACAGAACTCTTTATTAAAAGACCTTGGAGCGGACAGCCGTTTTTATTTTTTACATTCATATTATTTCCATTGCCGGAAAAATGAAGATATGCTTGCGGTTACCGACTATGGCGGGCTGTTTGCTTCGGCAGTTCATTCCGGTAATATTTTCGGTGTTCAGTTCCATCCGGAAAAAAGCCATCAATGGGGCATTCAGCTTCTTAAAAATTTTTCTGAAATATAAATATGTTACGTCCTAGAATCATTCCGTGCCTACTGGTAAAAAATAAAGGGCTTGTAAAAACCATCAATTTCAAGGATGGCAAATATCTTGGCGATCCCATTAACGCTGTGCGGATTTTTAACGAGAAGGAAGTAGATGAGCTGATTGTACTGGATATAGATGCCGCTGCCAACGGGAATGAACCAGACTTTAAGATGATTGAAAATCTAGCGGCTGAATGCCGTATGCCTTTTTGCTATGGTGGAGGCATTAAAACAGTGCATCAGGCACAAAGAATAATCAGCCTTGGTGTGGAAAAGGTGGCTCTGAGTTCTGCCGTAGTCGATAATCCCGAATTGATTCCCCAAATAGCTGATGCCGTCGGTAGCCAGAGTGTGGTTGCGGTTATCGATGTCAAAAAAAAAATGCTTAGCAGTAAATATGAAGTCAGGATTCATAATGGAAAAAAGAATACCGGTAAATGCCCTATCGATTTTGCTAGACGGCTCGAAGATCTCGGTGTCGGCGAAGTAGTAGTTAATTCTATTGATAATGACGGTAATATGAAAGGTTACGACATCACGCTGATTGACAGAATCAGAAATTCAATAACCGTACCGCTGACAGTTCTCGGTGGTGCCGGTTCGCTTGATGATATTGGGAAGTTGATCGCCAAGTATGGAATAATCGGTGCTGCAGCCGGTAGTTTATTTGTGTTTAAAGGCGTTTATAAGGCAGTTCTCATAAATTATCCGAACAGAGCAGAGAAAGATGCGCTCATTAAAGAGAAGTACCACATACTGTAAATTGTTATTTATTTATAGGTACAGATATCAAACTTGCCTGTGCACTTCCTCAAGTTGATAAAAAGATGACACAAGAATTGATATCATATCATGTTGTGGATGTTTTAGCCGAGCGCAAACATCATTCAGAATTCGTAATATTACAACTTTGTGGAATATTGTAATATTAAAGAAAATTAAGGGAGATTTTTTAACATTCTAAAAAAAATATTGATTATAGGTTGTACAGGTATGCTGGGGCACGTATTGTTTACCCGGCTTTCATTGAGCTCCGATTTGGATGTTTATGCAACAGCACGGACTTCGTCGAATCTTGACAAATGGTTTTCACCGGAATTCCGACAGAAAATCAGAGCAGATGTTGATGCTGATAATTTTGATACAGTGATTCATGCCCTTGCATCCATTCAGCCGGATATTGTTATCAATTGTATTGGATTAATTAAACAATTGCCAATAGCCCACGATCCGCTGTCCGCGATTAAAATCAATTCATTACTTCCTCACAGAGTAGCACAGATATGCAGTACAACAGGCGCCAAATTGATTCATATAAGCACCGATTGCGTATTTGACGGAATGAAGGGCGATTACAAAGAAGATGATCCGTCGGATGCGAAAGATCTTTATGGAAGGTCTAAATTTTTAGGTGAGGTCACCTATCCGCATTGTGTTACTTTGCGGACATCCATCATCGGACATGAGCTGAAGGGAAAATTTGGACTGATTGAGTGGTTTCTGGCCCAGGAAGGAAAGATGCGGGGATTTACCCGAGCGATTTATTCGGGCTTTCCTACAGTGGAATTGGCACGGATTATTTCAGAATATGTCCTCACTAATTCTGATTTGTCCGGCTTGTATCAGGTATCGTCCGAATCTATATCAAAGTACGATCTGCTCCGCTTGGTGATGGAAAGGTATGGAAAGAAAATAGAGATAGAGCCTTTTGATGATTTTGTTCTTGACCGTTCAATTAATTCATCTGTTTTTCAAAAGGCAACCGGTTACAATCCGCCCTCGTGGGCGGAACTTGTTGACAGTATGTATCAGCACTATGTTGACTTTGGATATGAGGGAAAGTCTTTAAAATAAAGCAGCCAGAGAGAAAAATGCCAATATTTGAAAATAAAACAGTTGTGATTACCGGGGGCACAGGATCCCTGGGAAAAACCGTGGTGAATCGTATTCTAAGCGGTGAGATGGGGACACCCAAAAAGGTGATTGTCTTTTCACGTGATGAAGCCAAGCAGCATGATATGCGGATGAGTTATCAGCATAAACTGGTGGCCACAGATGAGGTAATATACCGAAACTTTTTAAATGTGCTAGAGTTTAGGATAGGTGATATTCGAAACTATGCTGATGTTTGTGCAGCAGTGAAAGATGCAAATATAGTAGTAAATGCTGCTGCATTAAAGCAGGTGCCGGTATGCGAATATTTCCCTTATCAGGCTGTTTTGACCAATTGCTTAGGCGTAGCCAATATTGTAAGAGCGATAGAAGAAAACAGATACCAGGTTGAAACCGTTATTGCTATAAGCACTGATAAAGCCTGTAAGCCTGTAAATGTGATGGGTATGACAAAATCAATTCAGGAAAGGATAGTTATTGCCGCAAACATTCTAAATCCCGAGACTCGTTTTATCTGTGTAAGATATGGTAATGTTCTTGCTTCACGGGGTTCGGTTATCCCGCTTTTTCACGATCAAATAAAAAATGGCGGTCCAGTAACAGTGACCGTACCTGAAATGACCCGATTTTTAATCAGTCTCAATCAGGCGGTTGATACAGTCTTTGCAGCTATTGCGGAGGCTAAACGCGGGGAGACTTATGTCCCCAATGCTCCTTCTTCTAAAGTAATTGATATTGCCAAAGCCTTGATAGGAAAACAAAATATAGAAATAAAAATTACCGGCATCAGGCCGGGTGAAAAAATGCACGAAATAATGGTTTCGGAAGAAGAAGCTAATCATTGTGTAAAACGTGGGGAATATTTTGCAATACTGCCAATGCTTCCGGAATTACGGGAAAACGGTGCTGATATTCCAAATACTCTTTCGAAAGAGTTTAGTTCCGCAGATACAATTCTTGATTTAGAAGGAACAAAGGAATTATTAATAAAACACAACCTAATAGTAAGTGATGGAAACAGTTTTAGCAAAACAGAATTATTACGGTGAAATAATATCAAATATGTCCGTGGTTGAAACTTATATAAAAATTCCCATCTCCCCGAGAAAGCTATAAATTATGAAAGTTCTTACTCTTGTTGGCACCCGACCTGAAATCATAAAGCTTTGCAGGGTCATTTGTGAACTTGATAAACATGTTAGCCATGTTCTTGTTCACTCCGGGCAAAACTATGATTTTGAGTTAAATGAAATTTTTTTCAAGCAGCTTGGAATTAGAAAACCTGACTATTTTTTAAATGCAGCGGGTGATACAACAGCTCAAACCATAGGCAATGTTATTGCTCGAACGGATGATTTATTAGCAAAGGAAAGCCCGGATGCCTTTCTTCTGCTGGGTGATACGAACAGTTGTCTTTCCGCCATTGCGGCAAAGCGGCGCAAGATTCCTATTTTCCATATGGAAGCTGGGAACCGGTGTTTTGATCAGCGAGTGCCGGAAGAGATCAATCGAAAAATCATCGATCACATCAGCGATATAAATCTGACTTATACGGAACATGCACGCCGTTATCTGCTGGCGGAAGGACTTAAGCCGGAGATGGTAATTAAAACCGGTTCCCCGATGAAAGAGGTGCTTGCCTATTACAGACTTCAGATCGAAGCATCGGATATTCTGGATCGGCTGCGGTTGGAAGCGGGGAATTACTTTGTCGTCAGCGCCCACCGGGAAGAAAATATCGACAGTGATATTAATTTTTCTGATATGATAGCTTCTTTGGAGGCTATAGCACAGAAATATGATTTACCGGTTATCGTTTCTACCCATCCACGCACGAAAAATCGCATCGAAAGTCTTTGCATGGGAGAATTGGATCATCGTATACGCTTTCTAAAACCTCTTGGCTTTTTAGATTACGTGAAGCTCCAGATACATGCCCGCTGTGTTATTTCTGACAGCGGCACAATTACGGAGGAATCTTCCATTTTGAGCTTTCCTGCCGTAACGATCCGTCAGGCGCATGAAAGGCCTGAAGGAATGGACGAAGGTACCTTGATCATGTGCGGCCTTACAGTTAACAGGGTTTTGGAATCGATTGATGTCGTCATTTCGCAATATTCCAAAGGAGGGCATCCTTTTAAAATTGTTTCCGATTATGATACGGAAAATGTTTCCCTGAAAGTTCTTCGAATCATAATGAGTTATACCGATTATGTAAATCGAACAGTCTGGTTCAAATAACCATCCCAAGAATATATATCTATAAATTTAAGATCATATTAGAATTATCTCAATGCGTATTTTACTTCTTGTGGTTTACTATCTTCCCAGTACCATGTCGAGTGCAAAGCTTATTCATGACCTCGCTGTTGAATTCCTGCGGTTGGGTCATAAACCTGTTGTCGTTGCTCCTGATGAAAGTATCCTTTCAGAAACCGAAGTAACCTGTGAAAACGGCGTAAAAGTTTTACGGGTACGTACAGGAAAAATTAAAACAGCTTCCAGAATTATACGTGGCTTCAATGAAGCCAGGCTTTCAGATCTGCTTTGGGCAAAAGGTCAAAGCTTCTTTAAGGAAAATCCTTGTGATTTTATTATTTACTACTCGCCTACGATTTTCTTTGGATTACTTGTTAAGAAATTGAAAAAGTATTTCAATTGTCCATCTTATTTGGTCCTGCGTGACATTTTTCCACAATGGGCCGTGGATGCTGGTGTATTGCGGCGAGGGTTGGCTTACAAATATTTCAAGTTAAAAGAACGGCAGAATTATGAAGCGGCAGATATCATTGGCGTTCAATCACCGGCTAACCTTCAATATTTTGAAGAGAATGGCCTTGATAAAAAAAATCATATAGAGGTGCTTTATAATTGGGCAGCTCTGTCGGAAGAGAATATCCATGCTAAAGCATACCGAGAGCGGTTGGGGTTACAGGGCAAAGTAGTTTTTATTTATGGCGGCAACATTGGTGAGGCCCAGGACATGGACAATATTATCCGCCTTGCTGAAAATTTATGGGGTGAGGCATCTGCCTATTTCTTGCTCGTGGGTAACGGAAGTGAAGTGTCCCGATTAAGAGCTCATATTTTATCAAATGGGTTAAGAAATATTGCTATACACGACGCCTTAGGGCAGCAAGAATATCTATCCATGCTGTCTGAATTTGATGTGGGATTGATCTCACTGGATTACGGCTTGAGAACACAAAATTTTCCGGGTAAACTGCTAGGGTATATGTATCATTCAATGCCGATATTGGCCAGCATAAATCCGGGTAATGATTTAAGAGATATTTTGGAAGATAAACAAGCAGGGCTGGTATGTATCAACGGAGAAGATGACAAACTCGCATATAATGCAAGAAGGTTATTAACAGATGACAATTTGCGTCGTAAATTAGGTAATAACGCACGTACTCTTCTGGAGAATACATTTTCTGTTTCAAGGGCCGCAGAACAAATCTTAGATCATTTTATCAAGTAAATTAGCATTTAATTATTTTAGCTTTTATTGTTTAACGTATCAGTAGCTCAAATTTTAACAGCCGCTATAACGATACGAATTTGAAAAAGTAAATTTTCTAAAATTACGTTATTTGGAATAAGCCCTGAGTTGATGCCGGAGGTTATATATATTGCCACTTGTACTTGTTACCGGAGCAAACGGTTTTGTCGGAAGAGCGCTTTGTGCTCAGATGCTTATTAAAGGATGGGATGTTCGTGCATCCGTCCGGTTACGAAACAATATCCAAAGCCTTTCCAGAGAAGTTGAGATAATAGAAACAGGTTCAATAGGGCCTGAGACAGACTGGGTAAAAGCCTTAGCAAATGTTGAAACAGTAATACATCTTGCTGGCCGTGTCCATGTAATGGAGGATTTGTCGTCCGATCCTCTTTCTGAATATCGTATTGTAAATACAGCCGGAACTGAGAGGCTTGCACGCTGTGCAGCTTTATCTGGTGCCCGGCTTTTTATTTTTATAAGTACAATAAAGGTAAATGGAGAAGGGAAATTAACTCCTTATAACGAAGAGGATATTCCTGAGCCCCAAGATCCATATGGTCTAAGTAAGTGGGAAGCGGAAGAAAAATTAAAATTAATTGCTGATGAAACCGGTATGAAAGTAGTAATCATCAGAGCACCATTGATTTATGGCCCGGAGGTGGGGGCAAATTTTTTAAGATTAATAAAAACAACTGATATGGGGATTCCGCTTCCGTTTGCCGGTATAAAAAACAGACGCAGTATGATATTTATAAGCAATCTTATTGATATTATGATAAAATGTATGACAGATAACGAAGCAGGGCAAAAGACATATCTTGTAAGCGATGGAGAAGATATATCTACCCCCGAGCTTATCAGGCAAATTGCGAAATCACTTGATAAGCCTGCAAGATTGTTTTGGATGCCTTTATTGATGTTGCGGATTGGGGGCTTGTTAACCGGAAAAGCTTCTGCTATAGAAAGACTGGTGGGTTCTCTTTACGTTGATTCATCAAAAATCAGAAAAGAATTAAATTGGAAGCCCCCATTTACCTTAGAACAAGGGCTTAAAGAAACAGCAGAATGGTATAAAACAAGATAGCTTACCAACTCATGAACTATCTTTTCCTCACACCTTAAATCTTGCTCCTTTATTATGAAGCGAATATTTGATTTGATAATTTCTTTATTACTAGTATTTGTTTTCTTTTTGCCTATGTTGACAATAGCTTTATTCATTAAAAAAAGCTCGAGGGGACCCGCACTTTATTGGTCCGACAGAGTAGGCATTAACAATACTATATTTAAAATGCCAAAGTTTCGCACTATGGAAGTAAATACTCCTGCTGTTGCAACTCATCTTCTATCAAATCCTGAGAAATATGTAACATCAACGGGCAGATGGCTAAGAAGAACGAGTCTGGATGAACTCCCTCAGATATTTAGTGTGCTTAAAGGGGATATGAGTTTTGTAGGGCCAAGACCTGCTTTGTTTAACCAGGATGATCTGGTTGAGCTTAGAACATCAAAAGGTATTCATACGCTTATACCCGGCATTACGGGTTGGGCGCAGATAAACGGCAGGGACGATCTTCCGATTCCTGTAAAAGTGGACTTTGATTATTACTACCTGCAAAACCGATCTTTTATGTTTGATTTTAAGATATTAGCAAAAACCGTAATAAATGTTTTATTCGGCAAAGGAGTTCAGCACTGATCTCCGAACTCTATTAAAGAGTCCCAGATTTTTTTTACTTGCTCCCTTATATCACTAAAATGGCTTTCTTTTACTTTTGCAGCCTTTTCCTGGAGGCCAAGCCTGTGAGATGTCAATCTGTATGTAAGATAGGCTTCTTTTAAAAAGTGAGCAGTGTTCTCATCGATTATTTTCGCCTCTGATAGCGTTTGAAGAATTCTCACATTGTCGGTCCATTTTGTAAGCTCGATAAATTCACTCGATTTTAATAAAACCAGATATTGAACCAGAAACTCAATATCTACAATACCTCCCGTATCCTGCTTCAAATCAAACATACCCTCTTCAACTTTTAAATGTTCCTTTCTCATTCGCTCACGCATTTCAATTACTTCTTTCATGAGCTTTTCTTTATCTCTTGGGCGTGATAGTACTTCCTGACGGATTTGCTGAAATCTTGCTGCAAGGCTGTTATCTCCACCTACAGGCCTGGCTCTCACAATTGCCTGATGCTCCCATGTCCAGGCCTCGTTAAGCATATATTCTCTGAACCCTTCAATATTGCTTACAAGAAGTCCTGCCCCTCCGCTTGGCCTAAGTCTCATGTCGGCTTCATAAAGCATACCTGCGCGTGTATAGGAAGTCAGTATGTGTACTATTCTTTGCCCGAGCCTTGCAAAGAACTGCGAATTTTCAATGGGCTTTGGGCCGCCTGATGTCCGGCCATCAATACCTGAATGAAGAAAAACAAGATCAAGGTCGGAACTGTAAGCCAGTTCAAGACCGCCAAGCTTTCCGTATGCTATAACCGTAAAACCTTTTTCAGGTTTATTCCGGTTTAGGAAACAATCCGGTTCTCCATGTTTTTGAGCAAGATGGTTCCATGAAAGTTTAAGCACCCTATCTATTATTACTTCCGCAATATATGAAAGATGATCGCTAACCTTCATGAGAGGAAGACCGGCGGTTACATCTGCAGCAGCAACACGAAGAGTATTTACCTGTTTAAATATACAAAGCTGTTCAATTTGATACTCAAGATCCTCAGAAGAAATCATTTCGAGCCGTTTTTTGATTTCTAATTTGAGCTCTTCTTTTTGAGGAAGCACATAAAGAGTTCTTGGATCAAGAAGTTCATCTAAAAGTACCGGATGCTGGGCCAGAAATGAGACAATCCACGAGCTTGATTTAGCCAGTTTTACAAGATGTTTCATTGCAATCTGGCTTTCTAATAAAAGAGACAAATAGCATGTGCGTTTTTCAATTGCTTTAAGAAGATCTACAATACGGTTTAACGCAACAAAGGGTTCATCGGACATGCCTGTTTCTTTAAGGATTAAAGGCAGTAATTTGTCAAGCTTTTGCCTCCCGGTGCCGCTAAGAGTCCGAGTGGATTTATCGTTTTGAAAATGAACAAGCAGATTAATTACTTCCTCAGGTCTTTTGTAACCGGCTGATGTGAGAATATTGATATTATGTTCTTTTCTGTCCGGAAATTGCCAGACATCAAATAATTTCTTTTCGATATTATCTTCATCATTAACAGCATCACTTTCTCCGGTATCAAGAAGACTGCTGAAATGGTGTTGTACATTTTTTCTGTGCCGGTCGAGCTCTGTATGAAAGGCCTTCCGGTCCGGAAAGCCCATGGAAGCGGCCATACGAATTTTAGATACCGGATCTGCCGGTAAATTGTGTGTCTGATTATCGGTAAATTCCTGCAAATGATTTTCTACCATTCGCAGAAAAAAATAGGCATGTTCAAGTTCAATACGGGTATCTTCCGGAATATAATTTTTTTCGGAAAGGATTTTTAATACTTTTATTACTTTCCGTTCCTGAAGAACAGGAATTACCCCTCCGCGTATAAGCTGAAAGATCTGGGCAAAAAATTCTATCTCTCTTATCCCCCCCGGTCCCAGCTTGATATTATCTTTCATTTCTTTTTGCTTGACCTGAAGATCTATTTTTTTCTTCATATCTCTTAAAGAATCAATAGCTCCAAAATCAAGATACCTACGGTAAACAAAGGGTTTGAGCATTTCTAAAAGTTTTTCTCCGGCAGCTTTGTTGCCTGCAACTATCCTTGCTTTTATCAGCGCATATCGCTCCCAGTCTCGGCCCTGTTCCTGGTAATAATCTTCCATGCTGTCAAAATCCATTACAATCGGCCCATTTTCTCCATAAGGGCGAAGACGTAAATCTACCCGGAAAACCATACCTTCAGAGCCAGTTGCTCCTATAATAGTTATAAGACGGCGACAAAGCCGGACAAAGAATTCTTCATTGCTTATTGTTTTTTCCCCGCCTTTTGTTTCTCCTCTTTCCGGATAAGCAAATACAAGGTCGACATCTGATGAAAAATTAAGTTCATAGCCTCCGAGTTTGCCCATGGCGATAACAACAAGTCTTTGTGGCTGGCCTTTCAAATTTAAGGGTGTTCCGAATTCTGACTTCATATTTTCATAAAGACGAGATAGTGCGGCATCAATACATGAATCTGCAAAGTTAGATAGATCCTTAACTGTTTCAGAAAAGCCGGCTGCCCCCGATAGATCACGCCAGGCAATCCGCACCATTTCACGACAACGATATTTATTTAAAATACTTCCTATATCGGGGTCACTTTTTGTATCCGATAAAAGGTTGAGTAATTTTTTTGCATATTCTTCCCCATTATAGGATCTATTAAGATCCCCGGTACCCAAAAGGTCCACTAGTATATCTGGGGTTCTTGTACAGGCTTTTGCTACAAAATCACTTAAAGCAAAAATCAGCTTAAGCTCAAAATATGTTTCCGGATCTTTCTTGATATCAATCCCTGTTTGATGAAATATATTTTGAAAGGAATCCAGTCTGCTGTTTAAATCTGGCAGTAGTTCTTCCGGTATATCGATTGGGTGCATAAGCAAATGTCTTTAGTTTGATTAACTGATTATATTAGTAAGCGGCAAGATATCAGTTGGATGGTTTTATATATTTCCATTCAACAAGTCGCTTGTAAGCATAAGTAGCGTTGTCGCCGCTTTTTTCCATCTGAAGATATCTGTTATATTCGGATGCCGATTCTTTTTGCTTATTCATACTCTCTAAACAAAAACCTTTGTAAAATATTGTATTGGGATTTCCCGATAGAGTATTTTCATAATTACTGAATTCCTGATAAGCAGATTCAAAGTCTTTTTTCTTCATCTTTGCAAATCCGGAGATATAAACAGCCTGGGCTTCCTGAGGGTATACGTTTTTAGCAGTTTCCGAATATTTTGATGCTTCGTTAAACTTATCCTGCACCAAAAGGCATTTTGATATCATAACCAGAGCGGTATAATCACCGGGAGCAAGCGATAGTGCTTTTTTAAAATGATTTTCTGCTGTCTGATAATTTTGTTTCCCCATTTCCAAATCGCCTTGTTGCATCTCTTCTATCGCAGGTTTAATAGCTCTGAGCTTAGCAGTATTATCCATGTAACGTTCTCTATAAAACGGCTGATTCCGGTAATCTTTGTAAGTGGTGTTAACTTTTTGAAGCGCTGTATCATATCTTTCCTCACTCATAGGATGAGTAGAAAACATCAGTTCTGTTGCATCGGGAGTATGTTTGGACGTGCTTTTCAGCATATCCATGAGACCGATAAAGCCATCCGGACTGTAACCGGCCTTAACCATATACTCCATTCCAAGCGCATCAGCTTCACGCTCATTATCTCTGCTGTAAGAAGCAAGAAGCATCCCCGATCCTAACATCCCAAGACTTTGTGCAATCTTGCCATATGATTCGCTTTTCGATCCGGCGTATGCCGCAATACCTCCGGCAACTACAGAAGTCAGCATACCTTTTGACATCTGCTCTGCGGTATGTCGTGCATTTACATGACCAAGTTCGTGTCCGAGCAAAGCAGCAAGCTGAGCTTCGTTATCAAGATTTACAAGAATTCCTCTTGTTACGGCAATACTTCCACCTGGAAAAGCATAGGCATTAACATATGAAGCATTAACGCAGCGAAAATTATATGGCATATTGGGTCTGTGAGTTACGGTAGCAATTTTTTTGCCTGTTTGGTTTATATAGTTATTTAAAGCATTGTCCTGAATTGTTCCGTAGTCTGTGGAAAACTGCTGGGGAGAATTTTTCTGGTCTATTTGAATTTCAGAATCTTCGGAAACAAGCATAAACTGATTTTGTCCCGTAACAGGGTTTATCGCACATCCCGTTACTATTCCGGCTAATGTCAGAGAAGACATCCATATAAATTTTCGACGGGTTAATCCCCGCGACTTATCGGCAGTATTCAAATTATTTGTTTTCATGATTCCTCCTTAATGTTCAGGATAGAATTTGATATCATAGCATAGCATAACACCCTTCAAATGATTTCAGCGCCAGAGGTTATATCATGTCTCATTTTTATTATGGATAATAATAGAAAAGCCGATTCTTTCTGTCAACCATATACCTAATATACAATATTCGCTATTAAATTATTTCAATTGCATAAATCGAGTACTTTATATTTTTTATGCTCGTTCTCGCTGTAATCCATAAAGCTATAACTATATGTAAATACAGTATATATTATTATTGTGTTGACAAACAAAAAATATAAAATAGAATATTTCTATAGCAAAATCCATATGGATTGATAACTTCAATAATGGTTTAGGTTTTGTTTTCCTTTAATTAAAAAGGAGGCAGTAATGGAAAAAAAAGAACTGAAAAAATTACTTGCAAGTTTAGGTATTGCCAGCTTGATCGGCATGGGCGGAATTTCGCTTCCGGGAGCCCATGCAAGCAGTGGGTGAGGTGCTGATCCTGGTGCAGGTAGCACCGAACAACATGGTAAAAAAACAGGATGCAGCGGCTGAGGCGGCTCAAAAAAAGACGCAGTTAGCGCCGAAGATCAACAGCAAATGGATGAACAGATGAAAGAAGAGCAAACGGAGGAAGAAAGCGATACTTCTAAATCCCAAAAAAGTGATGTAAAGGAAAAAGAAGTAAAGGAAGTTAAAAAACCATCCGGATGCAGTGGGTGAGGTGGAAGCAAATAATCATGCTGGATGCATGAAACAAATTCAGATAACATAAACAAATCAAGAGCCAGCGGCTTGAAGCTGCCGGCTCTTTGTATTTTTAAATCAGATGAGTTCATATGTCTAAAACCAGCATAAAAACAGACCTGCAAAATCGATATCCGGTATGTCTAAAACTTCTGCCGGATATTGCAAGCTTATGTGAGGAAAACGCGGTATTGTCGGAAGTATTGGAAGAACACCCGGCATTGTTTAATAAATACCCTTATCTATTGGATCTTGCAAAAATAGAGGAATCAAAGAATCATTTGCTTACATCTTCCCGGGCCTTACCTGAAAATGTTACAGACCACTTAGTTAACCCTGCGCTTGAACTTTTGCAGGTAAAATGGAAAAATCTGCCCGAACTTTTTTCCGATTCTTCTATTATACCTGAACCTGGTGAAGAATATCTTCTTGTTTTGATAAAACCCGGCTTTAATAATGTAAAAGTGCGAAAGGCCAAAGCGAAGGATTTGTTGGCACTGAAAATTGTTTCCGAAAATATAGACCCGAGACAGGCAGCTACAGAAGGAAATGTTACGGTAGGAACAATCGATAATATTCTTCATTTGGCAGAGCAAAGCGGCCTGATCATTGCCCCGGCCACACATATCAAAAGGAGTGACGATTTTCCGGTAGGTGAAGTAAAAGATTCCGGATATTTCTCATCAAAAACCTTTACTTTGCAGTGGCACATTACTCAGACCTGTGACTTGAATTGCCGCCACTGTTATGATCGCAGTGACCGTGAAATTATGACACTTGAACAGGGGCTTTATGTGCTTGACGATCTTTACGATTTTTGCCAAGAGCATCATGTCTTTGGCCAGGTATCATTTTCAGGCGGCAACCCTTTACTATACCCGCACTTTAACCGGCTTTACAGTGAAGCTGCTGATCGGGGTTTTATGACTGCAATTCTCGGTAATCCCATGCCCGGCAAATATATAGATAAAATGCTTGAGATACAAAAACCGGAATTCTATCAGGTTAGTCTTGAAGGATTAAAAGATCATAACGATTACATCCGGGGGTACGGCCACTTTGACCGTGCTTTTGATTTTCTGAAGCTGCTTGGCGAAAAAGATATTTACCGTATGGTGATGCTAACTCTTACAAATGATAATATGGATCAGGTAATTGAGCTAGCTGATCATTTGCAGGGGCTAACAGAATTATTTACCTTCAACAGGATAGCTACAGTTGGCCGGGGGGCTGAACTCACACCCGTACCCCCATCCAAATTTCAGGATTTTCTTGCCCGGTATATGGATGCTGCCAAATTAAATCCATGCATGGGATATAAAGACAATCTGTTTAATATTATGCGCTGGCAGCAGGGACTTCCACTTGCTGGTGGCTGTGCAGGCCATGGCTGTGGCGCCGCTTTTAACTTTGTAGCCTTGTTGCCAGATGGCGAGGTGCATGCCTGTCGGAAAATGCCGTCACTTATCGGCAACATTTACAAGGAAAAGTTAAGCGATATTTACGACAGTCTTTCCGCACGAAAGTATAGGGCCGGATCAAAATCGTGCAGCAATTGCTCTATTCGCCCTGTCTGCGGGGGATGTCCGGCTGTCAGCTACGGATTAGATAAAGATATCAATAATGATTGCGATCCGTATTGTTTCATAACCCAAAAGCACAAATAAATTTTCGACCCGTAAGGACTTTTAAGAATCGATATTCACATTCTTTTGAGAGCCCTGCCGAAATGATCATTAAACCCCTAATTTATTGAGGCTCAATTAACCGGAAATTGCCAATGCAGCAAAAGTGCCTGTTGATGGGCTTTTTACAAGGTCATCATTATTGACTTATCCTTTCCAATTGTTTATTAATTATGTAGCGATAAACAATCAAACACGGCAGCTTTTTACGAGTCCATAATGTTTGTTTAATTAAAAAATAAATCTATAGAGAATATATCATGCTTAATCTTGATTCATGGCGTAAAACGCCAAAAAGCCATAGACCTTGGGGTTATTATCAAATATTATCTGATATGCCGGATCACAAGGTTAAACGAATAGTAGTTTATCCCGGCCAGCGTTTAAGCTATCAACGCCACTTTCATCGCTCGGAACACTGGTATATTATACAGGGTTATGCCGATGTTACTAAAAACAATATCGGCTATGCGTTATCTGCCGGTCAGGCTATAGATTTGCCTGTGGAACACTGGCACAGGATAAGTAATCAGGGCGAAGAAAACCTTGTGTTTATTGAAATACAAACCGGAGAAAGCTTTAGCGAGCATGACATCGAAAGAACTGAAGATGATTATGGAAGGGTATAAAAACTATACTATTCTTTTTGTACATCAATGTTATATATGAATATTATTTTTGTAAATATTTTCCTGTTCATCAAGTATTTCGCGAAGAATATTCATATTTGTCATTGGATTCATTATGACGCAGCGTAGTACTACAATATTTTCACAACGTCCTTTATAGGTTTTAAAAGTGGTTCTTGATACAAAACTATTTCCGGCTTCCCTTTGAAACCTTTGTATCATGATGTTTATTTCATTTAGTTTTTCATTTATTTTTCTTTGAACATCTTCCGATTCGTCCCATTGTATCCTTAATTCTTCAGGAAAAATCCTGTATGTTAAAATGTTTAACCAAGGTGGTGTTATCAGTTCAAAATCAGGCCGTTTATTAATTTCATCAGCAAAACTTTTTGCTGTTTCTATGCCATGTTCAATTAAAAGGGCATAACCTTTACTGCCCATTATTTTAAGAGCGCTGTCAAGAACAAGAGAGTTTGCTTCTCTTGAGCCGGAAAGAGCTTTAATACCAAGATCAACCGAACCGCGTCTGTTAACATAATTCGCATGATAACTTATTGAATCCATTAAGCATGGATCTTTGAAATAAACCATGCCTGAACTCATCGGCATGTAAAATTGCTTATGTCCGTCGATTGTCACCGAATCGGCAAGCTCAATTCCATCAAGCAGATGTTTATATTTTTCAGATAAAAGGACAGGGCCTCCCCATGCAGCATCAACATGGAAATGAATATTATTTTCAGAGCAAATTTCTCCGAGTTGCCGTAATGGGTCTATGGTGCCGGTTTCGGTAGTACCTGCAATGCCAACTATCGCAAGAATTTTTGTTTTGCGTCCGGATTTTTTTATTTCATTGATTTTTTCTTTAAGCTTAATAATATCGATTCGATTGTCGATGTCTACACTTATAGAGATAATGTTTTTGTTTCCTATTCCAAGCAGGCCCCCGGCTTTTTTTAGCGAAAAATGACCGAGTTCGGATACAAGTATCACGCTTTTTTCTATATCATAAGCTTTATATGCGGCGAATATCCCTTCTTGATCTACTCCTTCAAAGCCTTCTTTCGGGCATAGCTGAGTATTTCTTGCAATCCACAAAGCAGTCAGGTTTGCCAGAGTTCCGTTTTCAGTGAAACAACCCAGGGAGGTGCGGGAATTTTGAACATGTTCTAAATAAAAATCTTCACTTTCTCTAAATATAATTCTGTGTATCTTTGCTAAAACCTGCTTTTCAATAATAGATAAGATTTTTGAAGTTTCAAGCTTAACTACGTTTTGATTTAAAGCGGTTGTGATTGTTTTAAGATGTACCATGAAAAAGGGTATTGCCGAAGTCATGTGGCCAACAAAAAACGGAGATGCGACATTAACGGCATTAGGTGCGGTTTTTTCAATGATATTTGCAATAATATCAGCAAGTTTTTCTTCTGGGTTTTCGCTGATAAGTGTATCTTTATAATGCTCCGATAAATCTTTTAAGCTGATTTCTTCCGTTATACCAACATGCGTATTTAAAAAATCATGAAGTCCAAAAAGGATCTGCTCCATGTATTTAAGAAGAGTGGTTTTTGCAGCTACATCTTCAGGCCTTATAAAAGTTCTCATAAGGGCATGCCAGTCGGCTACAAGCTCTTTATGTGGGATTTTCGGATTATTCATTTTAATATCTTTAAGCTAAGGTCGCCTATTATTTTTCCGTAACGTATACATTCTTCCCTGGCGGTTTCATCCGGCGCACCTATTGATACAGGTCCGTAATGATTTCCTTTTTGCATACCTTGTATTATCATGCCATGGATGAGAAAACCCTGGAGAATACTTAATATTGTTGTTTCATTCCCGCCTGCGATATTGCCCGATGATGTAAAAGCTCCTCCAATTTTTCCGGTAAGCTTACCAAAATATTTTACGCTTTTATCCATCAGTTCTTTAACCTCGGCAGTCATTACTCCAAAATAAGTGGGGCAGCCGAATATGATTACATCGGCATTAAGCATATCATCTGTCACAGTATCTGCAATTTTTTTTAATATAACTTCCATCCCCACAGTTGACTTAATACCTTCTGCTATATATTCGGCCATTTTTTTGGTATTTCCCGACCTTGAAGAATATGAGATGAGAGTTTTTACCATTTAATCCTCCTAAATTTTTTATACAAATTAAAATAATTTACAAACTGAAAGAAAAAATAGATTCTATTAACATGCCTTGTTTCGCTTTCCAAGCAAATATTAAATAACAGTTCAAAAAGTTGAAAACCCCCATTTTTATCAGCGTAGATGTTAAGCGATTGTTAATTCGAATGTTATAGCTGCAATGTACTTAAATATTGAAATGAAGTGGTAACTTTTGCTAAAAATTCATAAATATTGTATGCCTAAAAAAAATATTTGCACAACAACACATATAAGTGATATTTGTAAAAAAATTTATAATGGATTAAATCCGGTCTTAAAAGTCAAATCATATAGCAGCTCATGAAATTAACTTCGGTTAATATATTTTAGCATATTAAATAAGTTTAAAACATTTTTAATTAACCATAACATAAGGAGAGATTAATGCATTCAAAAAGTTTGAGATTATTGTGGGTTATGTTAATTATGATATCTTTTATAATAACGGCACCCCCGGTTAAAGCTGAAAAAGAAGATAAAGCCGTCAAAGCCGCAAAAACACAACTTGTTGATCCGAACAAAAAAATTGAAAAAGTCGAAATAAAGGAAATACCAAAGGGTGATGTAGCTGTAGTAAATGGAGTTACAATAAAAAGTGAAGATTTTGCCAGAGAGCTTTTCGGTGTTCAGCAACAATATGCTAATAAAGGCGAAAAACTTGATGAAAAGAGTATTGCCGATATAAAGAAAAAAGTTCTTGAAAAACTGATTGATGGTGAATTGCTTTATCAGGAAAGTGTGAAAAATGGATTTAAAGTTGATAATTCAACTGTTGAAGAGCAGTACACTAAATTCAAAGAGCAATTTCCAAATGAAAAAGAATTTAAAAAAGAGATGGCAAAAGTTAAGTTAACTGAACCTGCTCTTAAAAATCAGATGAACCAAGTAATGACTATACAAAAATATATAAATAAAGAGTTTGTTGAAAAAATTAAAGTATCGGATGAAGAAATAAAAAACTTCTTTGAAACGCATCTTAAAGAAAGGATAGAAGAAAAGCTAAAGCAGGAGAAGATTCAAGATGAGGTTGCAAAGCATCTTGATCAATTAAAGGAAAAAGGCGATATAAAAAGAAATATATAATATAGATATGAACCACCTCCAAAAACGCTGTTGTTTCTGCCGCCGGGCCTGAGGCTATTTTTATAGCCGACGGGCCGGAAGGCACACCACTGAGCAATTAAGGCGACGCGAGTTAAATTTCCTGGCCGGCTTTTTACCCACGGGATGCTTGGTGCAACAAGCTGCGGTACCGGAATTGCCATGGGAATTCAGATCGTTGCTTGCTTGGCTCAGATCAAGAATTTAATGTTTGTACAAGCAAACCCATAGTATCAATTGCAGTATTTTCTATATAACAGCAATTGTTTTTCCGGTATCTTTATTTTCATAGCCAGGCAGTTGAGCGAGTTCATCACGAAATGTGCGGGTTTGGAGGATATCAAGCATTGTGCGTATAGCTTGATGATCCATTAAGTCAGCTGGAATTACAATATCACAGCGAACTGTTTCCATAGGGATAAAATCGAGTCCCCAGGCCGAAGCAATTGCTCTTAAGCCCAGTGCTGCATCTGCCATACCGTATACTATCATTTGGGCTCCTTCTTCATGACTTAATACCATTATATTGTAACCTGCAATCTTATCAGCAGTAATATTCAATTTTTCAAGACGATCATCTATAAGTGCCCGCAAGGCTGCTCCGGGCTCCCTGTTGACAAATCGTACAGATTTTTTAGTAAGATCAGTTACGTCTTTTATTTTAAGAGGATTCCCCTTTGCTATCATAAGTCCTTCCTCAAAATTTGCAAAGGCTATTATATGTGCAGATTTTTTCCCTAAAATTTTCTTTGCAAATACAACATTGGCTTGTTTCTTCCCCGAATCATGCATATGTGTGGCCGCCATATGAGTTTGACCTGCTGCAAGATGTGTAAGTGATTGTCCGCTTGAAGCAAATCGGCAGTTAAGCCTTATATCAGCGAATCGCCGGGCTATATGGGAAGCAAGTATTCCAAAAGCCGGATCACAGCCTAACAGCAGGGCGGTTTTTTCTATTCTGTCAATGTTGTCGAAAAGCTTGACTGTTTTTCCATCGGCTTCCATCATACCATCAGCTGCTAAAAATCCCCGTCCAAATAAATTTCTTCCTTCAAGAGAATAGCCGACAAGCCGGTCGCGAATCTTTACAACAGATATTCTATTATTTGGATAAATATTTTTGTCTGCAAAAACTATATTGTCCACATTTTCGGGCAGATTATGATAAAACAGGTCTTCTACCTTACAGCCGAGAACACGCGCCATTTCAAGGGCAATCATTGTATTAGGTATGTATTTGCCACATTCGATATCATAAACCGCCTGCCTTTTTATCCCTACCAGCGAAGCAAACTGAATTTGAGATATTCCCGCTGACTGTCTGATTTCCTTCAGACGGCACACAATAGCCGGTTTATCCGATCCACTCACTAAACATCCTCCTTCTGCAGCCTATTGAGTCAGTTCCAAAACGTCCCATTTTGGCCGATCTCTGCGTTGGGTGAAAATTGTAATCCTCGAAATACTCCATGTATTCCTGCGGTTAAAATTTTCAACCGCCTTGACCTTGACCAAACTGAAACGTTTTGAAAGTGCCTCTATTAAAACAGGTATTTTATAAATTAGAGATTGACAATTATAAAGTGCATTTGTATGGTCAAAAATAATTATGCCAATTATAAACGTCATTTTGTTTATAATTTATTTATGATTGTATAGCAACTAATTTGAGAGGGTCATAATATGAAAAGAAGATTTTTCTTAAAAAGTTTTTTACTGCTGATATTTTGCATTTGTATTTTTGGTATTTATTCAAAAGTAGCTATTGCAGATTCCAAAGCCGAATCCATAACCGTTTTTGCAGCAGGTTCAACAATTAATGCAGTACAGGAAATCGGCAAAATGTTTTCAGAGCAAAAAAAAATTGATTTCATACCAGCTTTTGCATCATCATCTACTTTGGCAAAGCAGATTGAAAATAAAGCTCCTGCAAATGTTTATATTTCTGCCAATTACAAATGGATGGACTATCTTGAAGAAAAAGAAATAATAAATCAATCTTCCCGGTTTGATCTCTTAAGCAACCGGATGGTTCTTATTGTTCCGGCTGACAGTGGAATTAAAACAATAGATATCAAGGCCAATTTTGATCTTAAAAAACTATTGGGCAGCGGTTTTCTATCCATGGGTGACCCTGATCACGTACCGGCAGGAATTTATGGAAAACAGTCCCTTGCAAATCTTGGTGTATGGGATAGTATAAAAAGCAAAGTTGCCCGATCAAAAGACGTCCGTGCGGCCCTTATGCTGGTTGAGCGGGGCGAATCGCCAGTGGGTATTGTGTATGCTACAGATGCTGCCATTACAAAAAAGGTTAGGGTTGTCGGTACTTTTCCCGAAAAAAGCCATCTCCCTATTTTATATCCTGTAGCATTAGTTGCAGGCAGTGAAACACTGGCAGCCGAAAGTTTCATGAAATTTCTTGAAACACCTGAAGCAAAAGCAATATTTGAAAAATATGGCTTTACAGTTTTACAAAATTAATTTTTTTACAATGGGTAGTAAAGATGACAGCAATCTGGGATGAACTAAAAAACCGTTTCAATGATTTGTGCCGGCAAAAAAATATCTTAGGAGAATATGTAGATGTCCAAACAAGGACTCTAACTGCGAAAGAAGCTATCGGCAATCCGGAAGATAAGGATTTCCCCTTGCAAAAAGGAAAAGAGCGACTGATGCAGGCAGAATTCCTTGGATCTCCGGGTCAGGCCTTTACAGACCAATTTGGCAATTTTAAAGGTAGTTTAGAAGAAATACTTAATATGCCCCTTGATAATAACTACAGGCGTGCAATTTTTGTAGCCACATTTAATGCTGTTACAAGAAATTTGGGACTTGTAAAAGAAACCTTACACTGCCGCGATCAGGAGCCGGGTGAATGTGCCGCCGAACTTGTTTTGCACATGAAGCAACGTTTTGGTGAGGTAAAGATTACCCAGGTTGGATTTCAGCCATCCATTGCTCGTGAAATAGCAGCCAAATTTCCTTTACGTTTACTTGACCTGGATAAAGATAATGTTGGTACTATAAAATTTGGCGTAGTCATAGAAGGGCCTGACAATACTAATGAAGCTTTGAAATGGGCTGATGTTCTTCTTGTTACAGGCTCTACACTGGTAAATGATTCTATCGGAAAGTTTTTGACCGGAAAACCTGTAATTTTTTATGGGACAACTATTGCCGGAGCAGCTTACCTGATGGGTTGGGACAGATTCTGCGCAAGATCAAGGTAAAAAGCTGCAAAGGCTGACAGGTAAATGGAGTTTCATGCTATGACTATGATGGAATGGGAAGCGCTTCGTTTAAGTCTTTGGGTTTCATTTTGTGCAGTGGCCGGTAGCCTGATCCCTGGAATTCTGTTTGCATGGATTCTTGCGCGTTTTGAATTTACAGGTAAATCACTGTTAGACGGGCTGCTTCATCTGCCGCTGGTTTTACCTCCTGTTGTTATAGGATACATGCTGCTGCTTCTTTTCGGGCAGAGGGGCATGTTAGGTGCCTGGTTGTTTAACACTTTAGGTATTACTATTGCCTTTACCTGGAAAGGTGCAGCGATAGCTGCTGCAGCTATGGCTTTTCCTTTGCTCGTCAGGGCAGTGAGGCTTTCAATTGAAAATGTTGACCAGGGGATGGAGTATGCTGCCCGCACACTTGGCGCAGGGCCGATAAGAGTGTTTTTTACAGTTACGCTTCCTTTGATTACGCCAGGAATCATTACAGGCCTGATTCTTTCATTTGCAAGAAGTCTTGGTGAATTCGGGGCAACAATAACTTTTGTATCCAACATACAGGGGCAGACGCAAACACTTCCTCTGGCTCTTTATACGCTTACCCAGACCCCTGGTGGAGAAGCAGGTGCAATGCGATTATGTTTAATCTCGATTGTGGTTGCCATGGCTGCGCTTGTTGCTTCCGAGTTTATGTCAAAACGATTTGCCGCTTATATAAAGGGTTGATTAGTGATAGATATTCACGTTGAAAAAAAACAGGGTGATTTTCGTATTAGTGCGGCATTTGCTTCCGGAGAAACGGGCATTACGGCGCTTTTCGGACCCTCAGGCGCAGGAAAGACATCCATTATAAATATGGTGGCAGGGCTCCTGCGCCCTGACAAAGGTCACATCACAATAGACGGGAACTGTTTATTTGATTCAGATAACGGCATAAATATCCCTCCCGAAAAGCGGCATATTGGTTATATATTCCAGGAAGGCCGGCTGTTTCCGCATCTTAGTGTACTATCCAACCTTACCTATGGCATGCGGCTGATAAAACCTGCAAAGCGTTATGTGAAACTTGATCAGGTTGTAGAACTTCTGGGTATTGAAAACCTGCTTTATCGCAGACCCGCCAAACTGTCGGGAGGTGAAAAACAGCGTGTTGCAATAGGAAGGGCTTTGCTCACAAGTCCGGCAATTCTACTTATGGATGAGCCACTTGCTTCTCTGGACGAAACCCGAAAAGCGGAAGTTCTTCCATTTATAACTGCCCTCACCCGAAATTTATCAGTGCCTATTCTTTATGTTAGCCACGATCTGGAAGAAATAATGACTCTTGCAGATAATGTAGTTTTGATTGAAGCAGGTAGCGCTATTGCTACAGGTTCTCCTGAAGAATTAATTGGCCGTGTTGAACCAAAGTCTCCTAAATTTTCTTTTCTGAAATAAGTATTCTATAATAGTTGAGCCACTTTCAAAACGTTTCAGTTTGGTCAAGCTCAAGGCGGGCGAAAATTTCAACCACAGGAATACATTGGGTATTTCGAGGATTGAAATTTGAGCCCAACGCTTAAGATCGGCCAAAATGGGGCGTTTTGAAACTGGCTCAGTTGTCATAAATCTTTACTACCATATATTTCCACTTT
Organism: Pseudomonadota bacterium; assembly: GCA_043825875.1. Lineage (GTDB taxonomy): Bacteria > Desulfobacterota > Desulfobacteria > Desulfobacterales > RPRI01 > RPRI01. The sequence continues at coordinate 11,828 of JBDRRF010000103.1, read as the reverse complement.
GTTTCTGCCTTCTTTTTTTGCTTTATAAAGCGCATAATCTGCTGTTTCTAATAACTCTGCACTATTGGTATTAGCGGTAGGAACAATGCTGCTCACTCCAAAACTCATTGTCACTACGTTGCATGCTTGAGAACCTGAATGATTAATACCAAGAGCTTCAATTTTTAAACGCATCTTTTCGGCAATGAGACCCGCACCCTTTATATCGACTCCCGGCAACAGGATTACAAATTCTTCCCCGCCGTAGCGTGCCACTAAATCAGCTGGCCTTTTGACAACAATTTTCAAAGTGGTTGCAACTTTTTTGAGACACTCATCGCCTTTTTGATGGCCGTATGTGTCGTTATATGCCTTGAAATAATCGATATCACTCATTATCATGGATACTGGTTTGGATTCACGCATCATACGCTTCCACTCAAACTCAAGAACTTCATCCAAACGTCTTCGATTCGCCACTCCTGTTAAACCATCAAGGTAAGAAAGTTTTTTAAGCTCTTCTTCCAGTCTTTTCCTGTCTGTTATGTCTCTTATTATTCCTACTGCATGCCATTTTTCTTCCAGCTTAACTGAAGACAATGAAAGTTCCACCGGAAATTCTTCGCCGCCTTTTCTGATTGCTTGAAGTTCAAGCGTTTTTCCAACTGCATCGCCTTTGCCTGAATGTTTAAAGCCTCCAAAGCCTTTTAAATGCGCTTCATGGTATTTTTGTGGAGCAATTAATTTATGTAGATTTTTACCTATTACTTCATCACTTGTGTAGCCCAGAATTTTTTTCGCAGCAGCATTCCAGAAAGAGATCTTACCATTATTATCCATCATTATAACGGCATCCTGTGCCATTGAAGCAATAGTCCTGAACTTCTCCTCATTTTCAATAATGGCGATTTCACATTTTTTGCTTTCAGTTATGTCAGTGTAAATAAACATCAGGTCAATGATATTTCCTTTTTCATTACTGATATGGTCGGCCCTTAGAAGAATATTTAATATACCGTTGTTCCGGGTTTTAATTTTAACCTCGCCCTTCCATGAATTACCTTTAGCAATAGATTGAAATACTTCTTCCGATATATTGTCATCCGTATATAATATAGATATCCCACCGTTTTCATTTAATTCTTTTGCCGTATAACCGGATAAGTCTAAAAATGATTTGTTGCTGTAAACAACTTTGCCTGAAATATTGGTTAGCATTATAGCATCGCTTGTGTTTTCAACCGCCTTGTTGATACGCAGCAATTCTATATTTGCGTTTTCAATTTGCTTTTCAATTCTTCCTAAAAACTTGAAAAAAGTCACAAATAATACTAGCGCCAATAACATACAGATCACTGATACTATGGCGATTGTTAAATTATGATGTATTGTAATATCGGTAATATCACGTAGAACCACCGTTGTTCCTACACGCCGGTTTCCTGCATCTATAGCCGGGAAAAATTTGCTGCGGTAATGCCGGTTATTATCTGTCATCTCAATATCAGTTATTCCTGCATTGACATCCTTTTGGGCAAAGATTGAGGTGAGTTTGTCCGGAAAATGTTTTGAAGTCTGGCCTATCATAACTACAGACGGGAAGCGATCCCAGTTTGCATCACGGCCCAGCATTTTCATGCCTTCTTCCCAGTTTATTCTATTAAGGTATTTTTTTTCTATCAGAACATAAATATCAAGGCCGAGTATTATATGAAGTTTTTGTGTAATATGATCTATTTCTTCACCAAGTTCCACAAACCCGATTAATTTTTTCCCTTCATACCACGGCATGACAGACCGGAGAGTAAATGTGCCAAGCGGCCCCAATTCGATTCCGTAAAAAAGCTTCCCGGTTTTTTCGGCATTAAGAGTGGTAAAACGTTCTATTTTGTCACCGTATCTATCAGGATTATGAACCCGTAAAATGTTTATCCTATCAGGGCCTGTAAAATAAAAATGTGTAATCCGGTACTTTTTGTTAAGTTCTTCAAATAAGCTTTTTGTGTAATTAAATAATTTCGTTTGATCTCTTTGTATCAAAGCCTTTTTTATTTGTTTATCTTTAGAAAGCACGTTTAATAATGCGCTCATCAAATTCGCATCGCTTTCTATCTGTAAAGTAAACAGGGCATTTACGGACTGTATATTGTTCATCACATTATTAACAATATAATCACTATGAAATCTTTGCAGGGTATATGCAAATGAGATCAATAAAATGCTCATTGTTATCATCAACGGAATTAGAATGCGGTGTCTCAATTTGAAAAATTTCATTTGTGAAAGACCAAGTCCTTTCTTTAAATTTAACTTACTGGTATCTGAGCTGAAATATTGTTTGAATAAAAATAAAGTATTATGTCATCAGTATAATACCGTTTTCTGAATATATATAATAAAAAGTATTAGAACTGCAAAAAATATTGGACCGGTAATTATCTGTATAAACCGATAATTTTTTGCAAAATGTATAGATTTTGCAAATATTAAGTGGAGAATAAACTGAATTATTGATTACGTGTTTAAAAGCCATTTTTATACATTCATTAAATTATATAAAAATAATGGAAACATAATACACTATCAAGGCAGAATGAGTCAATAATTAAGCTAATTAGAATATATTATATCAAAATACGGCAATCTTTTATTGAGATAGTTTCTAATAGGGAGTTTATGGAATCATCTTCGGCACTGCAATTCTTTTCAATATATCGGTTCCGGTTGTTGTTAGCCAGTAGTATCAATCCTGTATATTTACCATAAAAACAACCGCATATATTTTTTTAAATTAAATTAGAATATTGACAGCAGAAACTATTATACTTATCCTATTAAAAATGTATGAAATATATTTTGGTTTCGCATAAAGTCAATCTCGGCTGGTTAGGGTTTGGGGTTGTATATTCAGACTGTAAGTATCAATGATATCTCGTTGACTTTATTTATAAAACAACTATGATGAAAACAGAAAGAACATGGCATTTAGAGAAACTGATCAGGCATAAAAAAGATCCGTCAAAAGAAGAATATATCTTTTAGGAAGATGATCATGACCAGAACATCAAAAATATGTCTGTACCTTTTATTGTGCTTCATTCCGATCAATGCTTTTGCCCAGCCAACTATCCTCGATACCATGGTAAACAAAGCCATAGAAGTCAGCCCTAAGCTAAGAATGTTTGAGGCAAAATACAAAGCGGCCCAAATGCAAAGCAATGTTGATTCGCATTTGCCTGATCCCATGCTTACATTAGGCGTAGCAAATTTGCCTACCGATACATTCTCCTTTACCCAGGAGCCAATGACCGGAAAAATAATCGGCCTTAGCCAGGCCGTTCCCTTTCCCGGAAAGCTTGATTCTATTCGGGATGTAAAAAACAAAGCAGCCGAAATTGTGAAGCAGGAAATCGAGGACGCTAAAAATGATATTGTGAAAAGTGTTTCTCAAAATTATTACGAAATGATTTTTGTCAGAAAAGCCATTGAAGTGGCAAAAGAAAACCTGAAACTACTTCATGATATCACTCAGGTTGTGAGAACAAATTATACTGTAGGAAAATCAAGCCAGCAAAATCTGTTTAAGGTTGAATTAGAAATAACAAACTTAAACGATAAAATTGAAGAATTAAAAAATAAAGAGAATATGGTTACTGCAATGCTGAACGCCTTGCTGCTGCAATCTCAGGATACGCAAATAGCCACAGACGATCTTCCCGAACTTCAATATTATAAGCTTACTCAACAGCAGCTGGAATCGCTGGTGATACAAAACAGACCATATTTGACGGGCATTAAACTTGCTAAGCAAAAAGCAAAACTACAGGAAAAGTTGGCGCAATATGACTACTATCCCAATTTCAATTTTTCTGTTCAATATTCTCAAAGAGATGAAATAGCAAAAACAAATACCGACCTTGCCGATTTTGCAAGCTTTATGGTGGGTATATCCATCCCCCTTAATTTTGGCGGAAAAGTTTCCTCAAAAGTTAAAGAGACTCAGGCTTTGCAAACAATGTACGATGCTCAGTATCATCTCTCTTTGCAGATGCTTGATGGGAATTTCGGGACATCGATTTCCATGTTGAATTCTCTTCGTAAAAGAATCAAGCTGATTCAAGAAGTCCAGCTTCCCCAGGCACAGCAGACTTTTTCCACAACCTTATCCAGCTACCAGGTGGGGCAGGTCGATTTTATCAATGTCATTGATGCACAAAATAAATTGTACCAGGTGCAGACGAATTTATATCGGCTGACAGTAGATTATCTTAAAGAAATTGAAGAATTGAAGTTCTTAACCGGTACAAAAGAATTAGGATAGAACAAGATAATTAAGGAGTGCTCGGCGTGAAAAAGAAATCAATCATAATTATTATTCTCCTGGCATTTGTTATCGTTGCGGCGGGTATTTTTTATCTTGGAAAGAACCAACATAAAGATTCCGCTTCACCGGTAAAAACCGCCCAAAATGATCAAACAAAAAAAGAAAAAAAGATTTTATTCTGGCGCGCTCCGATGAACCCTAATGAAATATATAAGCAACCGGGCAAATCGCAAATGGGTATGGACTTAGTGCCTGTTTATGAAGATGAGGCTTCTTCTGCCGGTACTGTAACGATAAATGGTGCGATGCAGCAAAACATGAATGTGAAAACCGCTGTTGTTGAAAATAGAGAGCTTAGCCCCAAGGTTATTACAAACGGTATTTTGGTCCAAAATGAAAAGACCGAGTATATTGCCACCACAAGAGTAACCGGATGGGTAGAAAAATTGTATGTAAACTACACTGGCCAGGTTGTAAAAAAGGGTGAAAAACTCATGGATATATATTCGCCCGAACTTGTGGCAGCCCAGCAGGAATTACTAACAGCTGTTTCCTATAAAAAATCTGTTAAAAGCTCCGGCTTCCCTGAAGCTGCTGCAAGTGGAGATGAATTGTTAAAAAGTGCTGAAAAAAAATTGGAATTGCTTGAAATTCCGGCAAGTGAAATTGAAAGACTTAAAACTACCGGAGAAGTAAAAACATATATAACTCTTTATGCCCAGAACAGCGGAACCGTAATAGAAAAAAACGTTGTTGAAGGCCAGAAGATTATGGCGGGTACCACGCTGCTGCGTATAGCCGATCTTTCAAGCCTGTGGTTGATAGCTGATGTATACGAATATGAATTGTCTAAAATACAGTCGGGTCTATCTGCGGAAATTACATTCAATTACCTGCCGGGAAAAACCTATCATGGCAAAATCTCTTTTATTTATCCAACTATTGATAATAAAACGAGGACGGCAAGAGTCAGGATTGACATAGATAATCATAATGGAGAACTTAAACCAGCGATGTTTGCAAATGTCGTAATAAAGGGAAAGCCGACAGGGGCTTATCCTGTAATACCTGAGCAGGCTGTCTTAAGAAGCGGACAACAAAATATAGTAATACTTGCTTTGGATGAAGGTAAGTTTAAGCCTGCTGAAGTAAAATTAGGAGTTTATTCCGACGGCTACTATCAGGTTCTTGAAGGTTTGGCCGCAGGTAATACTATTGTTACATCGGCACAATTTCTCATAGATTCTGAAAGCAACCTGAAGGCTGCATTATCACAATTTGGCAGTTCAACCAAAAAAGATGAGCCGGACAAGATGGAATCTATGGAGGATAGTGATAACAAAGCAAAGATGGAAAACAATGATCCGAGAATAAGAGAAGGAGTCATTGATTTAGAAGCAATTGATAAGAATAAAGACGGCAAACTTTATGAGGATGTGATGGACTGGAATGTAATTTCCGATGAGCCAGGAACCTGCCCCTTATGCGGCATGACGTTGAAAGAGTTTAGCATAAAGGATGTAAAGAAAAACTTAATGGAACACGGTCTAAAGCATAAATAGTAAAAAGTCGGACAACACCTGTTTTGTCATGACGGACCCGATCCGGCATCCAGTATTTCAATATGTTCTGGACACAGGCTTTCGTCGGTATGACGGTTTTGGGGCTTTTTACGAATTTATCAATAAGAACATTTACGTTTGCATCCTTCCTGAATATTTTCGGAGAAGATAAATGATACATGACAGCAACTCGGATAAAGAGGGAATAATTGCCAGGATAATTGAGTGGTCAATCAATAACAGAGTGTTTGTTATCATACTTACTGTGGCATTGATTATGGGAGGTATATGGGCAATTAAGAATACGGCGGTAGATGCCATTCCCGATTTAAGCGATGTCCAGGTAATTATTTATACTGATTATTCAGGGCAAGGCCCGCAGCTAGTAGAAGATCAGGTAACATATCCACTCACAACCAAAATGTTGTCTGTACCATACGCAAAAGATGTCCGGGGATTTTCTTTTTTCGGCTTCTCGATGGTATATATAATCTTTGAAGATGGTACGGATTTATATTGGGCAAGAAGCCGGGTGCTGGAATATTTAAGTTCGATGAGAAGCTCTTTACCGGAAGGAGTTACTCCTCAACTTGGACCGGATGCCACTGGATTGGGCTGGGTTTATCAATATGCATTAACATCCAAAACGAAAAGTCTACAGGAACTGCGCTCAATTCAGGATTGGTTTTTGCGTTATGAATTAACATCTTTGCCGGGAGTGTCGGAAGTTGCAAGTATAGGAGGATTCGTTAAGCAGTACCAGGTTAATGTTGATCCCACAAAACTTGCTTCATATGACATCCCCTTAAGCAAGATAAGGATGGCAATACTAGAAAGCAATAACGATGTAGGCGGCAGATTAATGGAAATGGGCGAGACCGAGTTTATGGTAAGAGGCCTTGGATATATAAAAGGTATAGAAGACCTGAAAAATATTGCCATAGGAAGAAACAAAAACTCCGGTACGCCGGTTTACCTGAAAGATGTAGCCAATATAGATATTGGTCCTGAGCTGAGAAGAGGCATTGCCGAGCTTGATGGAGAAGGAGAGGTAGTCGGGGGAATAATAGTCCAGCGTTTTGGTGAAAACGGGTTGGCTGTGATCAACAGGGTCAAACAAAGGCTTAAGGAATTGCAAGCTTCTCTTCCCCCCGATGTGCAAATAGTTCCCGTTTACGACAGATCAACTTTGATACATAAAGCAGTTAATAATCTGGGGCAAAAACTCATAGAAGAGGGACTGATCGTCGCCTTGGTTATTATTGTGTTTCTGATGCACTTTCGCAGCTCCCTGGTTATCATCTTCACCTTGCCCACTGCCGTTCTTGCCGCACTGCTTGTAATGCATTTCCAGGGCATTAATGCCAACATCATGTCCTTGGGAGGTATCGCAATTGCGATCGGTGCCATGGTGGATGCCGCAATAATCATGGTGGAAAACTCACACTCTCACCTTGTTAAGAATCAAATATTATCTGAAGAAGAGAAGCGTCCCCACTGGGCGGTCATTCTCGAGTCAGCAAAAGAAGTTGGACCTTCAATCTTTTTTTCACTTTTAGTTATCACGGTTTCCTTCTTACCAGTATTTACATTGGAGGCGCAGGAAGGAAGATTATTCAAGCCATTAGCCTTCACAAAAACATATTCGATGGGCGCGGCTGCAATACTTTCCATTACCATTATTCCCGTATTAATGGGATTCTTCATCCGTGGTAAAATGAAAAGTGAAGAAGAAAATCCTATTACAAAACTAATGATGAAAATTTATCACCCCGTCGTTGATTTTGTGATGAAAGCCCGTTGGGTGGTTATTGTTATTGCGATAATCATTGTGGGTATTACCTATATACCTTTCTCCAAACTTGGTTCGGAATTCATGCCTCCCTTGTATGAGGGGGATCTTTTATATATGCCTACTACTCTTCCCGGCATTTCTATTACAAAAGCGCGTGAGATTCTTCAGCAGACAGACAAGCTCATAAAAACATTCCCGGAAGTAAAATCCGTATTCGGAAAAATCGGCAGGGCCGATACTGCTACCGATCCTGCGCCTCTGTCCATGATTGAAACAACGATTCAACTAAAACCTGAAGATCAGTGGCGTGCCGGCATGACACGGGAGAAACTCGTTGAAGAACTGGATGCCGTTGTTAAGTTTCCCGGTGTTACCAATGCCTGGACGATGCCCATCAAAACGAGAATTGACATGCTTTCAACGGGGATTAAGACGCCCGTTGGTATTAAAATAGCAGGGCCGGAGCTGGATGTATTGCAGGACATAGGCAAGCGGATTGAGGAAGTAGCGAAAAAGATACCCGGTACCCGGTCGGTTTTTGCTGAACGCTCTGTCGGTGGCAATTATGTGGATTTTAGTATTAACAGAGAAGCAATTGCCAGATACGGTCTTACAATAGCTGATGTGCAAAGAGTTTTTATGTCTGCCGTTGGCGGAATGAATGTTACAAAAACTGTCGAAGGATTGGAACGTTACCCGGTTAACTTGCGATACCAGAGGGATTACCGCGAAAATATCGATGCACTCAAAAGGGTGCTTGTGCCCCTGCCGGGTGGGGGTAATATACCTTTGGCGGAATTGGGCGATGTTCAAATTCGCAAGGGCCCACCCATGATAAAGTCCGAAAACGCCAGACCGAACGCCTGGGTTTATATTGATATTGAAAATATAGATGTAGGAACATACGTAAAAAAAGCCCAAGAAATAATCGCGGCAGAAGTAAAACTGCCCCAGGGTTATTCTTTAAAATGGAGCGGTCAGTTTGAATATATGGAACGGGCCGGGCAAAGATTAGCTGTAGTTTTGCCTTTGACATTTTTAATCGTCATCATGCTTCTATATTTCAACACGAAATCTTTTGTTAAAACAGGCATTATCCTTCTGGCGTTGCCCTTCTCCATGGTTGGAGCCGTATGGTATCTTTATCTTGCCGGATTTCATTTAAGTGTAGCCGTGTGGGTTGGTATTATTGCTCTATTGGGAGTCGATGCTGAAACAGGCGTGGTGATGCTGCTGTATTTAGATATCGCTTATGAGGGCTGGAAGAAGCGGGGTGCTCTTAAATCCTATGCCGATTTAAGAGAATCAATATTTGAAGGAGCAGTAAAAAGGATTCGTCCTAAAATGATGACCGTACTTGTGCTGTTCTTCGGTCTTTTGCCTATCCTTATCGGGCACGGTGCGGGTGGTGATGTGATGAAACGAATCGCTGCGCCGATGGCAGGCGGCATTTTTACAAGCATGATCATGGAACTGACAATTTTCCCCGCTATTTTCTATGCATTAAAAAGAAGAGAGATGAGAAAACAGAATATGCTGATAGAAAGCAATCTTTAAAAAGCAAATGATTTGAAAAATTGTAAAAGGAGGAAGTCATGGCAACTAAGGCAGGTAGAACAATCTCTATAATCATTGTTTTTGCATTATTTTTTGCAGCTTTTTCATGTGCACAGGAACCGGCAAAGGAACAAAATCCAATCGTCCGCAAAGGAGTGATCGATTTAATGGCAATAGATGAAAATAAGGACGGAAAAGTTTTTCAGGATCAGATGGACTGGAATGTGATTTCCGACAAGCCAGGCAAGTGTCCTCTTTGTGGAATGACTTTAAAAGAGGTACCCCTTGAAAAAGCAAAGGAGAATCTTGTTAATCACGACTTGAAGGTTAAATAATAATCGGATGATTCCGATTTTTTACCAAAACCATATATGCTTTTTTAATTCCTAAAGCCAAATTTGGAATTAGAAGAAAAAATATGATGGTAAATATTTTCATTTTCTTCACAACGCCTCAAACACCGGATTGTGAATGCTGGTGACTTTTTTGAGTTTTTTCAAAAAAGGTGACTGCATTTACAATTCTGCGTGCTTTGACTTGTTATGATTGTCGATACAGATCACTGCATCAAAATATTTTTCGTAATCGTAGGCAATTAATAAATAATTGATGCTAGTTAAATAAGACTCTACAACACTTTTGCAGAACCCTCGATTATAGGTAGCACCCATCGTTAAATCATCAGTTACTAAAATATTATCGATTTTCAATGTAGATCGCAATAATTCGTCGACTACTTTTTTTGAAGTGGACACAGGGTTTATAGGGTCTATTTGTTTTAATATTACATGAGATAGCATCAACCATGAGTTACTCTTTTTAAGTAACTCAGTAAATGGGAGCCAGTCTGTATTTTCTAGGGTGACAAGGTCTGTATCTATTGATGCAGAAAAATGATGTGTATCCGTCTGAACTCTTGCTAACCCAGGAAAGTGTTTAAGTGTTGCTGTAACCCCATTCTCTTGTAGGCCTACAATATATGGTAGCGCTACATTTATCACTTCTTGTGGGATTGAGGATATAGCTCTAGTTGCAATTAATGAATGGAAGTCTAATTTACTCGGTGGAAGCTGTGGTTTTAAATCTACTACGGGGCTGAAGTTGACTGTTACTCCAAGTTCATTTAGTAATTCCCCTTGCTTCCTTCCATAATCAAGACTTGATTGATTTTTTTTATGTACTAAGGCAAGAGCTTCTTGTCTTTGAATTATCGGGGACAAACGTGAAACAGGGCCACCTTCTTGATCGGTAGCAATTATCAATAATGGTAGACCTAGTTCTTTTCTTGTACGTTGAAGCCCTGATATAAAATTTTTCAAGGATGAAAAGGTCTCATTTTGAATGTTTCTCTTAGTGAGAAATATTCCTGCTATCCCATTTTTAGATAGCTGTATTGCCTCATCTTTATCCTTAAATCCAATGATGAGGCGACGGTTTATTTTTGAGTATCGATTTGAAGGATTGGCAACTATACGTTCATAGTCATTCTGATATTCGTATTCGTTAAAAGATACAACAACCAATAACACTGTCATACACAAAATAGTGAAAACTTTGAACTTTATATTCCTATGTAAGAGTGTAATGCCCAGAAAAGAAAATGCTGACACTAAGAATAATACTAGTTCGATATCTCTAATAAAAAGTAAGTGTGGATCTTTTAAATTAGCTCCCCATACAATGTTTATGCATAGTAATATTATAATGACAGATGTAAAAATATGTTTTATCACTTCAATTTCTCAGAAATCATAACAGTTGTAATAGATAGAAAATTTTCCATCTATTGTGATATTAAAAGTATAAACATGGAAAATATAGAAAAAACACGGATTGCAGCAGCAGCAGTATTGTGTTTATAAAATGTTGATCGTTTTGTTTTAGATTGAATCATACCCAGTTCCTGAACTGAACAACTTGCTATAAACAATTGTCTGAATCTGAATATTTTAGAAGCATAATTCGCCTGTCCCTTTTACTTTTTATGCAAAGTTAGGGATAATAAGACCAATTTTTTGTCTAAGGCCATACGATGGTAACCGAACTAATAAAACAAAAATTAAAAGTGGAATCACTCCCCCTGATACAGGGGTAAAGTACCCAGTTATTGCAGTCAAGATGCCAGAAAAAATAGCAAAAACTACAATTAATAATAATAGCCGCAACCAAAAAGGCATATACGGACCGATATAAATAGTAACCGCATTTTTGCATTTATATTTTAATACGCATCCTATAAACCAATTTTCAGCTATATAGACTCTGTTTTTTTTGATTTTGAAATTATATATCGACCCCAATTCATTCTTTAGGATCATCTCAATTTTTTCAAGAGATACTGATTTTGCACAAAAGTATTTCGCCATATATATTTGCCCCTTTCATAATGTTAACCCGTTGGCTTTGAGGGACATGCGTCGGTTTATAATTCCCCTATGTTCCGCACCTCCAAGGTCCGTGCAACTTATATTTTAACCCAAGTTCGACAATAATTTTATGAATAACGAATAAAAGCAACATTATATGATAAATCAGCTAAAATTTTCCTCACTACATTATTGCTTGATAGCCGGTTTTGTTCAAGGATGTTTTAATTTTTATCCTGCTCAAA
>JBDRRF010000102.1:0-10830 GCA_043825875.1 Pseudomonadota bacterium | reverse complement strand
CAATATCCGTATCGTTTGTATGCTCGGGTGTATCGCTTACAAATTTAAAAAGATAACAAAGTATGCCAAATTTTTTGCAGGTTTGAATAACGGAAGCACTTTCCATATCTACAAGGTCTGCCAGTAAAGATATTTTTTTTCTTTCTTTAAGATCAATAACCGGGTGGTCTGACGTTGCGATTTTTGCGGGTGAAAATCCTTCAAGAAAATCCGGTTTGTGCACATAAGGTGTTTTTGATTTCCAATGAGGTCTGTCAAACTCAACAGCTTCTGTGATATGAAAGCTTTCTCCAAGCAAATGCTCAGTGCCTGTAGCTCCTGCCGCGCCAAGGTTAATTATGCGGCAACCGGGAAATGTTAAGCAAGTATAAGCGCATGCAATTGCCGCGTTTGTTTTTCCTATTCCTGAAATAATAAGAATATAGTTATTATTTTTGTAAACAGGAAAGGGCTTTTCGCTTTCGCGAATCAATGAAAGCCCGTCTATAAAGGGTTTGGCTTCAAGAGTAGTTGCCATGATAATACAAATTAAATGATTTTTTTCCACCTGGCCATTTCCTCTAAAGCATTAATAGCATTTCTTCCGGCTTCTCCTAATGATATGCTAAAATCATTAACATAAAGATTGATGTGCTCATCTACTACTTTTCTATCCATTTCCTGGGCATGATCCAGTATAAAAGAGAGAGAATCATCTCTGTTGCTTCTTGCATGGATTATGGAATTTCTTATCAGAAGTTCAATTTGGCTTTTATGAACGATTGTAGCCTGGTCATTTCTGATTGCAATGCAACCAAGCGGTATGGGAAGCTTTGTTTCTTTTTCCCACCACTGCCCAAGATCTATAATTTTTATGCAATCATAATCAGGATAAATAAATCTTCCTTCGTGAATAATAAGACCCGCGTCATATTCACCGCTTTGTATTCCCGGCAGAATCTGATCAAATCCGGTTATAACTATATTTTTGATTTCAGGATTCCAGAGTTTTAAAAGAAGAAAAGCAGTAGTATAATTGCCGGGGATTGCAATTTTAGAAGTTTCTGAAAACTGATGCTTTTTGCCTGACACCAGAAGAGGACCACATCCAAAGCCAAGAGCCGCCCCAGAATCTAAAAGCGTATAATGCTTTTTTAATAGAAGATATGCATAAAATGAAAGTTTTGTGATTTGATATGTGTTTTGAAAAGCGGCAATGTTAAGCGTTTCAACATCATCAATGTGCAAAAGAAAATTATATCCCAAAGTATCTATGCGATCATGAAGCATTGCATCAAATATGAATGTGTCATTCGGGCACGGTGAAAAGGCTATGGATAGATTTGTCATTTTAATATCTTTTTAAAATATTATATTCAGAATCTCTTAATACCGGGGTTTTACCTGTGTTTTTTATAATATCAATAAATTCTTCTATGCCTGCTGTAGTTTCAATGCCGGTGGCCTTTACTACTGTTTCTTCCATCAGAACACCGCCCATGTCATTTGCTCCCATAGTAAGAGCAATTTGTGCGGTTTTCAGCCCTTCGGTTAGCCATCCGGCCTGAATGTATTTGATATTATCAAGAAAAATGCGGCCTATTGCAACTATTTTCAGATAATCTATGCCGGTTGCAGGCTCAATATCTTGCAGCCTGGTATTTGCCGGAGAAAATGACCAGGGAATAAAAGCCCTGAATATACCCGTTTCATCCTGAATATCTCGCAAGAAATTCAGATGTTCGATTTTTTCTTCTTCGGTTTCGCCCATACCGTAAGTCATTGTGGCAGAAGATTTCATATTGTGGCGGTGTAAGGCAAATACCACCCCACGCCATTGTTCTTTGCTTGCTTTATTTGGACTAACCTTGGAACGTATCCTGTCTACCAGCAAGTCAGATGCGCCAGGCACGGAATCCAAGCCGGCAGCTTTTAATTCTGATACTACTTCATCTATTGAAACAGAACTTTTTATTGATATGTGAAAGATTTCACTGGGTGAAAACGAATGAAGGTATATTTGCGGAAAGTGCTTTTTTACGTTTTTCACCATAGATAGATATTTATTAAGAGTATAATCGGGGTGGAGCCCGCCTTGCAACATAACCTGGGAGCCGTTTATTAAGACCAGCTCTTTGATCTTATCCAGAATTTCATTAGGTGAAAGTTCGTAAGGTTTTATTAAATTTGCCCTTGCGTGATATGCGCAAAAATTACATGCCGCTTCGCAAATGTTTGTATAATTGATTATGCGATCAATAATAAAGCCAACTTCTTCTTTTGGCGAAATCAGCTTTCTTCTCATGTTGCCCGCTTCGCCAAGTTCTATCAAATCCCATGCAAAAAGATTGCAAGCTTCATCTGGTGTAATTCTGTCACCATTATATATTTTCTGCTTTAATTTTTCTTTTATAATGCTTTTTGTCACTTTTTCTCTCCAGCTTTACAAGACTCTTTATTCCTTTTTCTGATACTTAATTTTTTATCTATCGAAACCGGCTGCGGCCTGTCAACAGGATCAATCACCGTCAAGGAACCGGCCAAGCCCGCCTAAAACGGAACCTTCGCCAACGGCTTTACCGCCTTTGGCAGGTGCATGCTGAATAATACGGTCAGCCATGCGTGAGAATGGCAGGCTCTGAAGATAAATTTTCCCCTTTCCCTGCAAAGTGGCTAAAAACAAACCTTCACCGCCAAAAAACATGGATTTCAGGTTGCCGGCACGTTCAATATCGTAGTCTATACCGGGGGTAAACCCGACAATACATCCGGTATCCACCCTTAAGATTTCACCATTCAGTTCCTTTTCCACGATCATGCCGCCTGCATGGACAAACATCATCCCGTCGCCTCGCAGGCGTTGTAATATAAATCCTTCACCCCCAAAAAAACCTGTTCCCAGGCGTTTGGTAAAGGCTATACTTATTTCCGTTCCCAGGGCTGCACACAAAAACGCATCTTTCTGGCAGATGAGTTCCCCACCGATTTTACCCATATCGAGTGCAATGATTTTCCCGGGATAAGGTGCCCCGAATGCAACGCGTTTTTTACCACTCCCGGTATTGGTAAAGTGGGTCATAAATAACGATTCACCGACCAATGCCCGTTTGCCGACATCAAGCAACTTTCCCATAAAACCTTTATCCGGATTGGAGCCATCACCCATTTTGGCTTCAAAGCTAATACCTTCTTCCATCCAGTTCATGGCGCCTGCTTCAGCTATAACAGTCTCACCCGGATCAAGCTCCACTTCCACGATTTGCATATCATCACCATGGATTTCATAATCAACTTCATGACATTTCATATAAAAACCCCCCTGCTTTTTTTATGTTTCAGACACCAATTATACAAAACATAGAGCCACTTTCAAAACGTTTCAGTTTGGTCAAGCTCAAGGCGGGAGAAAATATCAACCACAGGAATACATTAAGTATTTCGAGGATTGAAATTTGAGCCCAACGCAGAGATCGGCCAAAATGGGGCGTTTTGAAACTGGCTCCATATTATGCTTTTGACCAAATCCTGCCATAATTGCCATGGCATTCAAGCCAATGATGCCGGCCAGCCTTCACATTATATCTAATGATTGAGGTGCCTATGCTATTATAATTTTCTCTAAATGTAAAAGCGAAAATAACCTGGGATGATAGAACAAACGAATAAAATTATAGGCGTCACCCTTACTTTTGTATTTTGGCTAAAAACTATAAAAACCAGTTCAGAAAACCATTGCAGTCGGATTCGCTTTCAAAAATATCCTACGCTCAATAATGATACGAAGTATTGCTGGCAATGCATCTATACATGCTTTTCTTGGCATGTGACTCTTATATTATGAGGCTTTTAATTGGTAAAAAATATATAGGGTGGCCCCAAAGTGGCCCCTGATAATATTGAATATTCGGAATGTCAATCCGAATATTCAATATTAATTGTAAAATATTTTTATTGCAAACCGCAACAGCGAGCGAATTCCTCGATGCTTGCAGCGGGGAGCTTCAATCTTGTTCTTTGCACCAACTACAAAAAACTTATCAGACAGGGTTTACGTGTTAAGCCTGTCAAAAAAGAATCGACCATTATCCCTCAAACAACATTTATAAAAGAATTAATGGCCGGTCTGTGTGCTGGTATGATAATGATAAAGAGAAATAATTCGACTGTTCCTTATTTTCCCCCATGGTGTCATTTCGACCGAAGGAAGATATCTTATACCGGTTCTAATATCCATTAAGATTTCTCACTATGTTCGAAATGACAAATACGTAACCAAATCTATGAAACTCTGTGCTAAGGTGAAAGCTTTGGAAACGGCAGAGCGATTCAGGATATATTATCTGTAAGCCGCTTAAGAGAATATATGCCATCAAGGCCGGTGATGCTTTTGGGTGTTTTTTCATTAACTGAAATGAAATAAGATTTAAATTGCAGGTATAAACCGGTTACAAATGCTTTGCTGCCTATAATACCCGAATCCGTAAAATAACGGGTGCGGGAAAGAAACCTATCCATGCGGCATATCTCATATGACCGCTTTCGTTCTTTATTCAAGATGCCGGCAGGAATAGTCTTTCTGTTTTTTTGTTCAGACCTGTCAATTGCCCCGGCTTCATAGACATATTTTCTGTATCTGACCAGCCGCTTTTTATTATCTAATATTCCGAATTCTTTTAAACCGAAATCCCAGGACAGAAATTTGTCTTTGTTGCCGGTTTGCATATGGTAGCCGATTGAGTTCCAACGGTAATCTTCAGGCTTTTCTACTATTCCGGCACGTACTGGATTTAAATCAATATATGCCAGACAATGGATAAGGGTGTTGCCGTTTTCAACAATTACGCTCTTATACCGATCCGCCCAGAGAGTTCCTTTGCGATTACGGTGTTTATTAAAATTTCTTGAAAAAGTTTGTTTTATCTCACGCATAAACTCGGACAGGCTGGACCATTTTGTTCTGTATCTGGAAATGGACTCGACGGAAAAGCATTTATCATCGCCGTAATAAAGAATATAGCGTTTCTTTACTTCTTCATCACTTTTATATGTTTCAGGAAACATCCGAACCAACAAATGGAAATGATTGCCCATGATGCAATAACCAAGAATATCGGTAAAATAAATTTTGCTCAGATGTTTGATGATATCAACAAGTTTATCTTTATCAACATCACTAAACGGATACCCATCCAAAGCGGTTCGTGACATCACATGATATACGGCTTTTTGATCAGGTACTATCATTCTTGCGATTCTTGGCATATGAACTCCTGAGTTTATAAATTAGTTTTCATGCTTCTTTAGCACAAGCAATGGGAGTGTCAAGCATAATTTGCCTGTCCCTTTTCATTCTTTTCAGTCTTACTGTATATACAGATAATAAAAACCACCCTGCTATTAAACATAAGCCAGGGATTAATGAAATAATCGACTCTTCGATTGTACTATAGGGCCACCCATTTCTATAAACATTGATAACGCCATCAAACCAGCCTCCTATTGAAAAGAAAGACAAAACATATACGTAATGCTGAGACCATGATTTTTCAAATAAAAGGCCAAATGCACATAAAAAATTAAGAATTAAATGTGTACCGTTGGAAATCCATAGCATATTTAAATTCGCATAAATCTGATAGATACCATTAAGTATAAGGACTATCGATATTAGCCAAATGATTTTATTTTTTGTCATTCTTCTATAACCCGTTCAAACATAACGTTTAAAATAAGGGGCTGAAAAACCGCAGGTTTTACAGTCCCGCTTGATTTTTTTGTTATACGTTTTTCTTGTTATTACTCTCTGAAAACCATGCCTTAATTCTGTTGAATAGACTTACCTTTGGTTTCGGGTAAAAATTTTCAATAATTTTTGGGTTTGTTGGTAGTACACCCGCGCGCAATGAAGCAGCTATTTCTCTCGCGAATATCGGCCACTCATTTGGTTTTATGGGTTCATGATATTGCCATTCATGATTTGCGGCATCACACCAGTCGTCCCAGAAAATGAAGGCCAGGCCGTATATTGGTTTGTTTATATCTTCTTCGATCGGTAGCAATTGATTTTCAACTTCATCATACCTCATACCAAGGTCTTTGATTTTCCCCGATTCTTGGTCAGAGGCATCTTGTTCTAATGCGCTGGCTAGTATTTCTGCGGCTTCAGTATTCATTTTTTTGACGTATAACGCCCCGCCTGAGTGGCGGCCCTGACATAGGTCGGACTACCACAGCATTTTACGATAAATCGCGATTTTCCAGCCGTCTACTCCAGGCGGATGTTATGTTTTAATGTGGATCATAAAAACAATCTGGTTATCGTATAATACAATACGATACCCCAGAAGATTAATATCAAAACAAAAGATAAAAATAATCCTAAAGGACTTCCCGTTTTAATAGGATTTTCAAGTACAGCGTCCTTAAAATCGATTTTTGGATTTAAATTATTTAATGTAGATTTTAATCTCTGTAAATTATCTGTAAAAGGATCTATGTATACTTTTCCACCCTTGTAATGGATGATGTCGTATTTCCAATGTTCTGACAGCAAAATTATGTCTTCGATCTTAACTTCAATCGTCCTTATAATTTTTTTAAACCGGATTGTTTTATCATCTATTATTTCGATCTTGTAAGTTTGAAATAAAAAACTGCCCCAAGATAATATAGCTATTATAAACACAAGCTCTCGGCGGAGGGTGCCCCCAAAAAGTAAATATAATGTCGATACAATTGCAGAGAACAATATTAGTCCTCTAATTTCTTTTGATATACAGTATGTTTTCATTTTTAGTGGTTATTTAAATTTATAAGTCAAACATAACGTTTGAGCCTTAGGGCGCGGGTTTTTGCGTCCCTAACGGCGATTTGTTATCTATTCTATTGTTTTAGGCATGATTCTTTTCAAAAGTTGAAATAGTGGTTTTTTCAACTTATTTAAATATGCAATAATTTGATTCGAGCCAATAAACCCAAATGCCAATCCTATGAATATAGTTAGAATATTTAAGAGAATAAATAATATCGCAATAAGACCAATAGGGTTTTGGTTATACGATAAGTCTATTTTTTGGACTATATCAATTTCAAAAATGGAATTAGATATAATAAATATTCCAGTTTCTAATAATACAAATAGAATTAAAAAGGTTGTCCCATAAAATATGGATATTATACCTCTTGCTCCAAAGTCCCAAATTTTCTGAAATTTCTTTTCACCATTCACAATGACTTGTCTACTAATTTTGGATTGAAGTTTAAATTAATTATAGATAACGACGGGCTTTAGGGGCGCGACGGTAAAAAGGCTGTGACCCACTGAATTAAACGCGACAGCACATTGCTGTTTCGCGTCCCCTGCAAGCCCTGGTTAGAAATCTTTCTATGAGAACCGGGGACAACTTCGACTAATTCCAAATGGCATAATGTCCCCTCTGGTCTATCGCCTGGATATATCACTGCAAAATCGAGTGTTTTAATTCGCTTGTTATGGGGATGAAATGTCAGACTCCAGCGTTCGTCAGTGTAAAAGGTGAAGTGAACCGTATTTTCATTTACGGTCTCTGGCAAAGCAAAGGAGCCATCGCAAGTCGAGTAGCTAAGTCCAGTTTTTTCCAATAACTGAAAGCTTTCGTCGATTAGATAAATCAAGAGGTTCTCCCAACCTAATTCAATGAAAAGGATGTAGTGGCCAGTTGAAGTTTTATACTGGGCTTCAATAGTGCAGCCTAAAATCTTTGGGATCACAACTTTGCCATCAAAAGCAAGTTGCATATAATCGCTTTGATAGCGACTACCGGCAGCTATAGGCAGCGGACGATCACTCTCATCTAAATCTACACTTGTGAAATTCTGAATTTCTATCATGCTATCATTTCTAACGGTGGAAATAACCCACACCGCCGCCGTTAATGGATTGAAAACGTTACTTACTCGGTGTTGGGTTAATTGATTTGTTAACGAAAAATATAATACATTTGGTGATTTATGAGCAAAAAAAGTAAAATAATATTATATATTCTGATCATTCTTTTTCTCCTCGATTTCATTTGTTATAAGATCTATGGCTTTGGGGCCATCAACGGAAATTTGCTTACCATTGATATTGACGCGATGATTTCCTTTCATAGCAAGTGATTTCTTTACGATCCAGGCAGCTAAAGCGGTTGCTGTTATTTTTGTTAAATCAATCACAAGCTGGATATCAAGATTGACAGTTATATTAAAATCAAGTCCTCGTTTTTCACGAGGCGGAGGAGAAGTAATTTTTACTCCATCCGGAATATCAGAATTTAGGTATGGTTGAAGTGCCTGACAGTTCGTAATAATTGAAATGTGTTTATTTATTTTTATCTCGTTAACGACCAAGCTCACTGGCGGGATGGAGCGCAGCGGAATCCCCGTCCAGTGAAGCGCCTTGTTCGGCATAGACTGCTACCGTTTAGTTCCTACAATCATGACGACTGGATCAATTAGAAACCGTTTCACAAGTCGCCTTGCCCAAGGCCGAGAGCGCAATGCACTTGCAATGGGCGGAGAGATGCGATAATAAGCGCGCACCAAGATCGCGCCTATGGGGGACGGCAACAAGCGTTTGTCTCGAAACGCCCGCAGAGCCTTGACCTCGGGCGCCTCGTACGAGCCGTAGCACGCCGTGGCGACAAAGCACCCGCTACCGTCTTTTTGTCCGGCCGCCGATGTCGAACCTTGTCCGCCAGCGGCCTTCAATTGACTTAGAACTGTCTTGAGCGGATCAAGGGAACTGTCAATGCTTAGCGCCTTCTCCAAGTTGGTTATTGCCTCGGCAGTATTACCCTTCTGCGCCAAGGCAAGTCCGAGTGTCCCATATGCTCTTGCTTCATTTGGATCTAACTTGATTGCCTTCTTACTGCAACGGATTGCCTCATCGAAGTTTCCGCTGTTGAAGGCGCGTGTTCCTTGGTTTGTCAGTTGGACGGATTCACTGTCAAACTGAGCAAAAAGCTTGTCAATGTCGTCTGCTGACGACGCCCCTCCGACGAAATTGGTGCTCCCGCAATTGGGACAACGACGCTCATTCAATCCGTAGTCTGCGCCGCAGTCAGTACATGTCTTGCTCATAATGTATGGCTCCTTTCGTTTGTTGCCGAACGTAAGGGTGAGCAGACTGGCCACCCAAACAGCATTTAAAAACGTGACGAGTTCCAGTCTGCTCGACCCGTTTGTTGGCATTACGGCTTGGAAGACTTGATAGCGCATACACGTAACGTCTGACGGTTACGCTCTGCTATGGCAAGTCGTTTTGCTTGGCGTTCGCCGTAACACAAAACGGAAAATTTTCGCTTACGACCGACACCATCTTCATTAGTCCATGAAGCGAGCCAGAATGCTTCTCGGCGGCCAGTGTTGAGATTGGCGAGAACCTCATATCGGCCAACACCAGGAATGCCAGATGTATTGTTTCTGCGAAGACGAGCCCGGACCCAAATTTGATGTTCATAAGACGAGTGCTTAAGGAGAAGTGAGTTTCTATATTCCACAGCTGCTTTCAATGCCTTTCGCTTTCCTCCATAGACGCCATCAGAGAAAGTCTTGACGATGATTTTGCCCTTTCGTTGCAGCGTAACTCGCCATCCGTAGGTTCGGCTTGCCTCGTGGTCTATGCGGATGATGTTCCGGGAATGTTTCATTTTCTCTCCGCCAACGCCAATAATGAGCAGTGCCGGTTAAATGGCACAAATGATCAAAACATTAAATAAATTTGTAAATAGTAAAACATTTCAAAACGCAACTGCTTTAGGCATCTGCTCAATTATTTTGTTATGTGTTGACGTTCATTCTGTAAATGTGAGTGTCGTCGATAAAGACGCCATTTATAGTGTTTTTTGAAAACCTTATGTTAGAAATCGATTCGCCAGTTGATATAGCAAATTTGAGTAACTGAATGAGTTGATCATCGACACTTAGTACGCTAATATCATTTAAAGAAATAATATTATCCTCAGTCCCTGTATCCTTGCTCGCATCAACTATACGTTTGTAATACTTTCTAGGCCCTTCTTCTTTTACCAGAGGCGAAGCTAAAATAAATTTCCAGGTCTTTTCCTCAGGCAAAAACATCCAAAAAGCAGCTTTAACACGACAAGAAGAATCGTCTAACTTTTTTAATAAATCAGCCCCTGCCGAAACCATCTGCTCAGAGAGCAGTTCTGTTACCAATATTTCTTTAGCCATGCTAATATCCCTGATTCGTTATCTGTAGTTGCTTTATAAAGATCATTTGCTTTATTTTCTTCGACAATACATTCATATCTGGAAACTTCAGACCAATCTTTAGCCACTGCCCAATTTAATTTGAAATTTTCATCTTGTTTTTCTTGTTCATTCAACTTTTGCTTTAATCCCGCCACACCAACTAATTCAGAAAGTTTATGGGTGTGGCTTGCATTTGCAAGTTGTTTATCTGGAAAATCAAACGCTTTAACTTGTTTTGAAATACAAGCTTTAAATGCACATTCGAGCGCATATCCAATCAAATAATATGCACCTTGAAAACATTTTGACTTCAAGAGTATATCTGCCTCTTGTACTCTGATTTCCACCAGTTTTTCTAACTCTGATTTATTCATATGCAATTCACTTATTTCCAAATTTTATTGTTCACATAACGCTGCGGTCAGTGGCAGCCGGGGCCTCCACCAACATATTAAAAAGATATCGATTTACAAGTCTTGAACAAACGTGCAAAAACGCCCCGGCCCCGGCTGTCGACTGCACTGCGATGTTAAGTGCCGTTTTAGCCCAATACACCTCCTGAGAGGGTATAAGCACAAAAACCAGGAAAAACACTCAACCAAAACCATACATTTG
>JBDRRF010000101.1:0-16037 GCA_043825875.1 Pseudomonadota bacterium | reverse complement strand
TAGCAGGAGCCTGTTTCAAAACGCCCCATTTTGGCCGATCTCTGCGTTGGGCTCAAATTTCAATCCTCGAAATACTAAATGTATTCCTGTGGTTGAAATTTTCTCCCGCCTTGAGCTTGACCAAACTGAAACGTTTTGAAATTGGCTCGCAGGTAATTTACACCAGCCTGAAAATTTTCTGTATAGCATTTTCTTAAAGCTCTTGCCTATTCATGCTTCCCTGAATATAGCCTTCAATATCCATTGTAACGTATAAATAACCAGCCTTTTTAATTGTTTTGATGATTGCTTCCTTATTTTCTTTGCTTAATATCTTTTTAAAATCTTTAGGAGGCACCTCAATTCTTGCGAGATCGCCATGATGACGGACACGGCAGGTATTAAAACCAAGATCGATTAAAGCATTTTCTGCATGTTCAATCTTATTTAATATTTCGGGTGTAATACTTGTCCCATATGGTATTCTTGTAGCAAGACATGCCATTGCAGGCTTATTCCAGGTTTCAAGATTCATGTTTTTTGAAAGCTGTCGTATATCCTTTTTTGTAAGCCCGGCATCTATCAGGGGAGCTGCAATTTTCGACTCTGAAGCGGCTGAAAAACCGGGACGGAAGTCATTGAGATCATCAACATTTACACCATGAGCCAGATCTTTTACTCCTGATTTTACTGCATACTCAAGCATCTTCGGAAAAAGATTTTTCTTGCATACATAACATCTGTTTCTGTTGTTTGCTATAAATTCCGGAAGACTCATCTCGTCCGATTTAATGATTACATGCCTGATCTTACGATTTGCTGCAAATTGTTTTGCAAATTTGATTTCTCTTGCCGGATGGACCGGTGATATGGCTGTGATAGCAAATACTTTCTTACCCATAACTTTATGTGACAAAGCAAGCAAATAGGAGCTGTCAACACCTCCTGAAAAGGCAATCGCAAGTGAATCATATTTTTTCAAAATTGAAATCAACCGTTCTTTTTTTTCTTCAAGATTACAGCAATTAAGGGTTTTATCGGTCATTGCTATATAGCTCTCCATACCTGGTATAATTTTTGTTTTTGATATATTTCGTATTATAACTCAATAAGTATCATGAACAAACTTGTTTTATTTCTTCATTCGGTATGTTACTCATAAAAAACACTATAATTTTTTATGCTTTTTTAACTTTCCGAAAGGTGTTTACAAAATATGGAATATAAATTAAGATAAGTTCCCAAAAATCCGGAGCTTTGCATAATATCCGATCTAATATCATATCGGGGCAGGGTAATTAATCCTAAAGGTGTATCTTTTATGAAAAAGACAACAATGGTAACTATAGCTTTAATCGTTGCAGCCTTAATTTCTATAACCTTAATGGCAAGCCGTTTAAACACAGATAATTACTTTATAGAATATAAGCAGGGAGCAATAGAAATATGGAAGGGAAGATTCTCTCCTCTCGGCAGAGAACTTTTTATTGTTATGCCCGGAGCGGAAGCACCGAACCCTTTAAAAGATGTGTATACGCGTGAAGAAGTTTTTCCGTTAATAGCAAAATATTACATTGAGAAGGCTGATGCAGTAATGGACGTGCCGGGTCTCCCCGACTTTGAAGGAATGAGAACTTATTTGAACAAGTCTTTATCTTTTGCAATAAACGACGATCTTATGCAACAGGCCAATGCCCGTTTAAATAAAATAGACAGAATGGTGCTTATTTATAAAGCGGATATAGCTTTAAATAAAGAAACACTTACTGAGCTGAAAACCGCTCATGAATATTTAAAAAGAGCAATGTTACTTGGCCCTGATGAGATAGAATCAGATTTGATAAAGCGCAAAATAGATTTTATAATAGAGCAAATAGCCTTTCTCAAGGCGGGTTTGGAAATAAGTCCGGTAAACCGGGATATACCGTCCCCAGAAATATCATCACCTGATACTACGTTACCCGAGACTACGTCACAGGATATGACGACCCCGGATATCACCCCCCCATCATACCCGGATATTACGTCCCCGGATATATTTTCTCCTGAAATCTCACAAAAGGATCTTTTGCAAAAAGAATAAGCTATACTTTAAAACTGGCTCTAATAGCTTTCTTTTTTAATCATTTATAAGATGACAAGCAGCTAAATGCTCTTTGCCGGCATTATCAGGTGTCTGCTTTAACTCCGGCTCATCAATTGCGCATCTGTCAAAAGCTACAGGACACCTTGTATGAAAACGGCATCCTGATGGAGGATTTAAAGGAGAAGGGACATCTCCGTAAAGCACAATTTTTTTATTTTTAATTGAGGGGTCAGGAACCGGAATTGCGGATATCAATGCTTTTGTATAGGGATGTAGAGGATTTTCATAAATGGTGTCGGCATCAGTATATTCCACGATTTTTCCTAAATACATCACTGCTATATTATCCGAAATATGTTTAACAACCGATAGATCATGTGCGATAAAAATATAAGTAAGATTCATCTCGGACTGAAGGTCAATAAGAAGATTAAGTATCTGAGACTGGATAGAAACATCAAGAGCCGATACCGGTTCATCGCACACTATCAGTTTGGGCTTTAAGGCTATAGACCTTGCTATTCCTATTCTCTGGCGTTGCCCGCCGCTGAATTCATGTGGAAAACGGTTTACTGCGTTTTGTGGTATCCCAACCCGCGATAAGAGATTTAATACTTCTTCCCGTCTTGTTTGTGATGAACCCAATTTATGAACTAGTAAAGGTTCTTCCAGTATATCTCCGACAGTTTGCCTTGCATCCAATGATTCGAAAGGGTCCTGGAAAATCATCTGCATATTTCTTCTATGCGGCCTCATTTCCCTGTCACTTAAACAGCTAATATTTTTTCCCTCAAAAAAAATATCCCCTTTCGTCAAATTATAAAGTCTTATAATCGCACGCCCTGTTGTTGTCTTGCCGCAGCCTGACTCACCTACAAGCCCTATTGTCTCACCTTTTTTTGCCTTAAGGGATACGCCGTCTACAGCATATACTTTTCCTGTTTTTCGACGTAATATGCCCCCATAAACGGGAAAATATATCTTAATGTTTTTTGTTTCAATGAGATATTCAGACATAAAGATAGCAACTCACAAAATGGTTATCTTCAATACGAACAGAAGGAGGAGAAACTGTTCCGCATATATCCATAGCTTCCGGGCAACGATTTTTAAACCTGCAACCTTCGGGAAGTTCGTTAAGAGCAGGAACTGCACCTTTTATTACATGAAGCCTTGTTTTTCTTTTTCCTTCAAGACGCGGAATGGATAAAAGAAGTCCTTTTGTATAAGGGTGCATAGGGTTTTTAAAAAGACTTTCCACCGGCGCTGTTTCGGCTATTTTTCCTGCGTACATCACAAGTACTCTTTTGCTTGTTTCAGCTATCACACCAAGCGCATGGGTTATAAATATTATTGCCATACCGGTTTCATCCTGAAGTTTTTTCATCAGATCCAGTATTTGTGCCTGTATCGTTACATCTAAAGCGGTTGTAGGTTCATCGGCAATAAGGACATCAGGCTTGCAGGCAAGGGCCATTGCAATCATTATTCTTTGCCGCATGCCGCCTGATATGCTGTGAGGATAATCCTTAATGCGTTTTTCAGGGTCAGAAATGCCTACTTTTTTCAGCATTTCTATGGAATCTTCTCTGATATCTTTTATTTTCCTTCCCGGATTTCGAAGAAGATATACTTCTTTTATCTGATCGCCTATGGTATGAACCGGATTTAAGGCAGTCATGGGTTCCTGAAAGATCATGGAAATTTTATTTCCCCGTATCTGATGCATGCTTTCTGCAGGCAAAGATACTATATCGGTTCCTGAAAAAATAATGCGCCCGCTATCAATTTGTCCGGCCGGTTTCGGTAGTAGTCTCATTATAGAAAGAGCCGTTACACTTTTTCCGCATCCTGACTCTCCTACTATACCGAAAACTTCTCCCTTGTTAACAGCAAAGCTGATATCATCTACTGCACGGATTCTGCCTGCTTCCGTATCAAAGGATGTAACAAGGTTTTCAACTTTTAATATTTCATTTTCAGCCATTACTTATCACTGAATTTTCATTGTTATTGTTTTCATCTTATAAGTTTCATCGACAATAGTAACAGGATCAAATTCTTCACCCTTTTTCATGGCTTTTTTAGTTTCATCATAGCTGTTGGCGTCAAACCAGAAAAGACCGCCTGTCATACTGCTGAAAGGATCAAATAAATCAGTAGAATTTTTGGTTCCGGGAACTTTGGGAAATTTCCACCATCTCCAATAAGCATCACGAGTGTAAGGCACCATGAAAGTCGGCACAAAAACACAAAGATCATGTATTTTTTGTTGTATTTCAAGTGATAGTTTTATCCGTTCTTTTTCTTCAAGCGAATTGCGGTATGCATCTATGAGTTTGTCCATTTCAGGATCATCAGTATTTGTGATATTATTTGTCTGAGGTTTGTTGGCATTTACCGAATGAAAAAATTCCCAATACTGAGGCCTGAAAGAAGTACTCCAACCCATCCATGCCACCTCATGTTTTTTTTCAAGAACTTTTTTAAAAACGGCTGTCGGGTCAAGTTTTTGCAGTAAAAGCTCAATCCCTGCTTTTTTTGCTTCTTCCTTTAAAACTACAAGCCTTGGAGTATGTTCATCATGACTATAAGCGACATTTACCGAAAAACGATTTTTTCCTTTTTCCCATATGCCGTCTGAGCCGCGTTTCCAGCCTGCTTTTTTCATATAAAAGTCAACTTTATTAAGATCAAACCTTCTTGCTCTTATCTTCTCATTGGAATAGCGCCCATAGCCCATAAATCCATGTTCGAGTCTGAAATAATCGTTTCGCAATACTTTTTCTATAACCTTTTCTATATTCATTGCATACGCAAACGCATATCTAACATTTATATCCTTGAATATTTCCTTATCCTGGTTAAGCCACAGCCCCGTTGCAGACTGTTGCGTATCATTAAAAAACCAGATTCTGTGAACATAGCCATTTTCTATAACCGGCGTCTTTGATTTCACATGCCAATATTCCGGAATGGTCATGTTGTACTCATCTATTTTCCCTTTTTTAAAATACTCCCAGATTATATTACCGTCTCTGATTACCTTGAACATTACTTTGTCCACGTTATAACGGTTTTTAAAATACTTAAGAGTTTCTCCCCACCAATTAATTTTGCGTTTGAAAACCACAGATTTTCCTTTTACAAAATCACTTATTTGATAAGGCCCTGTGTTTGGCACAATCTTCCAGTTATATTTTCTTACAAAATTTTTATCCAGTTTTTTATAATAATGACGGGGGGTGGGACTTATTCCCAGTTTTAGATAAATATCCGGTTCCGCTTTTGTTGCAACAACGGCAAGGGTATAGTCATCATATACAATAACCCGGTCTATCTCTTTGGCATAGTAATCATTATACCAGGGGGCTACTATATGTTTTGAGCGCATGAAATCAAGCGTATAGGCAAAATCAGCTGCCGTCACATATACTCCATCCGGCCAGCGTGCTTTCTTGTTAAGCTTGAAATACATGGTCTTTTTATCTTTACCAAAAGCCCAGTGAGTTGCAATTTCGGGAATAATATTTAAAGTATTCGGGTGAAGTCCTATAAGAGATAGCTGATTACCCAAAATAGCACTTCTGAAGCCACTGTTGGAATCAGGTCCGACTACACGAAAAGTCATAGGGAAACTCATCAAAGCGGCATGAAATATTCCTCCTCTTTTTGCATCATCTGATGCAAAAACCGGGTCGGAATTATTTGTAAGCCATTTTATATCTTTTGGCAGTTGAGGCGTGGCAGCATAAGACTGAGCACAAATTAATAATATCCCGGCAACTAAAAAAAGCTTGATAAACGCAATAGATATTTTCATAATTACAATCCTGCCCCCCAATTACTATTCATATACTGAATACATTTTAGGATCAAAAGCCTCTCTTACTGCTTCTCCAATGAATGTCACCGTAAGTAAAGTTAAAGTCATTGCACTTATAACCGATCCTCCGATCCACCATGAATCTTTATGTATCCAGCCCTGCTGTATTAGTTCTCCCCAACTTGGTGTTGGAGGAGGCAAACCGAAGCCAAGATAATCAAGTGAAGTAAGAGCAACTATTCCGCCTGAAACAGCAAAAGGAGCATAGGTTACTATAATTGATATTGTGTTTGGGATTATATGTTTGAAAATTATGCGGCTGTTTGAAGCACCTATAGCCTTTGCTGCAAGTACATATTCCCTTGCTTTTTCTTTATATGTTACCGTGCGTATAATCCATGTTATACCAATCCATCCGAAAAAAGCCATGATCAGTATCAGTGTAATAAATCCGGGCACGACAATAGAAGATATAATTATGATTACATAAAGAAACGGAATATTAGACCATATTTCAATTATACGCTGGAAAAAAAGATCAAATTTTCCCCCGAAATAGCCCATGGCGCTTCCGATACTAATACCGATCCCATAATTAAATAATAGCAGAAGAAGGGAAAATGATATAGCAATTCTAAAACCATATACAAGGCGGGCAAGAATATCTCTTCCTACATTATCGGTACCTAAATAGTGTTTATGTTTAAACGAAGGAGGATACGGCGGGAACTTGTCTTGTATGAGATCATTTTCATAAGCATTATAAGGCACTAAAGGCATAATAAGCCAATTTCCTTTTTTCCCTTCTGCAAATACTTTTTTTAACTGCCTGTAATTTGTTTCATAATCATAATCGAGGCCGAATTTACTGCCTGGAATCATATCGGCATACACAGGAAAATAGAATTGATTATTATAGTAAACTACCAGAGCCCGGCTGTTTACAAAACTTTCTGCTAAAAAAGAAATAAGAATCATGAAAGACAACAGCAAAAAAGAATAGAACCCTCTTTTTATGGATTTAAAACGCTGTATTTTTTTTCTGGTAAGAGGATTTAAAAGCATATCTTCACTCAAACTTAACCCTCGGATCAACAATTGCAACGCAAATGTCTGAAATAATGTTTCCAACAAGAAGCAAAATAGATGAAATCGCAAGTATTCCGAGAACAACAGGATAATCGCGTTCTATAATTGCTTCATATCCCAAAAGCCCCATGCCGTTTATATTAAAAACTTTTTCAATCAAAAAAGACCCCATTAGAATAATTGAAATATTGTTACCAAAATTAGTTGCAATCGGAATAAGGCTGTTTCTTAAAGCATGCCTGAAAACGGCTTTTTTAAAAGAAAGTCCCTTTGCTATTGCGGTACGTACATAATCTGCACAAAGATTATCCAGAAGTGTATTTTTCATCAAAAAAGTCATAACGGTAAATGACCCGACCAGATAAGCTATAAGAGGAAGAGCCGTATGCCACAAAATATCAGTAATTTTTTGGAAATAATTGAGTTCTTCAAAATTTTCACTCACAAATTCGCCCAAAGGAAATATATCCCAATGTGAAGAAAGTAAAATAAGCAAAAGTACTCCAATAACCCATCCGGGAATTGCATAACCGACAAAAACAACTACAGAGGTTGCATTGTCAAAAGAGCTTTTATGTTTTACAGCCTTTAAGATTCCAAGTGGTATACAGATCCCGTGCACAAGTATCATTGTAATTATTCCAAAATAAAGTGATATGGGTATCCGCTCTTTTATCATGGTCCAGACCGGATCATAATAACGCGTTGAAACACCCAGGTCTCCTTTAAGTATCTTTTTCACCCACAGAAAATAGCTTACAAGAACAGGTTTATCAAAACCGTAATATTTTTTCAGCTCATTAATCTGCACTTGTGAAAGGGGTTGATTTTGTTCCTTGGAAGTAGGTCTTGCTCCGCTATTTCCACCCATGCTCTGCATTTGCTGGGCCTGAGCTATCATTCGTTCGATAGGGCCTCCGGGCACAAATCTTGTAATCACAAAAACCATTATTGTAATTCCAAGAAAAGTCGGAATTATTAATAACAGACGTCTTAATATATATGTGGTCATAAAAAACCTGATAAACTTGCAGTAAGATGGACTTAATTGTTGTAAAATTTATATTTTGCCATATATATCATATTTATAGCCCTGCTCAAAACATAATGCAATGTCTGATTATATTGAAAACAGAATAACTGCATTCAGCAATTATTGACAGGCAAAAGATTATTTGTTACAGGATAGCATAAATTCTATCTTATAGTAATTACTGTTACATCGGTGATTTAGATTGTTATTTTAAAAATACTTTGCATTTAAACCAAAGGTTAAAATTGCATGATGGGATCTTTGAAGAACATCTGATTTTGTTTTTTAGGGTGTTATCCAAAGATTTCATGATGCAGATATAAACAATTTGCATAATGAGGTGATGTATGATTCGCATCGGAATAAACGGTTTTGGCCGAATAGGCCGCCAGGTACTAAAAGCAATGATTGAAAGGCAGGCAGATAAACTTGAGGTTGTTGCAATTAACGATCTTTTTGACGTAGAAACAAATGCCCATCTTTTCAAGTATGATTCAAACTACGGACGTTTTCCCGGAACTGTTGAGCCTGCCAAAGACGGTATACTTGTAAATGGAAAATTGATTAAGAATTTCGCATCACGTGATCCTGAACAAATCCCTTGGGGTGCCGAAGGGGTTGATCTTGTAGTTGAAAGCACCGGTCTTTTTACGAATGGCCCTAAAGCCGCAGCACACATTAAGGCAGGCGCCAAAAAAGTTATCATATCAGCTCCGGCCAAAGAAGAAGATATTACGGTAGTAATGGGTGTTAACCATAAAAACTATGACCCGAAAAAACATAATATTATTTCCAATGCTTCCTGTACTACAAATTGCCTTGCCCCTCCGGCACTTGTAATTCACAATGCCTTCGGCATTGAAAAAGGTTTGATGACTACAGTTCATTCATACACCGGAGATCAGCGCCTTTTAGATCTTGCGCATAAAGATCCAAGACGCTCCCGTGCAGCAGCTCTGAATATAATTCCAACTACAACCGGAGCCGCAAAAGCTGTAGCTCTTGTTATTCCAGATCTTGCCGGACGTTTTGACGGATACTCCTTAAGGGTTCCCACACCTACTGTTTCCGTGGTTGACTTTGTGGCAACACTAAACAAAAAAACAGACACGGAAGAATTAAGAGCCACACTTAAAAAAGCAGCAGAAACAGATCTTAAAGGAATCATGGCTTGCGAGGAACAATCTCTTGTATCCATGGACTTTAAAGGTGATCCCCATTCTTCGATAATAGATGTTCAATTCACCCAGGTGCTTGGTGGCAATATGGCAAAGGTTGTAACCTGGTACGATAATGAATGGGGCTATTCATGCAGAGTGGCCGATCTTGCGGCATATATAGCAGATCAGGGTCTCTAAAATTCGTCCTATTATTTGAAGCGGATAGCAGATAGTGTTCAAAATACATTTGCTATTCGCTTTATAAATTCCAGATTCCAACAAAAACGCCCCGCATTTTTTCCACAACCTGTGCAACAAATTCTGATGAAGAAATTGCAGCGTGGAAATTTCATTAGCAACATATGGCAGAAAGCTTATTGCAGTTTACGCTGTACAATCAATTTGATTGTGATAAAATAAAAAAACTTTGGACCGGAACAAACTTAACAGCCATAACAGCTTTAGAATGGTTTGTCAGGTATGAAAAAGAATACAAAAAAATTTATTCTTATCCTCATAGGCATTGTTATAGCCTTTCCTCTTTTCAGTATTACTTACTATACAATGGTTAGAACCTCAACTCCACAATTTTGCGCGACCTGTCATGAAATTCAATATGCTGTTGATACCTGGAAGACATCCAGCCATGTAAACAATGCTCATGGATTTGTTGCTGATTGCATGGATTGCCACCTGCCGGCCCCTTACGATACC
The DNA here is from genome assembly GCA_043825875.1 of Pseudomonadota bacterium. Lineage (GTDB taxonomy): Bacteria > Desulfobacterota > Desulfobacteria > Desulfobacterales > RPRI01 > RPRI01. The sequence goes on along the minus strand of JBDRRF010000101.1, from coordinate 6,150 downwards.
TTCAATTTCTTTTTTGCCAAAACAGTTCACGGCATAAAAGATGTTTTCGCCCATTTTACAATAAGTGAATATGATCATGAAAAAAACCGTGCAAAAGCCTATGCTACATTTAAAAACAGGGAATGTGAAAAATGCCACAGGAATATTTTATACATTCCCGATAAGCGCGGAGCAATGCTTGCCCATAGGTCGGTTTTATATCCACGGGAAGGATATGAAAAAAAATGCGTGGACTGCCATAAAAACCTGGTTCACAATAAAAAACAGGTTTATGATTACAAACAATACAAAGAGCCATATATAGGCTCCGGATTATAAAAGATAAATTTATGACAATATATGCATAATTAAAGGGGGAGCAGATGAAAAAAAGGCTTTTAACAATCATAGCTTTTGTTATAGCAATAAGTAGTATTATTGCTTTAAAGGCAATTATTGCAGATGCTCAAAATGCCGGAAATATGCCTAAAGAAAAGGCATTTCGAATTGAAAGAAGCACCCCGAAAGAGGCTGTAGCCTGTATAGAATGTCATAAAAAAGAAAATCCGGGTCTATTTGCCGATTGGGCTCAAAGCCGCCATGCCAGCGCCAATATTACATGTTATGATTGCCATAAAGCACAAGAATCTGATCCTGATGTAAGCAAATCACATTATAAGCAGTATGAAGGAAAAGAATATTCCGGTGGCAGGGAAACTAAAGTTCCTGTTACGGCAGTTGTAACACCTAAAGATTGTTCGCGGTGCCATCCTGATGAAGCAAAGCAGTATTCCCGCAGCAAGCACGCAAATACAATTGAGATAATCTGGAAAATCGATCCATGGCTTAATCATGGCATGAACAGTGATACTGAAAGAAATGCCGGTTGCTTCCAATGCCATGGCACTGTTCTTAAAACCAAAGACGGGGCCCTTGATCCTGAAACATGGCCTAATGTAGGGGTGGGTCGCGTGAATCTTGACTCAAGCCTTGGAAGCTGCACCAGCTGCCACACACGGCATCGTTTTTCTGTTATGGAAGCAAGAAAACCCGAAGCTTGCGGACAATGCCATCTTGGTCCCGATCATCCCCAGATTGAGATTTTTATGGAATCAAAACACGGCGATATTTATACTGCTCACGGTGATGATTATAACTGGAATTCGGCTCCCGGTACATGGACTCCTGGCGTTGATTTCAGAGGCCCAACCTGTGCATCATGTCATATCTCAGGTGCAGGCAAAGTTTTAACTTCACATGATGTTACCGAACGCTTGTCTTGGGAACTACAGGCGCCCCTTACAGTTCGTCCCCAGGATTTTAAAGCATTTCCTGCAAAAACAGACTGGAAGATAGAAAGAGAAAAAATGAAAGAAACCTGTATCCAGTGTCATGGCAACAAGTGGGTTAATAATCACTATTACAAACTGGACAAAGTAGTAAGTGAATACAATGAAGTATATTATAAACCTGCCAGAAAGCTTTTGGATGAACTTTATGAAAAAAAGCTTTTGGATGAAAGCAGATATTTCGATGAAAGGCTTGAAGTTGAGTTTTATGAATTATGGCATCACGAAGGAAGACGGGCAAGAATGGGAACTGCAATGATGGCCCCGGATTATTCGTGGTGGCACGGATTTTACGAATGCAAGAAAAGATTCAATAATTTTGAGGAAGAAGCAGACGAACTTTTAAATAGCGGCAAAAAAGCTTATAAGGCAACAAATTTCCCCAATGCCACTGGAAACACTGTAAAGCCAAAAGAGATTTTCCCGGACAAGTAATGTAATTTGGCCTTATAAAAATTATTTGGCATAATTATGTATTAAAAAGTAATATCTTTTAAAGATTTTATTATAGGCAGTGTTTTTTCTCTGTGCTCGGGTGGAATCATAAGTGTTTTTAAAGGGCGATTATTTACAATGTAAGACGGTAGGGTAATATTTCTACCTGCCAAAAAATTTTCACGAGTTTGTTCGGATTCAAGAAAAAGTAATATATCTGTAAGGTTGCCAGTAAATCTGTCCTGATCTATATGTTCTATTACCTGTAAAAAAATGTTATTTACCGCCAATACAAAATCATCAATTATTGCACATTCGTTTTTAGCACAATCTTCCTTTGAAACAAAACATCTGCATGCAAAAGGTCTGTCAGAATATACAGAACATGCATTATTTATCAACAAGGGGCATTTACCCATTGGCGTTTTAATTACTTCGGAAAAAGCATCATCTTCTTCTTTGCAATTCTCTGCCAAAGCATTTATGGTTGTTTGGGGCCTAAACCTTTGCTTAGCTAAAGAAGCTTTTATTTTTTCAAACAAATATATTTTATCTTCCGATATAATATGCCGGATAATTTTATATCCTTCGATGCTTGTCATTATGACATCTCCGGTACAGCACGTGGAGCAATATTGCTTGCAAACAGTATCAATGCTTTTTGTAAAATCATCGTAAGTTTTATAAATTTTTTCAAGCGCTAAAAGTTTTGAATTTAAATTCATTTAATTTTATTACTCCATTATATCCCAAAGAGATCGCTTGGCATTATCGGAATTGCATTTAAACGTCTTGACTTAAATGACTCCTGCCGCTATTTTCTAAAAAGCAGACAATTTCATTTCATGCAAGTATTAATTTCAAAGTCCATACAAACTATATGAACTCACAAAAATTCATTTTTTGACTTTTCATAAAGGCATTAAAAACAACATGTTTATTTTTTACAAGGTACAGGGGATAGATGAAGAGTAAAGTCTATTTTACAAATTTAAGAGCCACCTACAATAAAAATCTATTTGAAAAGATTGAAAAGCTTCTTAATACCGCCGGGATTTCTGATACTATCAGTAAAAGAGACCTTGTTGCTGTAAAAATTCATTTTGGGGAAATGGGGAATACCGCCTATATACGCCCGGTTTATTTGAGAAAAATCGTAGAATTAATTAAAGCAAAAGGTGGGACTCCTTTTTTAACGGATGCAAATACTTTATACGCCGGAACCCGCAGCGATGCCCCTCATCATTTAATAACAGCTATACAAAATGGCTTTGCATATTCTGTTATTGAAGCACCTATTGTAATTGCGGACGGATTACGAGGAAAATCGGAAACATCTGTTATGATTAACCAGAAACATTTCAAAGAAGTTTATATTGGTTCTGAAATTGTCCAATCTGATTCACTTATTTCGGTTGCTCATTTCAAGTGCCACGAATTATCCGGGTTTGGAGGAACAATAAAAAATCTTGGCATGGGCTGTGCGTCCAGAAGAGGCAAAATGGCGCAACATTCAAAGATGTCGCCAGGTGTGAAGAAAAAAAAATGTATAGGTTGTGGAGAATGTGTTGCTCATTGCTCACAGGAGGCAATTTCCCTTATTAACGATAAAGCTTCTATCGATTCGGCCAAATGCATAGGTTGTGGAGAATGTATTCTAATATGTATAAATGAAGCCATCCAGATAAAATGGAATGCGGTAATTCCGGTTTTTCTCGAAAAAATGGTTGAGTACACAATGGGTGTATTAAAAAACAAGGCCGGAAAGTCCCTGTTTATCAATTTCATTACAGATATTTCTCCTGATTGCGATTGTGCTCCTTACAATGATACTCCGATCGTAAGGGATATCGGAATCGTTGCTTCAAATGATCCGGTTGCAATAGATCAGGCTTCGGTTGATCTGGTAAATAATGAATATTCTCTTCCTGGTTCTTGTATCAACCCAGTTCTTGGGCCTGGCGAAGATAAATTCAGGGCGGTTCATCCTAAAGTTGACTGGCCCTTACAACTTGATTATGCACAAAAGTTAGGAATAGGAACCCGTAATTATAAAATTATAGAAGTATAAAACCATATACTTATAAAGGAATAGATTTTTGCATGAAATTACCAGTCAATAGTAGAATCTTATTCTCAGCGATTATATTTTTTATTCTATTCTCAATATTTCTTGTTACCGGTTGCAATGATAATGCCGAGAAAAAAAAACCAGAAATTGCAAAAATAACCTTTCCTGAAAGTTTTACTTTTTTTGATCTGGGATCAAATACCATTTTATCTGAAACGGTAATAAATAAACTTTCAAAACAGCTTGGCTCTTATGCTGTTGAAAAAAAAGGAACCCTTGATATTTCTTTAAGCGACAAGATCTTTTTCAAAAAAACCTTTCCCAATCTTTATAATCTAAACATGGAATTAAATGATGAAATGGGAGCAAGAGTTGAACATAATATCACAAACCTGATTTTCAGATACCCTCAGAATGAATACACACCTTTTGACAGTATTAAACTGGTTTTTTCAAACTACACAAACAAACCCCTGCTTTTTTCTGTTACTTCAAAAAAAAAGGAAGGAGATATTGCTGATATTCTGAAACAAAAATATGGCGAACCTCTCATGATCAAATGGGATAACGGAGAAAGCATGTCTTTAGCCTGGGAAATTAATAATGATTTTTTGATATTTTCTGCAATCTCAAGGGGTGGAAGCTATAGATACAGTATAATGATTTACTTCGCAAATAATATAAAACATCTCCTTACAATTGAAGAAAATGCAATTAAAAAAAAGGAAGAGGAAAGAAAGAAGGCCGGACAAACTGCATTTTAATTTAACAATAAATTCAAACCTAAACTTAAAGAATTACTGGTGGCAAATTATGTATTTAAGCTGCAAAAAACTGGTTTTGCTTCTTTGCGTTTTTTTTGTTTCTGCAACTGTTAATGCCGAATCTTTAGAACAAACCGATTTCTTCTTTCAAACAGATATTGCCGAAATCCCCGGCGATACTTTAACATTTTGCGGGGAACCCGTTCCTTTTGAACTTCAGGAGGTCAGAGAAAGATTTGAAAAAGAGATTCTTCTCTCATCCTGGGACAGACCACAGGTTATGTTATGGCTAAAACGTTCAAGCAGATACTTTCCTTATATCGAAGAAATCCTTAAAGAAAACGGAATGCCGGATGATTTAAAATATATTGCTGTTGCAGAAAGTGCATTAAGACCGAATATCAGGTCAAAAAAGGGCGCTGTAGGTTACTGGCAGTTTATATCCAGTACAGGGAAAAGATACGGATTAGCCGTCAATCAGAAAAAAGATGAAAGACGTAATTTTTTCATATCAACCCAGGCAGCTATTACTTATTTAAAGGATCTGTATGGCATACTGGGATCATGGACTCTTGCGGCAGCTGCGTATAATATGGGAGAAGAGGGCCTTCTTGCCGAAATCCATGAACAGGAAAGAAATGATTTTTACAAGCTCTATCTTCCGGAAGAAACCCAAAGATACATTTTTCGGATTCTTTCAATAAAACTCATCATGGAAAATCCGGCTAAATACGGATTCAATATTAAAGACAAAGACTATTACCCGCCAATATCCTTTGATACTTATATTATTGAATCTTCTTATAAAATCCCTTTAATGCTTATAGCAAAGGCAGCAAACACTACTTTTAAAACGATAAAGAATCTTAACCCGGAAATTAAAGGCCATTTTCTTGAAAAAGGCACTCATAACATAAATATCCCGAAAACCGGTTCGGATGATTTTATAAGCTGTTATAATTTGCTTTTGGAAAATTTTCTGTCTGAAAAGAATAATAATATATATATTGTGAAAAGAGGAGATACTCTTTATTCAATCGCCAGAAAGCATAATGTTCCTCTTTTGTCCATTGCTATCTGGAATAATCTAAATAAAGGACTTCATATAAAACAGGGAGATCGTCTTATAATTTACCCGAAAGAAACAATGCCTGATGAATAAAATAATCTGAATATTATATTATTACAGTTTGTTGTACAAAATATTTTTTATCAGTGTTTTATATTGTTGAGAATTGCTTGAAAATACCGGAAAGCTTTGCTATTAGGTTTTAAACTTGTCTGAATAGCGAAAACTTTAATTTGAAACTGGCTCGGAATAAATAATTTAAGAACGAGCCACTTTCAAAACGTTTCAGTTTGGTCAAGCTCAAGGCGGGCGAAAATTACAACCACAGTAATACATTTAGTATTTCGAGGATTTAAATTTGAGCCCAACGCAGAGATCGGCCAAAATGGGGCGTTTTGAAACTGGCTCAAATACATAATGCATCTGTAAGGGCGTATTGCAATACGCCCCTACAGACGTCCTATACCCGAATGTCCGGGTTTA
>JBDRRF010000100.1:0-33948 GCA_043825875.1 Pseudomonadota bacterium | reverse complement strand
GATATGTTATCCATGTCTCGCGAAGGTGAGAACCTTGTGGTTAAAGGAAAAATGATGGGCGCAATGCTTGCTACCATATATGTAAAACCTAAAGATATCTGGCAGTCTTTAGGCCTGTTGTCTTTTTCAATTATTGTTTATCTGCCTGTAATGCTGGTAAAAGGTTTTTTCGCAAACAGAAAAGATAAAAAGTAGAGACGCAAAATCTTGCGTCTCTATAAAAAATAGCGTCTCTATAAAAATCTTTCGTCTCTAATATATTTTTGCCTCTCTACACTATTTAAGACGTTATTGCATAATGTTGCATAATTGTTTAATACAACACATTAAAATGCTGGACACAACACCTTTGGCCACTATATTTAACTACCTATATTTATGGATATAAATATCTTGGCGTGTTTTATGCCAAGGTATGCTGAGATGAGAAAAGGTTGTTAAATTAAATTTATAAGAGGGGGCATATATGGACAGGAAAAATGATTATCTTTACAGAGCCAGTGCAGGTTTCGGCCGCATGGCCGTATGGATTTATGATCATCGCTGGCTTGTGCTTGTATTATGCCTTCTGTTTCTTGGTGGTGGTTTATTTTTTGCCTCAAAAGTAAAATTTGACGGCAGCCTTGATGCTTTTTTCCACAAAAACGACCCGACCTATGAATATTACAAAGAATATCAGAAAGACTTTGGCTCTGATGAAATAGCTTATATTTTATACAAAGCTCCTGACAAACCATATGGCCCTTTCGATCTTGAAGTAATGCGAAAAATTGCAAATCTTACCGAGGCATTAGAAAATGAAGTGCCTTTTGTTCGAGAAGTAACAAGCCTTGCAAATGTGGAATTTATTGAGGCTGAAGGTGATTTTATTGAAATCCATGAATTACTGCTTGATTTCCCGGAAACCCAGGAACAGCTGTTGCATACTCGCGACCTGGTGATGAAAAAGCCGATCTATATAGGAGGTCTGATAAATAAGGCTGCTGACCATGCTGCTATAATTTTAGAAATGAATCGCACCAGCATCCAGCCTCTTGATGAAATTCGCCTTGACCCCAATGGTGGTGACGGACTTGATAATCTTTATCCTCAGGTAAGCAATACTAAGATAAGAGAAATATTGTCCAGGCCCGAATATAAGGGCATAGTATTTTACCTGTCCGGTGATGTGCCAATAAATGCAGTTTACAATGAAGTCTTGTCATCCGAATCCGAAACGCTGACTCTTATAACTTTTATTATCGTCGGCATTGTCGGTATGATTTGTTTTCGTATGAGATTTTTAGGAATTGCCGGGCCATTAACGGTAGTGATATGGTCTATTGTATTAACGATTGGTTTTATGGGAATTATGGGGTATTCTATGGGTGTCTTTTTTATAATGGCACCTACATTGCTCACGGCAATTGCCGTTGCCCAATCAGTACATCTGCTTTCCGAATTTCAGATATGCCTGTCAAAAGGGCTTGATCGCAGGGAAACACTGCGTCAGACCGTAGAACTTGTAGGTTTGCCCTGCCTGCTGGCTGCATTGACAACTGCCGCGGGCTTTTTCGCAATGTCTGTTTCGCAATTAAAAGCATTATCCGAGTTTGCAGTTTTCGGTTCGGTTGGTGTATTGCTGGCTTTTATTCTTACGTTTACGCTGTTGCTTTGCCTGTTGTCTTTTAGCCGTAAAAAAATAAGCTCCCGGGTACAGAGTCGTAAGAGTAGTAAAGAATATATTAAACCAGTACTCAAACGGATAATTGAGTTTAACCTAAAGCATAACCGCATGATTTTAGTAATAGCGGGAATAATTATGATATTTTCATTTATAGGTATTTTAAAACTCAAGGTAGCCTATAATTTTCTTGAAGAATTTAAAGAAAAAACCGAAGTTCACCAAACACTCAAATATGCTGAAAGGGTTATGGGTGGTTGGCTAAGTGTTATTTATATTTTTGATACTAAACACCCTGATGGCATCAAAGATTCCGATGTTCTTAAAAAACTGGAAGCATTGCAAACCAGAGCGGAACAAAATGCATTGGTAAAAAAAACCTATTCCATTGTAGATATACTAAAAGACATCAATCAAAGTTTTCATGGTGATGACCCGGCTTATTACAAACTTCCCGAGAGCCGAGAACTAACGGCCCAATATCTTTTAATGTATGAAATGTCCGGAGGAAAAGAACTAGAAGACTATGTAACGTCAGATTACTCTAAAACAGCTCTTGAATTAAGAGTAGCTTTGTCTGATTCCTTCATAGTTGCAGACTTGTTACATGATATGCAAGACTTTATGGACAAAAACCAAATTACTGAGGCTGATGTTAAACTTACAGGTATTGGATTGCTATGGGTGAAAATCGCCGATTATATAGCCAGCAGCCAGATTAAAGGTTATATATTAGCTTTTTGCATAATCACATGCATCTTATGTTTATCTTTTCGTTCATTTAAGATAGGTATGTTGTGTATGATACCCAACATTGCTCCTGTTATTTTTGTTCTGGCACTGATGGGCTGGAAAGGAATACATCTTGATTATTTTCGTATAATGCTTGCAACAATTGCCATAGGTATTGCCGTTGATGACACCGTTCATCTTATGACAAGGCTTCGCAGGGAGTTTTTTATTTGCGGTGATTACAGACAAGCTTTGAAAAACGGCCTGTATAGCGTAGGTCAGGCAATGACAATTACTTCTGTTGTGCTGGTAAGTGCTTTTATGGTATTTTTATATTCTGAGATGTTTACACTGGCAAGTTTCGGGGTTTTGCTGGCAATTATAATTTTTTCCGCATTGATTGCCGATTTGTTTTTAATGCCAGCGATATTTCTGGTTTTTAAACCATTTGGCAAAGAGTTTAAGGTTGAAGAAGTTGAAGCGAATTAAACCAAGGCCTTGAGGGTTCGAGGATTCAAGGGGTCATGGGTTCAAGTGTGAGATGATGCATAAGTTTATAAGGAGAATGCTTTATGAATATACCAAAATTATTATTTATATTTTTAATTCTATTTACTTTCACAACAGCCCAGGCAACAGATTTTGAGAATCTTAACGCGGAAGAAAAGGGCCTTTCTATTGCCAAAGAGGCAAAACAACGTGATGAAGGATTTGATAACAGCGAAGAAATCCTTACAATGATCCTAAAAGACAGAAGGGGTACTGAGCGAGTCAGGCAAATGAGGATACTCACTTTGGAACAAAAGGATGACGGCGACTGGACATTGAGCATATTCGATGAACCGGCAGATGTAAAAGGAACGGCCATGTTGACATACAGTCACGGCATTGAACCGGATGATCAGTGGCTGTATCTTCCTGCACTAAAAAGGGTAAAGAGAATTTCTTCAAAAAACAGATCAGGACGGTTTATGGGCAGTGAATTTGCTTTCGAAGATTTCGGCTCACTTGAACTTGAAAAATTCAGATATAAATTTCTTAATAAAGAAGCATGTGATGGTGAGCAATGTTTTGTGTCAGAATGGATTCCGGCCTATGAACACTCCGGATATTCAAAACAAATCGTATGGCATGACACAAACGAATACCGGATTCACAAAATTGATTATTACGACCGCAGAAACAAGCTGCTAAAAACCCTCAAATTGACGAAATATAAGCAGTATTTGGATAAATACTGGCGTTCCATGCGTATGGATATGTTAAACCATCAGACGGAAGAAAGTACTATATTAAAGTTTAGCGATTATCGTTTCAAGATAGGTTTAACTAAACGGGACTTTGACAAAAATGCACTAAAACGCGCTAAGTAAAAATGTATCTTATCAGAAGTATAATTTTTATAGCTTTAATAAGCCTGCTTGTCTTGTGGTCAGCAAATGCTTTTGCTGAAGCTGAGATGTCGGGCAATCTTACATCCGAATTCCGCTATTTTTATAAGTCACCGACACGCAAATATCAGGAATCCGATAACCTGTCCGTAGCTGCTGAACCCGAACTGTATTACCGTTTGCCTGATTCAAGAGACAGTTTTACATTTACACCGTTTTTTCGTCTTGATGAAAATGATTCTAAGAGATCACATCTTGATATCCGCGAATTATTCTTTCATAAGGTAATGCCCCAGTGGGAGTTAAAAGTCGGTATAAACACCGTTTTTTGGGGTGTAACCGAGACCGTACATCTTGTAAACATAATAAACCAGATAGATATGGTGGAAAATCCTGATGGAGAAGATCTTCTCGGCCAGCCTATGGTCAATCTTTCCATTATTGAAAACTGGGGCACTGTGAATTTGTTTATACTGCCAGGTTTTCGCGAAAGAACATTTCCAGGACGTGATGGAAGACCAGGCACAAAAATCCTTATAGACAATGATGAAACTATCTATGAATCGGGTGCTAAGGAGAATCATGTGGATTTTGCTCTTCGATGGTCGCACTCTTTTGATATATGGGATGTAGGTATTTCGCATTTTTCAGGCACAAGCCGTGAACCCAGATTTGATCCATCGGTTTTTTCTGTTAACAGTAATGGAGAAGCTGAACTTATACCGATTTATGAGATAATAGATCAGACCGGCATTGATATACAGTCAACCTTTGAGGCTTGGCTTTTAAAATTAGAAGCTATTGTAAGATCCGGGCAGGATAAACGCTTTTTTGCTTTTGCTACAGGCTTTGAATATACTTTTTTTGATGTTGCAGCTTCAGGTGTTGATTTTGGCGTTATAAGCGAATATCTTTACAATGAAAGAAAAACGGAAGCTATGGATAATGATCTTGCGCTTGGAATGCGTTTATCCTTTAATGATATTCAATCTACAGAAATACTTGCTGCGCTGATTCACGATCTTGAAAACAGGTCGCAATATTTTTATCTTGAAGCACAAAGACGTATAGGCAATTCATTTAAGTTATCCATTGAGATGCGTGGTGTGAGCAATGTTGAAAATAATGACCCTCTAAGTTCCATTGAGGCGGATGAGTTTGTGCAGATTGAATTTGGGTACTATTTTTGATCTTGAATCCTGGACCCCTTTCTCCCAACTAATTTGGGGGATAAATTTAATTTATAACAAAATACTAACGGTTATATACTCACAATAGGGAGAAAGACATGTCAAAAACGATTATGATCATAGGAGCAGGCCCTGGCATAGGTTTACATGTTGCAAACCGTTTTGGTAAAGAAGGATTCAGGGCGGCATTAATTTCCCGCACAAAGGCTAATCTTGATGCCTGTGTGGCTAAGCTAAAAGAAAATGGAGTTGAAGCCGAAGGTTTTCAGGCCGACGCTGGAAATCTAAGAGCATTAGCATCAGCCATTGAAAAAGCTCAAAAGAAATTCGGATCAATTGATGTTCTTGAATACAGTCCTGCAACTGATCCTCAATCATTGGCAACACCTCTGAATATCACGGTTGAAAATGTGCGACCGCACATGGAAGTTGCTCTCGGTGCGATTACCGCGGTGCGGGCTGTATTGCCGCACATGATTGAAAAGGGCAATGGCGGATTGCTTTTTACTTCTGCTGCTTCAGCTATTGAGCCTGTGCCATTTAGCTCAAACTTCGCAATGGCTCAAAGCGGAATACGCAGTTATGCGCACTCACTCCACCGTACTCTGAAACAAGACGGTGTCTATGCAGGTATGATGCTTATATCTGGCCTTGTTGACAAAGGAGACGGTTCCCTGCAGGAACCAAAAGCACCGCCGCCGCCTACGCCTGAGTCCCCGATGCCCATTATATCGGCATATAGTATTGCCGAATCGTTTTGGGATATGTACACCAAAAGGGATCGCATAGATCAGATAGTAGGTGACTTTGGACTGATAGAACGCATATGGGCACACAATACCGGACATTAAGTAAGGTAATTTCCATGACTGAAAAAAAAGAAAAAGTTGTTGTTCTTGGGGCAAGTCCCAAGGAGGAACGTTATTCAAATCAAGCTGTTCACCTGCTTGCTGAATACGGTCACCAGGTAATACCCGTAAATCCCGCATTTGATAATATCGGAGGGCTTCCTACAGCTCACAAGCTCTCCGATATTAATGACAAAATTGATACTATCACTTTATATGTTAACGAAAAAGTATCCGCTTCACAAAAAGATGATATTCTTGCGCTAAAACCAAAACGTGTGATTTTTAACCCGGGTGCGGAAAATCCATCGCTTCGTGAAAGTCTGAAAGAAAAAGGAATCATCACGGAAGAAGCATGCACTCTTGTGATGCTTAGAACAGGTCAGTTCTGAAACTTATCGCTATCCTCAAATACTAAATGTATTCCTGCGGTTGGAATTTTCTCCCGCCTTGAGCTTGACCAAGCTGAAACGTTTTGAAAGTGGCTCAGTAGAATATTATTTTTTTGATAAGAAAATGAACGCCCTTACCGCCAAACTATCGGAGCAATTTGCCAGAGATAGCAAATTGGAAAAGACCATCCGCGAGAACTTGAAGGGGATGGGCTATGAATTTTACCTGAGCTCAAAGGGTTTTCTGAAAGAAACATTGGCAGAATGATCGCTTTCTTTCGAGCATATCCGGGTATGCATGAAATTGTGCTATAGCCGGTGGCAAAATTAGATCAAGAATTAAAACAGTTTATTACAAATTTGCCACAGGCTGTGGCACAAATGCTTGAAACAAATGACCCCCAAATTTTGCAAAAGTTTATTGCAAAAATTCCCTGGGGGCACAATATCCTGCTGATGGAAAAGGTCAAAGATCTGCCCATACGCCTGTGGTACATGCATCGTACCATCGAACATGGCTGGAGACCGGACTGGTCAGGCATCTGGAAAAATTTCTGTTGGAACTTGGCTCCGGTTTTGCTTTTGTCGGACTTCAGTATCATATAGAAGTAAGCAATAAGGATTTTTACATAGATCTGCTTTTCTACTACCTTAAACTGCGCTGCTTCATCGTTATTGAACTGAAGAAAGGTGACTTCAAACCGGAGTATGTCGGCAAGATGAATTTTTACTGCTCGGTGGTGGATAACCAGCTGAGAAACGAAATCGATCAGCCTGCAATCGGCCTGATTCTCTGCCAAACCAAAGATCGCATCCTGGCCGAATATGCCCTGCGCTACATCCACAAACCTATCGGTATTTCCCCACATACCCTTAAAGAGCATACTTCAACCCTCTAACAAATCTTAGCACCTATAACAGACAGAATCCACCAGAGCGCTTAAACTACACTTCCTATAAGTATTATATACCGCAAATAAATAGTTCAAATTTTTGCCCAAAAGATATTAAAAAAAGATATTAAAAAAACTTGCCGGGAAGGCATTTGGTGTTACAATATTATAAAAGGTAAGCTTAAGTCAGGAAACCCGCAGATTCGATAAGCCAAAACCATATATTTAAAAAGGAGGGTAAAATGAAACTATGGGACAGAATTCAAAGAGGGATGGAAGAAGGTTTTGATGCAGCCTTAACGGCTGTTCATACTATTACTGCAAAGGCTGGGGAAGGAATAGAGCTCACCCGGCTAAGAAGGGAAAAGGCGAGGACAGAAACTCAACTTACAAGAATGCTGGCAGAATTAGGGAATGCTGTTTTTGAGAAAATCGCAGTGGATAGACTAGATGATATAGCTGCAAAACTGGAGATCAAAGATATTATATTAGCTATTGCAGAAAATGAGGCCCGCATGGTTAATATTGATCGCAACCTTAAAAATGAGCTGAAAAATAATGAAGAAATAAATCCCGATGATGATGACGTTGAAACTTCCAAAACTTGAGGCTGCATTTTATCACAGTTTGCTGCTAATAGTTCATGATAGCATGGGCTGCAAAAAAAATTAAATCATCTATATTTATACATTTTTTTAAAAATACCAAAAAAATAAAAAAGCAAGTTAAGTTCTTTGATAACTTGCTTTTTTATTGGTACTATAAATAACTTTGAAAATCAGCGGTGGATATTAAAAAACTTGCCGGGAAGATATTTGGTGTTACAATATTTTAATAGGTAAACTTAAGTCAGAAAACCCGCAAATGCGAAAAGCTGATAACCCATCAAGGGAAATGGGTACCATATCTTGAATAGTGAAGTATAATAGAATGCTATCAGGGCCAAATCATTTGATGCTAATGAGGAATTCTATAGCACCCCTTTAGGCATCGGAGCCACTTTATCACCGCCAAGAACATAGCCACCGTCTAATCTAATAACGCTGCCTGTCATAAAAGGCGCATCATTTATTAAAAACCATACCGCTTTTATGACATCATCTATTGTTCCTGTTCTTTCGATTAAAGTGTGGTCAAGTATATCCTGCTTCTGGGTATCTGTTAGTAGCCCCCATCCCCTTGTGTTTTTGCCATGACGGGATTCAATAATTCCTAACATGATTTCATTTACACGAACTTCCGGGGCTCCCAAACGTGCCCATGTTTCGGTTAAAAGTGAAATGCCCCGGTTTGCGGCAGAATACCCTTCATTAAAAATATAGCTTGCAGGCCCTGATCTTCCTACTATACCGGCTATGGAAGATAAATTAATTACTGTACCGCCGGATTCTTTCAAATAGGGCAATGAATGTTCAAACAGCCACTGCTTTGCCCGCAAAGTGGTTGCCATCTCCAAATCCCACTGATCACTAGTATATGGCCCGTGAACAGCAGGCCAGCCTCCTCTTTCAATATTGTTTATAAGAATATCAAGACGGCCAAAATTATCTACAACCTTTTTTATCAGACCGGGTATTTTATCCGTTTCAAGAAGATTTGTTTTAACAAGCAAACGCGGGGTAGAAATTTCGGAAAGATCCTGTTCCAGCTCTTCAAGAGATTCTTCCCAGTCAAAATAATTGAAGGCAACTTTTATACCTTTATTGGCAAGGAATAGTCCTATACCCTTACCGATTCCTTTTATTGATCCAATTACAAGTGCTACCTTGTTTTCTGTCTTCATTAAGAAAATAATCTCCTTTTACAGCACAGAAAAAATTTCTTTTTGAACCCATTCAAAAGCTATTTTTAACAGTTCCGTGTCATTTTGTTCGGAAGCTTTCATGTCATTTTTATCTATATAATCTTTCGTATTTCCATTTGAAAACAGATGTTTTCTGAAAGCATCAAGATCATATAAAGCCATACGAAATATATAACTTGATTTCATATCCATTTCACCCGGGGTTTTCTGATTTTTTAGGCTTATAATTTCCATCATCATATCATTCATTTGGTTATAAGGCTCAATCTCCTGATTTTTAATCCACTCAGACACAGTCTGTTCTTTGCCATTTTCGAAACCCAAACAGTGAGGTTCCTGAATCAGGGCATAATACTCGGAAAGTCTGCCTGACTCTCTGTCGCGGGACAAAAGTCTTGCAACAGGGTATGTCCGGCAAGAAGATGGCCGGTCTTCATATACCTTACATCCGGAAAGTGTTACAAAAGGACATTTCAATTCCGGTGCTTTGTTCGTCTTAAGAGATATAACAGGAAGGCCGGTTTCAGGTCCGGTATGAAGGGTAGTATATTGTTCTAAAAATATAGTTGAAGATATTCCAAGATTATTCTTAAGTCGTAAAATATCATACGGGAATAAAAACTGGTTTAAATCACGACAGCATTCATTAAAGCATGATAAAGAACTTTTACATGCAAATCGAAATTTATCATCCTTAAATAGTTGAATTAAATTTTCTTCCATAGTTTATCCTTACACCTTACGGGTTCTCTAACCTTTACATGTTGTAAAAAAAACAGACATTCATTCAAACAATAGCCATATTAAATTTACACCGAATTATCTGTTATTTAAGCCTGTTGCAAAGTATCATATCCGAAAACATTAATGGCATATGCCTTGCAGCTTTTTGTTCCGATATTCTAAACTCCAGAGCTACTTTCAAAACGTTTTAGTTTGGTCAAGGTCAAGGCGGGAGAAAATATCAACCACAGGAATACATTTAGTATTTCGAGGATTGAAATTTGAGTCCAACGCTTAAGATCGGCCAAAATGTGGCGTTTTGAAACTGGCTCTCCAAGCTATCTCAAAAAAAAGAGCGCGTTCACTGACAAGGCGCGAGGCAATGAAAAAGTGCAGCACATATCTAATATATGAGCATTTTGAAGAGCCTCGCAACACCGTCAGGGTATGTTAGATTTATTTTGAGATGGTTTGCTATAAACTGTTTCTAACATATGAATCTTTTATACTTCTTTGATAATTTGGTAAAGGGATAAACAAAAAAATATTTAAATAAATATTGGTGTGTATTTTAATCCACCACAATATATAGTGGCCAATGTAACGAAGTAATCAATAATTTTCTAAATATAGCATATTGTAAATATTCATATCTTTTGATTTTTTGGTTGGCAAAAGTCCTTGACAATAAAAATACAGAGTGATATTAAAATTCTTTGATTGACCAGCAAAATCAACATCTTGATTTTAAAGACAAAAATCCAAAGCCTTGATATATAAGGCTATAGAAAGACAAAGAAGATATATTAAAAAGTAACAAGAAAGGGCTTTTTTGATAGTCCGTGTTATGAAGGGAGGTGCTTGCAACTTAGAATTACATTAAACCCATTGGTATTATAATAAAAACCGTTAGACAATAGAAAAAATAAATTACACAACAATAGGAGGGATAATAAATGCCATCTTTTGTAATTGCTGAAAAATGTGATGGTTGTAAAGGCGGGGACAAAACAGCATGTATGTATATTTGCCCTAACGACCTTATGGTTCTTGACCCAACTGCAATGAAGGCTTACAATCAGGAGCCGGATCAGTGCTGGGAATGCTTTTCATGCGTGAAAATATGTCCTACCCAGGCTATTGAAGTTCGTGGCTATTCCGATTTCGTACCTCTAGGAAGCAGCATTATGCCTATGATGGGTACAGAGGATGTTATGTGGACATGTAAGTTCAGAAACGGCCTTATTAAACGCTTTAAGTTCCCCATCAGGACAACTCCCGAGGGTCAGGCTAATGCCTATGTAGATCTTAAAGGAAAAGATCTTGACAGTGCTCTTCTTTCAACAGAAGAGGTCGATGGTCGCGTACTTCCAGTACCTGCGAAATAAACAGGTTTGGTTAGCTTAAGTTTAAATTTAAAAGAATAATGATGAATAAAATTTCTTAAGGAGGATTTAATATGGCATTACCTAATAAACCTTTGGGTGAAACAAAGGCCGTCAAAGATCCGGCAGTTGAAGAGCTTGAAGTAGATATTCTTATAGTAGGTGGCGGTATGGCTGCATGCGGAACCGCTTTTGAAGTAAAGAAATGGGCTGCTCCGGATGCGAAAATATTACTGTGCGATAAAGCTGCCATGGAAAGAAGCGGCGCTGTTGCCCAGGGCCTTTCAGCTATAAATACATATATTGGTAAAAATACACCAGACGATTACGTCAGAATGGTACGTAACGACCTTATGGGTATTGTACGTGAAGACCTTATTTTTGACCTTGGTACTCATGTGGATGATTCAGTTCATCTTTTTGAAGAATGGGGACTTCCGGTATGGAAAAAAACTGCTGAAGGCAAGAACCTCGATGGTAAAAAAGGCCAAGCTGCCGGTACATTAAAAAGTGGTTCAGAGCCTGTCCGTACAGGTAAATGGCAGATAATGATCAATGGTGAATCATATAAGAGAATAGTTGCAGAAGCTGCAAAACTTGCTCTTGGCGTAGACAATATTCTTGAACGCTGCTTCATCGTTGAACTGCTTCTTGACGCTAACAATCCAAATCAGATTGCAGGCGCTGTTGGTTTTTCAGTTCGTGAGAATAAAGTATATATCATCAAATGCAAAACCATGATGGTTGCATGCGGTGGCGCTGTTAATATTTACATGCCAAGAAGCGTTGGTGAAGGTAAAGGCCGCGCATGGTATCCGGTATGGAATGCAGGCTCTACATACACAATGTGCATGAAAGTTGGTGCTGAACTTTCAATGATGGAAAACCGTTTCACCCCGGCTCGTTTTAAAGACGGTTATGGCCCGGTAGGTGCATGGTTCCTTCTGTTCAAGGCCAAAACACTTAACGGTCTTGGTGAAAACTTTGCAGCAAGTGATGCAGCAAAAGCAGAACTTGAAAAATATGCTCCTTATGGAACCGCTGCTGTTACACCGACCTGTCTGCGTAACCACCTCATGCTGTTTGAAATGAAAGCAGGACGCGGTCCGATCATAATGGATACAGTTACAGCTCTTGGTGAGCTTGGTAAAACCATGGACAAGAAAGAACTCAAACATCTTGAGTCTGAAGCATGGGAAGATTTCCTTGATATGACTTGTGGCCAGGCAAATCTGTGGTGTGCTCAGGACTGCGAGCCGGAAAAGAAAGTTTCCGAAGTTATGCCGACAGAACCTTATCTGCTTGGATCACATTCCGGCTGCTGCGGCTTGTGGGCATCCGGCCCCGATGCTGCTTGGGTTCCCGATTCATACAAATGGGGCGATGCTGGAAAAATTTATAACCGTATGACCACAGTTGTCGGTCTGTTTACAGCTGGTGACGGTGTAGGTTGTTCAGGTCACAAGTTTTCTTCAGGTTCACATGCTGAAGGCAGAATTACTGCAAAGGAAATGGTAAAATTCGTACGTGATCATGCCGATTTCAAACCAGCTATTAAACAGAGTGCTCAGGAACT
This sequence comes from Pseudomonadota bacterium, assembly GCA_043825875.1. Taxonomy (GTDB): domain Bacteria; phylum Desulfobacterota; class Desulfobacteria; order Desulfobacterales; family RPRI01; genus RPRI01. Next base: position 21,351 of record JBDRRF010000100.1, on the reverse strand, counting down.
GGTTGATATGGTTTACAAGCCGGTAAGAACTTACCTTGAAAACTGCAATTATACAACTGCAGTTGATATTAACCCCAATTACATTAAACCTTCCGGAATGGCTTTAAGACTTATGAAAGCCACTCATGAATACGGTGCAGGAACAGCCACTTACTATCAGACAAGCAGCAAGAGTCTTGAAATTGTAATGGAACTTCTTGCAACAATGCGCGAAGACTGTGAAAAACTCGGTGCCGGTGATCTTCATGAACTTATGAGAGCATGGGAAATCTATCATCGTATATGGACAGTTGAAGCGCATCTGCGCCATATCCAGTTCCGTAAGGAAACTCGTTATCCAGGATTCTACTATCAAGCTGATTATCCGGGACAGGATGACGCTAACTGGTTCTGCTTTGTAAACTCAAAGTATGATCCGGCAAAGAAAGAATGGGATGTATTCAAGAGAGATTATATAAAGATCATTCCTGATTAATTCTTTTATATGTATATGTTGTAGTTGAAAAAACCTCCAGGTGTCGAAAGACGCTTGGAGGTTTTTATTAAGTTAAAACACAAAAATCAAGGCAATAAGATGATATCCTAATACAAATATCCGTGAGCTTAAGGTTTTTATATTAAAAAAGATTGACTTTTTTTAAAAGCAAAACTAATTGAAATAAAATCTTTAAGCATTCGGATATTTGTATCAGCTATTAATTATTACAAACAATAATACTAATTTTTTAGATTATTATTATACTAACTTTATTAAGCACGGAGGGATAGCATGACAGCAGACAATACAGCTCCTGCTAGTGGAAGTATTTTAGTCGTCGGGGGCGGAATAAGCGGTTTGACCACTGCCCTTGAGGCTGCAGAAGTGGGGTATGAGGTCTTGGTAGTCGAAACGAATCCTTATCTGGGCGGAAGGGTAGCACAGTTAAATCAATATTTTCCTAAGCTATGTCCTCCGACCTGCGGTCTTGAAATTAATTTCAGAAGGATTAAGGATAACCCCAAAATAAAAGTTTTCACACTGGCAGAAGTTCAAAAAGTTGAGGGTGAACCCGGAAACTATAATGTTCAGATTAAGATAAGCCCTAGATATGTTAATGAAAACTGTGTGGCTTGTGATGAATGTGTAAAGGTATGCCCTGTTGAAAGGAAAAATGATTTTAATTTCGGTCTTGACAATACTAAGACTATATACAGACCTTTTGAGATGTCATTTCCAATGAAATATGTGATAGATGGTGCCACATGCAAAGGTGCAGAATGTGCCAAATGCGTAGATGCCTGTAAATACAGTGCCATTGATCTTAACATGGAAGCAAAGACAATTGATCTGAAAGTCGGGGCAATTGTGTGGGCTACCGGATGGGCTCCATATGATGCTACTAAAATGGATAATCTGGGATTTGGTAAGCATCCAAATATTATAACAAACATGATGCTTGAAAGATACGCATCTCCAAACGGTCCTACAAAGGGGAAAATTATACGCCCATCAGATGGCAAAGCAATTGAAAGCATCGCCTTTGTTCAATGCGCCGGATCAAGAGATGAGAATCATCTGCCTTACTGTTCTTATATTTGCTGTATGGCGTCTTTAAAGCATGCGACTTATATAAGAGAGCAGTATCCGGATGCCAATATTTATATTTTCTATATAGATTTAAGGGCGCCCGGTTTAAGATATGAAAAATTTTATAATAAGATCAAAGAAGATGATAAAGTGTTTTTTATAAAAGGCAAAGTGGCGGAAGTAAGTGAAGATCCTGCTACAAACAATATTACTGTAGTTGCTGAAAATGCTGTAACCGGTGAAAAGATCAAACAGACTGTTGAAATGGCAGTTCTTGCTACCGGTATGCAACCGACAAATGCAGTAAGCAAACTGCCTGCTGATCTTAATTGCAATTCTGATGGTTTCATAATCAATAATTTTGAAAAAGGCGGAATGTTTGCTGCAGGATGTGCTAACAAGCCTGCCGACGTGGTATCATCAAACCAGAATGCTACCGGTATGGCCCTAAAGGCTATTCAAACCCTGGTGAGGAGGTAGGAGGTTAACCATGAATAAAAAATATGGCGTATATATATGCACTGGTTGCGGAATCGGGGAAACTCTGGATATAGATAAGCTTTGCGAGGTTCCTAAAGAAGAAGGCGTTGGCATAGTAAAAACACATCCTTTTCTTTGCAGCAAGGAAGGAGTAGAGTTATTGCAAAAGGACATCGCCGATGAGGGTGTTAATGCCCTTGTGATTGGAGCTTGCTCCCGGCGTGTCAATTTTGATATTTTCAGATTCGATGGCTGCATTGTTGATCGTGTTAATTTAAGAGAGCAAGTGGTATGGACTCATCCAAGTACAAAAGGTGCGGAAGATGGGATAGACCATACACAGATGATGGCCGAAGATTATATAAAAATGGGTGTAATTAAAACACAAAAGATTACACTTCCAGAACCTTATAAACTAGATGCATTTTGTAAAAAGATTTTGGTTATCGGCGGTGGAATTGCCGGTATATCGGCAGCGCTTGATGCTGCAAAAGCCGGATACGAAGTAACAATTGTTGAAAAACAAGGCTCTATTGGTGGTTATGCGGCAAAGGTCAGAAAGCAGTTGCCGATAGCAGATCCATTTGAAAATATAATTCCCCCGATTATTTCCGACAAGATTAAAGAACTTGAGTCCTTCTCCAATATAACTGTTAAAACCAATACCCTTGTTGCAAGAATTGCAGGGCAACCCGGAGATTTTACTGTTACACTGAAAAAACCCGGTGAAAAAATAGAATATGACGTTCCTTTCCCGCTGCCTGATGAGATGAAAGTTGATGAAACAGGGAAAGAATATGACAAAGAGAAGCTGATTGAGCTTTACAAGGAATATAATGAAGGCAGAGTAGATATCCTTTCTTTTGATCCAAACGGCGAGAAGTTCGGTGCTGTTATACTTGCTGCCGGATGGAGGCCATACAAAGCCGAAGAAAATGAATTTGCTCATCTTGGTTTTGGATCAATTCCCGATGTAGTTACCAATGTCCAGTTTGAAGAAATGGCTGCGAAAGGCAAAATTATACGTCCCTCAGATGGAAAAGAAGCTAAATCCGTAGCATTTATTCAGAGCCCTGGGCAAGGTGGCAATGATAACGACTTCTCTTTTTGCGGATCTGTTACAAGCCTTGTTTCACTCAAGCAGGCTAAATACGTCCGCGAAGATTATGCTGATGGTAAAGCTTATATATTTTATCAGCATATGCGAACACCAGGTCTTATGGAAAACTTCTATAAGAGTTTGCAGCAGGATGCCGGCATCTTTTTAACCAAGGGTGATGTTGCAGGCGTTTCAAAAAACGGTGATAGTTTAATTATCGAGGCGGACAATACTCTTCTTGGAGAAAAGATTAAAGTTAAAGCAGACATCGTTGTTCTTGCTACAGGCATGGTACCTGTAACAACAGATGATCCTGTTATCAATCTTGCATACAGGCAGGGTCCCGGTTTTCGTGATATAGATCTTTTTGATAAATATACTGATTCCAATTTCATATGCTTTCCTTATGAAACACAAAGAACCGGTGTTTATGCAGCAGGATGTATAAGAAGAAGTATGACCATGGAAGAAACAATTGAAGATGCAGCTGGAGCCGCTTTAAAAGCAATTCAATGTATTGAATCTTCAAACAGAGGTGTTTCCGTTCATCCAAGATCTGGTGATATGACATTCCCTGATTTTTTCTTCCAAAGATGTACTCAGTGCAAACGCTGCACGGAAGAATGTCCTTTTGGAGCATTAGATGATGATGAAAAAGGAACGCCCAAACCTAACCCGACACGATGCAGACGCTGTGGAACCTGTATGGGTGCATGCCCTGAACGTATTATTGGTTTTGCCGATTATAATATTGACAGTGTTGGATCAATGGTTAAAGCAATAGGCGTTCCTTCCGAAGATGATTTTGATGAACCACCGCTTAGAATTCTATGTCTTGTTTGCGAAAATGACGCTTATCCTGCTCTTGATATAGCGGGTATGAACAGACTTAATTATTCCAACACTATCCGCTTTGTTCCTGTAAGATGCCTTGGATCAACTAATGTTATATGGATAAAAGATGCCCTTTCACAGGGTATGGATGGCGTATGTCTGCTTGGCTGCAAGCATGGGGATGACTACCAGTGCCATTTTGTAAAAGGCAGTGAACTTGCAAGCATCAGAATGAAAAAGATAGGTGAAGCTTTACAGAGCCTGGCACTTGAGAATGAAAGGGTTGCACAGTTTGAAGTTGCAATTGATGAGTACGACAAAATTCCGAAGATTTTAGGTGATTTTGTAGAAATAATTGAGGGTCTTGGACCTAACCCATTTAAGGGATTCTGATATTTGTTTATCCCCCCGCGTTTAAATGCGGGGGGATAAATATTATAATATGGCTATAGAATTTCCATTGTTAAGGAGGTATTAGCATGACTGATAAATATCTGATTGAGCCTGATATAAATTTCATTAATGAGGTTGCCGGGCTTGGCGGAGATACATTGAAGAAATGCTTTCAATGCGCAACCTGTTCTGTAGTATGCCCCATTTCACCGGATACAAAACCATTTCCCCGAAAGGAAATGATTGCTGCATCCTGGGGGCTTAAAGACAGAGTTGTTAAAAACGCTGATATATGGCTTTGCCATAATTGCGGAGATTGTACCACAAAGTGTCCTCGTGGTGCCAAACCGGGAGATGTGCTTGGAGCTTTGCGTTCGATTGCAATTTCCGAATATGCTGTTCCAAAGGGATTAGGCAAAATAGTTAATGACCCAAAAAAGCTGCCTATATTAATTCTTATACCTGCTGTTTTATTCATAGTTGTAGGGCTTGTTACAGGGCTGCTTAATTTTTCACCTGAAGGACATGAGATTGCACATACAAATTTCTTTTCTACATGGCTTGTTGATATAATTTTTGTTCCTCTTTCCATATGGGCTGTTACAATCTTTGCACTTGGTGTGAAAAACTTTTTAAATGACATCCATCAAGACGCTGTAATGAATGGAAAAACAAAAAAAGAAAATTTGGATATAAAAGAGTTCTTATCCTCTATTGTAAAAATTCTCCCTATGATTTTAAAACACGACAAATTTGAAGAATGCGGGGAAAATAAAGACAGAGCTTTGGCGCATAAGATGGTTCTATACTCATTTCTTGGCCTTGCCGTTGTTACAGGTGTGTTTTGTGTCTTTTTATATATTCTTCATATAGAAGGTCCGTATTCACAGCTTAATCCTGTTAAATGGCTGGCAAATATAAGTGGAATCGCACTTATTGCAGGTGCTTATCTTATGATTAAAAGCAGAATGGATAATGTCGATCAGGTAACCAGCTATAAGGATTGGTATCTTTTGGGTCTTGTTCTCGGCTTGGGCCTTACAGGGATGCTCACAGAAATGACTAGACTTGCCCATATGGCAGGTGTTTCATATGCTCTTTATTTCATACACCTTATATTCGTGTTCAATCTTTTTGCATTCCTGCCTTTTTCCAAACTTGCGCACCTTGTTTACAGAACGGTAGCTTTGGGATATGCAGAATATAGCAACAGGCAGTAATTAAAGTATTTTTACAATAAATAAGTTTTAGAAAAATAAAAAGGGAGACGCTATAAAAAGCATCTCCCTTTTATTATTTCTTTTTATAAAGCAGAGTTATTTCCCGGTAGCTGCACCGTGAAGTTTAACCTCAACTTTTTCAGTTAATCCGGCGTAGTACTTCTTTAAAATTTCCAATACTTCTTCACGTCCGAAATGATCCGGAATCGGAGTTCCTTCAGACAAACCTTTTCTAAGTGCGGTACCACTTAAAAGAACACGATCTTCTTTGCCATGCGGACAGGTTCTAAGAGATGCCATGCCATCGCACTTGTAGCAATAGAATGTCCAGTCTATCTTAAGCGGGGTACAAAGAAGTGCTTTGCCTGGTTCGGATGGAGCAGGAATCTTATCAAAAATCGTCTGTGCTTCAAACATACCGTAAAAATCGCCAACGCCTGCATGGTCACGGCCAATTATCATGCGTGAGCAGCCATAGTTTTGACGAAATGTTGCGTGAAGAAGAGCTTCTCTTGGGCCTGCATAACGCATATCCAAAGGATAACCACCCTGAAGAACATTTTGTTCAACAAAATAGCCCTTTACAAGAGCTTCAATACATTTCACACGGGTCTCAGCAGGGATATCACCTGGTTTTAAATTACCAACAAGCGAATGAATGTAAACACCATCACACACTTCGACAGCTATTTTGCAAAGATATTCATGTGATCGATGCATTGGGTTTCTTAACTGTAGAGCTGCGACTTCTTTCCATCCTCTTTCATCAAAAATTCTTCTTGATTCAGCAGGCCTCATGTAAATTCCGGGATAACTTGTAGGAAATTCGCCTTCGCTTAAAACTTTAACAGGTCCTGCAAGATTAACATCTTTTTGTCCCATAACCATTTGAACGCCGGGGTGATCATCTTTCGCGATTTTCCAGAATTCTTCTGTTGTCTTGGTGCCTTCACCCATATAGACTTTTTCGCATTCATAAATTTTATCTTGTTCGGTCATTTCAAATTTTTCGGTGACCTTCATTGTAGCCATTATCTCATTTGTTTCCGGGTCGTTAAGCGCTATCTCATCGCCAACGTTGATGCTGCCAGCATCATCTTTTGTAACGGATAATGTAACCGGAATTGGCCAGAATGTACCGTCTGCAAGAAGATAATTATCACAAACGCCTTTCCAGTCGGCTTTTGTCATAAAACTTGTAATCGGGCTAAAACCACCAATGCCCATCATAATCAAATCACCATTTTCACGCGGGGAAATATCAACCTTTTTAAGTCCTTGGGCTTTCTTCTTTTCAGCTTCAAGCTCTGCTCCTTCGAGCAAGCAGCATGTTAATCCTTTTCCTCCATGAGGGGGTATCAAATTCGACATCTTTTAACTTCTCCTTTCAATCATTTTTTTGTTTTTTTTAAATAAAAAAGCAACGGCTTTTTATGGATTCTTTTTTTGAAAAATCAATCAAATAGAACATCTATTAAGAAATATCATATTTGTCAAGAATTATTGAATACACACAGCAATTCTTCGTTTGTTACACGTTTACACTTAATCGTAGCGAAGATTATAATGCTATGGGAGTTTTTATTTTATAGTTCACTTGAATCGTATTACATCTCCATAACAATAACACTCACCTACTGTTCCTATCTCACCACAATATAAAATTATTCCGTTGCCACCATTATTGCCTGCTTGTTCGGTGAGTTTCTTGTGAAGCCCTTCATTAAACTTTCCTTGAGTAATGCCACACCAAGTGGATCTTCCTGAGACTGTACCAATAAATTCATAGGAGTTAGGATCAGCTGGTACGCCATGGTCTTTCCAGAATACACGTACTTCTCCTGCGTAGGGTGGATACGTGCCGCCTTTACGTATGAATTTAGTCCCACATGAGGTAAGAAAAGTTGCTACCAGTATACAAAACAGAATACGGATTACAATTTGTGAAGTAAAGAACTTATGTCTTAATTCCTTTCTTTTCATAGCGTCTCCTTTCTGCTAATGGAAAGTTATACTGGAAGCGTAAGCGATCCGGTGGATTGATTTTGTTAAATGTTTTTTCTATTAACCAACGCAAAACCCATACTAAAAAAGAACACCGATAACCAAAATGTAATTGAATAATAAATATTGTTTTTCGCCATTTGCAAACTATATAATGCTTTGAGACGCGATATAATCATTTCCTCTCTTTGTTCTATTTCAGATTTACTCGGTGAATAAATATGCTGTTCTCCTTTTTCATTTATGACTTCTGAAAGAACGCCATAGTTTGCATATTTACTCTTTGCTATATTGTAACTTACTATTGCCCTTCTTTTTAATGGAAAATTATTGTCATCGATCATTTCGCATAAGCCGGAAGAGGCTTCGTTTTTGGCTTGATGCATTATTAAAGATTCTATTTCGCTAATGTACTTATGGTTGATGATTGGTGTAACAACATTGTAAATACAGATTACACATCCTATCAAGCCTATAACACTTAAACGTGTAATGAGATTCTTTGTTGAAAAATTGTTTAACCATGCAGCAATCATGTTACCAGCAGCTAAAGCAAGAGAGAAATTTGAAAGCAGGGCTATTGCCGAAAAAACAAAATTTGAAATATCTGGAGAAAACGGGAGATCATTTACACCATAAAGGTAAATAATACCGTTTAAGATTAAACAGAATAACAAAGCATAGATAATAACTCTGAGATATATTTTATTCATATTTTACGCTACGGTCACCTATCGGCGGAATAAATACTATTGGAAGACCAAGACAGGAAGCGGCAATGTAGGGAATGTTTTCGTCAACCGCTCTGCACTGTGGGGTTATAATCAACATCCTTTATACTTTTAAGATCTTTGATATTTCTAATGTATATGTTCCATCACCTTCAAATTCATACCCTGAATTAACGCCTGGTGCCATTAAGCAATCAAATTTGATACCAATTTGTTCTGTGAAATCGTCAGGGTTGTCAGTGATGCTATATGAATCACCGGTTTCATCAAAAAGTTGTGTTTCAAATTTTCGAAAAAGTTCTTCATATTCAGCATCGATGAAGTAAATAACTCCTGTATCCACTTCAATAAAACTATCTGAGGATTGATCAGAATCAGTTGTTTTTACTATGGCCTCTAATGGTATCTTGTATATTCCTGGCTCAAAATTAGATATCTTATACTTTACACCTTCAGCTGGTAAGTCAAAAGCAAGAAGATAAGGTGACTTAAGTTCCACTGTTGCATATATTTTATCAGGAGATTGATGATTTTGGGTTTGCGAATTAGTATCTTCTTTTTCACCGAAAAGCTTTGATAATAAACCCATTTCTCCTCCTCCTTCTTATAACAATTAATATACGTAATATGAATTTACCTGGTGGTAAAAATATATTCTGTATGGAAAGTCCTTATTTTATAATGAAATATACAGTTTTTGTCAAATTATTAGTGAGATGTTTTGTGCAATAATAACCCAATATTATTTTTAACTTCGCAATCAAAGTAGAATTCAAGCATTAGGCTGTTTCAAATAACAGCACTATCTTCTTCTGTGTTGGGTCGGCGAACAGGAAAGTAATCAAACGGCATAACCGGATCTCTAAGAAGCAGGTCAATAGCTTCGGCTGCTGTGTTGGAGGCTTCGGGAAATGCTTTTGAAAGGGATCTTATGTGCCTTAAATTATCGGCGGTTCGCAAAATAAGCATTGCAAGATTACCTTCATCCATTTCAGACATTAAAACCGTTTTCTCCCAGGTCTCTCCGGAAGCCCAGGCATAAATTACGGCACAAGCCCTTAAGAAAAGAGGTCTTATTTCAAAACCACTGTCAAACATAAGTTTGGCAAAGGGTAATAAGCCTTTTTTTACTTCAACAAAAGCTGAAACAAGTATTACAGGAGTAAAACTTTTATCTATTCTATCATCCATTTCTCTTTCGTTTACAAACGATGCAATTATACCGGCAAGAAGTGCAGGATCTTTTTGGGGAAAAATTCCAAGCCTGAATCCCTGTGCAATTATAAGAGGCTGATCTACCCGAAGCTGAGATGCCCACATTCCGTCTTCTGTTAATTTTCCGCTCTTTGCCACATATCCGGTTTCAACTAAAAAGTTAAGATGACGTGTGAATGCTTTCAATAAAAGTATAGTTCCGTTTTCGGAATGTTGCTTTTTTCCCCGTTTTTCTTTTTTCTGTTTTAAAATATATGCAGCGAATGATTTTTTTAGCAGATCTTTAATCTGATCGGGAGAGTGCGAAAGCAAAAGATTTAAAACCATTGAAAAGTTAATCCTGATCTGGCTGGGAATATCAAGGGGTGGAGAATAAATAAGCTTTGCTATTAATCTGATATCAAGATATCTGCCGGGGATTGCGAGCATAAAGCCGATTTTATCCATGCCTCGTCTGCCGGCCCTTCCGGTCATCTGGTGAAATTCTGTTGATGAAAGAGGCAAAAACTCTTTTCCGTTGAAGCGGTCGGAATTAAGAAAGGCAACAGATCTTGCCGGAAAATTAACTCCGGCGGCAACAGTTGATGTAGCAAATACTGCATCAAGCAGCCCTTCGGTCATTAGAGTTTCTATCATTAGTTTCCATGAAGGGAGTTGCCCGCTGTGGTGAGAGGCAACCGCTAAGTTTTCAAGTTTACCCAATTGACGATGATAAGAGATATGTGGGAGGGTTTCTTCAAGTTCTTTTATTCTTTCCTTAAGCTCTCTTTTGCGGTCATTTGAAATGCTGTGATTTAAACAAAGATTAAGGGCGGCATTACAATCGGCGCGGGATTTTAAAAAAAATATCACAGGCAAAAGACGGTACTTTTTAAGCGCAGCCAATATATCGCCGAAAGGAGGCAAAGTTTGGAAATAAGGCTGCATGCGAGATTTTTTTGCCTTTAAAAAATCTCCCGTTTTTTTGAAAAGCTGTGCTCCGGCATCTGAGGTAGTATTTGATAAAAGCGGCAGAAGTGTTCCGGTAGGATGAAGAAAAAGCGGAAAAAGTGGTACTGGCCTTTTTGTTTCACTGATAACAATGCAGTCTTTGTTTCTAATGGATGACAACCAGGATGCTATCTGATGGGCATTTCCGATTGTTGCTGAAAGCATTAAAAGAGGAATTCTTGCGGGAAGATATATCATTGTTTCTTCCCATACAACGCCTCTTTCCTCATCGCCAAGAAAATGGGCTTCGTCAAGAACCACAAAATCGGTAGCAAGTGTTACGCCATGATGCATTGCATCATAGAGCTGGTTTCTTAATATCTCTGTTGTTCCGACTATTATGGGAGCATCAGGATTTTCTTTCCTGTCTCCGGTCAGTATGCCGACATTATGCAAGCCGAATATTGCAGAAAACTCATGATATTTTGAATTGGACAAAGCTTTTAAAGGAGAAGCATACCATGATTTCTTCGCTTTCCCGAATACTTTTGCGATAGCCTGCTCGGCTATCCAGGTCTTACCGGCGCCTGTTGGAGCGGTAACAAGGCAGTCCGCTTTTTCTATTGCTTCAATCGCATTTAATTGAAAAGGATCAGGTTTAAATTCGGCATGCTCGGGAACTCCGATAGAAGCAAAGACTTTTTTTAATTCGCCGTCTGCATTAGGTCTTATCTTAGTTGCTGGAATTCGTTTACCCGAAAGTCTTTTACCAGGAAAATATCTTTTCCTCATTTTTCAGTCAGTCCGGCGATTACCTTTTCAATTTCTATTATAGCACTTGTTTTATTGTCAAAAGGAGATATTCCATTAAGATCGGCTTCAATAAGGGCATCATCATATGGAATAAAACAGGCAAATTCAAAACCCGGAAGGTTCTCTTTTAAAAATGTGATGTCTTTATCACTTCTTATCTTGTTTCCAACAAGTGATAGATTCTTAAGACCTATTTCGGAAGCCAGTTTTTTGATATGTCCGGCGGTTTCTATGCTGCGGCGTCCCGGCTCAACTACTATAAAAAGCTTGTCAACAGCCTGTGCGGTAGCCCTGCCAAGATGCTCGATGCCTGCTTCCATATCCATAACCACAACTTCGTCTCTTGAAAGTACTACATGCGTTACAAGCGCTTTTAAAAGTGTGCTTTCGGGACATATGCAGCCTGACCCGCCTTTTTTTACTCCGCCAAGCCTCATAAGCTTGATGTTTTCAAATTTCGCGGACAAAGATTCCGGCAGATCATCCACTTTCGGATTCAGCTTGAAAAACCCGCCTATGGTTCCGGGTTGTGCTTCAGTTCTTTCAAATATAAGATCTTTCATTTCCGCTATAGGTACTATTTTGTCCGCACCTTTAATCCCTACTGCCGCTGCAAGATTGGCATCAGGATCAGCGTCTATTGCGAGCACATGTTTGCCTTTTTTGTTTAAAGCCCGTATCAAAAGAGCCGAAAAAGTTGTTTTGCCAACCCCACCTTTGCCGCTTACTGCTATTTTCATCTTGGAATCCTTTCCATTATATATAGAACATTATAAATGTTAATCAGTTATCAACCTTATATTATTTATACCACCGGGATGTTATGCGGGCAAGGGAATAATACTGCAAGATATCTCAAAAAAAAGACCGCGCCCACTGACAAGGTGTAAGGTGATGAAAAAGCGCAGTATATAGCTAATATTTATATATTACTTATCAAATATGTATATTGCCAAAAGTCATTTTTTTTGATACTAACATTTTTATGCCTGATTTTCAGCAAATCTTTAATGCTTTCCAAATCCTGCTGATTGAAATCTTGCAACTGTTTATATAGCTTCCCAAATTTGGTATTTACTGATATGATGCCGGAATTTATAAAATAAATCACCCGTCCGGCTTTTCGCTTGCACTTTAAATAATTTATTGAGAAGAAATTATGCCTAAAAATGCCAAGTCTGCAGCAGGATATTCAGTACTTTCCGACACCACTTATATATTAGGAAGCAGTACAATCTTGCTGCTATTGTTTGCTCTCAGTCGTACGCTGCTGTTATTTAGAAATAGCAATCTGATCGGCAATACTCCAATATCCGATCTGCTTATGTCCTATGCAATCGGATTTCGTTTTGATCTGATTATGACCAGCTACACAATGATCCCACTTTTACTTGGCATGCTTATCCCTGTAGGTTTATACCACCGCAAAATTTGGAATTTCTGGCTTGGTATTGCAATAATTCTTTTTAGTTTTCTTGCTGTTCTTGAATTGGACTTTTATCATGAATTTCATACCCGTTTAAACAGCTTGGTATTTCAGTATATCAAAGAAGATCCTAAAACGGTTATGAACATGTTATGGTACGGATTTCCGGTTGTGCGTTACTTGCTTTTGTGCGGTGTGCTTACCGGTTTGTCTTTTCTTGCATTGCGTCAGGTTGATCGCCGTACCCGCCGACCGGGCAAAAACAACCGCTACCCTTTGCGACTCTTTGTTTCTATTGTACTGATGCTGATTGCAGTATTTTCCATGCGCGGTGGAACCTTTGGTTACGGACCACCAATTCGCTGGGGTGATGCATTTCACAGTACTCATATTTTTGCAAATCACCTGTCATTAAACGGATCATTTATGCTGGCCAAAACTGTTGAACAATCCCTGAAACACCGGAAAAAAAATCCATGGCTGAACAAAATGGATAGGCAGGAGGCACTGACTCTGGTACAAAAGGAATGGACACTACCTCAGGAAACACTGATAAAACCGAAACAATTTCCCCTGCTTCGCCGCTTTGATCCTTCATCTTCCTCACCGCCTTCTCAATATAAAAATGTTGTTTTTATTTTGCTGGAAAGTTTTAGCGCACAAAGAACCGGGGTGTTTGGCAACAGTTTAAATGTTACCCCTTATTTTGATAAACTGACACAAGACGGTTTACTGTTTGACCATATTTTTTCAAACGGAACTCATACCCATCAGGGCTTATTCGCAAGCCTGGGCTGTTTCCCTAACTTGCCTAACTATGAATATCTGATGCAGCAACCGGAAGGAGCATATAGATTTTCAGGGCTTGCGAAAGTACTTTCCGAACGTGATTACGATAATATTTTTGTATATAATGGAGATTTCAACTGGGACAACCAGGGCGGCTTTTTTCGGCAACAGGGTGTTAATAAATTTATAGGGCACCATGATTATATAAATCCTCGTTTAACAGATCCGGTATGGGGTGTTACCGATGAAGATATGTTTGATCGCGCTTTTGAAGAAATTGTGAAGCTGGAGAAGAACAATAATCCTTATTTTGCCATATTACAGTCTGTATCCAACCACGTTCCTTATTTTCTTCCTTCGCCCTTACCCGTTAAAAAAGTAATGGTAAATGAAGTAGAGGATGCGCATCTTACTGCTATGCGTTATTCGGATTATGCACTGGGACAGTTTTTTGAAAAAATTAAGAACCGTGGTGGTTTCGACAACACTCTTTTTGTAATAACAGGTGATCATGGTTTCGGAGGCAGTGTGCAGATTACGGATATGGATTTATATCGTTTTCATGTGCCCCTTCTTTTTATCGGAAAAGATATTCGGTCTATCTTCGGTAAAACCTCTATGGTAGTCGGCTCCCAGGTGGATATAGTACCCACTGTTATGGGCATGCTGGGCGGAAGTTATGTTCACCACTGCTGGGGAAGAGATTTATTGGCTCTGCCGGAGGATGATCATGGTTTTGCAGTGATTAAACCTTCAGGAAATGATCCTATGGTTGCCTTTATAAAAGGGGAAACCATATTAATCCAGGCGCCAGATACCGAACCAAAATTATACGGGTATCATATTTATCCCTCAATGTCTGCCAAACCGCTTGATGATCCCCAAAGGCTAAAGCAAATGCAAAAATCTTTGAATGCTTATCTGCAAACAGCAACAAGCGCATTGTTGAATAATAGTGTCGGACACAATGATGAAATAAACCAGGAATAAATATAACTCTTTTTCCGGGTGCCAATCTAACAAACTAACGCATAAAATAACATTTGGTTTGCAGATGAATCAGGTTTTTAGGGTCACCCACGTCCCAGAAGACGTTTGGATAAATAGGCAAGAAAACCAAAGTAACAAAAAATGGTGACCATCTGAGAATGAATGTTCTTGTTATGGTTTGTCCCCGAACAGGACAATTTGTTGCCATAGAGGCTTCACATTCTGATTTGGAAACGATACAACATGAACCATAGCATGTTGCTCCGTTAACCAAATGGAACAGATTTATGATATTTGCTATAAACCAACATTCTTCCTCAATCACATTTACAGTATAGAAAAAATCAACAAATCAAAGCATTCTATCGTTTTTCCGATCTTGCCCAAGACTTCTGCAATAATTATTTGATTTTAATTAAATAATATTGTAGAAGGAAAAACTTTCAAAAATCAGGCTTATTTCAGATCTTTAAATTAAAGAGCCAGTTTCAAAACGCCCCATTTTGGCCGATCTCTGCGTTGGGCTCAAATTTCAATCCTCAAAATACTTAATGTATTCCTGTGGTTGAAATTTTATCCCGCCTTGAGCTTGACCAAACTGAAACGTTTTGAAAGTGGCTCTAAAGAATTTTATTAATATTAGATTCGCTAATTAACTAAGCTCAGCTGAGATAGGATGCACTTGCTGTTGCGGTATTATGTTAGCGAATTTGGTGTCGTAATCGAAGTTCCGGTATATATTCTACATTTCGCATACGCGTTCTTATTCAAAAAGCTACAACTATAATCGGAACATTATTTTGACAACCGATACATGCACTTCAATAAATACGCTAAACTGAATCAGGAAAATATAAAATCAGCATTTACTTAAAGTGGGAGTTTGTAAAAATCTATATATTTTAGAAACTAACTTTAATAGCGAGGTTACAATGCAAAACATTTCAATTGTTAAAAGAATTATTTTTAGTTTTATTATTGTCCTGTTATTGCTGTGTGCGGTAGGTGTTATTAGCCATATTGGAATAAACAATGTTGTAAATAATGTGGCGGCTAATTTATTGGATAGAGATCTGGCCAAAAAAGAAATAGCTCTTCAAGACTGGGTCAAAAAGGTCAACCTTTACTCAAATAACGAATATGCTGATAAACTTGAAGCAGAAACAGACGAGCATAAATGTGCCTTTGGTAAATGGCTTTATGGAAAAGATCGCAAAAACATTGAAACACAATTTTCCGATCTAACTCCTTTGTTCAGGCAAATTGAGGAGACTCACAAAACTCTTCATAAATCAGCAATTGATATAAGCAGTGCTAAATCAAAAGAAGAAGAAAAGAAAATTTTTACGAATCAGGCTATTCCGTCTTCGAAGAAGATTCAGAGATTGATAGAAAATATTCGTGAAACAGCAAAGCAAGATGTTATCACAGATGAAGCTATGTTGAGTTTGGCAATATCTACGAATAGAAATATTCTGCTGGCCGGTAGTGCAGCCATGATAATTGGTTTATTTCTGGCATGGCTTAACGCTCGGGGAATTAAAAATGTTTTGGAACACGTATCCGCTGAATTAAGTGACATGGCTGAGCAAGTAGCATCTGCTTCAGGTCAGGTATCATCAACAAATAAGTTTATAGCGCAAGGGGTTTCAGATCAGGCTGCAAACATTGAAGGGACTTCATCTTCGCTGGAAGAAATGTCCTCGATGACACAACAGAATTCGGATAATATAGGCCATGTTAATAAATTGATGATAGATACAAGCCGTATTATGGAAGATACCAATCTTTCCTTTGAAGATTTGACAATATCTATGAATGAGATTTCCACAGCCAGTAAGGAAACGGCTAAAATAATAAAAACAATTGATGAAATTGCATTTCAAACAAATCTTTTGGCTTTGAATGCAGCTGTTGAAGCTGCCAGAGCAGGAAACGCCGGTGCAGGGTTTGCGGTAGTGGCAGATGAAGTAAGAAATCTGGCAATGAGAGCAGCTGAGGCAGCTAAGAGCACCGCAAGTCTCATTGAAAGTACTGTCAATAAAATTAAAAGTGGTTCTGAGATTGTACTAAAAACTAACGAAGCATATACAAAGATGTCTGCTGTAGCCAACAAAGCCGGGAAATTGATGGAAGAAATAGCTGTGGCTTCCCGGGAGCAAGCACAGGGAATTGAACATGTAAATAAAACCGTTGCAGAAATGGATAAAGTTGTGCAGCAAAATGCTGCCGGTGCAGAGGAGTCGACTTCTGTTGCAGAGGAGATGAAAACAAGGGCTGAACAGATGAAAGCGTTTGCAGATTATTTAATGGTTCTGATTAGCGGAAGAAATGCACTTAAAACTGTTTCAGAAAAAGCTGCTTCACAGAGAGAAATAGAATATAATGCAGCTATGGAAAATAATACATATGATGGTTGAAGGCCATGTATAAATGCAAGCACTTTTTAATTTACGAGTTAGTTCCTCGCAGGGTATTTGAGGAAAGAGGAGAAAAAGCGTGGGAGCTACTCGATGACAGGTTACTTATTACCTTAGATAAGTTAAGGGATC
Organism: Pseudomonadota bacterium; assembly: GCA_043825875.1. Taxonomy (GTDB): domain Bacteria; phylum Desulfobacterota; class Desulfobacteria; order Desulfobacterales; family RPRI01; genus RPRI01. The sequence continues at coordinate 4,308 of JBDRRF010000100.1, read as the reverse complement.
GTTACGGATCAATTACCGTAAATAATTACTACTGGGGAAAGGAAAGGGAATGGAGCGGCTTACGGACTTCTGACAGCCCATATTACAGTCCATACAGCCAGCATTCATTTGGAAGGGCAGCAGATTGTTTGTTTGCTGACAACTCAGCAGAAGCAATACGCCAAGACATATTGGCAAACCCATCTGATCCAGCATTTGCACTTATCGGTAGTATTGAGCTTGGTGTCTCATGGCTGCATTTTGATATAAGAAACTGTGATAGGATAAAAACATATTACCCATGAGCCTGTTTCAAAACGTTTCAGTTTGGTCAAGGTCAAGACGGTTACAATTTAGTTACAGTCTGCCTTTGTTGTTAGTGCAATTTTATAAAATAATCGCAAAGGTAATAAACACCTCACTTGCCACGCTCCATGCATGGCTTTTCTTTTTATATTCGTGAAAAAGGAGAAGGACGTTTCCAATAAAATCTGAACTTAAATTATACTGAATCGATTGTCCCATCCCCCGAAACCGAGACTGTCTGAATTCTTTATTCTAAAAAATAATAACAAAGGCTAATATTTCAGTTTTATACTTTTCATTCAAACAAGTCTTTTCAGTACTACCGGATTTGGATTTTTTAGTGTTAAAGTAAAGCAGTATTCTTTTTAACTATAAATATAGATTTGCGTTTTTATTTTTTTATCAGACAGGATTAACAGGAAACACAGGATAGTTAACGGCCAGAAGCCGGATAGTTAATAGTCATCGCATGCGGCGGAAACACATTTGGCTTATCAGGCGTTGATGTCAAACGGAACTATTGCAAAACAGAGCAAAGGCAGCAAGTAGCAGATATGTATTTCGGGCCGATCTTCCGGAAAGGTCTGAAAATAATCATGTTAATCCTGTAAATCCTGTCAGAAGAGTTTAAAAAGCTTTCGGGGGAAGGCAGATCATTAATGCGGTCATCAAGCACACCTGCCTTAAAAAATATTTGATCAACAATCATTGATTAAATATTTTAAAATATTAAAAGATATAGGGTTTCAATAATGGTTGTAGGCTTTTTGTTCTTGCTGTAATCATAGGTATAAACCTTGCCATCAGGTGTTGTGAATGTAGCCTTATTACTGAAGTTATCCACTATATATGCCCCACAATTAATATATTGCGCTTACGTAAACTTTCTTTGATTTTTTGTTTAAAGTATATATAATCAGAATTAATTGTACATTTAGCTAATAACTATGAAAATTCAGGATAATATATAAAAGCTTCGAAAAAAAAGATTTAGGCCAAAAACAACAGGCGGAAATCGTCGGCTTTAATACCACATACCTCAGTAGATCGGAAACCGGCAGATATCTACCATCTATTGAAAGTTTTAAAAAACAGCCGTACGCACTTCAAGTAACGACGGACTATCTGTTTATTGATACGGATGATAAGGCAGAAGAGGCAAAAAATTACGATAAAACATTCATTAATAATTTCAAGCTATTGGATTAACTAGACGAAAAAGAATTAAATTCTCAATCTATTAACACAGGAGCCACTTTCAAAACGTTTCAGTTTGGTCAAGCTCGAGACGGGAGAAAATTTCAACCACAGGAATACATGAAGTATTTCGAGGATTGAAATTTGAGCCCAACGCTGAGATCGGCCAAAATGGGGCGTTTTGAAACTGGCTCACAAAATAACTTGAACATGCTTAAAAACAGGAATTGTATCATGCCGGAAGCAAATTACAATCAAGTCATATCCGAGATAAAAACTTTAAATCTTTCGGATCAACTACGTCTTTTAGAAGAAATGGCAACGCTGATTCGTAAAAAGACAGTTAAAACCAAGCCCCGCAGCATTTTGGAGCTAAAAGGAAAAGGGAAGGAAATCTGGAAGGGACTTAATGTAAAAACATATATTGATGAGGAAAGATCATCGTGGAATGGTTAAATTCATTGAAGGGGAAAACAGTTGGTCTCGATACCGCACCGCTGATTTATTTTATTGAAGAAAATCCTGCATACATTAAAACGGTAAAACTTTTCTTTGAAGCAATGGACAGAGGTGACCTGCTGGTTGTCACTTCAACCGTTACCTTACTTGAAGTGCTGGTGCACCCACTACGCAGCAATAACAGAGAACTTGCGACAGAATACCGGGACATCCTTCTTAATTCAAAACTGATGATGATGGAAGTTTCAAACGCCATTGCGGAACAGGCTGCACAGCTCAGAGCCACCCATAATATCCGTACACCGGATGCCATCCAGATCAGCGCGGCATTAGACGCCGGAGCAACTCATTTTTTTACCAACGATGTCCGATTGCCTGACATTCCATCCATACAGATTATTTCTCTTGATTCACTTGCCTGACAAAACAAGGTAGCATCTCCGTGCTCAGGCCTGCTGTCTCAAAGCACAGCAGAGCTGGGTTTTTATAAATAATGTTGAACCAAGATAAAAAAACCGCCCGAAGAATTAAATCTCCAACCGCCGTTTTGCCGAACAGGAAATAGTTTATATTCTGGTGGCCTTATTTGTTTTTTGATAAATAAGTTTATAAGTTTTGTATGTAACCTATACTTCCCCTGAGAAGCTTAATTTACAATTCAATGCTCAATTATTCCCCTGGGTATTACCCTCACCATAGAAACCGGGACTGTCTGAAACTCTCTTTTTTAAAAATATTCAAAATTATTTATTTTTTTTATTAATCTGTAAGCTATTTGTAGATTGTTCTGTATTATCTTGTCAAAGTTTTATAATTTCAGAAATATTATAAGCTTTATTACCCATAAACTGCTATTTTATATACAATAAGATTCCTACAAAAAGCTTTTTCGATATTTTAGTAAAACATATAAGGTATACTTTTGGATACTATACAAGACTATATTTTTTTGATAAGCGATTAATTCGACAATTTTTTATGCTTTCGGCAAGACCGGAAGCAGCGTTTCGAAATATGATCAACAGAATTTATCATGAAGCAGATATTTCGTTTAAACAAGTCTTTTTAGCAATACCGAATTTAGAATTTTTAGTGTTAAAGTAAAGCAGTAAACTTTTTAGCTATAAATATAGATTCGCGTTTTTATTTTTTTATCAGACAGGATTAACAGGAAGCACAGGATAGTTACCGGCCAGAAGCCGGACAGTTAATGAGTCATTACATGCGGTGGAAACACATTTGACTTATCAGGCGTTGATGTCAAACGGAACTATCGCAAAACAGAGCAAAGGCAGCAAGTAGCAGATATGTATTTCGGGCCGATCTTCCGGAACGGTCTGAAAATAATCATGTTAATCCTGTAAATCCTGTCAGAAGAGTTTAAAAAGCTTTCGGGGGAAGGCGGATCATTAATGCGGTCATCAAGCATACCTGCCTTAAAAGATATTTGGCCAACAATCATTGATTAAATATTTTCCAATATAGCTTACAAATCAGAGCGAACAGGAAAGGAACAATAGAATATGAAAAGTATAATTCATACTTCAAGATGTGACACAAATATCCAAATCAAACTGAAAAGAAAAGGAGGTGGAATATGAAGAAAATCATATTTCTTATGGTTTTATTTTTGCTTTCTTTAGCGACTTTGAGTTGTGCTTATGAGTATGTGCTGGAAAAAGGTAAAGGATGTGAAGTGTGCGAGGCATATGAGAAGAATTTGAATTCACTTAAACCTAATAGTCCAATTTATCGCAGAACTAACCCTGAGCTCAAAGATTTCAGTACGCCCAAATGGGAGTCACAATGGACGTCTCATTGGATTGCCAGAGCCCCAACAGGCATTTATCTTCCTCGTAAGATAAGCGATTTTTTCTGGAAGCGTGATGTCAATCCTGCAAAATATTTTCGTGGCGATTTATCTAATTGGCAAGGCACTAAAAAACAACTTTCCGATACCTACAAAAGGTATATTCAGTTTCGCCACAAGATGAGTTCAGGGACAATCCCCAACAATCACCTTGTTGCCGAAGTTGATATTGACAATGACGGTGTTGTTGAACCGGTTTATTTAGATAACATGTACTCAACTCCCACATTAATGCTTGTTCTCAAACCCGACTACAGTGACATTGATTATGAAAAAACAAAGCTTATTACGATGCACCCAAGCCGTAAAAAGGCTGGTTGGAAGGACGTAAGGGAACTATCTTCGGAAGAAAAGAGATATTTAAAGTTTATGACAAAAACACACACAAGCGATGCGATCCAAGCGCTTTATTATGGTGTATTTATTTACAAAAATAATACTTATTTTGACTTTTGGGGTCTTGGTAGTGCAGATAATTATGGAACTATCTATCTGGA
>JBDRRF010000099.1:0-2505 GCA_043825875.1 Pseudomonadota bacterium | reverse complement strand
ATTTTTATCAGATAGGCAAAGCAATTAGGGAAATCCATGAAAAACTTGAAGAAGGCATCTGCATAATAGCCATACAAAAAAAGCGCGGAGAGCTGTTTGGCAGAGGTGCTGAATTTTCAATGGAAAAGGCAAGGCTTTATTTATCCCTTGATTTTCTTGAAACAGAACTATGCAGCAGGCTTACCATCGTTGACGCTAAATCAAACAAGACGCCGAAGCCCATATCCGGGTTATGGAAGATGGTTAAAATAATAGACGGAACGTATATGGAGGCTATAGATAAAGAATGGCGAAGATAAAGCATCTTTTCAAGGGGATATATCAAGGACGCCACAAAATTTTTATTGAGCGGTGCATGGCTTACACCGAGAAACAGGCTTACGTGATCCTATGCCGGCGCATTGCCAAAAAACAGGATGTTGATCCGTGGCTTGTTATGGAATACTTCCGGGACCGCCCGGACGATTATTCTGTGAAACTGGAAGTGGAATTCGAGGAAGTTGAGGAGGCATAAACCGATCTTGAAAAGCATGGGAGGGTGAGCGATGACAAAGATAGAATGGGCGGAGATAACATTTGACAATTTTAAATACTCTATGGTATGATCCTAAACAAATAAACAAACAGGAGGAATACCATGTCACAAACAAAAGAAGGCGCCATAAAAATTGCAGCGAAAAAAATAGGCATATCGGTCTGCGAGTACAAAAATAAAATCAAAGCTGGAATGCTTTGGTGCACTGGCTGCAAAGGATGGCATCCATTGCGTAAATTTAATAGGGACTCAAGCCGATGGTCAGGCAAGGCTCAATCTTGCCGTAGTTATCAAAAGCAGAGCTATCGAGAACGCTATGTTCAAATATCCTCCGAAGATCGAAAAAAACCAGGACCTTTACCATCACCAGAAAGACACGAAGACAAAAGCCAGGCCCGTCATCGGATTAATGTCTTAGTGCGCACAGGTAAAATACCAAAAGCCAACGATTTGGCGTGTTCAGATTGCGGACACATTCACACCGAAGGAGAGATGAGGCACGAATACGATCACCACGAGGGATATTCGATAGGAAAACATACCGTTGTTATTCCATTATGTTCACAATGCCATCACAGAAGGCATCCTATGGATTATGGCAAAAGAAAATCAGCAAATAATCTCAAGCCACAGAAGGGAATTAAAAATGGGAGCGCAAAAATTAACGAGAATACAGTTAGGGCAATAAGGATCAATGGGAAAAATGGCGCATCTTTAAGCCAACTGGCAACCTATTTCGGTATATCAAAATCACAAGTAGCTAATATAATTCATGGGAGAGCGTGGAGGCATATATGAAAGATGATAAATGGTGGGATGAAAGCTGGAACCCCACAACGGGTTGTAATAATGACATAATCAGTTCCGGTTGTGCGAACTGCTATGCTCGGCGCATGGCTACCCGGCTGCGGGGCAGGTACGGCTATCCGGCAGACGATCCCTTCCGGGTTACTTTTCACCCTGACCGGCTTGAACAGCCTTTGAAATGGAAAAAGCCCCGGCGGATCTTCGCTTGTTCGATGGGCGACCTGTTCCATAACGACGTTCAATTTGAGCAAATTGATGCGGTTATCAGGGTGATAGCCAAGGCCCGACAGCATACTTTCATGATCTTGACCAAGCGCCCCGGGAGAATGGCCGAATATTTCATGCATTTGGCATATATGCTGCAAATAGTGGGCTATTCTCATCTGCCATTGCCGAATCTCTGGCTCGGAGTAACCGCCGAGAATCAGCGAACCGCGGACGAGCGAATCCCGATTCTGCTTCAAATCCCGGCTGCGGTGCGGTTTGTGAGCGTGGAGCCGATGCTCGGGCCGGTTGACTTATCAAACGACAGTATGGTTGACGGTGATTGGAGTTGGTTGACAGGAGAGCAATATGATTGGCCTGATGGCACGCCAGTTGTGAGAAGCCACCGTAGAATACATATTGATTGGGTAATCTGCGGAGCAGAAACCGGCCCCGGAGCCCGCCCGATGAACCTGGAATGGGCAAGGGATCTTCGCGACCAGTGCAAGGAATCCAACGTCCCGTTTTTCTTCAAAAAGGCCGGGCCGAAGGGCACGCCAACACCGGACGATTTAATGATCCGGGAATTTTCGAAAGGAGGGTGAGCGATGAGAGACAGACCGAAAGCAGGCACGATTACGCATTGCATCGAGATCCCGGTAACGGTTTCCTACACGTATTACCCTGCCGAGCCTATGACGTACCACGATCCGGGGTGTCCGGCGTGGGTGGAATATAACTGTAAAATACCTGATATTTACAAGATACTGGATATTTTGAAAGATGACGATGACGGCATCGAGGAAGCGTGTTTCAGGGATGCGGAGAATGACTGAGATGATCCGGGTATTCCCGAAGCGAACCAAATGGACGCCGATAGATGACCTTGCCATTATTGGAGATCCACCATTGTTTAGGCTGCCAGAAATGCCGGTAAAAATATCATGTACCTTCACATG
>JBDRRF010000098.1:0-2381 GCA_043825875.1 Pseudomonadota bacterium | reverse complement strand
AGGTCTTCTATATCGTGGCAATCCGTGCATGAATTTCCGGCCACAGAATGCTTAGATGCCAATAGGACAGGATTTGCCATTGACTTAACTTCTGTAGGGTGACAGCCAAGGCAATGTGCATCAGCACTCCAGACAAAGGGTGAGGCAGAGGAAAGGGGCTTTTTAATTAAAGCCGTTTTGCTATCACAAGCCGTAACCAGCAATTAGGATCTTTTTCAATTTGTGGTTCCTTCTTTCCGGAATTAAAAATTATTAGTATACCGCCAACATACACAAACAGTTTGTTTGCCTTATCCTTATTCATCCCTTAAAGGATGCCGCATGTTCACCTGCCATGTAAGCAGTTGTCATGGACCCGCCTGCACACCATACAGCCGGAGGTGCAAACGTACCTTCTCCGGCGCCTCCTCCTGCTGTGAAAAAAGTTGCATAAAGTCCCGGAATAATATTCTGGTTCAAATCAAGCACCTGCATATTATGGTTCACCCGCAGGCCGCATGAGGTAGAGCCCATGCTGCAACCTATTTTAGTGCCATAAAATGGTGGATCATGGACTGGTATTAAATGCTGAGGCAAAGTCTTGAATTCAGGATCTGTCCCGGCTTTACAATAGCCATTCCATTTTTCAACTACAGCTTTAAATCTTGCCGGATCAAGCCCCAGGTTTACGGCCAAACCTTCAAGTGTATCTGAGCTTTTTATTGCTCCCATATCAATAGCTTCTTTTACTCTGACCTTCCAGTCCGCACTGGCCAGCTTCGGGTCAAACCAATCTTTCATAAGCGGTAAATCCGGAGTTATTGGCTCCTTACTGCCCATAGGCTTAAGTTTCCATATGTTTTCTTCATAATTATTATCAAAAATCACATACGCCCGATTTCCAGGCTGAGCCATTATCGCAGCAGGCCTGGAAAAAAACTGCAAGGGAGAACTGCTTATATCCATAAATCTTTCGCATGCCTTGTTTAAGTGAAGCCATGCGCCCCTTGCCAGCTGTATATCACCGGAGGTTAAAAACCGAAACCAGGGACCGTTTACTTCCGAAAAATCTATTCCTCCGTCAAACCCGGAAAATGAGTTGTAACCTGATATGTCAGCCCCTGCTCCCTGTCCCATCCTGATACATTCTCCGGTATCGGAAGGCAGGGCCATTGATACACTGCCGACTCCTTTATAGGCTGTGGGCACATATTTTTTAAGCATATTTTTATTGTGGGAAAAACCTCCGGCAGAAAGAATCACAGCCTTATTGGCTTTAATGAATATGGTAGTTTTTTTCGGGGATCGGATAGCTTTAACCCCAACAATTCTGCCTTTATCTATCACAAGCGCAACCACCTTTGTGTTTAATATAGTTTTTCCGCCTTTTTTATTCATGTATTCATAGGCGGTATTTATTGCTCCTCTCAATGCTGCATGGCCACGGTGATCGGGGTCTTCCTTGAAGGCAGGAGAATAAACTGTCCCAAAAGGATTAGTAGTCCACTCTACACCGATATCTGCGAGCCAATCCACCATTTCACCGCATTTAATTATAGTGGCACGGGTCAAGGCTTCGTTTACCGTATAACCCGATTGTTCAATAGCTTTCCGTACGGCTTCATCCAGGTTAAAAGGAGGAGAGCCAGCCACCCTGGGTACTTTTTTGGCTCCAAAAACCATCAGAGCACCCGCATGCCAAGTGGCTCCGCCTACCTGCGGCATTTTTTCCACTGCAATCACCGAGCTTCCCATCTGAGCGGCCTTTGCAGCACCAACAACACCACCACCCAATCCGACTACTACAATATCTGCCTGCTCATCCCATACCGCAGGAGGATCTACCGGGAGAATAGGTTTGACGTCATCCGGATCAACCGGTTGACAATCCCCTGTTATAGGTTTAGATAAACCTGACTTATTTCCCTTTTCGTTTTCTTTCATATTCTTCCTCTTTTATGCTCGCAATGAGCAGATAAATCGTTTACATGCCAACATGGCAAACAGGAAACCAGGATAAATTTTCTACTTCCCCATTTACATTCTAATTCATCGATGTATGGCAGGAAACACAAAACTCATCCGGAGATTTAGCCACGTGTGCCTTATGGCAAATAAAGCAATCTATCTCACCGTAGTGTGAATCATGAGGGTTTAGGCGCGTCTTGCCCTTTGTGAGCTCAATGATATCTGCATAACTCCCGTGGCAATTAAAACAAATCGCTGTTGAATACTTCTGTAATGGTGAAGGTGGGTTGTTGGAATCAATATTCTTATGTGCTTTTTGCAGGTCTTCTATATCGTGGCAATCCGTGCATGAATTTCCGGCCACAGAATGCTTAGATGCCAATAGGACAGGATTTGCCATTGACTTAACTTCTGTAGGGTGACAGCCAAGGCAA
>JBDRRF010000097.1:0-52263 GCA_043825875.1 Pseudomonadota bacterium | reverse complement strand
TTTATGAAAATAAAAATTCTAAAAAAGGATGTGTATGAAGTTCTTTCTAAACTGCAAACAATTGCCGGAAGAAAAACAAACTTAGCTATAACTACAGCTGTTTTAATCACGACAAATGACTCCGGAATAAATATTATTTCAACAGATCTGGAAACAGGATTTATCGGCTTTTATCCTGCTGAAATAGAAAGTGAAGGCACAATAGCCATAAATGCAAAAAAGCTTTTTGAAATAATAAAAGATTTTCCAGGGGAAGAAATATATATAAATGAAATAGAAAACTTCTGGATTGAAATATTAAATAAAAATAATGTTAATTATAAGATGGCAGGTATGAATCCTGAAGATTTTCCAGGTATTCCGGATGTAGAAAATATAGAATATTTTGATCTGAAAGCATCTGTTTTTAAAGATATGATAGAAAAAACAAATTTTATTCCAGGAAGCACGGAAGAAAAAAGAGCTCATATAAATGGAATATTTTTTGAAAAGTTGTTGGATGAAGGTGTAAATAAACTAAGGCTTGTTTCAACAGATGGAAGCAGACTAGCAAAAGTGGATTGTGAATATGAAAATATTTCCGGGGTGCCCGAAGAACCAGGCATAATAATTTCAAAAAAAGGCTTAGGTGATTTATATAAATTTTTAGAAACAGAAGAAAATATAAAAATAGGGTACAATAGTACAAATTTTGTTTTAAAAAAAGAAAAAGAAACTGTAATTATAAGACTTCTTGAAGGAAACTTTCCTGAATATAAATATATAATAGACATTAAAGATTCATTTAACATTATAATAGAAAGACAAAAACTTTTAATGATGTTAAAAAGAATGTCTATTTTTACAACCGATAATTTTAAAGGGGTTATTTTTAACTTGGAAAAGGGAGATCTTTTGGTATCTTCTACAAATCCGGAGCTGGGCGAAGCAAAAGAAAACCTACAGATTAATTATGAATTAGATTCGTTAGAGATAGCTTTTAATGTAAGATATTTTATAGAAACACTAAATGTTATAGAGGATAACAATGTAAATCTGATGCTCAAGGATGAAAAAAGCCCTTGTCTTATTGAAGGCGAGAAAAACAAAAACTTTTTAAGTGTTATTATGCCGATGAGAATATGAAAGAAGAAAATAATACCTATAGTTCAGATAGTATAAAAGTTTTAGAAGGTCTTGAGGCTGTTAGGAAAAGACCATCTATGTATATCGGAAATGTTGATATTCAGGGTCTTCATCATCTTGTTTATGAGATAGTAGATAACAGTATAGATGAAGCCATGGCTGGTTTTTGTAGCCTGATTAATGTGAAAATACATACCGATAACAGTGTTAGTGTAGAAGATGACGGAAGAGGTATTCCTGTCGGAATTCACAGGACAGAAAATGTTCCGGCAGCTGAAGTTGTTATGTTAAAACTACATGCCGGAGGAAAATTTGACAATGATTCGTATAAAGTGTCCGGCGGTCTTCATGGTGTTGGAGTTTCTGTTGTAAATGCTCTTTCAGTCAGGCTTGATCTTGAAATTTATACGGAAGGAAAAATATATAATCAAGCTTTTGAAAAAGGGAAAAAAGTAACAGAGCTTGCTATAACGGGAGAAACCAAGAAAAGGGGCACAAAGATACATTTTAAGCCGGATACTGAAATTTTAAACACCGATAACTTTGAGTTTGATATTATATCAAAAAGGTTAAGAGAGCTTGCATTTTTAAATAAAGGTTTGAGAATAAAAATAGAAGATGAAAGATCTGAAAAAAAAGAAGATTTTTTCTATGAGGGAGGAATAGCATCTTTTGTTGATTATATAAATAAACACAATGCGGTACTGCATAAGCCTATATATTTTGAGGGAAATAAAAATGATGTGATGGTAGAGGTTTGTATACAGTATAATGACACTTTTTCAGAAAAACTATTTTCTTTTGCAAATAATATCAATACTGTAGAAGGTGGCTTTCACGTTGTAGGTTTTAAAACGGCCATGACGAGGGTTATAAATCAATATTGCACAAATGGAAATCTCTCAAAAGATCTAAAGGAAAAATTAAGTGGCGAGGATGTAAGGGAAGGATTGACAGCCATAATAAGTATTCGCCTTAAAAGTCCGCAGTTTGAGGGGCAAACAAAGACAAAGCTGGGTAATAGTGAAATAAAAGGAATTGTAGAGTCGCTCGTAAATGAAAAGCTGGCGATGTTTTTTGAGGAAAACCCGGCAGTAGCAAAAAAAATACTATCAAGAGCTATAGATGCTGCAAGGGCCAGATTTGCAGCAAGAAAAGCAAGAGATTTGGTAAGAAGCAAGGGTTCAATGGTAGATGCAACGCTGCCTGGAAAACTTGCCGATTGTCAGTCGTCCGAGCCCTCAGAAAGAGAAATTTTTCTAGTTGAGGGTGATTCTGCAGGGGGCAGTGCAAAGCAAGGCAGAGACAGAAAATTTCAGGCTATTCTTCCTTTAAAGGGAAAAATATTAAATGTTGAAAAAGCACGAATTGATCAGATTTTAAAAAGCGAAGAAATAAAAAATATTATAATAGCCCTTGGAGCAGGAGTGGGTAGTGAAGAAAAAGCTATTGATAATATAAGATATCATAAAATTATTATAATGACTGATGCGGATGTTGATGGATCACACATAAGAACATTGCTTCTAACGTTTTTTTACAGACAACTGCCTGAAGTTATTAAAAAAGGGTATTTATATATAGCACAACCACCCCTTTTAAAAGTAGGTAAAGGTAAGAATGAACAATACTTTAAAGATGAACAAGCATTAAACGACTATACTATAAAGTTGTTTTGTGAAAACAACAATATGTTAATAGATGAGGATAAACAAATTATATCTGATCATAATCTTTATCTTTTTGTTACAAATCTGGCTGAATATTCATATGTATTAAAAAGACTTGAAAGAAACGGGATAAAAACCGATTTTATTGAGATCTTATTAAAAAATAATGTTGAAGATAAAAGATCTCTACAAGATTTTGATAAAATGACTATGATAAAAAACCTTTTAAATGATAAAAAATATAAGACAGAAGAAATTGCATGGAACCCGGAAAGAAATATATATGAATTAACAGTTGAGTATCCTGAAGATCTCATTGATAAAAAGATGTCAGAAGGTTTGAAAAAAGATGAAATAATAAGGGTAAAAATAGGTACAGGCCTTATTTATTCCACAGATTATCAAAAATGTGTAAATTTAGGCCAGAATATATTCAAGTATGACAATCCCCCTTTTTATATAACAGCAAAAGAAAAAAAGGAAACGAACAACCCGGAAACAAAGATAAATGATAAAAAGGAACTTATCATAAACATACTGGAAGAAGCCAAAAAAGGCCAAGTTATTCAAAGATATAAAGGGCTTGGTGAAATGAATCCGGAACAGCTATGGACCACTACCATGAATCCGGAATTAAGAACCCTTCTTCAAGTAAAAGAAGGCGATTCTGTTGATGCAAATGAAATTTTTACAATTCTTATGGGTGATGATGTTGAGCCAAGAAGAGAGTTTATTCAAAATAATGCTCTTGATGTAAGAATGCTTGATATATGATGAGGATAAAATGTTAAATGTAGTTTCAATTACAGCAAGGGATATCCCTGATGCCTGGTTTCAATGTGTTTATAATATTATAGATACTGGTCATAAATACGTGATTGAAAGAGGAAGTTTTCAGGGGCAGGAGAGGCTGGAATTTGATTATATTACGGTTCATATTAAACACCCCGGAATGCGCCCGCTATTGCCTGATATTCCACACGCCTTAAACATACCAAACCCGGTAGCCGAAGGGTATCTTGAAGAATACCTCCCATATCTCATGACATCTGCAAAATGTGAAAATGAAGATTATACATATGGGCAATACCTTGAAAGTCAGATAAAAGAAGTTATAAAAATGTATAAAAAAGACGGCCATGGAACAAACCAGGCTTATATGGCAGTTGGTGATCCTGAAAGCATATATCTTGGAGATCCGCCATGTTTGAGGGGAATCGATACAAGAATAAGATATGGAAAGCTGCATTTTATGGTATATTTCAGATCCTGGGATTTATGGAACGGGTTTCCTGCCAATCTTGGAGCTATTCAGCTTTTAAAAGAATACATGTCTTTAGAAATAGGTGTACATGACGGTGAAATAATTGCTGCAAGCAAGGGCCTGCACATTTATGATTATATATGGGAATTAGCAAAACTCAGAACTATGAAAACTAATTGCTGAATAAAGATAATAAGTTCATGATAACAGAAAAACCACTGGTAGAATCCGGTGTGAAACAACTTGACCAGCTTCTTGGCGGATTGCGAATCGGAGACAACGTTGTTTGGTACGACAACGCAGGAAGCTTGGCCCCTGTATTTTATCTCAACTTCATAAAATCATCTCAAGCCAATAAAAAATCAATCATTTATATTAACTTTGATCATTCAATTAAAACTCTTATGGAGCGGTTGGGCACTCTGGCAGATTATGATAAGTTAACAATACTTGATTGTTTTACATATGGAAAAGGAGAAGGGGCAGAAATATTTCTTAAATTTTATGAAGAAGATGAATCCAAAAGAGCCTGTAAAATTATAACAATTGATGAACCGCGGAATGCAGATCATGTGACCGGGGCTTTTTATGGTCTTCATAAAACAATGAAAGGTGATGTACGTTTTATCTTTGACAGTCTTACGGGAATGCAAGAATTGTGGGGAGGAGAAGATCAAATCCAGAAATTTTATTCGCATTCCTGCCCCCGGCTTTATGAATTAAACACTGTAGCATATTGGGTTATAGAAAAGGAAGCCCATTCCCAGCGCTTAAAAGCTAATATAAACAAAATAGCCCAGGTTGCTATTGACCTTTCTGTAAAGCGGGGAAAAACGTTTCTTTCGGTTATTAAAGCCGAAAAAAGAGATATAAAAATATTTAATAAACTTTTTTGTTATTGGAATAAAGGCCTTGATATTAACTTTGATTTTGAAAAAAACACACAGGCTCATCTTGATCTTGGATCTCATCTAAAAGAAATCCGTTCCAAAAAGGGATTTTCTCAGACAGAACTTGCAAAACTAGTAGGTGTAACTTCAAGTACTATATCTCAGATTGAAAGCAACCAAATATACCCGTCGTTTCCAGCTCTTATCAAAATGGCCGAAATACTTACTGTTAAGGTCAGTTCTTTTTTCGGAGAAAAAGAAAATACCTCTGAACGGGTGGTTTTTACATCATCAAAAGCAGCCGATATTCAAATTTCCAATCTATCCAAAGGTATAATTACCGGCAAGGCAATAATGCCTGTGGACTTTGATTCCAAAGCAAAACCATATCTTATCAATATACCCCCTAAAGCGAGCATACCCGCACATTTTTTTAACTATAAAGGAGAAGAAATCGGCTATTTATTATCAGGCAGGCTTCAATTTAAAATAAAAAACAAAGTACATACCGCAAAAACAGGTGATCTTATATACCTTACAACAGAAGTTCCCACCCAATGGAAAAATCCCGATACCGAAACAGCCGCTCTTCTCTGGATAAATATAAAATAGATAATAAAAAAGGCCCTTAAATAATATTTAAGAACCTTTTTTGTCTAATTTATAATAGCTTATAGCTTAGGTATTAAGTATTTTCTTTGCACCTTCGTCATTTACGTCAGCAACATGAGGTATACCGGTTTCTTTGGCAGTTTCTCTGTTTCCGGACATAAGATCTGAGCGGGAAATATTATTTGTTGAAAATTTTCTTGCGCCAGCCATAAGCTGCTGTAAACCACAAGAAAGTTTATCTGCTAATGTATAGAAAGCAATCGCACCATAAGGAATGTTTTTAATTTCATCCTTACCAACTAATTTTTCAACATCAAAATAGGATGCAAAAATTTCTTTTGCGCTGCTTCCGACTTCCCTAACGGTTTTTGGCAATTCGGACCAGTGGCCATTAACTGTAGCCTTTTTATCAGGATCTATTGCCCCTTCTATATTGGAGCCTACAAATCCAGGAATCATGATAGCCCTTCCCATACAAACAAGCTTTGTGAAGGGTGCACCAAGAGCAAGAGCTTTAAATATATGGTCTTCAAGAGCAAAACCACCGGCAAAAGACAGATCAACAACTTTTTGTCCTTTAGCAGCCAGGATACTGGCATATTCATATGCTTTTGAATGAAGGTTTATAGAAGGTACGCCCCAGCTTTGCATCATATTCCAAGGACTCATGCCGGTTCCCCCACCGGAACCGTCTATGGTAAGAAGATCAAGTTTGGCATCTGTTGCAAATTTGATAGACATTGCAAGCTCTTCCATACCATAAGATCCGGTTTTTAAGGTAATTCTTTTAAAACCTATGCTTCTGAGATATTTAACGCTGTTCATAAAATCTTCACGTACCTGTCCGACAGAATCCAGATTGGTTCCGCCCAAACGGCTGTGACGGGCAAAAGATTTGATGGAGCCTTCTTTAAAAGCAGCTTTAACTTCAGGTTTAGTTGGGTCAGGATCAACGACATATCCGCGGTTTTTCAGAAAAAGGGCATAATCAAGACTTGTTACCTGAATTTCACCGCCGATATCTTTAGCACCTTGGCCCCATTTTAATTCAATAATGCATTTTTCGCCGTATTTATCTACAACATATTCAGCAACCCCATTTCTGGTGTCTTCAACATTAAGCTGTACAATTATAGCACCATAGCCATTGTAATATCGTAAATAAGTATCAATACGCCTATCAAGTTCGGGAGAAATCTCAATCTTACCTTTTTTGGTTTCGCCTGGTTTAATTTTTGATTCCTGATCAACACCAACAACATTTTCACCGATTACAACAGGAATACCGACCAGCGAGCCGCCTATTGCAAATGAATCCCAATATTTTGCAGCAACAAAAGTTGAGCCTAATGCACCGGTCATAAGGGGCATTTTTATTTTGGTTTTTACTTCACTTCCAAATTCTGTTTCAAGGCTTACGTTTGGAAAAATACAGTCATCCGGATTATTGGTAAGGCCTTCGCTAAGACCATTAGCACCATATGCATAGCCCTGAATTCTTAGAGAATTATAAGAAACTCCCACATGAGTGGTATTGTTTGCGCCGGCAGTAACAATACCATAACTTCTTGGATAGAGCAGTTTACGTCCTACCAAGCTTGATAACCAGGTTTCACATCTTCCCATACAATCTGCTCTGCATAGTGTGCAAAGGCTGGATTCGGCAGGATTGCCCCGGTTTGTGGTTCCAAGAACATCGTTGCTTTTTTCAAATCTCATTTTTAATCTCCTTATATGATTCAGTAATAAATTATCAGATAGCAACAAAAGGGATGAATATTATATTTTATGCTATCTTAAAAAACAAAAAAGGCATCTTTCCCATGATAGGGAATAGACGCCTTTGTCTACTTATGATTATATATTGCAGCCGTACGCCATTGTACGGCAATCTAAAAAATTTTCTAAAAAGCAGCTAAAATACGACTTAATTTTAGCTATACTTAAAAATAAGTCAAGATGTTTTTTGTTTTCGGAGGCTTTTTGTTAAGTAACACTGAAACGACTTGGGTTTTTAAAGAAAGCCGCAAGTGGTAGTTTATAGACAAATACTCTATAAACTTAATATCAAACAACTTGTAATCAACATTTATTCTGCTCCCAGAAAGGAGATAATTCTCTTAGCTTTTTAATAATAGGTGGAACTTTTTCGATGATGAAATCCATTTCCTCTTCGGTATTATATATACTCAGACTGAATCGTATTGACCCGTGAGCTGAAGTAAAGGGAACCCCCATAGCACGCAAAACATGGGAAGGTTCCAGAGAGCCCGAAGTGCATGCGGAACCTGATGATGCACAGATACCAAACTCGTTCATCATTAAAAGGATAGCTTCTCCTTCCACAAATTCAAACCCTATGCTTGTTGTGTTAGGCAAACGTTTGTCTTTGTCTCCATTTAAAATACTGTTGGGAACAGCTTTAATTAAAGAATCTTCAAGTTTGTCTCTTAGCTTTTTTACTCGGGTTCCGATTTCATCAAGATTATAAAGAGCCATTTCACACGCTTTTCCAAGGCCGATAATTGATGCAACGTTTTCGGTTCCGGCCCTGCGGCCATTTTCCTGATGCCCACCGATTAGAAAAGGAGAAAATTTAGTGCCTTTTCTTATATAAAGGGCACCCACTCCTTTAGGCGCATGAATTTTGTGTCCGGACAAAGAAAGCATATCCACAGGTACGGTATTCATATCCACAGGTACTTTTCCCATAGCCTGCACGGCATCCGTATGAAAAACAATGCCCTTTTCCTTAACGGTTTGTGCGATCTCTTCTATAGGAAAAACCACACCAGTTTCATTATTTGCCCACATAATGCTGACCAGCGCAGTATCATCGTCAAGATGTTGGTATAAATATTCAAGATCGAGAAGGCCTTTGCTGTCTACAGGTACAAACGTAACCCGAAAACCGGTTTTGGCCAGGTTTTCAAATAGATTTTTAATGGCGGGATGTTCAACCCTGCTTGTAATAATGTGTTTCTTGTCGGGATTTGAAAGAAGAACAGCCCGAATGGCTGTGTTGTCACTTTCGGTACCGCAGCTTGTAAATACTATTTCTGTGGGAGAAGCTCCCATAAAACCTGCAACTTTTTCACGGGCTTTTTTAATTTCTCTTGCTACATTTCCCCCGAAAGAGTGCATACTGGAAGGGTTGCCATAACTTTCTGTGTAATATGGAAGCATTTCTTCAAGAACTTCCGGCGCAACACGCGTTGTTGCATTGTTATCAACATATAAAGGTGTCATTGATTTTTCTCCTCAACGATAAGATCCGGGGATACAAGTTCTCTTAATTTTGATTCAACATAGTGTTTGAGAGTAATCTGAGATTTGTTGCATGAAGCACAAGTACCGCGCAATTTTACAAGAACCCTGTTTCCATCAACATCTATCAGCTCTATATTTCCACCATCTTTTTTAAGGACGGGTTTTATCTCTCTTTCCATAGTTTCTTCGATTAATTTTATTTTCTGTATATTTGTCAATTTCACCGCTTTTTTCTTAACAGGTTTAATTTTATCATAAGCAGTGTCTATAATTTCCTGGATTTTTTCATGGCATTTGCCACAGCCCCCACCGGCTTTTATATAATCAGTTACATCTTCAATTGTTGAAAGGTTGTTTTCGGTAACAGCGCGCCTTATTTCTATATCGGTAACTCCAAAGCATTCGCATACAATTTCACCTTCCACCTTTTTTTCTTTTTCACCCCGGTAGAATGCTATAGCTTTTTCAAGGGCGTCACGCCCCATCACGGAGCAATGCATTTTTTCCTTGGGAAGTTCTCCGAGATAAGATGCAATATCCTCATTTGTAATCTTTGATACTTCCGCAAGGGTTTTTCCTATTATCATTTCTGTAAGTGCAGAAGAGGATGCTATTGCGCTAGCACATCCGAAAGTCTGGAATTTTGCATCCTGTATTTTGCTTTTTTCATCGAGCTTGAAGTATAGCTTTAATGCGTCTCCACAGGCAAGGGACCCAACTTCTCCCACTCCATCAGGTTTTTCAATAACCCCTACATTTCTGGGGTTTAAAAAGTGATCTTTAACTTTATCCGTATATTCCCACATGGCTTTCTCCTGATCTGTAAATCATATTATCAAAAGAAGATAATACCGTAGTAAAAAAACTTAAAAATACATATTGCTGTTGACAGCATAAAGCGTTTAGCCTAAGAATTGCATCATTTATTATAGCAATTTCTTCAAGAATTGTAACATTTTTTATAGGGGTAATTATAAATATATGTTTAATGCATGTATAATAGGAACAGGATCCGCATTTCCTGAGAAAGCTCTATTAAATGATGATATTGGTGAGTTTGTAGAGACTTCAGATGAGTGGATTATTCGTCGGACAGGGATTAAGGAACGTAGAATATCTTTGAAAAACGGAGAAGGTACCGCAGATCTGGCCTCGCTGGCTTCAAAAAAAGCTTTGGAAATGGCAAAAGTTTCTCCCGAAGAATTGGATATGATCGTTGTAGGCACGGTTACAGCTGATAGACTAGTTCCTTCTGCCGGTTGTATGGTACAACAAATTATAGGCGCCAAAAATGCTGCCGCATTTGATGTTTCTGCCGGTTGTTCCGGATTTTTATATGCTTTAACAGTAGCAGAAAATGCTATTCGTTCAGGTGCATGCAAAACGGTTCTTGCAATAGGAGTCGATAGGATTTCTACTATTCTTAACTGGAAAGATAGGGGGACTTGCATTCTTCTGGGAGATGGGGCAGGTGCTGTAATAGTTAAAGCAAGTGAAAAGGAAAAAGGCATCCTTTCAAGCCATCTTAGATCGGATGGTACTCTGTGGGAGTTGTTATATAGCAAGGAAGGGAATACTTATATACCCGAATGCCTTGAAGGGCTTAAGCCTAAATCAAGTTACTTGGTTATGGATGGTAACCGGCTTTTCAAAAAGGCGGTTAAATCTCTTACAGATATAGCAAAACAAGCTTTGAAGCATAACAGCCTTTCAGCTGAAGACATAGCAATTCTGGTGCCGCACCAGGCAAATTTACGTATTATTCAGGCAACAGCACAAAACCTGGATATTCCTTCTGAAAAAATTTATGTAAACGTAGATCGATATGGGAATACATCTGCTGCTTCCATACCGCTTGCTCTAGATGAAGCAAACAGGAAGGGGCTTATAAAAAAAGATGATTATGTGCTGTTAATTACCTTTGGTGCTGGTATTACATGGGGAGGAACAGTGTTGAGATGGTGCTTCTGATAACTTTTTATAAACTTAAAACGTTTTGTCGTATTTCTTTTTTTTGTATATCCTGCGTAATGTTCGAGAAGCAAATTATTTTCTAAGAAGGTTTTAATATTTTTTTGAATGCAGTGATTGTTTCCCCGTAGTTTTTGCTGCCAAAAATAGCTGAACCTGCTACAAACACATCAGCCCCTGCGGCAGATACTTCAGCGATTGTCTCTTTGTTTATTCCACCATCAACCTGAATAAGAGTAGAAAGCCCTTTTTCTTTAATAATATCTGAAAGCGTTTTTATTTTCACAAGACTGTTTTTTATAAAAGCCTGCCCCCCAAAACCGGGATTAACACTCATAATTAGTACAAAATCAAGATATTCGAGTACCCATTCAATAGCTGAAATGGGAGTAGACGGGTTTAAGGCTACTCCGGGTTTTGCACCATGTTCTCTTATAAGTTGAACGGTTCTGTTTAAATGTGTACAGGCCTCAGCTTGTACAGAAATAAAAGAAGCGCCGGCTTTTGCAAAATCCGGGATAAATCTATCTGCATTTTCTATCATGAGATGTACATCTACGGGAAGTGATGTAATTGGTTTTACAGCTTCGACTACAAGAGCGCCCATAGTTAAATTCGGGACAAAATGTCCGTCCATTACATCAACATGAATCCAGTCTGCCCCGGCTTTTTCAACCGATTGTATTTCTTCCCCAAGTTTAGAAAAATCTGCCGATAATATAGATGGCGCTATTAATTTCATGATTACTCCAAAATAATAATTTTATTAAGTTAAACAGCTTAAATTATCTCCAATTATCAAAGATATCTGCTTTTTTAATTAAAAAAAGTCAACAGATTTTATCCTTCTTAAATCAAATGTACGTAAACTGTATGGGATTATTGATTATTTCTATTCAATATTAATGCAATATTATAATTTTCAATTGGACGCGCATTTTTATCGTATGATACTAAATAAAAAAAATTTGATGAGTTTCTAAGCCGTCCAGCAACATAAAATTTGATTTTAAGATGCACATGAAAAGAGGATTCCAAAAAAGGAGAAAAATATGGTAAATAATAAAATAGGGCATAAGTTATATCTAATAGGGTTCTTGGTGTTGCTTGTTTTTTGTATGGCATCTTTTTCCTGGGCCGGGGCTCTTGATATATTTAATGGAGAAAAGGGAGACATAAAAATATCAGGGGGGACCGCCCATATTCCTGTAATGAAAGATGTTGCCGAAAAAATCATAACCCATAATAATGATATTAATATCAGTATTGCCGGTGGAGGATCAGGGGTCGGTATTAAACAGGTTGGAGAAGGTTTGGTTGATATAGGTAATTCCGGAAGAAAGCCAAAAGAGGAGGAAATAAGAAAATATAACCTGAAAATGTTTAAATGGGCCATTGACGGTGTTGGCGTGGTCGTGAATCCTGAAAACAAGGTCAATAGCTTAACAAGCCAACAACTTGTTGATATTTTTTCAGGAAAAATAGATACTTGGAAAGCCGTTGGTGGCATTGATAAGCAGATAAATGTTTATACCAGAGACAATTCAAGCGGCACACGTGAAGTTTTCTGGAAAAAAGGACTGAATAAGGCCGAAATCACAAAGAAAGCTAATTTTGTTGTTTCAAACGGTGCTATGAAATCTGCTGTAGCAAATGACCCGTATGGCATTGGTTATGTTTCTGTTGGTCATATTGATGAAACTGTTTTACCGGTAAGCCTGGATAGTGTTTTACCTAATAATGAAAATGTAAAAAACGGATCTTATAAGATTGCCCGCGGTCTTTACAGTAATACCAAGGGAGAACCACATGGGCTTGTAAAAAAGTTTATAGAATATCTGTTTAGCCCGGAAGGTCAACAAATTGCTGTGAAACATGGTTTTATCGCGGTAAAGTGAATAAATCAGAAAAACTGATAGAAAAAAGTTTTTTTGTTGCTGCGGTTTTCTGCGCAGCTTTAACAACTATGGTTTTTGTTTTTATGATGATTCTGGGCCTGCCTTTATTTAAAGGCGGGTTCTTTTTCAACCTACTTGTAAGCCCGTGGAATCCGGGCAAAGGTGTTTTTGGCATTTATCCGATGCTGATAGGCACGATTTCAATTGTATTATTAAGTTTGTGCTGGGCCTTTCCTATAAGCCTCGGCTCTTCAGCGCTAATTTCGGTTATTGCCCCTCCAGCGTTCTCAAAATTCTTTAAAAAAGTAATCCAAATAATGACAGGTATTCCAACTGTAATCTATGGGTTTGTTGGTGTGTTTCTTCTGGTGCCCTTTGTCAGGGAAATGTTTGAAGCCGGAACCGGCATGAATATCCTTTCCGCCTCTATAATGCTGGCAATGGTTATATCGCCGACAATGATTATTATTTTTACCGAATCGTTTGAAAATATACCACCATCATATATTGCTGCTGTTGACGCTCTTGGCGGAAGTGCAGTTCAAAAGCTGATATATGTGATTCTTCCCTGTTCCTGGAGGGGTATTCTGTCCGGATTGACACTATCTCTTGGAAGAGCCATCGGTGATACATTAATTGCTTTAATGCTGGCTGGTAATGCTGTGGCTGTGCCAGATAGTATATTTGATTCGGCCCGCACATTGACTTCACATATTGCTCTAGTAATTGCAGCTGATTTTGACAGTAATGAATTTAGGTCTATTTTTACATGTGGCCTTGTTCTATATTTGTTTATAACTTTATTAATAGTGCTTGTAAGGTTTCTTGGAAAAGAGAGTTTAAAAGATAAGTGAAGCAACGTTTTTTAGAAATAAGTATAAAAAGTTTTGCCTGGTTTAGCGGGTTACTGCTAATATCTTCGGTTTTTCTTATAATATCTTTTCTTTTTATTAATGGATGGGGCGCGCTTAATATATCATTGATTTTCGGTGATGTTACGCCTATAGATGCGCTTTTATTGCGGCGACAGGTCTTTTCCGGCTTGTTCCCTGCTATAGTTGGAACTATATCATTGGTTATTCTATCAGTTGGTATGGCAACTCCGGTTGGCATTGCTACAGGAATTTATCTTGCTGAATATGGGAAGGAAAAAACAAAATCTTTTTTTAGTCTGTTTTATGATATTTTAGCAGGCATTCCATCGATTGTAATCGGGCTATTTGGTTTTTCCTTATCCATCCTGCTGCATCGCTATATAAATGAATTTTATCCATGTCTACTAATTTCAGCTATGTCGCTTGCTATGCTGGTTCTTCCATATATTATTCGTACTACACAATTTGCTTTAGAAAACATTGAGGATGATGTGCGTTTAACAGCTCCGGCTCTTGGAGCAAATAACTTGCAAAATATTCTTTATGTCTTGTTGCCAAGATCGCTTTCTGGAGTTGTAAGTGGTGTGATTCTTGCTATCGGCCGATGTGCAGAAGATACTGCCGTTATTATGTTAACAGGAGTAGTTGCAACTGCCGGGATTCCAAAATCACTTATGACAAGTTATGAAGCCCTTCCTTTTTATATTTATTACATATCTTCCCAGTACAGAAATTCTAACGAACTTCAAACCGGGTATGGTGCTGCTATTATTTTGCTATTAATATGTGCCGGACTTTTCTTGATAGCTTTTTTTATAAAGAATATTATGATAGATAAAATGTTGTACCGCTCATGAAAGAGACTAACTCCAAAAGCTGTATTATCAAAACCAAAAACCTTTCTTTTTATTATAATAAGAAACAGGTATTAAAGGAAATTTCTGTTGAAATTCCCGAGAAATCCATTTTTGCTGTTATAGGTCCTTCCGGCCAGGGCAAATCAACTTTTTTAAAAATATTTAACCGATTATGGGAAACAATACCCTACGCAAGAATGGAAGGAGATGTGCATATCCGCTTAAAAGGAAAATGGATTAATATTTATGACAAATCTGTGTCACTTCCTGTATTAAGAAGGTCTGTGGGAATGATTTTTCAAACACCCAATCCCTTACCTATGAGTATCTATAAAAACGTGGCTTTTCCTTTAAAGCTTTCCGGATATAAAGATAAACTGCATATTAATAAAAAAGTAGAAGATGTTTTAAAAAGAGTATATCTCTGGAATGAAGTAAATGATAGATTGGAAGATGATGCACGGTCTCTTTCCGGAGGTCAACAACAGCGTCTTTGTATAGCGCGAGCTCTTGTCTTTGAACCGGAAATTCTTCTGGTGGATGAACCAACATCTTTTCTTGATGTAAAATCCAGCAGAATAATAGAAACCCTTCTACAGGAACTAAAAGACCGCTGTACAATTTTATTAATATCACATAGTACGGAACAGATAAAAAGAATTGCAGACATAACCATGGAGCTTTCCACAGAATGAAAGCACGCCTTTTTGTATTGACACCTTCTGATATATATGTTCTATCTAACAGCTTATGATAAGCTGGTACAGTTAGTTAAAGCTTATATTAAAAGACAGTTCTGGTTAGGAAAGAAAACAATTAATAAGCAAATAGGGATACACAGGTTATGAAAAGAACATATCAACCAAGCAAACGAAAACGAGTTCGAACACATGGTTTTTTAAAAAGAATGTCAACCAAACAGGGGAGAAATATTATAAACAGGAGAAGAGCTAAGGGAAGATCCCGTTTATCTGTTTAATGATTATTTATAGGTGAAAAAAGTAAATAATTTGCTGGTTGTAAATAATCGTAAATAATGCAATTGCAAAATTTTATAAAAACAGACAGAATTTTAAAACGCCGCGAATTTATTGAATTATCAAAAAAAGGAAAAAGATTAAAAAATAAATATGTTACGGCAATATACTTTCCAGGATCCACGGAAAAATGCCGGCTTGGTTTGACAGTTACAAAAAAAACTGGAAATTCTGTTAAAAGGAATAGATTAAAGCGGTATGTTCGTGAGTTTTTTCGTGTAAATAAAAGCAAGTTTAATTGTATTTGGGATATAAATATAATAGCAAACAAAGAATCGGTATACATATCTTCAGAAAAAATGTTTTTATATTTGCATGAAATTTTTAAAAAAATAGAGGAAGATTTTGATAATTAAGAAAATAGTTCTTTTTTCAATACGTTTTTATCAGATAGTTATCTCTCCTTTTATCGGACCAGCTTGTCGCTTTTATCCAACTTGTTCAGAATACACTTTTATTGCTATACAGGAGCATGGTTTAATTAAAGGAAGCTTTCTATCTGTTAAGCGAATATTTAGATGTCATCCTTATAATTCGGGAGGAATCGATCCGGTACCAAAAAAGAACATTACATGAAGTGGATAGACCTCTTTGTAATATCATGCACGAACATCCTTCAACCATGCTTTATTCCCTGGCAGTAAAAATTAATAAATATCTCATGTTTTTGCAGATATATAATAATATTTGTAAAATTTTATATAAACATAGGTTCCATACGGTAACAGGGAGGTTTTAATGGAACAGTCTCGTTTTATAATAGCAGTTGCACTTTCATTTGTTGTCTTTTTGGTTTGGGAACATTTTTATAATGATAAAAAAGACATAAAACCTGTCGCATCAACCGTTGAGGTACAACAAACAGATAAAACAAAAGCATCAACATCTGATAATATTAATAAATTAAATGAAAAATATTCACAGATTGATGAGCCAGCCTATGAAGAATTAAAACCTGCAAGAGTTATTAATATAAAGACTCCGTTATATTCGGTGAGTATTAATGAAAAAAATGCGGCAATTACAAGTTTTAAGTTGTTAAAATATAATGAGACTATTGATGTTGATTCTCCAAATAAAGAATTGATATCAAAAGAAATAAAAAACGGGACTGTTTTAGTCGGATTTGATGGAAAAAGCGTTTCAGGTATTGAAAACGCTAATTATATTTCAGATTCAGATTTTGAAAATATAGTGTTAGATCAGGGAAGCAAAGAAATAAAATTTTACTGGAAATCTCCTGAAGGTATTATTATTGAGAAAAAATATAAGTTTTCAGCAGATACATATTTGGTCGGATTAAAATTAAATATTGTAAATCAATCTTCAGAAATAATTAAAGACAAACTTTTTATTTCTCTGGAAAGCTATGATGCAGGTATTAAAAACACAAATAGCTTTGAAGGTCCGAGTGCTTTAATAAATGGCAGCCTTGAACAAATAAAACTCAAAAACATTGAAGATAAAAATAATTATCCTGGAACTATAAAATGGGTTTCTGCGCAGGATCGCTATTTTATGTCAGCTGTTATTCCAACTACACCTATGGAAGCAACAATGCGGCTGTATATGAAAGATAAGGAGAAGGGTCATTATGAGACGCAATATTTACTTCCTGAAAAAGAAATCCGCCCAGGCGTTCAGGAACAAATGGATTTTAATCTTTATTTTGGACCGAAAAGCTTAAAGCTTCTTGGAACTCTTGGATATGATTTAAGTAAAGCTGTTAATTTTGGGTGGTTTGATTTTCTTGCAAAACCGGTTTTATATGCAATGAATTTTTTATATGGTTTTATACCAAACTATGGCGTTGTTATAATTATTCTTACAGTATTATTTAAGGTATTGTTTTGGCCTTTAGGATCAAAAAGCTATAAGTCCATGAACGAGATGAAAAAAATTCAACCATTGCTTGCAGAACTAAAAGAAAAATATGGCAATGACAAAAAACGTATGAATGAAGAGTTGATGGGATTATATAAAACTTACAAAATTAATCCTATGGGTGGGTGTCTCCCTATGGTTGCTCAGTTACCGGTGTTTTTTGCTTTTTATAGGATGCTTTATGAAACCATAGAATTAAGACATGCTCCTTTTGTTTTTTGGATAAAGGATCTCGCTGCTCCCGACAGGCTTTTTCACTTTGGCTTTTCTATTCCATTTATGGAACCACCATATGGCATACCTGTTTTAACAATAATTATGGGCGCAACAATGTTTATCCAGCAAAAAATGAGCCCTGCGGTCGGAGATCCGGCTCAAGCAAAAATGATGATGTTTTTACCGCTTGTTTTTACAGTAATATTTATCAACTTTTCTGCCGGACTGGTTTTATACTGGCTTGTTAACAATGTGTTGTCAATCCTTCAGCAACATATCATTTCACGGAAAACGGCTTAGATAGGGAGGAGTAATATGCCCCATTATATGGAAATTGATGGGATAAATGTAGATAAGGCAATCGAAAAAGCGTGTAAGGAGCTGAATATAACAAAAAATGAATTAAAACATGATGTTATTTCATATGGCTCAAGCGGGATATTTGGTCTTGTAGGAACAAAAAAAGCGAAAATCAGAGTAACAATTCCCGATGTGGAAATAGAAATCGAAGAAGAAATAAAAAAAGAATCAAATATTGTCGATGAAAAACCTATAGATTCTATAGTCAGTGAGGAAAATAATGAAAATCCTTATATTGAAAAAGGACTTGATATTTTAAATAGGATCATAAACACTATAACTGATGATGCCAAAGCATCGGTTAAGGTCGAAAAAAATGAAGTATATTACGAAATTGAATGTTCTAACCCAGCGGTTATTATCGGTAAACGTGGACAAACGTTAGATGCTATTCAATATATAATTGAAAAAGCAGTAAGGAAGAATAATGCTGCTAAGCAAAATATCACGGTTGATGTAGGAGGATATTTAAATAAAAAACGTATAAAACTAACAAGACTTGCCGAAAAAATGGCTGAAAAGGTAATGGAAAATGGAAAGCCCGTGTCATTGGGACAAATGAATGCTTATGATAGAAGAATGATCCATCTTGCTTTAAAGCAAAACAGTAATGTTGTTACCCATAGTGTTGGAGATGGCTTTATTAAAAAACTTGTTATTTTTCCAAAAAAGAAACGTTCTGTAAAAGAAAAATAGAAGATAATTATTGTTTTTTCAATGCTTATAATTACAGCACTATGTAAATTTTTATTAAAATATGTTCTGTGCGAAGCTCTATGCATGCTTCCTTCCATAAAGAAAATCATACAAGATCAGCAAGCGATGATCAATGAATGACACTATTGCTGCTATATCAACACCTGCTGGAAGTGGCGGGATTGGGATTATTAAAATATCCGGGAAAAATGCCAAATATATAGCCTCGTTAATATTTAAAAAATCTGGCAGGAAAAAAAATTATATTCTTAATGAATCCCATAAACTTTATCATGGCCACATAATTGATCCTGATAGTCAAAAAGCCCTTGATGAAGTTCTTTTATCTATCATGCTTGCTCCATATTCGTATACCGGAGAAGATGTTGTTGAAATAAACGTACACTCCGGAATATTTCTGCTTGAGACAATATTAAATATTGTAATTAACAAAGGTGCAAGGCTTGCTGAACCAGGAGAGTTTACTAAAAGGGCGTTTATCAATGGTAGAATAGATCTTACACAAGCAGAAGCTATTGTTGATATAATTAATGCAAAAAATAAAAAAGCTCTTGAAATTGCAAATGCACAGGTTGATGGACTTTTAAAAAATTGTGTTGAAACAATGTTAAAGGAATTAAACAATATCATTGTTAAAGTTGAAGCAGGAATAGATTTTCCTGATGATTTGGAATCTTTAAGTTTTGATACAGATATTAAAAATATCGAAAATAATGTAATAAATAAATTAAAAGAGTTGATATCAGGATATGATGAAGGACATGTTTTAAGAGAAGGTATAAAGCTCGTGATTGCCGGAAGACCTAATGTTGGCAAATCAAGTTTAATGAACAGGCTATTAAACAAAGACCGTGCAATTGTTACTTCTATACCTGGAACAACACGAGATATAATTGAAGAAACTATTATGATTTCCGGATTTCCAGCTATAATTTCTGATACAGCCGGCTTGCATAATACAAAAGATCCTATTGAATCAATAGGGATAAAAAAAGCTAAGGAACAGATAAACAATGCTGATATTATATTATTTGTTCTAGATGCAAAAAGTTCTTTTACAGAAGAAGATAAAAAATTGTTTGAAAATATTAACAAGAAACAACTTGTTGTGGTTTTCAATAAAATTGATTTATTACAAGAAGGCATCTCGGTAAAAATAAATGATGAGTTAAAATCATTTCCTTATGTAAGCGTGTCTTCATTATATAATACGGGTGTTGATATTCTGAAAGAAACTGTTAAAGAAATTGCCATAAAGAACATAGATTTTAATCGTTCAGCAATAGTTCCTAATTTAAGACAAAAAACGGCTCTTGATAAATGTTTGGTAAGCATAATCTCTGTATGCGAAGGAATGAAAACAGGAGAAGCTTATGAAATTTTATCAATAGATCTTAAAAGCGCCATTGAAGCATTAAACCAGATAATTGGTAATAGTATAAAAATGGATATTCTTAACCAGATATTCAACCGATTTTGTATAGGCAAATAATGTTTCACATGAAACATATTCACAGTATAATTTTTATGTGACTAAACCGGTTTTGATAGTATCAATATAAAACAGCGAGCAATAATCTTTGGTCCTAAACAAAAAATATGTAGAAAATGCGACTAAAAAGTATTAATTGCTTTCTGTTAAGAAAATAATAAAATTAGGAGTGAAGAGTGAGTTTAGATTTTACACAGCTATTTAAAAAATATGAAACAATAGTTACTTTAGCAAATGAGCTGTTTGATAAAGTGAGCGAAAGCCATCCTGAATGCGTAAAATGTAAAACAAATTGTTCTGATTGTTGTTATGCGCTCTTTGATTTATCATTGGTGGAAGCATTATATATAAACCATAAAATAAAAGAAAATCTTGATAGCGGGAAGCGAGAACAACTTGAAGGCAAAGCAAACACAGCAGACAGAGAGGTTTTTAAATTAAAAAAGAAAGCCTACGATAGTTTTAAATCAGGAACAAGTGAAGATGAAATTTTAAAAGATTTAGCAACTAAAAAAATTAGATGCCCACTTTTAAATGAAAAAGACAAGTGTGATCTCTACGAATTCAGACCGATAACATGCAGACTATACGGGATACCCTTTTCTATAGGTGGTATTGGGCATACCTGCGGGAAATCAGGTTTTACAGAAGGAGCAAAATATCCAACAGTAAATATGGAGGCAATTCATAATAAGTTGTTTGAGATTTCTGAAGAACTTACTAAACATATAAATACTAGATATGCAAAATTATCAGAATTGCTCATGCCTGTATCCATGGCGATTTTGACTGAATTTGATAAAGAGTTTTTAGGTGTTCCAGATAATAATAATTCCTTAAAGAAAGAAGAATAGGTGATAAAATGTCTGAATTAAGCGATGAGGAATTCAGAAAAAAAGCGATTTTTGAAAGTATGTCCCCCAGAAGACAAAAACACATTGTTAAGAAGGGATATGAAAAGTGGGACCCGTTTGAGTTGCCGAAAGATCCAATTGACATTAGGAAAGATAAGACAAAACGAACATCTCAAATGCTTGTAAGAGAATTTTTACAAAGCAGAAGCTCCGATCAATACAGTAATGAATATGGTAGAGGAGTGCTTGATGTTTGCCTGGGTATAGTTAATGATGATGAACGCTACATAGGGATGCTTGAATTTGCAAACTGGTACAGCAAGCTTCTTAAAGAAGAAGGGCATGAAAAATAAATCTATTCTTTCTGATGTGAATTCATATGCCAACCGCGAATTATAGTCTATCTTTTGGCAACAAGCCTGCTTGTATATAATCCATACTGTCTCATAAAGTCGCCCGCCAGCAAAATTAGTCCGCTCTTTAAAAATGCTTGAGAATATAAATCACGAATATGCTGTTCATCATCAACTACTAATATCTTTTATTCAACCATGTATTGTTCCGGTTTGATTTGAGAAAATTATTGAGATTCATTAATATCAATATAACCTTTTACCTTGTATTTCGAAATTCTCATAATCTTGTGGGTCAGTTCGACGATGCGATCTATGCCTGACGTGATGTTTTTGATCGTTTCATAATTTGGCTCATCGGAGTCCATATGCATAATTTGAAGTTCCGAAAAACCTTAAACGCTCTGAAGTGGCTGATTCATCTCATGATAAACAGCTCCAGTCATTTCCAATACTTCTTTAAGCTTATTTCTTTCGCACTAAGCGAAAAAAACCTGGTTGCGCCCCTCTTCCTTTGCCCTGTAAAGAGCTGTGTCGGCGGCTCCAAGCAATGTATCCACGGATTCTCCGTTATGTATACCGGCAACTCCGACACTCATCGTAACGCTGATTTCACCAGCTCTTGTCAATATCCGTTGTTCGGCAATTTTATTTCTTAATCTTTCGAAAATATGCTCTTCTGACGATTTGATGCCATCTGGAATAATA
Organism: Pseudomonadota bacterium; assembly: GCA_043825875.1. GTDB lineage: Bacteria > Desulfobacterota > Desulfobacteria > Desulfobacterales > RPRI01 > RPRI01. Next base: position 30,210 of record JBDRRF010000097.1, on the reverse strand, counting down.
ACTAAAAATTCTTCACCTCCATAACGTCCAAAAATGTCATAACCACGTAAATTGTTTTGGATAGTACGTGTAAATCCACACAGCACTTCATCTCCGGCCTGATGTCCATAACAATCATTTATCTGTTTGAAATTATCGAGATCGCACATCCCTATGTTTATTCTGTTTCTTTTACGTCTAGCAAGCGACAGTTCTCTTTGCAACATATCTATAATTGCCCTCCGGTTATAAATGCCTGTTAAATGGTCATGCATAGCTTCATGAACCAGAGCTTTTTTAGTTTTTTCCAATTCCGACTGTATTTCAATCATACGCTGACCTACATTGATCCGAGCGCGCAATTCTTCATTATCATATGGTTTAATTACATAATCATTAGCTCCTGCATCAAGACCTGCCACAATATTCGTTTTTTCGCTTTTTGAAGTCAAGATTATTATATAAACCAAGTTGTTACAAAGCTGTTGCCTTATTCGGCGGCATACTTCAAGGCCATCCATAACAGGCATTTTCCAATCAAGAAGAACCAGTTCGGGTGAATCGGCTTTCTGTAATATTTTCAATGCATCGAGGCCGTCATTTACAGCAATGGGATTGTATCCCCATTTCTCAAGAATAGCCGTAAGTATTGTTCTGGATGTAATATCATCTTCTGCAATTAAAACTTTCATGCTATTTCCGCTTCCATTTCTTGTTTCAGTTGAGTAAAACAATCTTCAAGTTGAGGCATCAGACTAAAGAGCTTTTGCATTTCTCCAGCTTCTCCAGCTTTTTCCATGGAATGAGCCACATCTTGAAATAAAGGGCTTCCGATGTTTCCAGCAGCACCTTTGATTTTGTGAGCCAGTGAGCAGGTCCGGTCCGATTGTTTGTGGATTACGGCTTCTTTTATTGCCTTAATTTGTAGGGGCATATCATTTAAAAACCCTTTGATAATTGTCTTGGCTAAATCCTCATCACCCATCAACCTATTGATTAATACATCGCGATTAAATACCTTTTGAATATGGTCTTTGGTTTCAGAATGCTCAAGAATATTATCTTTTAAATCTTGTTCTTTCTTTGGTCCGGGAAGCCATTGCTTGAGCTTTTCGGCAATTTCAAAAGGATCAACGGGCTTGGCAATATAATCATTCATACCTGCTTCTATGCATCTTTCGCGATCTCCCTTCATTGTGTGAGCTGTCATAGCGATTACCGGCACCTTCTGGTTTTGAATTCCGGCATCCCCTTGCCGGATTATGCGTGTTGCCTCATATCCGTCCATAACCGGCATCTGGCAATCCATCAGAACCAAATCATATGGAATGGTTTCAAGAGCTTCTAAGGCTTCTTTCCCGTTTGCCACGTTATTAGCCCGATACCCCAGTTTTTTAAGAATAGCCAAAGCCACGTCCTGATTAGTTGGCGTATCCTCTACTAGTAAAATTCGAGATCTATGCTTATTTACTTCGGAAATGGTATGCTGTGTAATAATTGCCCGATCGGAAGAAAATTCCTTTTTATCATGCTTTTTTATTCCTAAAGCCAATGATAGACAATCATGAAGGAGGGTTTGCCGTATGGGTTTGGAAAGATAGGCGGCATACCCTGCTGCCTGGAACTTTTTTGCATCGCCTCGTTGGCATAAAGAAGTCATCATTATCAAAACCGTTTCGGTAAGTTCTGATTCCGACTTTATAATGCGGCCAAGTTCTTCCCCGTCTAAATTCGGCATTTGCATGTCTATCAATGCTGCGCGAACCGGATCGCCTTCTCTTACTGCTGTGTGTAGTATATTAAGAGCTGTCAATCCATCTGCTGCTTCAACACAGCGACAACCCCATGAGTGTAAAAGTGTAGCTACCAGAAGACGGTTGGTTTCATGGTCGTCCACCACCAAAATACGCACATCCTTGATATCGGCTGTATAGTCTATAGTAGCGTTTTTGTTTTCAGGTTGTTTCTTTAATCTGGTAGTAAACGAAAAGACTGTTCCTTGCCCTTCGGTGCTCTTTAAACCAATATTGCCACCCATCAATTCAGCAAGCTGTTTTGAGATGGCAAGCCCAAGGCCGGTACCTCCATATTTTCTTGTGGTGGAACTGTCTACCTGCGTAAAAGCGGAAAACAATGAATTTACCCGATCTTTTGGTATACCAATACCCGTATCTGCTACAACAAAACGAATTATAGCGTCATTTACTGTTTCTTCTTCCAAATCAGCCCTGATAGTCACTTCGCCATGATGTGTGAATTTTATCGCATTACCGATAAGGTTTACCAATATTTGACGGAGCCGACCCGGATCTCCATTCAGAAATGTAGGAACTCCTGGCGATACAAAGGCTGTCAATTCCAACCCCTTTTCATGGGCTTTTATTGCCAGTACATCGGCAGTATCTTCTATTGTAGTATGTAAATCAAAATCAAGCATTTCCAATTCAAGTTTTCCTGCCTCGATTTTGGAAAAATCCAAGATATCATTAATAATTGATAATAGAGATTCACCACAGGTTTTGATAACTTCTGCGTATTTTTTTTGTTCATCCGTGAGATTGGTGTCAAGAAGAAGTCCGGTCATTCCAATTACACCGTTCATAGGAGTGCGAATTTCATGACTCATATTAGCCAGAAATTCACTTTTAGCCCCATTGGCAATTTCGGTCTGGGCAGCCATATCATTTGCGCGAGCGATGGCTTCTTCAAGTTGATGGTTGGTTTCCAGAAGTTGTTTTTCAGAATTTCGTAAATCCAATGTTCTGATTTTGACTTTATCTTCAATAAAAGATCTTCTTCGCAACTGCTCCCAAAACAGAAAAGAAATTAAACTACCGGTAACAAGTATGCCAATAGCTATTAATAAGGGTCTTAACGTAAGATATTCGCTTAAAAATTTATCATGGGCAATTGCAACAACCGACCAATGCCTGTCTCCAAAAGTAAAATCTGAGATATTGGAATACGTATGGGAGCCTGATAATATCCTATCAGCAAGATTAACAACATCTCCTTCATTTATCTTTGGAAATATTATATTGTCAGTGGGTTTAAAAGCGTGAAAAAATATAGCCGAATCTGTTCCATTCGTGCTGTCAAATAAATAAAATGATATTTTTTGCTCTTCCAAGTCTTCAAAAGCATCTTTAATCAGTGGGCCAATATTAAAGACACCGAGCACAAATCCTAAAAGTCCGTCTTCTCTCCCTTTATCAATAAATGTAACAGCGGTTTTTTTGTAAACAGGTGTGAATAAGAGAAATGTTTTTTGGGAGGTATTACCCTGAACCAAAGTTACCGGTGCAGTAGCAATGCTGCTACCGGATTTCCGGGAAAGCCGGATTACATGAAAGCGGCTGGGGTTTGAAGCCAAATCAAAGCCGATGTCAAGCTCGTTTCCTGAATAAGGTTCAACGTAATATACAGGAAAATATACTTCTTTTTCCGGAGCCCGTTGCAGCGTGTTTTGTTTGTCTTGAATTTTAAACTGAAAATCTTCTAAGCCTTCTCTGCGTGCTTTCTGTTCCAAAGTCGACCGCTCAGCATAATTTACACGAGGTACCCATTCCAAGGCCTGGATAAATGAGAACCTCTTTAGAAGCTGACGTGCAACAATTCCAAATTCATCACGGGAAACAAAGTCTGACGCATCGTAAAAAGACTTGAGTAATTCCAGAACAGACAAGGATTTTAAGGAAACCATCTCTACATGTTCAAACCCGTGTTTACTTATATCACTAAATCTATCTTCAAATCTGGCAATTTCCTGCTTCCTTAAAAATTATAAGAAAAACAAGCAAGTACTATGCTAATGATACATACCGTGATTGGGAGCCAGGTTAAACGGGATATTGTACTTTCATCCGGCATCCATTAATCTCCTACCATAATATCAATTTGCCCTCGTAATTCGTTAAGGACGGGAATTTTAAGTTTACAGGCTGTTTTGTTGTTGAACATTATAATTCCTTTACTTGCTGTCTTTATTGGAAACAGTTTAATATCTTTACCATCAAGGATATTCATGGCAATCATAGCTGCTTCACGGCCGTGTTCAATACCGGATTCAACAACACCCAAAAGTGCTCCATCATCAACGGTGAAGTTAAAAAAACCGACAACCGGTATAGAGCAGTTTGAAATTGTCCATTCCATTACTTCTCTGGGGACCATACTTTCTTCCTGCCCTTTCCGCTTAATTGTATGATACATATAGACCAGAACAGCATCGGCCTTGTTTTGATTAACTGAGATACAGGATTTCCATTGGGCAAAAGTTGCCGGCATGTCATAGGCAACAGCTTTTTTATCCAGGCTTTTAAGTTGGTCTTTTATATATTCAACAGCACCCTGGGAAGTTGTTGAATTATCACTTATAACGGCTATATTCTTAACATTTGGCACAAAACTGCTCAATAAATCCAAAGTTTCTTTTATATGCGGTCGTTCTAAAATGCCTGTGATGTTGGACGAAGGATAACCGTATTTTTCGGGCTTATTGTTAACGCCGCAAAAAATTATTTTCGGGTGGTCTTTACCCGCATAATATTTCCCAACATATTCCTGTGCGTTATCATCAACAGTTATGACTACATCAGGATTCCACTTGGAAATTATTTCCCTGGCCCATCTGCCGGATTCTTGTTTCCATTCCTCCGAGGTTTTAATTTTTGTATTCATATAGAAAGTTTCAACCTGAACATTTTTTGATTGTTCAAACACTCTTTTGATTCCACGGGAGATTGTGGAAACCCATTCGTATTGGGGATGATAGCTATGTACGACAAGGACTTTTTTTACTGAAGCCTCATAAGTAGAACTGATAGAATTTACGGATAATAAGGTTATCAAAAACAGTAAAAAGCCACATGCTGTTAAAATTGTTTTCTTGCTCATTTTTTCTCCAATTAAATTTTGCTATATTTAACTATTGGCAGATATAGTCTCTTATTTATAAGAATTACAAAGGTGTTATTGAACAGGATTAGTTAAGCAATCTATATGCCAGTTTAAACAAAAGAAGGAGCAAAAGAAGCGCTTCAAATACACTAAACATTTCAATAGGATGGAATTGATTTTAAAGTCGGCACAAAATCTTTTTTAAGTAAAGAGCAATCATTAAATAAAAGGAAAAGATTAGTGTCAGAATTTTGGCATCTTGAGTACAATTTATTCTACAGTATAAAATAAAAAAACTCTGAAATGTTGTATGAGGTTCTGGTTTTTGGTTTCATGCAGTGATAATGCGTTGTATTCTGAAATGAAAATAGAAGTACTATTTACTATTGTTGTGTGGGATGGTTGAAGCTATAGGAGTGCCAGTGATAAGGATGCTTTGCTACAGGGTTATAAGCATCTGGGCTATCGTCATTTTTATTCTTTCGGAGATATCCAATGTTTTTTTCATATCTCTTTCAAGAGCCGCCATTTCGGCATAAAAAGGTGTTCTGTCAAACTTCATATACTCTTTGGAGCCGCATTGTGCTTTAAATTCATCGCATCCTGGACTTAACTTATTTTCTTTTCCTGGTAACACAAGTTCATGAGGAAGACCATGCAATCTGCATATCATGGGACGGTATGCATATAACACGCACATTCCATCATGATTTAAAGGGCATAGAAGATAAACCGGCAACCCCGAATTATCCAGCTCGATCGTCTGTTTGCATATTAAATCGGCTTTTTCTTTTAAATCATTTCTGTTAACAAGATCAAGCGTTTCAAAACCTTTTTTTATAAAGAGATATTCTGCAAATGTGTGATGATAAAATCGTGTGAAACAACAATTGTCTTCACATCCCGTACAATAAAATCCGTAATAACTGCAAAGTTCACTATACATATCATCCATTTTATTATAAATTAATTCAAGCCTTTTCAGAAGATTTGAATATTTTTCTTCCTGGGATATTATTTTTTCGACTAACGGATTCATTTTAATATATGCCCATCAAACAAGGGGTGCAGGTAAAAAGATTTTACAGTAAAGCTCAATAGCATAACGGTCTGTAATGCTGGCTATAAAATCACAAACAATTCTCTCATAGGTCTCTTCGCCAAGGCTCTTTTTCTTATATATATCTATCATTTCCATGTTTGTCAGTTCCTTGCGAAACAAAATTTTATCGTTTATGAAATACGTATATAGTTCAGAAAGTATTTTTTTTGCTTTGATAAATTCACCGTGCACATTTGATGAACGGTATACGTTTTCATAAAGAAATTCTCTTAAGATTCCCATGGCACTGTATTTCTCATCACTCATTTTAAGAATAAATTTTCCATTGGATTCATGGCTTGCAAAAATAAGATCTCTAATCATAGTTGTTGCACGTTTCGAATGCGTACGGCCCAAAACATCCGAGCACTTTTTAGGAATTTGGTCTCTTTTTATTACGCCGCTTCTGATTGCATCATCAAGGTCATGGTTTAAATAAGCCATTATATCGGCAATTCTGACAACTTGACCTTCCACGGTGCAAGCAAGTTCATCAGGGTTATCAAGAGGAAGAATTTTGCCATAACCTTTTGAATGCTTCAAAATACCATCTCTTACTTCATAAGTTAAATTTAGTCCGTTACCTTTGTTTTCAAGATGATCAATAACCCTTAAACTTTGTTCGTTATGCGAAAAACCAGGGGCATAAATTTCTTTTAAAGCCGTTTCCCCGCCATGGCCGAAGGGTGTATGACCCAGATCATGACCAAGGGCTATTGCTTCGGTTAAATCTTCGTTAAGCCTCATAGCTCGTGCTATAGTTCTTGCTATTTCAGCAACCTCTAAGGTGTGTGTAAGGCGTGTTCTGTAATGATCTCCAAGAGGAGATAAAAAAACCTGAGTTTTATGTTTTAATCTCCTGAATGCATTAGAATATACAATTCGATCTCTATCCCTCTGGAAAGCAGTTCTTATGGGGCATGGTTTTTCCTGTCTGATACGCCCTTTGGATTTTGAACTGAGGCAACCGAAAGGAGACATGAATCCTTCTTCACGCTTTTCAAAATTTTCACGAATTGACATAACTCATTACCTGTTATAAAGATTCCTTATTAAATATAGCTGTCAGATTTATCCACATGTGTAATGAATTGTAAAGAACTATTTGAAAGAGAGTGATTGAAAAATAAAATGGAAGGGCATCATTTAATTTTAGGCAAAACAACCGATTTCATTACAGGCAAAACAATAGAAGATAGCCATGATGAGCGCTATAGACAAAAAATCGCCCGATTGCTAGTTGATATAAAATTATATGAAAAAAAAGATGTCACACCGCGCTATGATCTTTTAGCCAGGGCAGGAAATAAAAAAGCAATAATCAAAGTTGATTTTCTTATATTATTAGATAACCGGATATGCATGATAATTAAATACGGTCCCGGTTCAATAACAACACGCCACCGCCCTGCAATAGCGGCCTCCAGGCTTGTTGCTGAATATCAGATTCCGGTAGTTGTGGTTACAAACGGAGAGGACGCTGATATTCTTGAAGGATTAACTGCTAAGATAATTTCAAGCGGTCTTGATACAATTCCCGCAAAACCCGAACTTATAAAACTTTCGGAAAGATTTGCTTTTCCTATCATTCCTGCAGCCAGAGCCGAAGCTGAATCAAGAATTTTATATGCTTATGATATTGATGGAAGCTGCCCCTGTGATAATAGTATTTGCAGAATAGAGTCTTAATCAATGAATACAACTAATCAAGAATATTTTATGAATGAAGCTCTCAATCTTGCGAAAACAGCGCTTGAAGAAGGAGAGTTTCCTGTAGGTTGTGTAATAGTATATAAAGACAAAATTATTGCAACGGGCAAAAGAGAAGGAACAGCCAAAAGCGTTTCAAACGAAGTTGATCATGCGGAGATAATAGCTTTAAGAAATCTGGCCGGCATGGAAGAATTTAATGATATAAACAGGCAGGAAACAACAATATATTGCACCATGGAACCCTGCCTTATGTGTTTTGCCGCTATTATGCTTTCCGGTATAGGCAAGCTTGTATATGCATATGAAGACGTTATGGGTGGAGGAACAAGCTGTGATACACAAAATTTGTCTCCCTTATACAAAAACAGCCGGATATCAATAATTCCTGATATATTGCGTAAAGAAAGCCTCGAAATTTTCAAAATATACTTTTCCAATCCTTCAAATATTTACTGGCAAGGAAGTCTACTGGCGAATTATACTCTTTCCCAGTAGTCAAAAGAAAAATAACTTACATACTACCTTTTTCTTTATCCTAACCAACACAGGAACTCACGAACTTATGAGTTTACCCTAAATTCATTTCTTATCAACTTAAGAACTTATAAACTCATGAGCTAATTTCTCCTTATACCCATCGTAACTATATTCTTATACCGTTATAGAATCGATATATGTAAAAATTAATATTCTAATTATATACGGCTTGACAAATGATTTCTAACGCAATATATTCCAAAAATAGAATATATAAAGGAAGGCGTATGAATGAATTCATCAAGGTTACAAAGGCTCTTTCGGACCCGACAAGAGTCAAGATCGTAAAAATGCTTCAGCATAAGAAAATGTGTGTATGTGAATTGCGGGAGATCCTGCAGATTAACCAGCCAAGTGTTTCAAAGCATCTTAAAATTCTAGAAAATGCCGGTCTTGTAGTTTCAAAAAAAGACGGTTTGTGGGTCAATTATCAGCTTACAGATGGTAACGAAAGTCCTTATATAGCTAATATGCTGGGAAATTTGAAGCACTGGTTGAATCAGGATCCTGAAATTTTAAAACTGGTCGAACAACTGCCTTTTATTAAACGCGAAAATATTTGCATGAAGTAATTTATCTTTTTTATTAATGGAGGAAGTCCCATGAAAGAACGGACCAAATTACTGGTCATTATTTCTATATTTTTAGTATGTTATTTTATCCCCTGGAACCATCCCCTTATCAGGCAATCAGGTCTCGAGGCATTTATGATGCTTCAGGAATACGCCAGAGAACATGTGCTGACATGCCTGATCCCGGCTTTTTTTATCGCTGGAGCCATTTCGGTGTTTGTTTCCCAGGCCTCCGTGCTCAAGTACTTTGGGGCTCAGGCAAGCAAGATTTTATCTTATTCCGTGGCTTCTGTTTCCGGGACCATCCTGGCAGTCTGTTCCTGCACGGTGTTGCCTCTGTTCGCCGGCATTTATACTCGTGGAGCCGGAATCGGGCCGGCTACAGCCTTTCTTTATTCCGGACCAGCCATCAACATCCTGGCCATTACCCTGACGGCAAAAATCCTGGGATGGCAATTGGGCTTGGCCCGAGCCGTTGGCGCGGTGGTCTTTGCCGTGGTCACCGGTCTTTTGATGGCTTTAATTTTTCGCAAGGATGATGCGGCCCGAACTGCGGGGCAGATTTATGTACCGGATTCGGATGCCAAAGAGCGCACCCTGTTGCAGGACACCTTATATATCATGACAATGGTCCTAATTCTGGTGTTCGCCGCGTTTGCAAAACCAACCGAAGGTTCCACAGGCATTTGGCCCGCCATCTTCGCTGCCAAGTGGTACATCACCGTCACCCTGCTTATCGTGCTGGGTTTTATGCTCAAGGCCTGGTTCACAAAAGACGAGTGCAAAAGCTGGGTGGAATCCACCTGGGACTTTATGAAGCAGATCTTCCCACTTTTGGCTGGCGGTGTTCTGGTGGCCGGTTTTATGCTGGGACGGCCCGGTCATCCAGCCCTGATTCCCGAGCAGTGGGTCCAGTCACTTTTGGGCGGCAATTCCATCTGGGCCAACCTTATCGCTTCGGTGGCCGGAGCATTAATGTATTTCGCAACGCTGACCGAGGTGCCTATTCTGCAGGGACTAATAGGGGCCGGTATGGGCAAGGGACCGGCTCTGGCTTTGCTTCTGGCCGGTCCAGCGCTGTCGCTTCCCAACATGCTGGTGATCGGTAGCGTTATGGGGGTAAAGAAAACAGCAACTTTTTGCGGTATCATCGTCATAATGTCCACGATTGCCGGAATGATATACGGTGCGTTTTAAATAAAAAAACAAATGGCTGGATCGAAGAGGCTGTGAATCAAAGAGAACTATAGCCGGAAGGAATCAAAATGGAAATTAAAGTACTAGGGCCAGGATGTTCAAAATGTAAAAAAACCGAAGAAATTGTCAGGCAGGTTGTTGCCGAAGAAGGCGTTTCCGCCGATATAGAAAAAGTATCTGATCTTATGAAAATTGCCGGTTACGGGGTTTTCGGGACTCCGGCTGTTGTAATAGATGGTGAGGTTAAATGCGTCGGCAAAATTCCCAAAATAAAGGAAATTAAAAAATGGATAAAAAAATGAAGGAGATTTTAAGTTCTGAAATTGAGAGTAAAAAATATATTGGATTGGCGATATTGGTATCCGCCCTAATATCATTTATTGTAGTAACAAATGCTTTTGCATCAGAAATTTTTGATGAAAATATCCCTGCTAAAGGTATGGTAACGATGGTAGATCTGGGAGCCGGTTATTGTACCCCCTGTAAAATGATGGCCCCAATCCTGGAAAAAATGGAGAAGAAATATGCCGGAAAAGCAGTAATTCATTTTTATGATCTTCGTGAAGACCGCGATGCTTTCGAACACTACAGAGTTCAGGTAATGCCAACCCAGATATTTTTCGACAAAAAAGGTAAGGAAGTATACAGACATCTGGGATTTATGAGCGAAGCCGATATTATACAGCAGTTTGATAAAATGGGAGTAAAATAAGCATTTTATTGTCTAAGGAAAGATCATGATCGAATCATTTTTTCTTACGGTTAACCAATGGATGACAGGTGGCACCACTCTTGCTTTTCTGGGATGTTTTTTCTGGGGAATTATAAGCGTGATGTTCAGCCCCTGCCATCTGGCTTCAATTCCGTTGATTATAGCATATGTAGCCGGTCAGGAAAAGGCTGTAGATCCGCGGCAGGCTGTCTGGTATGCAGGCGCCTTTACACTGGGGCTTTTTATCACTATCGCACTCATAGGCATAGTCTGTTCGTTGCTGGGTAGAATGTTGGGCGATGTCGGCATATGGTGGCAGATACTTGTCGGTGCTGTGCTACTTCTTGTTGCCCTGAACATGCTGGGAGTAGAGATCTTATCGGTTTCCGGTTCTTTGCTTTATCGTCTGAAGCTTAAAGGCATTCACGGGGCTTTCGGACTGGGACTGGCATATGGCATTCTGTCCGGGTCGTGCACGTTTGGGTTTATTGCCCCGATATTGGCTATCATCACAGTCCAGCAAAAAATCATTACAGGGATAGTAATGATTATGCTATTTGCCCTGGGGCACTGTCTGCCTATTGTTGCTGCAGGCAGTTCATCTGCATGGGTACGAAAATTAACGGAAAACAGCAAGTGGCAAAATTACGGCAACTGGTTTCGTAAAGGAGCAGGAGTGATTATAGGATTTCTTGGTTTATATTTCATCATAAATCCTTTTTTAGCTTAGCTTGGAAAGAACTAGAGATAAGGGGTAGAGAACAGGAATTTAAGAGCTTTTTTTCCTGCTGATTTTGAAAAAACTTAAAATATTGTGACAATAATTATGAAGAGCCACTTTCAAAACGTTTCAGTTTGGTCAAGGTCAAGGCGGGTGAAAATTTTAACCGCAGGAATACATGGAGTATTTCGAGGATTAAAATTTTCACCCAACGCTTAAGATCGGCCAAAATGGGGCGTTTTGAAACTGGCTCTGAAGATATTTTTAAATACTATAAGAAAACAAGGAGGAATTAAGATGAGAATGCTGGCAGAATTTTTTCCTGAATTTACTGAACTGCTGGACAAAATGGATGAGCTGTATTCCAGTAAGCGGACAATAGATGAGAAGACCTATCAGTTTATCTGCTTTGCCGTTTCCATCAAGGCTCGTTCCAAGCCCTGCGTGCTCAAACACTTCAAAGGAGCTTTGGAAGCAGGAGCAACGGTTAAGGAACTGTCATATATATTCGCTCTCGTCATGCGAGAGGCAGCCGGTGCTGATGATTGCTGGACACATGACGTCATCGGCGAATGGAGAGAAATTGTCGCCGGTAATGTTGATTGCGGGTGTCAGAAATAGATTTTGGGTTTCAGATGTCATAGTGTAAGGGCACGGCATAACGTGTCCTTACACTCCTGCGTCTTGAATGATGAAAGGATCTTTACAGGAGGTCAGACATGAAAAAAATTCAAATTCTGGGCACGGGTTGCCCAAAATGTGAGAAACTCACTAAAAATGTTCAGCAAGCGGTAAAAGAAACCGGCACAGACTGCTCAGTGGAGAAAATAACCGACATCATGGAGATCACCAACTTCGGGGTGATGGTAACACCTGCCCTGGCTATAGACGGCGATGTAAAATCAGTTGGAAAGGTTCTAAGTCCTGAAGAGATAGCAAAGCTTATTGCAAGATAGGAGGTTCCCAAATAATAGTATAATCGGGCTCAAAACAAAAGGCCGGGCATGGTATGAGGAAAAAATCATTCCAAAAATCAGCACCATCACATTAATTGCATTGTTGTTTACTATAAGAAGACAAAATAATGCTTCTGAAAAGCTACATAAAAGAAATCTTCAAACCGAAATGTAATCCCGGATTCCAATCTGTTCACTGCATAGCACATCTGGATCAGGACATAAGAGAAGTTATACCATATCTTAATGCCGAACTGGGCGGTTCTGAGTATCTGAAGGACCCTCCGGCAGTTACTTTCAAAATACACGGCAGGCTTATAACGGTTCACCACGACAGGATCGCAATCAATGCGCTCAAAGATGAGGATGAGGCAGACAGAGTTCTTGAATGGCTCAAGCGGGAAATAAATGAGGCATGGGAAAAACGGGCGGAGATTACACCATGCTATGAAAGTACCCCCAAGCCACAGATTATAGAGATCTTGAAACTTCTGCCGAAAACAAATTGCCGTGACTGCGGTCAATCTACCTGCATGGTTTTTTCAGCACTTCTGGCCGAAGGCGCAAAGGAGGTTGAGGCTTGTCCGCAACTTGATGAGGAAAATAAGATAAAACTTGAAGAGTATCTGAACAAGTTTAAACTATAAAAAGGTCAACCCTGATGGAACACGATCATGAACTGGCGGATACAACGGATAAACGGCTTTTGATTACCATACTGATCAACTTTTTGATTCCGGCAGCGCAAATCTGCGGAGGAATTTATTCCGGCAGCATGGCGCTTATCTCCGATGCGGTTCATAATTTCAGCGACTTCACAGCCCTGATAATCACCTATATCGCGCATCTGATAGGGAAAAAAAGTCCTACGCATCGCCATACCTTCGGTCTGCGCCGTATTGAAATCATCGCCGCAGTAGTCAATGCGTCGCTTCTTGGCGGCATAGCGGTAATCATCGCTGTTGAAGCCGTAAAACGACTGTCGAATCCTTCTCCTGTCGGAGCCGGGCTTGTGGCTGTTCTTGCACTTGTGGGCATAGCGGGAAACGGATTTTCCGCTTGGCTCCTGCATAAGGATTCAAAGCACAACCTGAATATACGCGGCGCGTTTTTCCACATGATGGGAGACCTTCTCACATCTGTAGCTGTTTTGGCCGGAGCTATTATTTTGCATTTCACACCATGGTTATGGATCGATTCGATACTCAGCCTTATGATAGTGGTATATATTTTAGTGAATTGTTTTTCTCTTTTAAAGGAATCAGTTCACGTTTTAATGGATGGAACACCCATTGGATTGGATCTGATGGATATCAAAAAAACTCTTGAAGAGCTTCCTGGTGTGGCGGGCATTCATTACCTGCATACATGGCTTATAGGTGGTGATCTGGTGGCCCTTACCTGCCATGTTGTAGTTTCTGATCAACTCGTAAGTGCCACAAATCAATTGTCCGGTATAATCCGGGATACGCTCCTGAAACGTTTCGGGATTAATCACCCGGTTCTGCAATTTGAGTCCAACGAGTGTGGAGATGGCGCGTTGCTGTGCCAATTGGCCTGCAACACAAATAAGGGTTCATAATAATGTGTTGGCCCATACAATAATTCCTGATTGTGGATGGGCAGGTGAAGTACCAGACAAACATTCCGTCTATTGAAAAATTTAGGATATGGTTGGCCTGAGCAAAGGTGCTAAATTACATTAATGATATTCAAGAATATTGTATGATGAGGTATAGTTATGATATCTTCCGATAAAATCATTAACTGGAAGAAGTATATTGTTTTATGTTCTGTTATTCTTTCAGGAATTACTTTACTGGCGGTTTATACGCGTGTGTGGGTTTTAACCGCCATACCAATCGGTTTTCTTTTCGGGTTTTTCCTCAAAAAGGGTGAACTTTGCGGGTCAAGCGCTTTTAGTGAAGTAATTATGATGAAAGACCGTTCAAAAGTTTTTGGGCTCTGGATCGCTATTGTTGTCAGCATGATGGGTTTTGCAGTGCTCGACATTACAGATCTTATTATATTAAATCCTAAACCATTCCTATGGCTCAATTATATTGTGGGAGGGCTCTTGTTCGGTACAGGCATTGTCCTGGCGGGCGGATGCGTCAGCGGATGCCTTTATAAATCTGCATCCGGAAATATTAATTCCATGGCCGGACTACTTGGCATACCATTAGGAATTGCTTTAGTAGAGCATGGGCCGTTTAAAGGTTTCCAGGATTATATGAAGGGTTTTGTTCTGAAATCCGAAACCGGCGGGCCGATTACACTTTCATCCCTGACAGGCTTACCGTTCTGGGCACTTGCATGTATCTTTGGATTGTTGACCTTAGTTTTTTTGGTGTTTAAACGGAAACAGAGTAAAAAAACACATGAGGTTACATCAATCGACGAGGGCCGGTTTAGAAAATTTATTACACATCCATGGAAACCATGGCAAGCGGGGCTGGCAATCGGCATTCTCGCAATTTTTGCATATATGTCATCTGCTGCTGTAGGCAGAAACTATCCTTTGGGGGTAACTCATGGTGTGCTGCATCTTCAACTGCTTTTAACGGATAGACCTCTTAAATTTATCTGGAGCAAAAAACCGGCAGCACCAAGCATTTCAGTCGAAAAGGAGCAAACTCTCGATAAGGTCTTATCAGATATAAAACCACTTCTTCCCAATCCTGCTCCTGGCAAAAAGGTGAATGTATGGCTGATACTGCTTGTAAGCGGCCTTTTTGTTGGAGCTTTGGTATCTGCAAAACTTTCCGGAAAGATAAATTTTCTTCCGAGACCTCCGGGGCAGACTGTTACGGCATTTTTCGGCGGCATTCTTTTAGGAACCGGCGCTGCCTTTGCTACTGGATGTGTTATTGGAAATATATTATCCGGCTGGGCGCTAATGAGCGTCGGAATGTTTGTTTTCGGAGCTGTGACTATTCTAACTAACTGGGCTGCTACTTACATATATTTAATGGGTGGAACAATATCAGATTTCTTTGAATAATAATTAGAATTTTTATACCATATTGATATACATTTATTTTTCATAAAACCTGAGAGGAACGAAGAACCTGAACAAATAAATTAAGACCAAATCTATCAATTTAAAAACTATGAAGAGGAAAATCATGCCAAAAGAAGTCTGGATAATCGGTGTTGACCCCCCCTGTCCCCGTTGCGACCTGACTCGGCAGCGTGTGGAGAGAATTTCAAACGAATTGGGCGTGCCTTTGGATATCATCCATATGATTTACAACGATTTTAGAGCACAAGCGTTTGCAAAGTCAGTTGGAAAGGAGACCGGTACGGCAAAGCATGTAGCAGAAAAGGCCGGAATCAATGTGGACTGGGAATACGTTCACGCGGTTGTAGCAAATCCGCCAAGTCAACCTGAGGATTTCAATACAATTGTCGGCATAGCCAGGCAATGGTCTCCTGAGATGGATGAAGCAATTCGCCCCTGCCAGCAAAAGGCGGACTCCGTTGGCATCCTAATGACACCGATTCTGGTTGTAGATGGGCAGGTAAAACATCATGGGAGTGTACCATCCCTTGAACAGCTGAGGTTGTGGTTAACCTTATAAGGTATGTACGGAATGCATCTTTTCAATTATGGAACAAAGGAGGGCCGTTTTGTTAGAGAAGTAGAGAATATACTATCGCCCTATTTTGTCAGGACGCATTTTAAGGCAAGGCATCTTTTATGGTATGAAGGGGAACCCGGCAGTAAAATGGTTTCCATTATAAAAAAGGAGAGAACAATGGAAAATTTTGAGAAAATACTTGCGACAGGATTTAAGTTTCACGGTCACCGTTGCCCGGCAATGCCTATGGGGCTTAGGGCAGGGCTTGCTGCTATGAAGGCTCTTAATGTAGAACGGGCGAAAGATAAGGAACTGTTCGTGGAAGCAGAAACCGGTAAGGGGCATGCCGCGGGCTGTTTTTTAGACGGGATCATGGTTGCTACCGGATGCACTTACGGCAAGTCAAATATCAAAAAAAGCTACTACAACAAGATGGCTTTTACGCTCATTGATCAGAAAACCGGCCGTGCCGTGCGGGTTTGCCTTAAATCCGATTTTTTTGAAAAGGCGCTCCAATCACCGTTTGTACAAAAAAGAAAAGCCGGTATCCCGCCGCAAGACATTGAACCGAAAATAGCAGACCCGATGATCAACCGGATTATCAGTTTAGATGAAGCTGAATTCCTCGATATCGGCGATATTCACACTGTGGACGTAAAAAAAGGTAAAGGCGTGTTCGAGGCCAAAAGGTGCGATACGTGCGGTGAGCTGACTTTTGTAAACAAATTGCGTATCAAGGAAGACGGCGCACTGGTCTGTATCCCATGTTCGGGTTACGGGGAGTAAAGATATGTTTTCTCTGTACGAGGAGGGACTATTTTGACATTCGGATATGAGCAAATTGCCTTATTATGCGGCATTTTTTTTATCGTGTCGATCATCTTTATGATGTTTGGCCAGGGGGGTGGTGCGGTTTATGTTCCCATGCTTCTGGCCTTCGGCTTGCCGCTCTACAGATGCGCCGCTACAAGCCAGGTGTTAATTATAGTTGCCACGATCTCGGCTCTGCTTGTCTTTCAGAAGGCCGGTCTTGTGGATTGGTCGCTTACCCTTATTGTCGAGCCGCCGACCAACCTGGGGGCATTTTTAGGCGGATATCTTTCACCCCTGTTCCCTCCCGTATTTTCCAAACTTGCCTTTGCCTGCATTATCCTTATCGGCGCATGGTTCATGATAAGACCTGTAGAAAATAGACTTATCGGGAATGATAGCAAAAAGAACAGATGGTTCTTCATAAAACGTAATTTTGGAAATGAATCCTATACGCTGAATCTTCTTTCCATCATCCCAGTGATGATACTTGCTGGCTTTGTAGCCGGCATGCTCGGTGTCGGAGGAGGCCTGATAAAGGTTCCAGCCCTAATTCTTCTGGGCGGCGTACCCATGAAGATTGCAGTGGGCTCATCAAGCCTGATGATCGGTATTACTGCACTAACAGGCCTTTTCGGTCATGCCATGGTCGGACATTTTGATCCGAAACTGGCTCTGACCCTCGGTGCAGCGGTTCTTGCAGGCTCACAGATCGGAGCAAGGCTTGGTGTAAAGATCGATAAAAAGCGTCATAAGAAATATTTTGGTTATCTTTTGATTTTTATCGCGTGCTGGATGGGCTATATGGCATTTTAACGGAAAGTAGAAAGTGGGGCAAATCTGTAACGATCAATAATGTATGAGAGGCTCCCGAAAAGGAATCATAAATACAATATTTATGAGCATTATTGAGGCGAGATTTTTTTGAATATATCCGTATTTTAAAAAGAACGGTGAATACTTTGATGAAGCAGTTCGCCCCCTGCCAGGAAAAGGCGGACTCCGTTGGCATCCAAATGACTCCAATTCTGGTTGTAGATGGGCAGGTAGAACATCATGGGAGTGTGCCATCCCTTGAACACGCGGATATGGTTGACTTGAATGAAGTGCTGCGTGTATATTTTATAATAAATTGAGCATGAATCGGATTATTACTGAACAATCAGACGTATAAAAATTTACATATGACAATAGTTAAAAATGCCCTGATTATAAAAACCTTAAAGCAACTTTTGTATATCGTTTTGATTACAATTGTTGCCGGTCTTACATCAAACCTTCTCAGATCTGACAAAACACCCTTTTTTGAAAACTGGACTGAAAAAATCAAACATGCAAGTTTGTCAGGAGAAAACCTTGAAATTTCTCTTGAGAAAGCGGTTCAGCTCTTTAGGCAAAACGGGGCTATATTTATGGATGCGCGTTCTTTGGAAGAATATAATGAAGGCCATATAAAAGGAGCTATAAGCTTTCCTTATATGGAAGTGGATTCCAAATTTGTGGAAATAATGTCTGAAATTCCTGAAGACAGTGTTATTATTACTTACTGTGACGGAGAAACCTGTGAGCTAAGTATTGACCTGGCGGATTTTCTTCGCAATACGGGATATAAAAAGGTTTGGGCTCTTTTAAACGGCTGGACGGTATGGCAACAAAACAGACTTCCCGTTGAAAGTGTAAATTAATGAGAGAAGAAGTCAGACAAAAAATCTCACTCTATTTATACCACTGCGCAAGAATTGTGCTTGGCATAGTGTTTATTTATGCAAGCTACGACAAAATTCTGCATCCCGAAGCCTTTGCTAAAATTATCCATAATTATCAAATCCTTCCGGATGAACTTATAAATTTAACAGCAATATTTTTACCCTGGCTCGAACTTATTATAGGCTGTCTTCTTTTATCAGGTGTATGGATACCGGGATCTGTTTTTATAGGAAACACTCTTTTAATAATATTTTTTTGTACACTCATATACAATAAAATCCGTGGACTTGATATAAACTGCGGCTGCTTTTCTACAAGCCCGGAAAGTAGTTCTTATACAAGTTTTTATATGGTTAGAGATGCTATTTTTGTTTTGATCGCCAATTATCTTTTTTTCAAAGTTTATATTAAGAATAGAATAAGATAGAGCCAGTTTCAAAACGCCCCATTTTAGCCGATCTTAAGCGTTGGGCTCAAATTTCAATCCTCGAAATACTAAATGTATTCCTGTGGTTGAAATTTTCTCCCGCCTTGAGCTTGACCAAACTGAAACGTTTTGAAAGTGGCTCATAGTTATAAATAATGCAAATTTTGCTGAAAGTAATTTTAAGTGTAGCTATAATTCTTGCCGCTACAGCGGTTGGAAAGAAGCTGCCGGCGATAGCCGGTCTTGTGGGAGTTATGCCCCTGACCGGGGCGTTGGTTTTAATCTGGATGTATATTGAAAACAAGGGTGATCCTGAAATCATGCAAAACTTTGCAAAAGGAGCCCTTTGGGGAATACTGCCCAGTATCCTTTTCTTCCTGGTAGCACTCTTATGTCTCAAAAAACAGCTTCCGCTGCCTGTAATTATTGTCTCAAGCTTTGGGGCCTGGCTCGGGGCAGCATTTATTCATCAGTGGTTTCTGAAATAAACCTTATGTTCTGTTGAATTTGTTGAAACCACAGGCCTATGTGAAAACAGAGTAAAGATAAAGGGTTGGCGGAGAGACAGGGATTCGAACCCTGGGTAGAACTTTCGCCCTACACTCGCTTAGCAGGCGAGCGCCTTCAGCCGACTCGGCCATCTCTCCGTTTGGTTATGGCGGAGGGAGTAGGATTCGAACCCACGGAGCCGTTAAGCTCAACGGTTTTCAAGACCGCCTCCTTAAACCACTCGGACATCCCTCCATTTTGAATGATTTTACTAACATCATATCAGATACACGTCAAGAATTTATGATAGACTTGATAAAAACTTCATTGATCTTGGTAAATCAAGATGATAGAGTTTGCAAAAAAAACAGGCTGTAAAGATATATAATGTTTTACCCCGAAAGACATAAAGAAAAAGAAGGAGTAAAAAAAGGAACCAATATAATGAAAATATTTGAATATCCTTCAAAACCGGCCGAAGCAAGACTTGCGTCTATCATTAACAGAGGGCTTTCTTTCAGCCGCAAGGATTATAATGCTGTAAGCAAAATATTAGATGATGTCAGAAAAAACGGGGACAGCGCACTTATTAATTATGCCAGGCGTTTTGATTCTCCGGCAATAAATACGGATTCTATTAAGGTCGGCAAGAAGGAAATTGATTCCGCTTTAAAAAAAACATCAAAGGCTTTTAATGCTTCTTTGAAACGAGCCGTTTCTCAGATAAGATCTTTTCACATGCAACAAGTAAGATTGTCCTGGATTGATAATGAAAGAAATGGTGCTTTTCTTGGACAGATTATTAATCCGGTAGATGCTGCCGGAATATATGTGCCGGGAGGAAAAGAAGGAAAAACCCCGCTTGTTTCATCGGTTCTGATGGGGGCCATACCGGCAAAGATTGCAGGAGTAAATCGTGTAGTAATGGTTACCCCGTCAACAAAAGACGGCAGCATTAATCCTCATCTTCTTGTTGCGGCAAAGACAGTTGGTGTTGATGAAATATATAAGGTAGGAAGTGCCTGGGCAATAGCAGCACTTGCTTATGGCACAGAAACGATACCGAAGGTGGATGTCATTGTCGGTCCCGGAAATATGTATGTAACACTTGCGAAAAAAATTGTTTCCGGAACTGTTGGGATTGATATGACAGCCGGGCCAAGTGAAATCCTTATTATTGCAGACCAGAGTGCAATTCCCGAATATGCTGCAGCTGATCTGCTTTCCCAGGCTGAGCATGACCCGCTTGCGTCGGCAATGCTTGTTACAGATTCCATGAAAATGGCAAAAGCAGTTCTTTCGGCCTTAAATGACCAGCTTAATAAGCTTGAACGACGAGAGATTGCCGAAAAATCCCTTTTAAAATATGGTGCTATAATAGTTGTTCCTGATATTTTAGCTGCTATAGAGCTATCAAACAGAATTGCACCCGAGCACCTGGAACTTCAGGTAAACAATCCTTTTGAATACATTGGTAAAATAAAAAATGCAGGTGCTGTATTTCTTGGAAACTACACTCCAGAGCCTGTAGGTGATTATATTGCAGGGCCCAACCATGTGCTTCCTACAGCAGGAACGGCAAGATTTTCATCTGCTCTTTCCGTGGATAATTTTATAAAAAAGACAAGTCTTATAAATTACTCAAAGGAAGCATTCTTCAGGGAAGCAAAAGATATTATAATGCTTGCCGAAACAGAAGGACTGGGCGCGCATGCCGGCTCGGTGAAGATTCGGCTTAAAGAAGCGGATAAAAAAGTTAAATCAAAGAAACAATGAACAAACAAATATTGCATAAACCTGCAAAAGCTATAATAGAAATATCTTCTGCTACAAAGGAGATACAGAATTTTTATGAATTTCCCCAAGCTATTGAGTCTATAATTTCAAAATACATACCGCTTGACTGGATGTCTATGTATAGTAATTCATCCGATGGAATTGGAATCAAAACAATTACTAGCCCCAACCTTTCATTTAACTGGAACACCCTTTATTCACGGACGGCCCCTTACGATTATTTCGGGGCCTGTGTACAACAACTGAAACACGGAGAGTTTCTTATAAATCAGGATGTAATAGATCCTGCCAGCGAAGAGCAAAGCCGCAGTCTGGAATATGCAAAAAAACATACCGGTACAAATTATTTTATGGGCTTAATGGGATTCAAAAGTCAAAATCAATTTCATGCTTATGGATTTTATCGTGAGGATATAAAAAAGCCTTTTATCAGGGAGGATAAGGTTTTTTTCAGTTATTTGAGCCCACTTTTTGTTTCTATCTCAAACACTCTGCTTTTATATCTCCAGAATGACTTTATGCGTGCCGGCCTTGACTACCTGATGTCAGGAGAGCCCATCAAACCGCTTATTTTTAATAAGACACTTAAAGCAGTTGAAGTGCCAAAGGAAACACTTACGCTGCTTTCCGAAGCTTTTGGTAAATCAAATTGTGCAAGGCTTCCTATAGAGATCGTTCAATGGATTAATACCGTAATAGCTCCC
This sequence comes from Pseudomonadota bacterium, assembly GCA_043825875.1. Lineage (GTDB taxonomy): Bacteria > Desulfobacterota > Desulfobacteria > Desulfobacterales > RPRI01 > RPRI01. The sequence goes on along the minus strand of JBDRRF010000097.1, from coordinate 8,304 downwards.
CGTGGTTATATTGAGCCTAATACCGGCCCATGGCTCTTCAGGCGGGATTTAGACGGAAAAATACTTGTATGCAAAGCCTATGTGCTATTAACTCCGGGCAAAAGACTTTATCTTATGATTAAGACAAAGTTTATAAACAATGCTGTAGATTTTTCCATGCTAAAAGAACAATTAACTAAAAGAGAGATTGAGATGCTTGAATACTTACCCAAAGGCTATACAAACAATCAGATCGCAAAAGCCATGGGTATAAAAGAAGTAAGCGTGAAAAAGTATATTAAAAATGTAGCTATGAAACTTGGAGCCAGCGGAAAAACAGAAACACTTTACCGGGCGTTGATAGAAAAAAATTTAAGGGAATAAACTACAGAGCCTCTTTCAATTAGTTTTAATGCCAATCATCTTATCCTTCTCGATCCTAATCCAAAAAAAGTTGCAACAATTATAACCTTTCCCAAAAATATTAAAAAAAAGCATAAAAGGTATACTTTAGGATACTATCCAAAAAACTTGTTTTGTATTAATGTTGTAATCTAAAAGGTCTTTTGCTGACCGATTAATAAAATAGCAAACTTAAAATATGAATAAGGAAAACGGATTATGAGCAAAGCAATTAAAATACAAAAAGATATAAATGCAAATGAGTTAAGTGCATTTCTTCGTGAATTGGCAGATACATTTGACGGCCGGAAAGAAGCTTTTGATGTTGATGTGGGAGAACATATTCAGGACTTTTCTAAATTTGAAATAAAAATTAAAAAAGATACGCTGCTTGCTTCTGTTAAAATGAAAATGGAACAGGGAGAACCCTTAAAGCCAACACAAATAGAAATAGTAACCAATGGTGCATTAATATAAAAGAATAAGAATTGTTAATCAGTTCAAAGCTTTGTCAGCAAATCGCACAAAAGCCGCACACCGAATCCTGTGCCGCCGATTCCGCAATAATCTGTTGCCTTTTTAGTATATGCCGGGCCGGCAATATCAATATGCGCCCATTTTGTGTTGTTTGTAAATTCGGATAGAAACAAAGCTGCTGTTATTGCACCACCCCATCTTGATGTGCTCACATTGCTGATATCGGCAAAATCGCTTTTTAAGTATTCTTTGTAATCTTCAGGAAGCGGTAGCTGCCAGCAACGTTCATAAGTTTTGTTGGAAGATTTAATTATTGAATTCGCAAGCTCATCATCTGATGAAAATACTCCCGCAATTTTTTCTCCTAGCGCAATAACACAAGCACCGGTTAGTGTGGCTACATCAATAAGAGTTTCAGGCTTGTATGTTTTTAATATGTAAGAAATGGTATCGATAAGTATCAACCTGCCTTCGGCATCCGTATTATTTATTTCAACAGTTTTGCCTGCATAGCTTTTTACAATATCGCCAGGCCTTGTTGCATCTCCTGAAGGCATATTTTCAGCAATGGGAATTGCACCGATTATTTTAATTTTAGGTTTTAATCTTGCAGCAGAAATGAGTGTTGCTGCAACTGTTGCAGCTCCGGACATATCCATTTTCATATCTTCAAGAGAACCGGCAGGTTTTAAGTTTATACCGCCCGAATCGAAAGTAATTCCTTTGCCTATCAGGGCTACGGTCTTTGTTGCACCTTTCGGGGAGTATTCCAGAATAAGAAGCCGTGGTTTGTTTTGGCTTCCTTTGGCAACCGCAAGCAAAGTGCCAAAACCAAGTTGCTTAAGTTTTTTTTCATCAAAAGTTGTTATTTTAAGAGTATCTTTTTTTGCTGCCAAAGCTATATCTTTTGCTAGCATGTCGGGTACTTTATCATTTGAAGGAGTGCTCACCCATTCTCTGGCAAGAATGGTTCCGCTGCAAACAATTTCAACCTGCGTGAGCAAGGCCGAATATTTTTTTTGAAATTGCTGTTTAACAAAAAAATCAACTTTTTTTAAAGGAGTATGCTTTTTTTCTATTTTATATTTATCAAAAATATGGTTTCCCAAAAAAGCGCCTTCTGCCATAGATTCAATAATTTCTTTTGTTTCCATACCAAGTTTTTCAGAAGAAGGTACTGCAATTATAATTTCTTTAAGTTTATCTTTTATGCATTTTTTTACGGCTTTGCCGCAAACAGAGCGAAAAGATTCCTGGTCAATCTTTTTTAATTTTCCAAGTCCTAAAAAGATTATTCTCTGAGATTTTATTTCAGGCAAATCGTAAAGTATTAATTCATCACCCTTTGCACCTTTAAACTCCACGGCAGTTTTGGTTTTTCTTATAAGCGATTTGATTGTTTCATTATCAAATAATTGTGTATCTTCGGATACCGGAATAATCACAGCATCTGCCTTAAGCTTATTAAGATCGCCTGTTATTAAATGAAGCATGTTTCTCCTTTTTGTAATGTATCAATATTTGGATTATTGCTGAATCTTGTATAACTTGAATCCATCTATTTTTGTCATTCCAGCCTTCGAGGCAGTACCACGATTCAAAATGTCCGTCATGCTGGACCCGATCCAGCATCCAGAGAAACAATATCATAGAATTTAATGGTTTCCGGGTCAAGCCCGGAATGACGGGATATGTGGAAAACTTGTTTTTATAATTCCGGCACAGCCCCAAAAGCCGGAACGCGGTTATTTTATCGGGCAGTATATCATACTGATGTTCATACAAGCAGTGTTATATTGTATTAATTTTATGGGGAATAAATAATTTGTTGCAAATAATCTGTCAAGCTATTATTCTATATAATCTAAAGATTTTAAGAGTATATGAGAAAACAATAAATCGAACCTAACAAAAGAAATAAAGTTTTATAAAATAATTTGATCGGTTCAATAAGATACAATAGGAGATTTTTATGAAAGCAGAATTTACAGCAATCATAGAAGCCGCACCAGAAGGCGGATTTTGGGCTGTCTGTCCGGAGGTGCCTGGAGCAAACGGGCAGGGCGAGACTATAGAGGAAGCCAAACCTAATTTGCGGGAGGCTATTGAGTTGATTTTAGAAGACCGGAAGGCTGATATTCTTCGAGGGCTCCCCGATGATGCTATCCAAGCACGGTGATGATTGGATGAAACGGCGAGATTTGGAACGAAAATTGAGGAATGTCAGCTAAATATACTTTCTAAGAAAGAGCCACTTTCAAAACGTTTCAGTTTGGTCAAGCTCAAGGCGGGAAAAATTTTCAACCGCAGGAATACATTGAGTATTTCGAGGATAGCGCTAATGCTTCACTTCGTGCGAAATTTGAGCCCAACGCAGAGATCGGCCAAAATGGGGCGTTTTGAAACTGGCTCTTTGTAATAATGGAGGAATAAATGCCAAAATGGAATCTCACGGTTGAACCAACAGAACTTCAATTTGCGGTTCAGCTTGGGAATGCGGCTGTAACCGATCAGATGCAAACTGATAATCCTGAGACCAAAGGAATCGACTTGTTTGATGAAAAGTCTGGAGAATTTCAAGAATTTCAATGTAAAGATAATCCTATAAACCGATTTGGTTGCGCAATTGCAACAGAATTTGGAAAAAACGTATCGAAATACTATTCAATTATGAATCGTATCGGAATTCTTATGAGACTAATGTCTGATGAGAGAGTCAATCCTTATTTGAAAACAGATTCAACCGACAGCGAACGCACAATGATTAATAACGTCCTGATTGAAGTTTTGGCAAAATTTCCTGTTTCAGATGCTGGAGAATTAGACAGGGATGCTTTTTTCAGGGAAGTTCAAGAACTTATTGAAAATAAAAAGGATTAGAATGGACCCTGTTTCACTTTTTTCCTCTTGATTTAATTAAGGCAAAGTGTTAGCGGAATTTAAGTGTTTTTGCTCATTAGATAAATTACGTTATTTTGGCGTTTTCTGGAATAAATAATCCAATATCTCATTTTATTATTTTACTATTTCTAAGATGAGACTTTTGAAAAATGTTCAATTTTGCTCAAGTTCAAGGAAGGCGAAAATTTTAACCGCAGGAATACATCGGGTATTTCGAGGATGAAAATTTTCGCCTGACGAAGAAATCGGTTAAAAGGGAGCGTTTTGCAAAGGTCTCAAAAGGATTGTGAACATGACCGGATATAACAAAGCCCCTATCTTCAGATAATTGAAGCAAGGGGCTTTTGTTTTTTTTAGGGCAGGCTAAGCGGAATTTTATGGATTTAATGTAAAAGAACCCTCTTTCTTTATGAGCCGAAAAACAGAATGATATACAGAAAGATCGAAAAATAATACCATAAAAAATCTGTTAATAAGCTATATAATTGTTTAATATTATAAAATAAACAAATTACATGTTTTGTGTAGCTATCTTTTGGTTTTAGAATAATTTATTTTTAATCTTTCCAGAGTTTCTTACAATGGTAAAGTTATCCAAAACTTTATAATCACTTGTTGGGCTTTTAGAGATATATATGAAAAGTAAAATTATTTTAATTCTAATCATTTCACTGAGTGTATTTATGTTTGGATTCGGAAAAAAGAAAAATAATTTGATTGAGGTTAAATTTCTTGAAAATGGTAAAGATAAACCGTTTGCAGTTTCAGAAATGCCCATTGAACAATTACCTGATACTTTTGAGATTGATACTACTTTAGATATTGGCAATGAAAATTGGACAATTGTAAATGCTATTCCAATAAACAAAGAAGAATTCATAAAAACCGGAAAATTAAGTCTTTTCCTTTCAAAAGTTGAACTTATGAATCCTAAAGACATTCTTTTCAGTCTTCCATCTATTAACGATGTGATTGGTTCAATTTCAAAATCCATGAATAAAATTGATCAATATTATAAAATCCATGAAGATGATTGGCGTCAGATTGAATTGGTATCAAATCATCATGAAGAGAAGATTAATATGGAATTGAATTCAATCATTGGAATTTACAATAATTCCAGAGAGGAATATGGTTTTAAAAAGATCCATGTTAGAAAAGAAATTATTAAACCTCTTGAAAAATCAAATATTTCTTTAATACAATTAAAAAAACTCTTTGGCTCTTCAAAAGAATATCAGGGATTAGCCTATGAAGGGCAACCATTAGGTGTTGAGAATAGTTATGCATTTATATCTAACAGTGCGGTTACAATTTGGGGTGAAAGTTCTGAAAATGGGAGCGTTCGCTCTATTTGTTTCAGTTCATCAAAACCAAAAGATGTAGAAAACTTTTGTGCTTCACTATTAAAACTACTAAACGATGAAAAACTATATTTCATTGATTGGTGCCGGGTTCAAAAAATTAATGATTTAAAGTCGTTGATAGATTATTACAATAATTAACTATAGCCCAACAAAAAAATGCACGGGAGCGCAAAAAGCAGCGCCCCGTGATTTTAGCGTTAGCCCAGGAACAAACTAAAAAACTATCAGGGTCAAACCTTGAAAAACTATCAGGGTCAAACCTTGAATTCTGAACTAATTTGACAAATTGATATTTTATTAAGATTGCGTGGTGCTGAAAAAGAAAAACAAGACTTGCTGATTTATTTACTATGGAAAACCGGACAATTGTCAAACCAGGAAATCGGTAATCTGATAGGGCTTTCCTATTCTATGGTTAGTCGCAGTGTAAAAGCAATGAATGACAAGATATTGTCTGATAAGGGCTATAGGCGACAGTATCAAGCCGTCAGTTCAGAATTCAAGGTTTGACCATAATTGCTTCTATAAACAATGACCACATGATATTTGCAGTCCCATCTTACATGTGTTAAACTCTGCCAGTTTTCCAAGGGTTCTTCCTCCTTTACCCCTATATACTTCGGGGCTTTCCTGGGGGAAGAACCTATCATCAATTTTCAAAAACTTCACCCCGGACCGGTCAAACCTTTTAGGATCGCACCAGCAGAGCTGGTGGTTTAATGTAAGATAATTAGGCTCATTCACCGGCACCACCTGCTCGGGAAAAAAATACAATGGTTAAGTTGTGCCTGATACTAAGGGAAATAAAGCTCTTCCCCATTCAACGTATGTTTTAACTTCAGTAATAGGGCTCACTCTGCCGTCTTTATGGTAAAATTTCCCATTTGTCTGGCACAGCATTGCACAATGCAGGGATGTTCCTGATTTAGACAAATATCCATAGTTCATTCTGGCATATGCCTGCACAGTAACATCCAATGAGCCATTTTCTGTGCGGACATGCATGCGTTCCCGAACGGGAATCTGCACTCCAGTTGCCGGGTCTATCCAGAACTCCAACGGCGTAACCTCCATTTCGGCGATGCCGTTGTTCTCATCTTTGCCTTTAAGATTGAGCCAGGCAAAGGATGGTTGACCAGGCACAAAATAGAGCATCGTTTTGAAATCGGGATGTAAACCCCAGATCCAGTAGTAAGTAATGTGGTGATCATGAAAATGCTTTACCAGGTCGCCGGTAAAAATAACCTTATCATGATTACCAAGCGCGTTTTTAATCGGATAGGTTCTCCCCTTTGCCTTAATATTGCCTTCAGCCACAAACGGGTTGCCAAAGCCGGTTGAGCCTTTCGTTAATAAGTCCTCCTGTCGGCCTCTAAAATGCACAGCATCATAAACTGCGGTCGCTTTTAAATCGATTTCCACACCCATATGCTCGCCTTTAAATTCCCAGTAAGGCGGGCGGCAGGTGTATTTGAGATTATCAATTTCCCAGGTCACTTCCTTGTCGGTTTTGGTTACTTTCAGTTTGCTGGTCCAATCTGTGGGATATACGCGGTTACCGACATACTCGTTGTCATGCATTTTTCCGCGCATCTCTTTGGGTACGATGATAATTGAGGTCTGGATCGCGCCCGTGTCTTCAACTTGCCAGATGCCATCTTTACCTCCGCCAAAACGGAATATGGCCTGGCCCATCATGATATCGAAGCCTTCAGATTCCGTCAAAAGTAAAAAATCAGTGTCTTCCATAAAGGATGTTCCTGTCCCCTTGGGAAGCCTGGATACTTGGGTCATCTCATCATCCAATGTAATGCTGGTTATTGAATCTTGTTGTTTGGTCATGTTCCCAAAACCCCCTTTTTTAAGATTAAGCAGTATTATTTACCATCAGTTAACGAGCGGTCAAGAAAATTTCACCCGAATTACCTATTTTTCTAAAAAAATCGTAACAGTTTAGTCCCCACATTTTACACGATTATTCAGGTCATCAGCTTGAATTATTGTAAAGTGCAGCCTGAGCTGTTGGAGTGTCGGCTGTGAGAAGGGTTTGCAGGAATTGTCTTGGGTGAACACCTTGTCTTCTGGCGGTTTGTACTAGGCTTGAAAGAATGCTGTGAGTTTTTAAACCGCTTTCTGATCTGGTACCAAAACATATTTTGCGGAAAATGACCAGATGCCGTAGAGACTGTTCTGCAAGATTGTTGGTAGGCGGGACACCTGGATGTCGGAGGAAAGTAAAAAGGAACTTTTGTTCCGGCCCTGTCAGATAAACCCTTAATGTCTCTGCGGGTTTGAACGAAAGCGGCCGTTTGCGGATGTTGGAAAGTTGTTTGATAAATCGATTAGCGATTCCTTCCGCTGATTCCCAGGATATATCACCTGAGTTTATCTTCCTTGCTGTGTCGCAGGCTTTTTTGAAAAAGGCTATGACCCGATCACAGAACCGGTCTGTTGCTGCGTCTTTTTCGGCTTGTGGCAATAATCCATGTTCTCGTTTGACTTCTTTGGCTTTTGTTATTATATGCGCCAGGCATGACTGCCATTGACTTCCAATACCATTATAGGCAGCATAACGATCACGAATCAGGATGCCCTCAAAGTACTCTCCGAAAATTGCTCTTGCCACGCTACCTGACCGATGTCTGTTTATGTGAAAATAAGCAAGTTTTTCATTTCCGGCAAACCATACATAATGCCCTGCACCGTCATTTCGCCAGGAGGTTTCATCAGCATGAACCACATCAAATACTCTGATTTTCTCAAGTAAATCTTCATGAATAGACGCCCCGCAAGCAGATGCTTTTCTGTCGAATCCAACAGCAGAGGCAGGAACAAAATTTAACCCAAATATATCGCGAAACAACTCGGTCGTTTTTCTATAGGGGATGCCTATCCGGTATCGCAAATAAAGTGCTACTGATTTTGCAACCGGCCCAATAGGAGCATTTAAAATTTCATCTTCACCGGTACAAACAACCGGACGATTGCACGTTGTACAGAAAGCTTGCTCATGCAGAAAACGAGTAACCACGGTTCGTGGGTTAATGACAATATCTTCCTGTATAAGCAAACTATCGGGGTCAAACCTTGAAATATGAACTAACTTGACAAATTGATATTTTATTTATAAAAACAATTTATGGCACGACAATGGCGAATAGAATACCCGGGGGCACTT
>JBDRRF010000096.1:0-84890 GCA_043825875.1 Pseudomonadota bacterium | reverse complement strand
AGACGAATCCGGAAATATAACTGATTCTAAAACAGATGGAGAAGATGGCAGTGCTGCTGTTTCAGGAAATGATGCTTTTGAAGAAATAGATGTAATAGATGATGACAACGAAGACTTTGAGATAATCGAAGAAATCGAGTCTGATGATACCGAAGAAGAAGCTGGGTTAGATGCCGGTAAAGGCGATGGAGTAGAATCGCACGCTGAAGGTGATGTTTCTGCTACAGGTGCTCTTGAAACAAAAGATGACATAAATGAAGATACCGAAGATCTTGAGATAATAGAAGAGATAGAGTCCGACGATCTTGAAGAAATTGAAGAAGCACATAATGAAAATATAGATGAAGTAATTGAAGCAGCTACAGAAAATATCCCAGACGACCTCTTAGAAGCATCAGGTTCTGAAGCGGAAAGTGCAGGAGGTGATGAAAAAGATAAAAGCGGAATATCTGAAACGGACGGTTCTGATCTTACTGACACTGGGTATAGAAGCGGAGACAAAGGTGGATCGGAAAGTGAAGAAAGTGGCAAAGAAGATATCTCAGGAATATCGACAAAAGATGTCTCCGATCATACTGGTTTAGGATCAGAGGAGAGTGCTGAAGGAGGTTCGGGAGACAAACCCGGAGATAAAACTGATTCTAAAACAGATGGAGAAGATGGCAGTGCTGCTGATGCTTCCGGAGTAGATGCTTTTGAAGAAATAGATGTCATAGATGATGATAACGAAGACCTTGAGATAATCGAAGAAATCGAGTCTGACGATATCGAAGAAGAAGTTGGCTTAGGTGCTGGTAACGGCGATGGCTCAGAATCGTATGCTGAGGGTGATGTTTCTGTTACAGGCACTATTGAAACAACAGATGACATAAATGAAGAAACTGAAGACCTTGAGATAATCGAAGAGGTCGAGCCGGAAGACATTGCAGAAGATGTCGGGTTAGGCGGCGAAGGTGGCGATAGTGCAGGCAATGATTCTAATGCTAAAATATTCGAAGAAGATTTTGATATCAGTGAAACCAAGCCTGTAGATAATAATAAGGCCAAGTTTTTGGCAGAAGAATTTAACCATTCTCTTGCTGCAATGGATAAATACTATAATCAATATATCCTTATCCCGGAAGGTGTTTACATCATCGGAAGTAAACGGCCTAAAAAAGGCGAAAGCCTTGAAAAAGCAGTTGACCTGCCAGCCTATTATATTGGTAAATATCCGGTAACAAATGCACTTTTTGAAGTATTTGTAGAAAAAACCGGATATAAAACAACAGCGGAAAAACGCGGATATGGTAAAGTATACTTCGGAAGATATGAAAAAACTGTTGATGAAAAAACCGGTATGGAAAAACTTCTTTTTAATGCCACAACTAAACAAAAAACAGTTAAAGGTGCATGTTGGTATCAACCAAGTGGCCCTGGGAGTATGATACATAAAAAACGGAATCATCCTGTTGTGCAGATCAGTTTAGAAGATGCTATGGCTTTTGCTTCATGGACTGGTAAGAGATTGCCAACTGAAGATGAATGGGAAGCTGCATCAAGAACTGCCAAGGGTAACTTATTGCCCTGGGGGAACAAATTTAAAAAAGAAGCTTGTAATATAGAAGATAGTTCTGTATGCGGAACAACTTCTGTAGAGAATTATCATGATTTTGAAAATAAATTTGGTCTCGTTGATATGTTGGGCAATGTTTTCGAATGGACTTTAGGCCGGATCGATAAATTTATGATAGGAAAGGGAGGATGTTGGATCTCAGGAGATGATATCCGGCTTTTCAGCCGGCTCCAGCTTGAACCGGATGGGCACTCAAATATACTGGGTTTTCGTTGTGTGGCTTATTAACTCTAATTATATTTTACCTATTATTTTACTGCCGGATGTGTTGTCTTCTTCGATATATTTTATCTTATTGTGCATTCTGCGAATTATTTCATCTGCTTTGTCAGCCTGTTTGTTTATTTCATGTAATTTTTTATACAAAGGATCATTTGTATCCATATTTGATAACATTATTTCTGAGTATCCCAATAAAATTGTAATCGGCTGACTTAATTCATGGAAAATAGATCTGGTTAAATCGCGCAAATCATGAAATTTACTTTTGTAAGTATCATCTTCCGCAGAAGACGAACAAGCAGTTGTGGAATTGACAGGCATTTTTATCTCCGTATTTTTTCCCATAATTATAAGCCTCCAATTAAGAAAACATAGATTGTGTTTATTCTTTTTGCTTACCGCTTCTGTAAAGACGAATATCTGCTTTTTCAAGGGTTACTAAACCTTCTTTTACTACACTTTCGATAATACCAAGAAATTCTTTTATTTTTTCATGCGTATCAACTATTTCAACAATGATCGGTAAATCTAGAGATAATCTCATTATTTTTGAAGTATGTATACGGCTATTTGCGCCAAAGCCCATTAATCCGCGAATTGCAGTAGCACCTGCCAAACCGTGTTCTTTTGCTTTAATTACCAGCCATTCATACAATGGTTTTCCTTCATATTTATCGCTTTCTCCGATAAATATTCGAAGCAGTTGACCTTCAGGCGGAAGGTTCATTTATATTACCTCCACAATGCAATTATTGTAAAACGGCCAATTAATACAGCTAATAACCCTAAAAACAAATGAGTTCCTACGTTTATCAATGCATGAAAAAACTGTTGGCTCTGTAAAAGATTCATGGTTTCGTTGCTGAATGTAGAATATGTAGTGTAAGCGCCTAAAAGCCCGATTATAAGAAATGTGCGAAGTTCGGATGACAAGCCGGCCTGAGATTCTACAAGCTGGGAAAAAATACCGATCAAAAAACAGCCTGTAATATTTACTGCCAGGGTTCCAAAAGGAAACGCGGCTTTTTGTGTCAAGTTTTGAATATATCCACTAATCAGGTATCTTAAAATTGCGCCTGTAAAACCACCTATACCTACTATAAGTATGTTGCTCATATTTTTCTTCACTTTACAAACTTTAAATCAGGAGCCGACGGTGCAACCGAGGATCAAGATAAATTATATAACCTGGTAATATAGATTTTATACTAGTCCACCTTTATCGGTATATTCCATTACACCTGGAACGCTATTTGCAATATTAAAGTTGATTTAATGTTATTGCACGGTACTTATATGAATTTATCATATAAATATCATAATGATATTAGAAATTCAATGTTATTGTGTGTTTTATGTCAAATTAATGGCGGTGAAATTATTCCGCCAAAATAAAGTCGCTATATTGGTTTCTATAAAGTAACCCAGTCCACGGAGGGTGTTGATGAAAGTTAGCCTTGGTCCGATAACAAGAATTGAAGGTCATTTAAATATTGAAACTACAGTTGAAAAGAATAAAATTGTTGATGCCCGCTGTAAGGGCGAGATGTTTAGGGGCTTTGAGGTTTTTCTTCAAGGAAGGGACCCGCTTGACGCACAGCAGATTACTCAAAGGATTTGTGGTGTATGTCCCTATGCTCATGCTATTGCATCTTCATATGCGCAGGAAAGCACATATAATTTAAATGTGCCTCCTAACGGGCGCATCATGCATAACCTGATACAAGGAGCAAATCATTTATATGATTACCTGTTGCAGTTTTATCAGCTCGCGGCTTTAGATTTTATTGATGTTACAGCCATTCTTCAATATAAGGGAAAAGACGCAGATCTTCTTAAGGTAAAAAACTGGGTGCAGGCCGAGCTTGCTTCAGGCAAATCATATCCTGCGGCTCCATTTCTGCCAAGATTATCTGGAAAATACATTAAAGATAAAGACCTCAATATCGGAGCTTTGAAGCACTATATCGAAGCCATGGAGATACAGAAAAAGGCTAATGCCGCAGCGGCAATATTCGGAGGCAAATTCCCGCATAGTACTTCTATTTTCCCAGGAGGCTGCACGCAAAATGCAAGAATTGATCTTATCGCATCGTATCAGTCTTTGATTCGCGAAGTTCGTGATTTTTACCATAATAAGTATATCCCCGATGTTATGGCAGTGGCAAAGGCATTTCCAGAATACTGGAAAATAGGAGCCAGCAAAGGCGGATTTCTATCCTTTGGACTGTTGCCGGTAACTTCCGAAACTAATAGCGAAAGAGTGTTTTCTTCCGGAGTACTTTTAAACGGTGATATATCGCCTGTGAATTTTGAGTTGATTACTGAAGATGTGAAACATTCATTGTATTCATCGCCAAGCGGACTTAAAGTTAAAGATTCGACTTTAACCCCATCTCCCCATAAAAGTGGCGCTTATTCCTGGATAAAGGCTCCGCGTTATCAGGGTCAAATGTTAGAAGTTGGAAGTGCCGCCCGCATACTTGTTGATTATCACCAGGGGCATAATCCTAAAGTGAAAAAGCTTGTAGATACATTTGCCGGTCAAGTGGGCATAAAACCTTCAAAGATCAACTCGGTTCTTGGGCGTTATTTAAGCCGGGCTATCTGTGGTGCCGTTATTGCCGACTTTCTGCTTGATGAGACTGAGCGGCTTGATACAAAAGGACCCACAATAGCTGATATTAAAATACCAGAATCCGGTGAAGGTTTCGGTGCTACTGAAGCATCAAGAGGAGCATTACTACATTATATACGCATCAAGAACTACAAAATTGAAAGATATGAATGTGTAGTGCCGACTACCTGGAATGCTTCTCCCAGAGACGATAATAATCAGCCGGGTGCCATGGAATCAGCCCTTATAGGAACTCGTGTGCAAGACCCTGAAGATCAGATAGAGGCTGTCAGGATTGTGCATTCTTTTGATCCATGTATTGCCTGCGCTGTACACTGAAGAAACATATACTGAAATTGAATCCTTTATACACCAGGAATATAAAAGATAGTATTATAATTTTTTTAAATATGATCAATGTTTGAACCTGCTTAATATAGGGAGGTATTATTTTATAATGGATAGAAGGGAATTTTTGAAACTTGGGGCCACGTTAAGCGCCGCTTTTGGCATTCTTAACCTGCCTAAACCGGTTATTGCAGCTCTGAAAAAAATAGAGCCCCAAAGCATACCCAAGCTTATATATCTTCAGGGACAATCGTGTTCAGGTTGTTCGGTTTCACTTTTGCAGGCCGCTTCACCGTCTCCGCTTACACTTATTACCAATTATTCGCAGCTGGCTTTTCATGCCGACCTGTCAGCTGTTTCCGGAAAAAAAGCATTAGATCTTATTGAAAAATATATTTCAGGCAAAGAAGGCGACTATTATCTGGCAGTAGAAGGAGCCATCCCGGCAAAAATGCCGGAGGCTTGTGTAATCGGAGACAAAGTCTTTGCTCAATATCTTGAGGCGGCAGCAAGTACTATGATCGGTGCAGTAGCTGTTGGCTCATGCGCAAGCGACGGCGGTATCCCGGCAGCTGAAGGTAATTTAACCGGTGCAATCAGTCTTAGACAATATTATAAACAACGTAACATAAATAAGCTTATTATTAACTTGCGCGGTTGTTCGGTGCACCCGGACTGGGTTTGGCAAACAATTATAAACATAGTTAAAGTTGGACTCCCGGAATTGACTGACCAGGGTTCACCGGCTCTTTTTTACAGCAAAAAAATCCATGAACAATGTCCAAGATATCATGACTTCCAGCAGGAAATATTTGCTACCAAACTTGGTGAAGCAGGCTGTTTATTTAAATTAGGCTGTTTAGGACCGGATACTGCCGCAGATTGTCCTAACAGATGGTGGAACCTCAGCCAAAGTTGGTGTATTGCTGCCAATGCACCATGTATCGGTTGCGCCTGGCCAAACTTTGCCCGGAAAAAGGATTTTCCTTTCTACAGACTATCCGAACAAAAAAAACCCATAGAAAGGAGTTAAGCAATGCAGGGGAAATCATTTGCTAATTTATCAGTTACAGGCAAAATTATGTTCTTTCTGTTTCTGATAATGTTTGTGTTTCTTACAACCGGAACGGGCTTTATAACAAGTTTTGTAAAAAAAAGGATAACAGGAAACTACATTACTTCCATTCATACCCTTTTTGAATCGCTTGAGCAGGGAGTACGCGACTCTTTGGAGCGCGGTCAGATGGGTAATTTCCAAAAACTGCTGGTGCGCCAGAGAGACATCAAAGGTGTTTTGGACGTGACACTCTATGATCAGCAGGGGAAAGTCAATCTTTCTTCTTCCACAAATAACCTTGAAGGAATGGTTTTAGATAATAAAATATTTAAGAATATTACTGAAAAAAAAGATGTGGTTGAGGTTATCAGTTCAGGAAAAATTGATATATACGGTCCACAGATTGTTAATGCCGACTGTATTCGCTGTCATCATAACTGGAAACAAGGTAGTGTTGGAGGGGTTCTTTCGCTCTCTTATGATTTGTCGGAACTCAACTTGATTGTTTCCGATCTGACAAAAAAGATGATTATCGGTTCAATAATAATACTCATTGCTGTCTCGGCAATAATTTATATTCTTATGAAATGGACAGTATCCAAGCCTATCAATGCTATTATCAGGGATCTTGTCGATAGCGCATCCCAAACATCATCTTCTGCCAATCAAACCTCTACGGCAAGTAATTCGCTGGCTTCTAATGCTTTTCAACAAGCAGCCTCAATAGATGAAACCAGCGTTTCTATAGATGAAGTATCATCTATGACAGCAAACAATGCTGAAAATGCTTCCGAAGCAAATGATCTGATGTTGCAGGCAAAAAATGTTATGGACAATTCAAACAAGGCCATGCAGGAATTAATAGATGCAATGAAAGAGATTTCGGATACAAATGAAGAAACTTACAAGATTATAAAAACAATTGACGAAATAGCTTTTCAGACAAACTTATTGGCTTTAAATGCGGCTGTTGAAGCGGCAAGAGCCGGAGAGGCAGGAAGCGGTTTTGCAGTTGTGGCTGATGAAGTGAGAAGCCTTGCAATGCGGGCTGCCAGTGCAGCTAAAGTTACATCGGAAATGCTTGAAGGAACACGCAAGCGGGTTTCTAAAGGTGTTGAGTTTGTAAATGTTACGGAAAGTGCATTTAAAAGTGCTCTTGAAATTACCGACAAGACAGCTGTTTTGCTTAATGATATTTCTTCCGCGTCCAAAGAACAGCATGAAGGCATGGATATTGTAACCAAAGCGGTACAGGAACTTGATAAAGTGACTCAACAAAATGCAACCGATGCTGAAAAGGCGGCAGAAATAGCCAGAAGCATGGAACAACAGTCGGAAATGCTTAATAAGCATATTTCCACACTTGTTCATTTAGTAGAGGGTGGCAAAAAGATTGATAACCTTCCAGTAAAAACCGGGTGATAGTAGATGCACGAAATGGGGATTGCTTTAAATATATTGGATATAGTTAAACAGGAAATGGAGCGCTACGGGGTAAAAAGATTAATTTCTATTTGTCTGGCAGTTGGTGAATTCACTGCTATAGCCCTTCATAGCCTGACCTTTTGCTTTGAAGTTATAACCAAGGACACACCCTTCGAAGGGGTCAGGCTTGAAATAGAACCGGTTCCATTAATCTGTAAATGTAATAACTGCGAAAAGGAATTCGCAATCGATGAATACAGTTTTATATGTACATCATGCGGTTCAAACGCCGTTGAAACAATCTCCGGCAGAGAGTTTTTTATTAAAGAAATAGAAATTGATTAACAATTGATACCTTCGTATAAGGAACTAAATGATGAAAATTCCTGTTATAAGAAATATTTTAGAAGCCAATGAAGAGCTTGCTGAAGAAAATAAAAGGTTGTTCAAACAAAACAATCTGCTGGTTCTAAATTTGATGAGCTCTCCTGGCGCCGGCAAAACTACTCTTCTGGAATGTACCATTGATGCTTTAAAAGATAAAATCCGTATAGGGGTTATAGAAGGAGATATCCAAACAACCAATGATGCTGAAAGGATTGCGAAAAAAGGGGTTGCCGCCGTACAGATAAATACGGACGGAGCCTGCCATTTAGATAGCAGAATGATCTCCCATGCGCTTAAAGAGCTTGATCTTTCATCTCTGGATCTTCTGATCGTCGAAAATGTCGGCAATCTGGTATGCCCGGCTGAATTTGAGGTAGGTGAGGATTATAAAATCATGATTTTAAGTGTTACGGAAGGAGATGATAAACCTCTTAAATATCCTTTAATGTTTTCTAAATCCAGTGTGCTTCTGATAAACAAAGTCGATCTTCTTCCCTATGTAGATGCCAGCGTAGAAAAAATTCGTCATTATTCATCCGGTATTAATCCCGATCTTGAAATTTTTGAAGTTTCCTGCCGTAACCTATCCGGGCTTGACTCCTGGTTTAACTGGATACTTCAACGGGTACCGAAATATAAAAGCCAATGAGAGCCAGATACCACATTACAATCCAGGGTATTGTCCAGGGAGTTGGATTCCGGCCCTTTGTATATTTGCAGGCAAGAGAAAAAGATATTACCGGTTATGTGAATAATTCTTCTTTGGGCGTGGAAATAGAGATTGAGGGTGAAAAAACAGATCTTAGAAATTTCATACAGATTGTAAGAGATATCCCGCCGCCTACCAGCCGAATTACCGATATTCAAATTGATTCAATTCCACTATCCTTTGATAAAGATTTCTCTATCAGTAAAAGTATTGCATCCGGCGAAAAATCTGCATTGATATCTTCCGATATAGCAACCTGTCAGGATTGTTTGAAAGAACTAAGAGATCCGTTAGATCGACGTTTCGCTTATCCCTTTATCAACTGCACCAATTGTGGCCCACGCTATACAATTATTAATGATATTCCATATGACCGGCACAATACTTCCATGGCTCCCTTTAAAATGTGCCCAAATTGTTATGAAGAATACCATAATCCTTTAAGCCGCCGGTTCCATGCTCAACCTAATGCCTGCGCTGTATGCGGCCCGCAGGTTTTTCTTTATGACAATCAGGAAAATTTGATAAAAGACATTTCTCCTGTTACAGAAGCAGCCCGGCTTCTTAAAAAAGGTATGATAGTAGCCATAAAAGGCATTGGAGGGTTTCATCTGGCAGTAGATGCATTTTCCGAAAAGGCTGTGAAACGCTTAAGGTTTGTAAAACATAGACAGGAAAAACCTTTTGCCCTGATGTTTCGCGATCTTTCGGCTTTGGCGCAAAATGCACGGGTAAGCGATGCGGAAAAAGAAGCTTTACTGTCCAAAGAGCACCCGATAGTTTTACTTGAGAAAATAATCCCAAACAATATTGCTTTGTCAGTAGCTCCGGGGAATCGTTATTTTGGGGCAATGCTGCCGTATACTCCGCTGCATCATCTTCTGTTTGATTTTGGATTTGAGGCTCTGGTCATGACAAGTGGAAATCTTTCTAACGAACCAATCTGTATTGATAATAAAGAATCCTTTGATAAACTTTGTAGGGTAGCCGATTATTTTCTTGTTCATAACAGGGATATCAGTGTGCGAAGCGATGATTCCATAGTAACTCATGTTTCCGGCAGTATAAGACAAATTAGGCGATCACGGGGCTTTGTGCCGGTGCCGATTTTTTTAAAAGAATCTTTGTCTCCTATTCTTGCCTGTGGAGGACTGCTCAAAAATACTATCTGTCTGATTAAAGATAATCGGGCATTTTTAAGCCAGCATATAGGAAATCTTGAAAACCCGGAAGCCATAAATTCTTTTGAATCTGCAATAACTCATTTGAAGGAGATCCTGCAGGTAAATCCGCAGATCATTGCCTATGATCTCCATCCGGATTATCCAGGCACCCGCTATGCTCTTAAACAGAAGCAACTTCGTTTGATAGGAGTACAGCATCATTTTGCCCATATGGTTGGTTGTATGGCGGAACACGGACTTAATGAAAAAGTGATAGGCATTATCTTGGATGGCAGCGGATATGGTTTAGATGGAAGAATTTGGGGCGGAGAAGTTTTGGTGGGAAATTTATCATCTTTTGAACGCAAAAGCCATTTTGAGTATCTGCCACTGCCTGGTGGAAACCTGGCTATAAAAGAACCATGGCGTATGGCTGTGAGCTATTTATATCAGGCTTATGGAGAAAATTTATTAGAACTGCCTCTGCAGTTTATTAAGAAACTCGAACCTAATAAAATAGATATTTTGCTAAAGATGATCCGGCAAAAAGTTAATTCTCCACTCACCTCAAGTTGCGGTCGGCTTTTTGATGGCGTGGCTGCATTAATTGGTTTAAGAGATGTTATTGATTTTGAAGGGCAAGCAGCCATGGATCTGGAAATGATACAAGGCTGTGAAAAATCATCTTGCTATCCAATCGAAACAATCAATAATAATGGCATTTATTTGATTAGACACCAGCCAATTATTAAGGGCATTGTGGAAGATATAAAAAAGGGGAAAACCGGAGCACAGATAAGCCGCCGGTTCCACCTTACTTTAATTGAGATATTTACACGGATCTGCTGTAAAGTAAGGGCTGAATCGGCTCTTGAAAAAGTAGTTTTGTCAGGTGGAGTTTTCCAGAACAGAACTATTCTGACCGGACTTGAAGAGCAATTGAAACAAAGAGGTTTTAAGGTTTACAGTAATGCCCTGATACCCACAAATGACGGCGGTCTTTCTCTTGGTCAGGCAGTAGCCGCTCATTATATTAATCTGCAATCAGGAGATAATAAATGTGCTTAGCAGTTCCCATGGAGATTAAAAAAATAACAGGTAATGTTGCTCTGGTTGAATATGAAGGCACAAAAAAAGAAGTCCGTTTGGACATTATTGATCAGCAACCACAAGTCGGAGATTATGTGATTATTCACGCAGGCTTTGCCCTGCATCGAATTGATGAAGAGGAAGCCCAAAAAACTTTAAAATACTGGGAAGAAATATTGGCTATTAACCCATGAAGCACTTGAGTGAATATCGGGATAAAGATAAAGCTAAGAAATTGATTGATGCCATTTGGACCCAATCTAAAACACCTGTCCGCCTGATGGAAGTATGCGGGTCACATACTGTTTCCATTTTTCGTCATGGGATACGCCAAATGCTGCCTCAAAACATTCAACTGATTTCAGGCCCTGGGTGTCCGGTTTGTGTTACCGCAAAAGAAGAAATAGACCAGGCCATTAAGCTTAGTAGTTATCCAGATGTAGTAATTACAACATTTGGTGATATGGTACGGGTTCCGGGGTCTTTATCTTCCCTGCAAAAAGAAAGGGCTATGGGCGCGGATGTGCGTATAGTCTATTCAAGTTTTGATGCCTTAAAAACAGCCATTGAAAACCCTGAAAAAAAAGTTATTTTTCTTGGAATAGGTTTTGAGACAACTGCTCCTGCAATAGCTGCTACGGTTTTAGAAGCAAAACGAATGAAGTTGGATAATTTTTTTATATTATCTGCTCATAAATTACTTCCTCCTGCCTTGACGGCTTTGCTGAACTTTGATCACCTGAATATAAATGGATTTATTTACCCCGGACATGTTACAACAATAATCGGAACTTTTGCATACGAACAGATTGCCGAAGAATATAACATACCCGGAGTTGTCTGCGGATTTGAGCCTGTGGATATTCTGGAAACCATACTATTGCTGATAAAGCAGATAGAACAGGGTAAAACAGAAATTGAAATTCAATACAAACGCGGAGCCTCTGCTACAGGTAATCCAAGGGCAATGGATGTTCTTAATCAGGTTTTTAATACTTGCGATTCTTACTGGCGTGGTTTGGGACTTATCCCAGGCAGCGGATTAACTTTGCGGGGTGAATACAGATCCTTTGCAGCCGAAGATTATTTTGATCTTAAAGTTCCACCGGCCAAAGATCATCCAGATTGCATATGCGGTGAAGTTCTTTGCGGGGTTAAGAGCCCCAAGGAATGCAAGCTTTATCGCAAGGCATGTACTCCGCAAAACCCTGTCGGACCTTGCATGGTATCGACAGAAGGCACATGCGCAGCCTACTATAAATACCATAATTAAAATTATTCTAAATACCTTATATTTGTATCAAAGGATTTATCATGGCTACAGATAAAATTATTCTTGATCATGGCAGTGGCGGACGATCTTCTCACGAATTAGTTGAGAAGTATTTCTTACCCAGGCTTGGCAATTCTTATTTAAATGAATTAAACGACAGCGCAGTATTTGAACTGGGGGGAGCAAAGCTTGCCTTTACAACAGATAGCTATGTGGTAGATCCCATATTTTTCCCCGGCGGTGATATTGGAACGCTTGCTATATGCGGCACTGTAAATGATCTTGCAATGAGAGGAGCCCGTCCCTGTTATTTAAGCATAGGATTTATTATCGAAGAAGGCTTTTTAATAAACGATCTTGAGCGTATTCTTTCCTCTATTGAAAAAACTGCTCTTGAGGCTGACATAAAGATAGTTACCGGAGACACCAAGGTTGTTCCCAAAGGAGCAACCGATAAAATATTTATCAATACTTCCGGAATAGGCCTTGTTCCTGCGAAAATCAATATTTCCGGACAGAATGCAAGACCTGGAGATGCCGTATTAATAAACGGTAGCATTGGTGACCATGGCATGACCATTCTTAACAGCCGAGAAAATTTGTTTCCGGATTCGCCTATGAAAAGCGACGCTTCTCCGTTAAATCACCTGGTTCAGATAATGATAGATACAGGTTCCGAAATACATGTTCTAAGAGACCCTACCAGAGGAGGTCTGGGCACAACTTTAAATGAAATCGCATCTCAATCGCAGGTTGGAATAGAAATATTTGAAGAAACAATTCCTATTAATGAAAGCGTACTGGCAGCATCTGAAATATTGGGGCTTGATCCACTATACATGGCTAATGAAGGAAAGCTTGTAGCTTTCGTTCCCGAGTCTGCTGCCGAAGCTGTTTTAGCTGCCATGAAAGAAACAACTTATGGAAGTAATGCTGCTATAATAGGAAAAGTAAAAGCTGAAAATCCGGGGAAAGTGATAATGAATACAAGCATCGGAGGAAAACGTATTGTAGATATGCTGACAGGGGAACAATTGCCCAGGATTTGCTGATTTTGTGCTCTCAAAATTAATCTTGCTGACGGCGGGATTACCGGGGAAGTTACCGGGGAAGTTGCCGGGGAAGTACAGAGACTCCTGACGGTGCTGATTGGAGAGATGAAACGCACGGACATTCAGAAAGCTCTGGCCCTGCGGCATGAAGACTACTTCAGGGAGGCTTGTCTTGTTCCAGCAATATCTGCCGGCGTAATCGAAATGACCATTTCCGATAAACCCACAAGCAGCAAACAGAAATATAAGCTCACCCCAAAGGGGCGGGAATTCATCGCGAAACTGGCGAAGAAGACGAGGGGCGTTTAAGTTGTATCTTATTCAATACACGCAGTTCTTCTGTTCACCTACCTCAATCATTGAATCAATAGACAAGCCAATCCTTGATCGGATGTATTGATTAAAAAAGTCGCTTTTAGGGTCCGGAAATCCGAATCTTTTTTCAGTGGCTATCGGAATAACAATTCCGGGGGGCAATTGAACAGTTGAATCACCAATCACATGGATTCCAAGGGTTTTTGATAAATCTCCTTCCAGAATCCAAGTGAGTTGATTTCCGCAAAGAATTAATAACACAGGTGAAGCAACCTCTTGTTTTAAAGTAATATTTCTCGGTGAAGAATGGGGGTGACCAGAACGTGATAAATAAACCGATATAAGTTTTGTGTCTGGCTCGAAAGCAATCGGAAATAATTGACTGCAAATTTTATTATCCAGCACAAGCGCTTCGCTCCACAGAAAACTATTATCACCCAAGATCCAGTGCTCTAATTTTAAGTTATCGGTAAGCGGAATATTTTCTTTGCTGGCAATCATCAGTTCTTTATCCTTTGGGACCTTTCTGAGAATGGCTTTCTTAAACGGCACCTCTTTGGATGAGTCAATCAGGAAATACAGATCCTTACAGCCAAAATACAAAGACTTGACACCCGAGCCATCTTTAGGGAACTTGCATACCTTTTTCTTGTTATCCATATCTGTATTTTGAAGAAGTGAAAGGATTGCATTGAGCCTAACCTGAGTTGGTTTCAATTTGTACGCTGTCAAAAAATCACTAAATGTGCTTCGGTCATTTCTTATATAACTCTGTCGATGACAATCAGGACTACAATAAGAGGTTCCTTCGTATTCAAAAAAATCGTACTCGGCTTTTTGACACGCAAGACCTAAATTGAAATATGCCCTGGCCTTTTGTTCATCTGATTTTGCCATCTTAATAAGTCTGGTTGATATTTTTGCGCTTTCACCAAGATACCCCAGTTTCAAGGCAACAAGAGAAAGGTTTGAGAGATATCGCTCGTTATCCGGATTAAGGGTTACCGCCCTTCTCAATAGACGATAGGCATCCTGCAATTTTCCCTGCTGATATAATTTTTCGGCTTTGAGATTTTCCTCTTGAGACAAGGCAATCTTCTTGCTATCGTCCAAGGGCAACAGAGCTAATTTGAGTGCTTTCCTATCATCATCTGTTAAGTTTTGATTTAAATCTCCACAACTACTGTTCCTGGGCTGTCTGTACCCTTCTTCAAATTCAAAGCCTCCGAATTTTACCAGGTAGTCATAGGGGGTATATCCTTCCGAGTCCTCGATATAGGTTGGAGCGCCATAATCTAATAGTAATTTAATAAATTCCATCGATGCATATCTCACGGCATAATGCAGTGCACTCAGATTCTTGATTGCTATGGCATAATTGCACCTATCACCGCTATCAATGGTCGTAGCCTCCGTATATGCGCCATATTCTAAAAGTAATTGTGCCGATTCCAGAGAGTTAAATTGAGCCGCATACATCAAAGGAGTCTTCCCAAAGGCATTTGTTTTGTTTGGATTCAGGCCCTTTTCAAGTAAAACCTTAACCAGCTTTGGGTGTAATATTGCAAAAGCTAAAAGGCTGTCTGTGCCGGTAAATTCGGCTTGTTCAGTGATTGATTCTTTTATTAAATCTTCAGCGCTCATGCCTTCGAGAATTCTTTTATGTAAATCATAGTCCATTTCGTAATTGTCTACATAACAAAAACCAACTATCAAAGCATACGATATTGAAGATTGTGCCAACTCATCAGCATTTATTTCGCTTAGATCAAACTTTTTGGCGAAGAAGTTTTTTAGTTCTATCTCGGCTTTAGGTAGGCAGTCTAAATAACTTTTGTATTTGTAATAGTTCCATATGCCGCTGTATCCCCATGATTCGAGAAATTTGTCAACGGCCTGTCGTGTGGCAGGTTGATCTATATGATAACCATCTTTCACGAAACTATTAATCCAAGGCCTGTAAGGTATAATGTCTAATGCATCATATAAGCGTTGTTTTGGAATCGAAATGCCGCAGCTATCTTTGCCCATCATATCAGACAACAAAACTTTCAATTCTTTGAATGCCGGTAGCTTGTCGTCTAATGCTTTAATCTGAGCATCAGAAGGGGTGGTTTGCAAGCTGCCTATCAAGAAAAATTTATTCTGATCCAGCAATTTCAGAATCATATATGTATCAGGTTGAGGTTTATCTGTTACAAACGTTATATATAAAGAGCCGTTTACCACGTAGATATTTGCTATATCCCCATATATATTCGACTCATAATTCTTGCTTCTTGGATCATATTTATAGACCACATCGAATATGTTCTTTTTGCTTCCTGGCGCCAATACTTTGAAATCGTAGGTTTCAAAGTACTCCTCGTGATTTTCTTTATTTAGGTGATATTCGGCAAATGGCTTGTTTATTAAAATGTCGTTAAAATATCCCTCGCGCCAGCCTAATGAGTAATTTCTTCGAACTATTGCATAGTACTTTCCATTCAGATTAACTTCCGCAATTCTCAAAGCAACCCCATCTATTTGTATATCTTGCCATTCAAGTTCGCGTAGATTTTTCGTGATTATTGCGGTTGAGTCGTTTTGCGGTCTTGTGCCATAAATATCTGCGTGAAGCGGGTTGGTTGTCTGTGAACTTTTGAAATAATTTAGATAAGCATCCAATAATGGTTTGCAGATTTTTGGATCATTATTAACGGTAAGCGTGGGTTTGAACCAGGATGTCGAAACATTATAGGAAGTGTTTTCTGCAGCTAAAACAAACTGAGCTGTTGCTAAGAAAGCAACAAGTACTGTTACTATTTTTGTACTGCTGCGAATGTAAGAAATAAAAAGGGTAGATGCAGTCATCGAAACCTCACAATATTATTTTAAGGTACCAAACAATTATCAAACAACATCTTATTTTCTGAGTTCGTAAGAATATAGCACGAAACAAAATATTAATAAAGGTAATAAAAGTAATAAATCAGTGAGGTTAATCGAATTAGCCAATACAAATTTAATTTGAATGCAACTTGGTATTAGTCATGATCTGTTTTGTCAAAATTATGAAGATAATTATCCCATTCAATGGGAAGAAGCTGTTTTTTGGCATTGTTGCATTCCTTGCAGGCGGTGACAATATTGCCTTTAGTACTTTTACCGCCGCGCGCAATTGGGACTATGTGATCCATAGTTAGCTCTTTGGGTGAGAAGTTGCGGCAGCAATAATAGCATACGCCCTTTGCAAGCTTGCGTTTCCACCACTGGGAGTTTCTTAATTCCCGCGCTAAACGCCGCTGCCTTTTTATATCTTCTTCTTCGAGGTTGTAAGCAAAGGGTTCCATAAAAATCCCATAAACTTCCGGATAAAGTTTTCGGACTGCGTTATCAGTCGTCCCCCTTCGACAACGTACCCGATGTACGTTTTACTCAGGGGGTCTCCTTGTGGCCTCGCCAAAAACATTATCTGAAAGAGCCAGTTTCAAAACGTCCCATTTTGGCCGATCTCAGCGTTGGGCGAAAATTTCAATCCTCGAAATACTCAATGTATTCCTGTGGTTGAAATTTTCTCCCGCCTTGAGCTTGACCAAACTGAAACGTTTTGAAAGTGGCTCGAAAGTTTATATTTTTTTCAGCCAGTTTTTTATTTCTTTATTTAAAATCTTGTAATATTTTTCAGATCCGCCAAGTCCTGTTCTTCCAAAAAAATAGTTTATCTCGAGAAAAAGAGGCTCGTTAACCGGATCACTTGTAGCAAAAATAAAATCAAATCCGGCAAGATTTATTCCCGTTTTATCGCAGAATTCTTTTGTCTTTTTTTCGGCAAGTTCCACAAGCGCCGGTTCCATATCAAAGTCTATAGTCGCCCCCTGTGATAATCCGGCACAAAAACTATCCTGATTGTTCTGGATGCGCCAGTATGAAATCATTTTTTTGCCTATTAGAACAGTTCTTAAGGATTTATTTCCCGATTCAATAAATTTTTGCAATATAAAACCCTGCTGGCCGGACTTTTCATGATCTTCTATCTTTTTAATAAAGTATTTAAAATCTGATTGATTTTTAACAAGATATACTGTTTCTCCTTCTCCGCCCCAGCCCAATTTTAAAACAAACGGATAAGAAAATAAAATCTGTTCATTTAGTAGATTTTGGTTCGCATCACACAAATGAGATAAAGAAGTAAATATTTTACTTTCAGGATGGGCAGCGCCTGTTTTCTGAAATAAATGTATCTGGCCTGTTTTCTCGGGATAATCAAACTTTGCATCATAGTTTGGAAATACGTTTTTGCAGTTTTCTTTTGCCATGCGATATAAGATTTCGCTGCACCCCTGGGATAGAATTACTGCATCGGCAAGTTTTATTTGTTCAAGTTCATCAAACCCGGGCTTTCGCCCGGCACATATTATGTTTTTATCCGCCACAAAACATGGGTGAAAAGAAAGAATCATCAATACCCGAATTTTTTTAAGGTTCTGTCGCTTTTGCTCCAGTCCTTATCTACCTTTACAAATAATTGCAGAAAAACCTTAGTTCCGATGAGTTGTTCTATTTCTTCTCTGGCTTGCATGCCTAT
This sequence comes from Pseudomonadota bacterium, assembly GCA_043825875.1. Classification (GTDB taxonomy): domain Bacteria; phylum Desulfobacterota; class Desulfobacteria; order Desulfobacterales; family RPRI01; genus RPRI01. The sequence goes on along the minus strand of JBDRRF010000096.1, from coordinate 67,051 downwards.
CTGTTTAAGCTTGGCCCCGTTTTTTCCGATTATAATACCTTTTTGAGAAACCCTTTCAATATGAATGGTGGCATCTATTGCAACAATTCCTTTACTTTTTTTCTCTGTGAAAGAATCAATCGTTACAGCTGAAGCATAAGGGATTTCCTGGCCAGTGAGTCTGAATATTTTTTCTCTTATCATTTCCGCTGCTATAAAACGTTCGGGAAGAACGGTAAGCATATCTGCAGGAAAAAACGGAGGGCCGGGCGGTAAAAGATTTTCTAAAACACAAAGAAGTTCTTCCACGCCTTGGGCACTTTTTGCCGAAACCGGAACTATATCTTTAAAATCAAATTTTTGCTCCCAACAAATTATTGCTTCAGCTATCTTTGGCTTATCAATAATATCAATTTTATTTAAAGCAAGCACAACAGGCTTTTTGATCTTTTCGATATTTTTTATAAGTATTGATTCCGATTTGGGATCAGGATTCGCTGCATCTCCTAACAGCAAAATAATATCAACATCTCCAAATGTTGAAAGCGCGGTGTCTACTATTTTTATGTTGAGGGCATTATTTGCCTTGTGAATGCCGGGTGTGTCTATTAAAACAAGCTGGGATGAAGGCCTGTGTACTACTCCGAGTATTTTATTTCTTGTTGTCTGGGGTTTTTTTGAAGTAATTGAAATCTTAAAACCAAGCAGTTTATTTAACAGAGTCGACTTTCCGGCGTTTGGAGCTCCGGCAATAGCTACATAACCGGATTTAAATTCTACCTTTTCTTCGGGGTTCGTATTTTTCATATTGGGGTGTTGTTCTTCCATGTTTTAGTGGATCAGATTTTCTATGGCATCCCATAGGGCTTTTTTGCCTGTTTTCGACTTTGTAGAAAAGATAATAAAATCGTCTTTATCAGCCATAAGTGATTTTGAAATAATCAAATGCTGCTTTGCCTGCTGATTTTTTGTAAGCTTGTCCGCTTTTGTAAGAACACGGATAAAAGGAATATTATAAAAACTAAGCCATTCCATAAAAGTTATTTCTTCAGGACCGGGAATGCGGCGTATATCCATTATAAGAACAACCCCTTTTAAAGTATTCCTGGTTTTAAGATATGTCTCAATCATGTTTCCCCAGGTTTTTTTTACCGCTGCCGGAACTTTTGCATATCCATATCCGGGGATATCAACAAAGCTAAACAAGTCATTTATCAGGAAAAAATTTATAAGCTGAGTGCGTCCTGGTGTAGAGCTTGTTTTTACCAGTCGCTTATAGTTTAAAAGAGTGTTTATCAATGAGGATTTGCCAACATTGGAACGTCCGGCAAACGCTATTTCCGGTACATCTTCTTCCGGATAGTGGGAAGGCTTTACCGCACTTTTGACAAATACGGCTGATTTAATAATCATGTTTTTAAATCCGATAAATATTTTTCAAGACGTTTCATGCCTTCTGCAATATTTTCAATAGAGGTTGCATAAGAAAATCTTAAGTATCCTTCGCCATTTGCTCCAAAATCGATTCCCGGCGTAACTCCAACATGGGCTTTCTCAAGAATATCAAAGGCAAGTTTATATGAATCATTTGATATATGTTTTGCATTTACAAACACATAAAATGCGCCGGTGGGTTCAACCTTTATTTTAAAGCCAAGCTCTTTTAAGCGCGAAATCATATAAAGCCTTCGCTCATTGAAAATATTTTTCATTTTGGAAATATCATTACCTGCTTCTTTTAAAGCAGTAATCCCGGCTATCTGAACTGCCGAATTTGCAGAGATGAAGAAGTTCTGCTGAATTTTTTGTATATGGCGGATAAATTTTTCCGGAGCAATAAGGTAGCCAAGACGAAGGCCGGTCATTGCATAAAGTTTTGAAAATCCGTTTAAAACAAAAGCATTTTGGGTAAATTCCAGTATCGAGTGCTCTTTTCCTTCATATACAAGGCCGTGATAAATTTCATCAGAAATAATATAAGGCGAAAATCCGGCAATTTCTTTCATCCTGCTTTCGGATAAAATGGTTCCTGTAGGATTTGAAGGGGAATTGATAAATATTGCTTTTGTTTTTTCTGTTAGCTTTTCTTTAATTGCAGAAGGTCTGTACTGAAATGCATCGTCTTCATATACCGGTACCGTTACAGGCTTACCCATCAGAAATTTTATAAAATTGGGATAACATGCATAATGCGGGTCGGAAATTATCACCTCATCGTCTGTATTTAAAAGCACTGAAAACAGACTGAACATGGCAGGAGATGTGCCGGAAGTAATTACTATATTATCCGGACAAACTGCAACATTATATGTATTATGATAATGTTCACTTATAGCTTCTCTTAGCTCGATCATCCCAAGGCTGTGTGTGTAATGAGTGTGCCCGTCACGGATGGCTTTTATGATTGCTTCTTTAACGCATTCAGGTGTTTCAAAATCCGGTTCTCCGACTTCCAGATGAATTACATGGATGCCTTTTTGCTCCATTTCACGAGCTTTCTCTAGGACATCCATTACTATAAACGGAGTTATTTCCTGACAGCGCTTTGATAACATTTCTTATATCTTCTATATCTGCTTTGAAAAAGACAGGGAGTATATAATTACGAAGTTTTTTACCATAAGCTTTTATATCACTTTATTTAAAGGATATTCTATGATCCCTTCCGCTCCGTTTTTCAAAAGTTCCGGGATCAGGTCTCTTATGATATTAACATGAGCAACGGTTTCAACGGAAAACCATGTTGACTGATAAAGAGATGAAACCGTGGGAGCATGAAGACTTGGAAGCAAAGATACAATTTTTTCAAGATTTTCCTGGGAGACATTCATTTTAAGTCCAACAAGTTTTTCTGCAAGAAGTGCTCCTTTTAAAAGAAGTGCTATCTGCTCAATTTTTTCACGCTTGACTTTGTTTTCCCATACCTTATGATTTGCAATAAGCTGGGTATTTGTCTGCATCATTTCATGAATAATGCGCAGACCGTGAGCTTTGATAGTACTTCCCGTTTCCGTAACTTCTACAATAGCATCAGCCAGCCCGGATACAATTTTTGCTTCCGTTGCTCCCCATGAAAACTCAACATTTACATTGATATTTCGTTCTTTAAAATATCGTTTCGTATGTTTAACGAGTTCGGTTGAAATCTTTTTTCCTTCAAGATCCTCAATTTTTTTGAATGGCGAATCATATCCCACGGCAATAACCCATTTTGCGGGTCTTGAGCTTACCTTTGAATAAACAAGATCTGTAATAACATGAACATCGGAATTGTTTTCGGCTATCCAGTCTTTGCCTGTAAGCGCTGCATCGAGAGTTTCGTTTTCAACATATATCGACATCTCCTGTGCCCTGCAAATTGCGCAATCAATAGCATCATCATTTATTTCAGGGAAATAGCTTCTTCCGTTAACGTTTATATTCCAGCCTGAACGTTTGAAAAGAGCAATCGTTGCACTTTCCAGGCTTCCTTTGGGAATTCCCAGTTTTAATTTTTCATTCATTTTTTGTACACCTCATCAGGATTAAATACCGGCTCACTTATCTTCTTTAAAGAACCGTTTTCTACCTTTCTGTAAAAACAGCTTTTATGGCCTGTATGGCAGGCAGCTCCACCGATTTGCTCAACCTTCAACAAAACCGTATCATCATCACAATCTACCAATATTTCTTTAACAATCTGGAGATTACCCGAAGTTTCCCCTTTAATCCAGAGTTTTTGCCGGCTTCTGCTAAAATAGGTTGCTTTGCCTGTTTCAAGGGTTTTTTCCCATGCATCCTGATTCATATACGCAAGCATCAAAACCTCGCCTGTTTCATAGTCCTGCGCAATGGCAGGAATAAAGCCATTTGTTTTATTAAAATCAAGTGTTATCAATTATGCTCCTTTAAATCCAATATATTTCAAACTGTTAAAAATTTTATAATTTAACTAAACGTATAGCACATAATATTTTTCGTGTAAACATCTGCGAAAATCTTAAATTGTGGCAATGGCATTACATTAAGTCTGCTATCTCAAAGACTTTCTTCTCGTATGCCTGAAGCATGGGGATATTTTGTCAGTTATTTATTTACACCCATGAATCGTTTGGCTACTTCTTCTGTGGGATGAGTGTAAAATGATTGAACAATGTAATAATACTTAAAGTGTAGCACGACACAACATAAAAAAGAGAAGAACAAATAACTCCAGATTTCATCTATTTATCTGTATTTTGTATACGGTTTCTTCTTGACACACAATTGTTATTTTTCATATAGTTGGCCGGAAAAAATTAGCTCTTATAAACTATCAACTAGGACAATACGTCTAAGGGGTGGTCTTGGAAAATATAATTGTACAACTTGACGGTATTCCAACAGAAATTAACCGGTTAAAAATTCCCTTAAAAAAACTCATCCTCGATATTGAGAATCCCCGAATACAATACTTTTTAGATACAAGATTAAATGACAGAGTAACACAAGAAAAAATAAAATTTGCTCTTGCTGAAGGTAATGATCAGTATGAGAAATTAAAGGAACATATTGAGCGTAATGGCGGGATATATGATCCTATTTGGGTTGTACCAAAAGAAGATTATTTTAAGGTTATAGAAGGGAATACAAGGTCTTTTATATATGAAGAACTTTCAAAAAAATATGTTAACGATGAAAAATAGCAAAAATAGAATCATAAAATAAGCACATGATCAGGCAACTCATTGATAGAAGAGCAATTTTATATTTATAAAAAAGAGATTGACCGGTCAGTTTTACGGGAAGGATTTTCTATCCCCGTTTCAATCCAAGTAGTTTTCAAAGAACGAATGAAGCGTTACTTGAAAAGAGGGGAAAAGAGAAACATAAAAGTGAGCCTGGATGGACACACTTACCAGGTAAAGTTAATAAACCAAGCTTTTGATGAACAGAAATACACTGGGCATGTTGATATATTGCAAATCCGTTACTCACCGCAAAGCGCTTTTGCAAAAAAACTTCGTGAAATATTTCAATCAAGCCTCAATTATTTAGAGAGTAAACGGATTATTACAAAGAAAAATATACGGGTGCCTGAAGAAAAAAGAGAATATATTGTCTTGTACACTACATCGCTCGAAAACACTTTTTTCTTAGAGCATATTACTTTTTCCGACTCAGTACAAGCCAAACATTTCATTTCTGAAATAGATGAAGAAGACTTTGAATTCCAATCGAATTACAAAATAGTAGATAATTCTGCGAGAATTGAAACTAAAAAGCAATTAATCAAGATACGCAGACTTGACAGGGCAATTGGGGAGAGTTTAAAGCTTTTCTATAGATACAGGTGCCAAATTTGCGGTGACAACTTTGGTAAGAAATATAACTGCCTTATAGTTGAGGCACACCATATCAATTTCTTTGTAAATTCCTTGAATAATGATGCCAGCAATATAGTAGTTCTCTGCCCCAATCATCATAGGGTTATTCATAAAGCTAATCCCATATTCACAAGGAAAGTATGTTCTTTTATCTATCAAAATGGAGTAGAAGAAAAATTGTTACTGAATAAACATTTGTAATAAGTATTCTCATCTCGTTCTTATGAAACTTTCTGTTTTTCTTAGATCTCGGGGAGATTAAATATGTTTTATAAAAGTATTGGATAAGGATGTTAGAGCAAATTTATGGGAGAGAATTAATATAAACAAATATATTCCTATAAACAATAAAGACAGAAAGTTTGTTGGGCAAAATTGGAACCAAAGGTATCTTAAAGGTATCCAGTGTATTCTTAATGCAACACATGGTGTTGTTAGCCCTAAAAGAAAGTTTTTTGAGGCGGCATTTGGAAAAAATATTGACGAATTTAAGAGATTAATTTTAATGCCTGACAGATACATTATTTATAGGGAAGATCATAAAAATAACGGGGCTTCTGATTGGGCGGAGCTTTACGATTCCTTATCAGCGATTCAGCAGGAAGAGTTTCACAATATTGTTTTCAAAAATAAATTTGATATAGAATTTGCTACAGATAATTTAAAAGTGAAATCTCTTTTATCGCATTATAAGACTTTCGTATAAGATATTAGCATTCACAAATCTAATGCATCAACATGTATTGCTCTCATGTTGTTAATATCAACATGTTATTTGAATCGATCCGGCAGAATATAATATCTCCGATTCTAATTTAATACGGTTGACAGATATTATGTATTTTATGTATTGATACTCAGGTACGTCTTCAATGGCCTCGTATTATAAACAAACATATTACACAGGGAGATAAAAGATGTCAGGTCTGAACAAAGTGATGTTAATCGGTAGGCTGGGCAAAGATCCGGAGATCCGTTATACAAATGCAGGAGTTGCAATTGCTAATTTCACTATCGCAACATCTGAAGATTGGAAAGATAAGGCAAGCGGTGAAAAAAAAGAACGTACCGAATGGCATCGTATAGTAGCTTTTGGCAAACTTGGTGAAATATGCGGAGAATATCTTTCTAAAGGGAAACAGATTTATATTGAAGGCCGGCTTCAGACAAGGGCCTGGGATGACAAAGACGGAAATAAAAGATACACAACTGAAATCGTAGCTTCCGATATGCAATTTCTTGACAGAAAAGATTCGGGTGATTCACCCAGAAAAGACTTTAATAATGATGCAATGGATCGCGGTGCTCCTGGCCCAATGCATAATAACGCGCAGGATGACGATATACCGTTTTAACATCTTGCAAAAGCAACCATATATGGTATAAATATTTGTTATGTTGGCTTTTTCGGTTGGTTGAGATTAAATAAGGTTTTGTGGGTTAGAAAAAGCTTGTTCAACTGCATCCTTTATATACTTTGGCAGGTAAAGCAGTTTTTTTAAGAGGCTGTTTTTTTATCGGTTGAATTAGAGATTGGAAAACTTATCAGACTATCACGCTTTTTTATTCTCATCTATTTTTTCACGATCTTTTTTCTCTTCATCGGAAGTTGCGGATTTAAAGTTTTTAATGGCTTTTCCCATTCCTGCTCCTATTTCCGGAAGTTTACCTGCTCCAAAAATAATTAGAACTATAACCAATATTATTATAAGTTCCTGCATTCCAAGTCCAAACATACGCTCCTCCAGGCAACTATGTGCCTTAATAGTTAAGGGTTTTTTAAAGCCCATGTCATTAAATCAATTTATATCACCGGCTACCGCGGGTGTCAAACTATAACTATAATAAGGAGATTACAGGGTAGTTGAAAATTTATGAGAAATATTACCAGTATTTCCTGTCATAATCACGGTACATGCCGTGAAGTTGACGGGCAAACTTGATTCCTTGCCAGAATAATTTCACAAAATCTTTGATCGGCACTTTGACCTTGTTGATGCGTGGTGGAATTCTGGCTGCGCCTTTTCCGTAAAGGATTGAAAAATAGCGATAGAATGTTTTTAAAGGAAGTTTGGTTGGCAAAATGGTGTGAAGGCAATCGTAATAAAGACAAGGGTCTTCACAAATAAAAGTATCTTTTGCATCATTGAAAGCTTTCGTTCCCGGCGGAGGAGATAAAACTGTGAAAGCATATTCAGCAGGTGCAAGTTCTTCTATCGTCTTATGAAGGATTTCAAAATCTTCTTTATCGAAATCAGGATTTACCATCAATGCGGCATGAATGTTTAAATTAAGATCCCGCAGTATCTGTCTTGCTTTCCGGTTTTGATCGGGCGTGGCGTTTTTGTTGTATCCCGTCAGATTCTTTTCTTCCAGCGATTCGAAACCAACATAAACAAGTTCGAGGCCGGCTTTTTTCCATAAAGCAAAAAGATCCGGATGCCTGCAAATTGTATCACTTCTTGCCCATGAGAGATATTTTTTCTTTACTCCTCTCTCTATAAGCATTTCGGCAAGCTGTGTCATTCGCTTGGCATTTATAAAAGTTTCATCATCAACAAAATAGATGTATTCCTGAGGAAGTGATGCAATCTCATCAACTACATCTTCTATGCTGCGCTGGAGGTATTTGCCATTTGCAAGAAAGTGAACAACACAAAAACTGCATCTGTTCGGACACCCCACACTTGTTCTCACACAAGCAATTCTTGGAAAAAGAGTTTTCATCTTCTGCTTGGGTTCGCCGTAGCAGATGCAGTAATAGTTCGATATATCTATCAGATCGCGCCTAGGACGGGTGTTAATACCATCAGGATGAATCGGTGGCGGTGTCTGGGAAGCCAGGTGGTCAAAATTTGGAGAATTTGTGGGTATAATCCATTCACTTTCAGGAACAGGCTTTCCGTTTTCCAGTGCTTTTAAGATGACCTTAATGGCTGAAACCCCGTCTCCCCTAACAATGAGGTCAAATAGCTCCGGAGCCTTGCAATCTGTAGGATAACTGGAAGCGTGTATTCCGCCAAGGCAAGTCAAAGCATCAGGCAGTATCTCTTTAGATATACCCGCCAGTTTCCGATTGATTTGATATTGCCCGGAAAAGCCTCCGAAACCAATAAAGTCGGGATGGTATTTTTTCAGTACTTGTGTAAACGCTTTTATCGGGTGTTTTTCAACTGCCAGATCACAGATTTTTACATCATGTGGGGGCTGTATAGCTCCGGCAATAAGTTCCTGAGCGTAGGGTTCAAGCAACAACATGGACTGAAGCCACCGTGAGGTTGGCAGATATGCGTGTGGTCTTACTAAAAGGACTTTCATTTTAAATCGAATATATTTTTCTCTATTTAAATAACTTCACTGATATTTTTTTTCTCGTTTCTTGTATAGAACTCTTTTTACAACTCTGTCAAATGTATTATATATAAAGCTTTATAAAAGCATCTTTTTTTGCTTCCTATAATCTGATCGATTTCAGAGATAAATAATTTATTAAAAAATTTGAGAAATGTTTATCATACATTTAGTGCCTCCATGGTAAATTCAAAAGAAATTTTAAAAAGCCGTCAATATTTTAGTTTTGACGGCTTTCTTGCTTATTTGAATAATTTAAGATATGAATTTGATAGCTCAAATGTATTGGAAGTTAAGGTACAGCAAATCAATGAACCTATTTTCTCATAAATTTTCATAAATAAAATATAAATGGACAAACAATATAAATGTTACGGTATTATTCCGGCTCGTTATGAATCAACCCGATTTCCTGGAAAGCCTCTTGCCGATATTGCGGGAAAGCCTATGTTCTGGCATGTATTTAATAATGCAAGAAAATGTCCGGAACTTTCAAAGGTTGTTCTTGCAACAGATGACAAGCGCATCGTTTCTGCCGCAAAAGCCCTTGATGTTCCGGTAGTTGAAACCAGAAAAGACCATCCCAGCGGAACAGACAGGGTTTTGGAAGCTGCTCAAATATTAAATCTTTCCGATGATTCCATAATTGTGAATATACAAGGAGATGAGCCGCTTCTTAACCCTGATATGCTTACACAAATAGTAAAGCCTTTTGCATCCCCAAAAATACTTGTTTCAACTCTTGCAAGAAAGATCCAAAATAATGAAGCCGGAAATATTAATCAGGTAAAAGTGGTATTTTCAAAAACAGGAAACGCCCTGTATTTTTCGCGTATGGCAATTCCATGTTATCGTGACGGTCAGGATGGGGAGTTTTATGGCCATATCGGATTATATGCATTCCGGATGAATACTCTGGTAAAATTTGTTTCTTTGGGGCCAAGCAATCTTGAAGCAGCTGAAAAGCTTGAGCAGCTAAGACTGCTTGAAAATGACATTCCTGTGCATGTTGTTTTAACCAGGTATGAAAGCATAGGTGTGGACAAACCCGAAGATATAAATAAGATATTAAAATTTATTGATAAAAAAAGTATCTGAACCATTAGGGTTTTTTAATCTGAGATCGTTTTGTGTATAGGAGTTATAAATTTATGCACCTTATCAAATATTTTAAAAATAAAATAATAAAATCTAAATATTACTATATGTTTTCCGGCTTCATGAAAAAAGTATCTGGAAGAATGACGGCTTTGCTTTTAGCCGATGTTTATTTTGGAAAAGACCCGGCAAATACCCCTGATTTTTCTATTATTATTTTTCCATGCCCTAAAAATGTTTTATGTTGCGGAATTGCGTGTATTATTTCTTTTAATAAAAGTAATAAACCTGCCGCAAATATTGATATTGCCTTTCTTGAAAATAGCATAGAAAAAATTGAGTCCCGTTCATTTGAACTTTGCGTAAAAAACAAATTTTCTTTAGATGAAAATTATTTCTGCGGCAAAGATATGGTCGCATCCCTGCTTGCAAATGTACGGGAATTAAAAAGTAATGAATGCTTTTTTGAAATATTTGAAAACAAAAATATTCAGAACAAGATTATTGAGCTTTCAAAACGAATAAACAAATTTATTGATTCGGAATCAAAAATCCTTGCAGCAAAAATGGGAGTTCTTGAGCCTTCGGCAGTTGAAACAATATCAAAACGAATTGAAGATCTTAAAGATGTTTCATGGATTCTTTCAAACGAAATCGGACACAATGTTTCAAAGATCTACAATCTGATAGGCGCTGCGGATAATAATTTCAATTTTTCATCTGTTACCATCTATAAAAATATAAATGCAGTGTTTAACAGTATGGACCGGCTTGAAGTAAGAGGCCGTGATTCAGCCGGTATTTCATTGATGTTTGTTTTAGATACCGGGGAATATAATAAATTTGAAAAAGAAATCACAAAAAAGAAGCTGGCAAAAAGCTTAAAAGAACGTTCAAGCTGCGATATCCTGCTAAATGGCGGGATATCAATAAGCAGAACAGAAGAAAAAGCAGCGGAATCTCTTGTCAGTGTGGCTCTTGTTTATAAAGTAGCAGCAGAGATAGGAAGCCTTGGAGACAATATAAATTTTTTGCGAAATCAGATTAAAGATGACCGTATTCTGCAAATACTCGTGTCTTTTAAAAACAAATATCACACAGTTTCATCTCATACCCGCTGGGCTTCGGTGGGTGCAATAACGGAAGCGAATTGTCATCCGGTTGATGGAAGCAAAGCCGGATTCGGTTCATGGAAACAAGGCATAATACATGTGTGCTTAAACGGTGATATCGATAATTATCTTGAACTCAAAAAGGAATATGAAAGTTGCGGCAATTCTTTTGGTAGCGAGATAACCACTGATACCAAGATTATACCGCATCAGATTGAAAAATATTTAAGCAAAGGGTTTGATATTGAAGAATCATTTCGTCTTGCCGTAAATGATTTTGAGGGATCTCATGCCATAACAATGCATACTAATCTTGACCCGGGAAGAATTTATCTTGCACATAAGGGAAGCGGACAGGCATTTTTTATAGGAATCGGAAAAGATAGCTACATGCCTGCATCCGAAGTTTACGGATTCGTAGAAGAGACTCAAAATTATATCAAGATGGAAGGCGATAAAATTGTACAAAGCAATAACGGAAGCACACAAGGGCAAATATTTATATTGTCCCAGGAATCTTGTGGCGGTATTTCCGGTATAAAAGCAATGTATTATGATAAAATGCCAGTTTGTATCGAAGATAAAGATTTAAAGCATACCGGCATTACTTCAAGAGATATAGACCGTCAGAATTATCCACATTACTTTTTAAAAGAGATATCGGAATCGCCTTTATCGGTTGAAAAAACTCTTTTAAATCGTTGGAAAACAAGTGCTGACGGAAAAAAGTATTCTGCTTTTCTTTCAGAAAAAGAATTTCCTGAATCTGTTAAAAAGGCTTTTAGCGAAAAGAAAATAAGACGGATTCTTTTTGCAGGCCAGGGAACAGCCGGAGTTGCTGCACTGGCTTGTTCAGATATTCTTAATTACTACCTAAATGATCCACAGATTCATATTGGGGCACATAAAGCTTCGGAACTTAGCGGATTTATGCTCGATTCCGAAGAGATATCAACCAGCATGTCGGATACTCTTGTTGTAGCAATAAGCCAGTCCGGAACAACAACAGATACTAACCGCGCTGTAGAAATGGTAAAAAAAAGAGGCGCTAAAACTCTTGCAATTGTAAACAGGAGAGATTCGGATATAGCTTTTAAGGTTGATGGTGTTATCTATACCAGCAGCGGCAGAGATATTGAAATGTCGGTAGCATCAACAAAAGCTTTTTACTGCCAAATTGTTGCCGGCGCAGTTCTTGGCCTTTTTATAGCTCAAATTAATGGGAGGAGAAACGGCAATTTTGTATCGGATGAGGTTGTAAGTCTTCTCGAAATATCTTCGCACATGAGAAAAGTACTTTCGATGAAAGAAGCGATAGAAAAATCAGCAAGAAGGCTTGCTGTTACTAAAACTTATTGGGCAACAGTCGGCAGTGGTCCGAACAAGGCTTCTGCTGATGAAATAAGAATAAAATTAAGTGAATTGTGTTATAAAACAATATCGTCTGATTATGTGGAAGATAAAAAACATATAGACCTTTCATCAGAACCATTAATTATAATATGCAGTGCTGGCACAAGAGGAAATGTAATCGGAGATATAGTAAAAGATACTGCCATATTCAAAGCCCATAAAGCTGCTCCGGTTGTTATTGCGGATGAAGGAGAGGAAAGATTTGAGCAGTATGCTGAAGATGTTTTTTATGTTCCTGCGGTTGGCCAGCACCTGGCGCCTATATTAAACACCCTTGCGGGACATATCTGGGGATATTATGCAGCATTGTCGATAAACGAAGGCTCAAGTTTTATATACAAGTTCAGAGAAGAATTGCAAAATACTATAGATGAGCAGCTCAAAAAGGGTACAGATATCTATGAACTGATTCTTGAGAAAACATTTAGAGAAAAAATAGCTTATTTTTATAATGAGTTCAGGCGAAGAAGAGCTGAAAAACAACTTCCTTCAATCCTTGGGTTTGATGCAGCTTTAAGTCTTATTTTACTATGCAAGTATCTTTCGGGCAAGCTTCCGGTTTCCGATTTTGAACTTGATTTCGGGATAAAAGGAACTGCAAAAAACATGATAGATACCCTTTTTAAATTCCTGGGCGAATCTATAAACCTTATGATAAGGCCTATAGATGCGATAAAGCATCAGGCTAAAACAGTTACTGTAGGAACTAGCCGTATAAGCGAAAAACTATACGGTATTTTGTTTGATGTGTTAAATTCCAATAGTTTAAATCCGTCCCAGCTTATAAACAAAAATATAATAGTATTAAAAAATCTACAGGAAATTGTTTCGGATATTAATGGTTATATTCTTTATAAGATAGGAGGGCTGGATCTGCTTGGAGAACTTACTGAAGATGCTTCTATTGAAGTAATAAAAAAAGAAGGCGTATTAAAATCAATTCCATCAAGGGTGGAATCGGATACCCGTCTTAAGGGCTCAAAAAAAATTATTGTCCAAAGCGGCAATGTTTATATAGGAAAAGGAAGAAAGGATAATCGCAGCATAATTGTAATTCCTGTTATATCATCTTCTCCTCAACGCTCCAATATTATAGAACACCTTCTTTTGTTAAATATTTCGTTTAAAGAAAATGTGCCTCTTCCTGTAAAAATTAAAGCCCTTGGCGGAAAATATGATCATATAAAAAATATTGTTCAGGAAAACAGCATCCCCTGGGATGACAATTATCTGAACTGGATCGAACTGGATGATCTCTTTGGCGTATCAGCTGAAAAGACGGCTGAATTTATCGTATCAAAACTCAAGTGATCTATGTCCCTGGCAAAGCAGCAGATTGCCAAACTTAACACCTGAGCCAGTTTCAACACGCCCCATTTTGGCCGATCTTAAGCGTTGGGCTCAAATTTCGCACGAAGTGAAGCATTAGCGCTATCCTCGAAATACTCAATGTATTCCTGCGGTTGAAATTTTCGCCCGCCTTGAGCTTGACCAAACTGAAACGTTTTGAAAGTGGCTCACCTATTGTGCGGCAAGCTTCTTTTTTAATGCTGCTTCAATAAATGACTTGAATAGAGGGTGAGTATTCATGGGACGTGACTTGAATTCCGGATGAAACTGGCATCCAAGAAACCAGGGATGTTCCGGGATTTCGACTATTTCTACTAGGTCTTTGCTTGGTGAAGTTCCGCTTATAATAAGACCGTTTTCTTCGAGCTTTTGTTTAAGCTCATTGTTGAACTCATATCTGTGCCTGTGCCTTTCGGAAATTTCGCCTATGCCATAAGCCTTTTGAGCGAGAGTTCCTTCCTTTAAAATACACGGATAGGCACCAAGTCTCATTGTACCGCCTTTTTCAGAAGTTATATCTCTTGTTTGTGTTGTTTTGGTTTTTTCATCATACCATGAAAGCATAAGGTATATAACAGGAAACTGAGTTTTTTCGTCAAATTCCGAACTATTGGCCGATGTCATTTGTGCAACATTTCGGGCAAATTCTACTACCGCAAGCTGCATTCCAAGACATATGCCGAAATAAGGAATCTTATTTACCCTGGCATATTGGGCCGCCAGGATTTTTCCTTCTATTCCTCGTGAACCGAATCCGCCCGGGACCAATATGCCGTCCGCATCACAAAGTACTTCTTTGCAATTATCCGCGTTTATATTTTCAGAATCAACAAAGCAAAGATCTACTTTGGAATCATTGGAGAAACCGCCGTGGTAAAGAGCTTCGTTCAAACTCTTATAAGATTCTGTAAGATTGGTATATTTTCCTACAACAGCTATTTTGACACAATGTTTGAGTGAATTGACCCTTCTGACAAGATCTTCCCATGCGTCAAGACGGGGTGCCCTTGTCCAGATATTTAAAAGTTCTATGATTTTATCATCAAGCCCTTCATTATGAAATATAAGTGGAACTTCATAAATAGATTCAACATCCTTTGCTGTAATAACGGCATCAACGCCAACATTGCAGAAAAGTGCTATCTTGGCCTTTATTTCTTTAGACAGGAATCTGTCTGTTCTGCAAAGAAGTATATCAGGCTGAATTCCAATGCTTCGTAATTCTTTAACACTGTGTTGTGTTGGCTTGGTTTTGACTTCGCCAGCTGTTGCTATATAAGGAACCAGAGTAAGATGGATATAAATAACGTTTTCTTTTCCAACATCAGCCTTAAATTGACGTATAGCTTCAAGGAAGGGGAGGCTTTCTATATCCCCGATAGTGCCACCTATTTCCACAATAACAACATCTACTCCATCCGATACCAGCTTTATGTCTTTTTTAATTTCATCTGTTATATGCGGTATAACCTGAACTGTCCCACCCAGATAATCTCCGCGTCTTTCCTTTGATATCACGGAATAATAAATCTTGCCCGTAGTAAAGTTGTTGTCCTGTCCCAACTTGATTGTTGTAAAGCGTTCATAATGCCCGAGGTCAAGATCGGTTTCGGAGCCATCGTCAGTAACAAAAACCTCTCCATGCTGAAAAGGATTCATTGTACCGGGGTCAACGTTAATGTATGGATCAAGTTTTTGAATAGTAACAGAAAGTCCGCGACTTTCCAGAAGAGCTCCTATAGATGCAGAAGCAAGCCCTTTTCCGAGAGAAGAAAGAACACCACCGGTAACAAAAATATACTTTGTATCATTTCCCATATAAGCGCCTCTTGTATCTGATTTGTTGTTAACTAAAAGGGTTTCCAGGAGGTAAGGATTCGAGGATTCAAGAAATACGGATACTTGAATCCTGAATCATTGTTTATAGTACTTCTTCGGAAAAAAGCGCTCCTTCTCCCAACTCTTCTTCAATTCTTGCAAGCTGGTTATATTTAGCAACTCTGTCGCTTCTTGACATTGACCCTGTTTTTATCTGGCCTCCGTTTATTCCAACAGCCAGATCAGCTATAAATGCATCTTCCGTTTCGCCGGATCTGTGGGATATTACTGTTGTATAACCTGCCTGTTTGGCCATTTCAATAGTATCAAGTGTTTCCGTTACGGTTCCTATTTGATTAAGCTTTATTAGTATGGAATTTGCTATTCCTTGTTCTATGCCTTTTGCAAATATAGCAGGATTTGTGACAAATATATCATCACCAACAATCTGTATGCTTGCCTCAAGACGTTCTGTCATAGCACTCCAGCCTTTCCAATCCTGTTCTGCAAGGCCGTCTTCAATCGAGAATATAGGGTATTTATGAATCAAGTTTTCATAATAATCTATCATTTGCTTTGCTGAAAGAAGTTTGCCTTCAGAGCTTAGATTGTACTTCCCTTTTTTATAGAATTCGCTTGCGGCAGCATCAAGCCCTATTCCAATATCATCACCGGGCTTGTATCCGGCAGCTTCTATTGCAAGTATTATGTTTTTAATAGCTTCCTCATTTGAAGAAAGATCAGGCGCAAACCCGCCTTCATCGCCTACCCCGGTATTTAGGCCTTTGTCTTTAAGTATTTTTTTTAAGCTGTGAAAAGTTTCAGCTCCCATGCGAATAGCTTCTGCTATGTTTTTTGCACCAACTGGAATTATCATAAATTCCTGTATATCAAGATTGTTTGAGGCATGAGCCCCGCCGTTTATTATATTCATCATGGGAAGGGGCAGATATCGCGCATTAATGCCTCCTATATAACGGTAGAGGGGCAAGCCTAAAGCAGCGGCCGCAGCTCTGCATGCAGCCATAGAGACACCTAAGATTGCATTGGCTCCTAATTTTGACTTGTTGGGAGTTCCGTCGAGTTTGATCATTTGCTTATCGAGCGCCGTCTGATCCGCTGCATCCATGCCCCGGATTGCAGGAGCAATTGTGGTAAGTACATTTTTTACAGCAGTTGTAACACCCTTGCCACCATATCTTTTTGCTTTTTTATCACGAAGCTCTAAGGCTTCACGTGTTCCGGTTGAAGCCCCGGAGGGAACTGCCGCTCGGCCCATAGCTCCACAGGCAACGAATACATCTACCTCTACTGTTGGATTTCCTCTGGAATCCAAAATCTCTCTTGCCTTAATGTCAATAATTTCAGTCATAGCAATCATTCCCTCCTGTATTTATATATTAAACTCAATGAAATTATTTATATCTGCCTGTGTTGTTATCCGAACATGAATATTTTATTACTTCAATTTATAATTTTTAACAATCCCGAAAAAGGCTCAATATTAAGGTTTTGCAAAAAAGCTTTATAAGCAAGGCTTGCGAATTACAAGAAACAAATTACACTTATTTGCACGGTGCTATATCAAAAGACAACGAGCAAAAAAGCAAATGGATTAAAAACAGGCTTATCAATTTTTGTTTCATAGCAGAAACAATTATCCAGGGCAAAGAGATTTTTATTGCTGTGAAAAATCGCTTTATTTTGCATTATTTTAAACCAGTTCTTGACTTTTATTTATTGGTATTTATAATGTAAATATCATAATCCGCTTTTCTTAAATAATAAGCAAATCCTTTTTCTTTCGATATCACACTGCGGTTTTTCCAGATTTGGCATTGAAAACAAAAAGACCCGTTTTTTAATAATTTTTTTCAGGAGGTTTATAATGGTGGATGATTTTATTCATAATCTTAGAACTAACAAGCGATTTGACAGAAATCGCAAACCGTACGATGGAAAATATTCAGGCCAGGATAAGCAAAGAAGTAAAGAAACTCTGGATGTAAACAATTTTATTAAAACTATTGCATCAGAGCATCTGCCTTCATTTAACAAGATAATGGAAGGCATTGCAGACAGCCAAAAAAGGGTGGCAGAAGCTGCTGAAAGAAGAGCCGAGGCTGAAGAAAAAAAAGCAAAGGCATTAGAGTCTATTACAAACCAATTAAAAAAAATAGCGGATAAAGGCATCCGGACGGAAGAAAAGTTGGCTCTTGCATCATTGCCTGAAAAGGTGGTAGTGCCAAAGAGAAAGACAAGAGCAAAAGTCCAGCCAGTAGAAGTAGTTTAATAGGTATGTCATAAAGCAGGATTGATTTTAAACCAGGTTTTAAGTGGTTTCTATTAAAAGCCAATCATATAAAAGAAAAAATTCCTTTCTGCAAACACAAGCCGATCAATTTTTCATAATAGCAATAAATCAAAGTGATTGTTGATTATTTATCAGCACCATATTTGTCAGATATTGAAACACTTCCGGCCCTTCTTCTGAGGCTTTTTCCTTGCCGGCTGCTATTTTGTGAATAAGTTCGATTTTTTCTTTTTCATGGATTCCTATTTTTTCATCAATCAGTTTAATTGTATTATGAATCATGCTGTAAATAACTATCGGGCCAAAGCGGGTTTCTCCGTTTTGCTTTTTAGTTGATGTTCCGATTACAATATGATTAGCAATTAAAAAATTATGCGGCAGCGGGCAAAAACCAAGAAGCTCTGAAAACAACCCAAGAGTTTCAATAATTCCGTCGCTGTAAGCTCTTTCAAGAGAAGTGCGGCCATCATTTTCAATATCTTGTATATCCGATTTGATAAATGATAGATCAAGTAATGCAAGACATTCATTTTGGAAAAATATTACACTGTCTTCTTTTTTGCATAAAAGCACATCCGAGTCGCTTAATATTTTGCGGGCATTACGAAAACTAATCATTTCCTTAAGAGTCGGGCTTTTGCGCAAAACAACATCATCCACTGTCGTATTGTATAAGGGCAGTGCATTGTCAAGAACGAGGATCTTTTTAATATCATTATCAGTATTTTCTACAAATAATTCCAGGTCTCTTTCATTTCTTTGCTGATAATTAACCATAAAAATAATGTTTCGCATTGTTTCCTTATCAAGTTTATGCCCGCTATCCGGAGGTCCAATGGAGCTAAGCACTTTATTTGCCATCTTATCTATTCGGATCTTATTTATGAGATTTTGTTTAAATGGCATCAGCTTCCTCCTTTTTTATTTGAGCAATTGATTTGATAAAAATTTTGTCTCACATTTTATAATAGATTGATAACCAAGGCAATATTTTATAAGAAAAATGCTTCCGGATTCCAGGCAGCTATAAAAATCTGCAACAGATTGTAAGCCTGTCTTATATGTTAACACATAAACAGAATTGGCTATATAAGCTTTATTAAGGTTTTCGCCGTTTCTTGCACTTGACATTATTATATCATTTCTATATTTAAAGCAAAATATCTGTATAAACTGTTTTAACTTCTGATTTTATGAAAAATCATTCATATTAATAATTGTGTAAATATCACCAGGAAATAAGAAAAGGAGAATTTAAATGAACATTTTGTTTTTCGGGCCAAACGGTAGCGGTAAGGGAACCCAGGGAGCCATTTTGAAGGATAAATATAATACCCCTCATATTGAATCAGGTGCTATATTCCGCGACAATATTTCAAAAGGAACAGAACTTGGTGCAAAAGCAAAGGCATATATAGACAAAGGGGATTTGGTGCCGGATGAAATTACGATTCCTATGATACTTGACAGAATGAAACAACCGGATTGTAATAACGGCTGGCTGTTAGATGGTTTCCCCAGAAATAAAAACCAGGCAATAAAGCTTGACGAGGAATTGAAAAAGGCTGGTATCAATCTTGATATAGTAGTTGAAATAACTCTTGATCGGGAAATAGCAAAAAACAGGATTATGGGTCGCAGGCTTTGCGAAAATGATAACAATCATCCTAATAATATATACATAGATGCAATTAAACCAAATGGTGATAAATGCCGTGTATGCGGAGGCGGTCTTAAGACAAGAGCCGATGATCAGGATGAAGCTGCAATAAACAAACGCCATGATATATATTATGATACAAACAACGGCACGCTTGCATCGTCATATTATTTTAAAGATCTTGCCAAAAATACAACTTCTTTAAAATACATCATACTTGACGGAACCCCCGGCGTAAAAGAGGTGCAGGCAGATCTTCTTTCAAAACTTTCATGATGGTTTTGGCTTATAAATATATTTGCAAAAAGCTGTATTTTGGTTGATAATTTTTCTTGCTTAGATACAAATATTAAGTTAATAAGAAAAACTCGTAAAGATCCATAAGTTTTGTTTCAATCATCGGTAGAGAAAAACCCTTTCTCACCAAATGGAAAATAGCTGTTTGATTTTTTACGAAGATATAAAGAAAAATTGCCAAAATATATATGTAAAAAAACATCGGAAATAGGATTAACAAGCCTAAATTCATCTGGTGTAAAGAAGGGGGCGAGAAAATTTGAAGGAAATCCAAGTCAAGGTTTTTGATAACGACCTTGAAAAAGCTATACGAATTTTGAAAAAAAAGATTCAAAATGACGGCCTTTTCAAGCGGTTGAAATTAAAAAAGAGTTATGAAAAACCGAGCGAATTCAGGCGGCGCAAACAGCGAGAAGCTTTAAGAAGAGAAAGAATAGCTATTTCCAGAAGTAAATACAGAAAATAACGTTAAGATACCTTAAAATAAAAGCCCGGCAAGAAATCTGTTTTTGCCGGGCTTTTTGTATTAACCCTAATTTGCCGGGAAAAGATCTATGGGAAATAAGGCTTATAATGATTGCCTGAACCAAATGTATAGTTTAAGAAGATTCGGGATTAAACTTGGACTTGGAACAATAAAAAATATTCTTGGCGCATTGCAAAATCCCCAAAACAATTATGCATGCATACATGTTGCAGGAACAAACGGGAAAGGCTCTGTCGCATCCGCATTATCTGCTATTTTACAAAAAGCCGGGTTTAAAGTCGGCCTGTTTACCTCGCCACATCTTGTAAGTTTCAATGAAAGAATCAAAATAAACAATAGGCTCATATCCAATAAAAATGTTGTTGAATCATACAATGCGGTAAATCAGGTTCATAAGGGTTTGCGCGAACCAACGTTTTTTGAGTTTTCTACCGCTATGGCTTTATATGAATTCAGCAAAGAAAAGGTGGATTGGGCTGTTATCGAAACAGGAATGGGTGGAAGACTTGATGCAACAAATATTATAAAGCCTGAGATAACTATTATCACCAATATTTCTATTGAGCATAAAACATACTTGGGCAATACAATTGAACAAATTGCAGGCGAAAAAGGCGGCATAATTAAAAGAGGAAAACCTGTAATAACAGGCGCAAAGCAAAAGAGCGCAATAAATGTTCTAAAAAATATATCATCTAAAAAAAGAGCTCCTTTCTACCTTTTTGGGAATAATTTCAAAATCAAAAATAATGAAAACGGGACGTTTACATATTTTGGCATTAAAAATATCTGGCCGGATATGCAGACAAGCCTGCATGGAGATCATCAGATCGAAAATGCCGCTCTTGTTTTAGCAGCATGTGAGCTGCTTGCAGATAAAATCGATCTTTCTGAAAAACACATTCGCGCAGGGCTTAAGCAAACCATTTGGCCGGGAAGGCTTGAAATTATATCATCTTCTCCATGCGTAATTCTTGATGGAGCCCATAATATAGGAGCCGCACAAGCATTAAATAAGTTTTTATCCAAAGAATATAAAGGCAGGAATATAACTGTTATTACAGGTATGTTAGATGATAAACCGTATAAGTCCATATTAAAAAGCATTCTATCTGTTGCAAACAGGGTTATTCTTACCAAACCTCAGATAGACAGGGCATTGGAACCGGAAACGCTTCTTGCGGTTTCCAAAAATTATGTTAAAGATATTAAAATAATTTCCGAAGTAAAGAATGCAATTAATTATGCTATTACAACAGCTTTACCCGAAGATGTAATATGCATAACCGGATCTTTGTATGTAGTTGGCGAAGCCAAGGCAATGCTTTCAAACTTGACTTTCGAGCATATATAATTTAGCTTATACGTAAGTGTTATGCGCCCGTAGCCCAGTGGATAGGGCGTCAGCCTCCGGAGCTGAAGATCGCTGGTTCGATTCCAGCCGGGCGTACCAGATACGAATTGAATCTTAACATTATTTTGAACACCGCTATAAGGCTTGCTTTAATATGTATAGTGCTTATTATTTGCTATATGTTTGACACAGGAATTATAAAAAATTCAAAACATGTTGTTCAAGGTAAAAACATAAAATTATGACATTTAAATTTGCCAAAAAAGCAATCGATATGTCTCGCTGGCCAATTGCTTGGCCTTTTGTAGTGCATCCACAGATAGAAAATACCAAACCGGAAACAAATTCTTTTTTTGATCCAGCCCAGGATGCCGGTTTGAACTTGAAAGTTATGAGCTTTAATATCCGGCGAGGGACTGCGAGAGATGGCAGAAATCATTGGAAATATCGCCGTAATCTTGTGCATGAGATCTTGAATCAATATAGCCTTGATGTTTTATGCCTACAGGAAGCCTTAGATTTTCAAATTTCTGAAATCCGTGACATGCTTCCCGGATATGAGAATATCGGTATCGGGAATTTAGGCAACACCAAAAGATTGCATAACTCGATTTTTTATGATGATGCTCGGTTTGCACTATCTGAAGAAGGCACCTTTTGGTTGTCAGACACACCCGATATCCCGAGGTCAAAAGGGTGGGGAAACATAATGCCTCGTATCTGCACTTGGATACGGTTGATTGAAAAAGAATCGCAAAAAGCTTTTTATGTTTATAATACCCATTTAGATCACCTCTCCCAGCGTTCACGGAAAGAAAGCGTTATATTGTTAGTCAAGCGAATTCATGAGCGTTCTTTTCCGGATCCGTTTATGCTGACAGGAGATTTTAATGCAAGAGAAAGGAGTACGCCAGTACAATATTTAAAAGGTAAAAGCCCATTAATAATCAAGACCAAAGTTGCTGCAATAAATCCTGTACCATTGGTGGACACCTTCCGGGTGCGATATCCAAAAAATCGAAATACTGCTACATTTCATGGGTTCCGCAAACATTTTTTCCGTTTCAGGTTTGATTATATTTTTGCCCCACCTTCTGTAAGGGTCTTAGACGCAAAAATTATTCAACAGCGATGGGAAAAATGCTACCCCTCTGACCATTTCCCACTTTTTATCCATATTGATTTACCTGTAAACCTTGCCCCTTCAGATTCTCATTCCTTTATTGAAGAGGCTGTTAATTATTGATGGAGCCAGTTTCAAAACGCCCCATTTTGGCCGATCTCTGCGTTGGGCTCAAATTTCAATCCTCGAAATACTCAATGTATTCCTGCGGTTGAAATTTTCCCCCGCCTTGAGCTTGACCAAACTGAAACGTTTTGAAAGTGGCTCAATGGATATATAATTTTCTTCGGACAGGCGCTTGATATCCATATCAAGGATAGCAACAAATTCAAACTTACTCGCTGTTATTGCCGCTCCCATCGTTTAAACATAGTAAGAATTTTGTAAGATGGATCATCTGCACCCGCTATTCCTTTGGGAGAACCGGCTACAAAATCCTTGTACCAGATAGGATCAACAGGGCGAATTTCACAACGGTCTGTAGTGCTGGTCCGATAGGTGAATTTCCAGATACCATCGCGTTTTTCGTAGTGGTCCAGATACCTTCCGCAGGCAATAATATCTTTCTGATCCGGGGGAAAAGTGCGGTGGTATGCTTCTGCGTAGATCTCGCCCTGAGCCTTATTGCCGTTTATCTCAAAAATCGTGTTTGAAATGCGGTGCATGGTTAACTCAAACTCTTTCGCAGCAACAGATACCCATTTTATGAACTCGTCTATCGGACCTTTAAACATTTTGCCACGATCTTCTATTGCATCATCATGGTACAAAGCCCTGAGTGCTGTCATATCGCGCCTGTCTGTGTAACGGGCATACTTCATCACAAGGTCATAAAGTTCGCTTTTATCAAGCAGATACTGTAAAGCCTTGGCATCAGATGTTGCCGTGTCCATTCTATGCCTCCTTCTATGGGTTTATGCTAACTGGAGAGAATACTTTTATCCTACCTTATATTCGCTTGAATAACAAGTAGCTAAAAAGCAGTCGATTGTATGGGTGGCTTTACCTCCAAATGCGATTACCCTTTATGCCAATTGTATAATCCTTGACCCTTCGAACCCTTTCGGTTAAAAGCAATAATGATTTAAAGTGCATTTACGAGAGTATTTCACGCTGCTGGTGGAAGAAAGGTTCGATTTTTTAAAAATGTTACAAGTGATCGATAAAAGTTATTTTACTAAGCTTGCCGGTAAAAATCCGAAAGATATTTGCCAAAAGGAATTTTGTAAATACGATGAAGTAAATAAGAATTATACATTATCGGTTTGGGGGGATAAATATATCTTATATCCTCATGAATATAAAATTGAATGTATAGGTACAACAATTAAAAGACCTCATGAATATTTTTATCTGTTTATTATATACTATCTTTTAAATTCAAAACAAATTGAAGTTAGTAATGAATGGATTTCGGAAAAAGATCTTCCCGGTGGGGCTACATTTTTTCGCGGCCCTCATGAAATACCTACTAATTTAATTTCCGAATTATACGGCAATAATATAGAAGAATTCAAAAAAACCTGTATGCAGCTTTCCGGCACTCCACTTAATATGGCGGATGCGGCATTTCGCTTTGATATAACACCACGCATTCCGGTGGCTGTTTTATACTGGCAGGGAGATGAAGAATTTTCTCCTGAAGTAAAAATATTGTATGATAAAAACATTACCAAACATTTAACTTTAGACATTATCTTTTCTTTAGCAGTAGAAATTTGCTCAAGATTAGGAAAATCTTAAAAGGGAGTAATTATGAGTTTATCTGAAAAATTAGGCAAAAGTTTTGTTATTACTACAGAGTTAGGGCCCGTCACCGGTGTTATGACAGATGATTCATTGACTAAAGCGCAAAATTATCTTGCCCTTGATGGAATAAATATTCACGATTGCCCTATGGGAAATCTTCGTATTAATTCTGTTGCCATGGGTAGCTTAATCCAGGCAAAACTTGGTGTGGAAGCAATTCCCCATTTTACATGCAGAGACCGCAGCCTTTTGGGAACACAGGCAGACCTGCTTGGTGCACATTCTCTTGGTATACGAAATATTCTGGTAACAACCGGTGATCCTCCAAAACATGGGCCTTATCCTTCCAAGGCCGTTTATGATTATAATACTTTTGAGCTCATCCGGCTTATAAAAAAGATGAACAGCGGTGTCGATTTTAATGATAAAGAATTCGGAGGTCATACGGACTTTAAAGTCGCTTGTACTGCTATGCCCACATCAAGAGATTTGGATCGCGAAATAGAAAGAATGTCAAAAAAAATTGAGGCAGGCGCTGATTTCTTCCAAACTCAGGTCGTATATGATGCCAAGCGGGCTATAAGTTTTATTGAAAAAGCAAAAAAGCTGAATAAGCCGATATTAATCGGGGTGATGCCTTTAAAAAGCGTAAAAATGGCAAGGTTTATGAACAAAAATGTAGAAGGCATTGATGTCCCGGAAGAAGTTATTTCCCGCATGGAAAACGAAGGCGTATCCGGTATTGAAATTACCTGCGATTTTATCAAGCAGATAGTCAATTATGCGGATGGTATTCATATAATGGCAATGGGTGATATTAAAGGTACAAACAATATTATTGAATATATAGGCACACTGATATAAATAATAAAACTGGCTCATTTGTTTTCTGGCAAATGAGTCAATGCCCTGTATATAACATGTTAAGGCTATCGGTTACCCTGCCGAACAAAAAGGTTGACATGGATTTATGTTAAGTATATAAACCGGTTAAGCTAAACGGTCTGTATGTCTCTGATAAATGTAACCGGTTCGCTGGTTTGTTCGATGTGCCCACTCTAATTTGCAGGGGATGTCTAATGATCATACCAACAAAAATCCAGTTGCCCTTGCTTAAATCAAATTTGCTTAATCGCAAACATCTCACAGATCGTCTCAGCACAGGAAAAGACTCCCAATTAATACTTATTACCGGACCTGCCGGTTGTGGCAAAACCTCGCTGGCAGGACAATGGATTAAACAAGATAAGGTGCCGGCCGCCTGGTATTCCATAGACGATACGGACAATGATCTTGATGTCTTTTTCCGATATTTTATTACTGCTCTTATCGAAGCAAATAACGGGCTTGAAGATATTATAGGCCCGTTGCTCCAAAACCAGACACGAATTATTGCAAAGGATATCGTCCCTCCGATTATCCATGCTCTTAATACTCTTATAGGTGAGATATATTTGATCATAGACGATTATCATATGATTAATGCCGATGAGATTCACCAAGCACTGGGCCATATTATAAAATATTTACCGCACAATATGCATCTTGCTATCATAAGCCGCCACAAACTTCCCCAACCTTTAAGCCGGTTCAGATTTCAATACGATATTTTAGAAATTACTCCTGATGACTTGAAATTTTCAGAACATGAGGCAAATAATTTTTTTAAACAGGTTATTCCCCTTGATCTGACAGAAAATCAAATTCGCGATTTGACGCAATTCGCCGGAGGTTGGGTTGCCGGATTTCATATTTTAGGTTTGTCGCTTAAAAAAGGAAAAAGCCTGCAAGTTTTTGACAAAACACTCCAAATAGCTTGCAGAGAAGCTATTGATTATCTAATGAATGAAGTTATAGGTTTCCAATCAGAAAACGTTAAAATGTTTTTATATCATACTGCTGTCCTTTACAGATTTAATGCTGATGTGTGCAAATTTGTAACCGGGATGCCGGATGCCGCAAAGATATTAAATGAATTAACCCGCATGAATATGTTTCTTGTTCCCCTTGATCCGGAACTAAAATGGTATCGCTATCATCATTTATTTTCAGAAGCCATCATCGAATGGGTAAAAATTTCATCACCCGACTTGCTTAAACATGCACAACAAAAAGCCGCTTTGTGGTTTGCAAAACATAATTATATAGAAGATGCGTTTCATTACGCTGTAGCTTCGGGGGATTTTGAATTCACAGCAGATCTAATGGAAGATTATCTGAAAGTACTTGTAGAAAAGTATGAAATTGCATCTGCTATGCGCTGGCTTTCAAAGCTGCCCCATGAAGTATTTATAAGAAGGCCTCTATTGAGGCTGATTGAATGTACCAATATGATTAGCAACATACGGCCGGCAGATGTCGAAAATATTTTGTCGGATATTGAGACCAGACAGAATGAGGCCATAGAAAATTATAAAGAGCCAAAAAAAAGTCTGTGTAAGGATTTGATCGTCTATACAAAAACCGTTTTACATTATTATCAGGATACTTTTAAGGTAGATATTAAAAAAATGACTGAGGGCGCTGGAATGATATCTCAAAAAAACAGACCCCTTGCCGGTTATATCCAAATACTGATTGCACTTAATCAAATTTATCTTGGCAACTTGAAATTTGCTGAAGATCAGATAGAAAAAGCCTTTCCTGATATCTTTCCTTCTGAGTTCAACATGGCCAAAATAACGTGGACAATGGTCATGGCATTTATCTTAAGGTCTAAGGGATGTTTGAACCAATCGGAAAAAATCCTGCAAGACGCCTTTACCCTTTTAAAACGGCAAAAATTATACGGCACTCCTTTGAAATACCTTCTGTATTTACCAATGGCGGTAATTTTCTACAACCGCAATGACCTTGATAATGCTTTGGAATATGGTTCGATAAGCCTGAGATATGCGGAAATATCGGGAAACTTTGAGCTTATCATGCATGGATATTTTCTTTTGTCACAGATTTACATGGCAAAAGAAAATCGTAAAGAAGCTATGGAGTATAATCAAAAGTTGCGAAATTTTTCCAAAAACATTACTCAACCCAACCTTTCAAAATTTGCGGACGCTTTGGCCGCATCTTTATCTATTGCTCAGGGTGATGTAGGTTATACCTTAAAATGGGAAAATCAGGAAAATCTTAATATGGATGAAGAGTTTTCCATGTACTTTTTCTTCAAAGCCATGAATGTGGCTATTACACACATATTTAAGGGAAAGCTACCCCAGGCTATTGATATTCTGGAAAAACTCCGTGTTCGTTGCGTGAAACGAAGCCTAATGGAATTGGTCCTTGTTATTGATATTATACTTTCCGGGATGCTATGGATGTACGGTAAGAAACAAGATGCAACGTCTAAAATGAAAAAAGCGCTCTTGTTTTCCGAACCACAGGGATATATCCGGCCCTTTGCAAATTGTTCTATTATGATATTACCTGTGTTAAATGACATAGCTAAAAACAGCCCTGAGTTCGGACAATCAGTCTACTTCAATACACTGCTTACAGCCTGTGGCGGAATAGGGGAAAACAAATCTTTAACTGACATTCGTGAAAAGGACACAACCACATACGGATTGACTGAAAGAGAGCTTGAGATATTAGAATTGCTGGCGGATGGTCATAAAAACCGAGAAATTGCCGATATGTCCTTTATTTCCATAAATACTGTAAAAACACACACCCAGAATCTTTATAAAAAGCTAGGCGTTAAAAGCCGGCTTCAGGCCATAGTTCAGTCGCAAAATACAAAGCTGTTAAATTAAAATATTAAAGCTTTTTTAGTATCAAAAGTTTCAAAAAGACACGGTTCCTCAAAATTTTCCAAAAAATACATTAAAATCATACCAACGGGTGATTGAAAAAAATATTAATGTATTACAATATCAAAAGCTCTCAAATATATGAAAGTAGACTCCTTCTTTCATTTAAGGCCGACTATGACAAAATGGAGGCGGCAATTGTACTGCTCTCCAGAAGGGATTACCCGCTATGCCAACAAATCGCTGCCAACATCAAAAAACGGTGCGATTTAGCCTAACATCATAAGAAAGGATATATCATGAAACTTTTAGAATCCATAAAATCCTTTTTTAAAAAAATATCAACTT
Source organism: Pseudomonadota bacterium (assembly GCA_043825875.1). GTDB lineage: Bacteria > Desulfobacterota > Desulfobacteria > Desulfobacterales > RPRI01 > RPRI01. Next base: position 38,501 of record JBDRRF010000096.1, on the reverse strand, counting down.
TTCATATCTTTCTGATAGCAGTTTCACCAATCCTTATTTCATTTTTGATTCATATGTCAGTACTCATTTACGCAAATTATGTAAAGTGGACATGGTTTGGCAAGGGATCTGTTGTGGAAGAACCCATTACTGTTGAAATAATAGGTGAAGGCCAAAAAGACGATAGGCTTAAGTTTCAGGGTATGGATTTGGAGGATAACCTTGATGCCGATGATAATATGTTTGACCCAGTCCCTGAAATTGAATACAAGCCGGTCATACCAAATATTGAAATACTTCCTGATCCCAAAACCAATGATGCACTCGACATAATCAGCGTTCAGGCAGCAGCCATGAAAAACAAATGGGTAAATCCGGCAACAGGTGGCAAGCCTTTAGATACCGGCTATGATATGATGGCAGGATCTTTTGCAAAACATATTCAGTCCATGCGTGAAGGAGGCCTTGATGTAGTCTTTGTTTTTGATTCCACTGACAGCATGTGGGCTTATTTAAATGAAGTTAAACTAAAAATCAGAAATCTTGCCGCAGCATTAAGAAAATTGGTTCCCACCTGCAGAATCGGGCTTGTAACCTACAGGGACAGAAAAGATGAATATGTTACCAAAAAGTTTCCTTTGTCTTACAGTATTACACCTCAGCAGAAATTTCTAGACGGAATTCAAAATGCCGGAGGTTATGATATAAGAGAAGCTGTGGCCGAAGGACTAAGAGTCGCTATAGATGAAATGAACTGGAACAAAAAATCCAAAAAGTTTATTCTTTTGATAGGAGATGCACCCCCTTATGAAGAAGATGTGCCACGGGCAGTTGAAATGATCAAAAGGTTCAAGGAGAATATGGGCGGAAGAGTTTCCGTTATCGATATAAGGAAACCGAAAGAAATAACTAGATACTATTGGGAACATTACATTATGCCGTCCATGACCGATCCTGGAACAGAAAGTTTTGAATATCTTACCAGCACACAAAAAGTAATGGATGATTTCGAAACCTTTGCACATGTTGGTGGCGGTGAGAGCGCCAGGCTGACTAATGAAGATAAAGTCATACGGCATATGCTGCTTTTGATTTTCGGAACCAGGTGGGAATTATACCTAAATGAATTTATGAGTAATTTATAGAGCCAGTTTCGAAACGCCCCATTTTGGCCGATCTTAAGCGTTGGGCTCAAATTTCAATCCTCGAAATACTCGATGTATTCCTGTGGTTGAAATTTTCTCCCGCCTTGAGCTTGACCAAACTGAAACGTTTTGAAAGTGGCTCTTAATATAAGTTTAAATACAATACCAATATAGGGAGAAACTCACATGAAATTTAAAGATGCCTTTTACATTTTTTTGCTAATGACATTTATTTTTACATCATTTATTTTTAACCCTCTTTCGGCTGGAGCGGAAGATAATAAATCGGAAATAACCGCTCCAGGCATAGAAGCCATCGGTGACCTTTTGGCACCAATCGGCAATGTTGATAATAAATCCTCAAAAGAAACGAACAAGGCAAAACCTGATAGCCCGGCAAAAAATTATAATACTACAAGAAACAATATACATGTTACCGTGATGAGCCTTTTGGATATTATTAAAAAAGGAGGAATCGTTGGCTATTTGATTATATTGCTGTCTGTCTTGTCTTTGGGACTTATAATAGATTATCTTTTTACCATCCGAAAATCAAAAATATTGCCACTTGGTGATATTAAAGCTTTTGATAAAATTATCAGTGATCGCAATTTCGATGAAGTTAAGAAATTTGATAAGCAAAGCGCTTCGTTTTTTGCAAAGATCACCGTTGCAGGTCTTAAGGAATCAGATATGGGATATCAATCCATGATAAAGGCAATGGAAGATATGGGTGAATCCTTAACCAGTGCTATTGCCCGAAAGATAGAACATCTGAATGTAATAGGAAATATTTCTCCAATGATGGGACTCCTCGGAACGGTTATCGGAATGCTTCGCTGTTTTAACGAAATAGCCCATGTAGCTGGAGCAATAGAACCCAAGCAACTTGCGGGCGGAATTTTCGAAGCGCTTATTACTACCTGTATGGGTCTGATTGTAGCTATACCGTCTCTTTACGGATATGCAGTTTTTAAAAATCGTATTGATGAATATACCGGTGAAGCGGCTCTTACTGCCGAACAGATGGTTTCTTCATTTAAAACAAACCAACCCAAGGAGTAAGACATGCGTGCATATCGTAAACGCCCATGGTCCGAAATGGCTGTAAATTTAACCCCCCTGATTGACGTGGTATTTCTTATCATCATCTTTTTTATCATAATAATAAATTTTTCGGAAATGCAAATTCGAAATGTAGATTTGCCAAAAGCCGATGAAGCCCATGTAAGCAAGGTGGATAATAGATATAAAATACCTCTTATAATTAAATCCGAAGATCAAGTTTTTCTGGATAGAACAAAGATCAATATAGAACAATTGGATCGGATTTATCAGATAAAAAATAATATTCCATTAGATGTTACCATAGTAATTAATGCCGATAAAAATATTCCATACAAGGTGATCAAACATGTCATGCATAAGTTGTCTCTTGCCAATATCTACAAGATAGAATTTACTACATTACAAGACAGCCCTGACCCCCTTCAAGAGGATTGAATCATGAGACTTAAAGGTAATAAAAAGGATTATCAAAAATCAAATTCTATCAACATAACACCTCTTATTGATGTTATATTTCTTCTGATGATCTTTTTTTTAATGACAATTAATTTTAATAAATCAGAAGGAGTTTTGGAAAACAAACTTCCTCAGACCAGCAGCAAAACAAGCTCTGAAACACCGAAAGATTACGAAACTGTCAAATTGCGGGTTAAAATGATAAAAGAGAAGAATTTATTAAAAATTTATCTCCAGGAAAGGGTCGTGTATAATTATAACGATCTGCTGCATTATCTTAATCAGCTTCCCGAAGATATTCTGATTATATTCGAACCAAGCGACAATGTACCCTTTAAGCATGTAATAGGCGTTTACAATGTATGTCTTAAATCAAAAAAGAATAATATCGTATTTAGTGTTTCTTCTTAAGATGCTTATGAATTATAAAATACCAACTTTAATAAAAGTATCATTTCTTCTTCTATCTATTATTTTTTTTAGTGATTACCACATCCATAGCAGTTTGGCATACGAAATGGATACTTTAAATAGTATTAATCCGTCTGCTTTAAAATCCGTTCAGGAAATTGAAAAAGCGGTTTTGTTGATTGCCCAAAACCAAAAAGAAGCTCTTACTGAAAACAAGATGTCTTTTGATTTTCAAAAACTTATTCTGACCAAATCCGGTGAATGCATTAGCGCTCTTGTAGCCGTTCAAACAAAATCATCCGATAACCATAATAAACAAAAAGAAAAAGAGATTTTTTTAAATCTTAGAATGATTATAAAGCAGATACTAACATCAAATGAGAAGATTGTTTCGGATCTTCAGGAAAATACCTTAGATACGCTCAAAGATCCGGCCTCATTTATCAAATCGTCTAAATGGCAACAACCTCAGTTTCTGATTTCTTTATCCAGTTATTGGATTGGATGGAATGGGTATCATACAAGTATTTTGTTTGAGGATGATGACCCCATGTTCGGCACTTTATTAAATGAAGCAATAAAAGGCTTTTCCAAAGCCTTTTTAGATTTTGAAGAAGAAGATGTTATAGCAAGAAGCCTTTTGGGTCGAGCCCTGTGCTATGGAAAACTAAAAATTTATGGCAAAGCCGGACAGGACTTGAAATTAGTTAAAAAGATGATCGGAAAGGATGACCCCCTTTACATTCGCTGTCTTTATGAAGAAATCAGGATTGCATATGAAACCGGAAATTATCAAATAGCGGCAAGAAGCATAGATGAGTTTAAAGAAGATTTTGCTAAAGATAAAATCCCCGAACAGATAAATAAAGCACTTGATACCATTAACTTCAGGATATTGGTTGCCCTTGAGGGGAAAAAAGAAAAAGCACAATCTATTACGGATGAAACCAATAGCACAATCTTTGAAAAACTTAAGCAAGTGGCAAATACCCCTGTCAGCGCAGATGAGCTTTATAGATATGCCAAAATGCATGCTCCTGAAATCGAAGGCCTATCATATGAAAAGTTGGGGCCTGTGGCTTCAACAGCCCTTGGGGATATGATGTTTGAAAAAAAAGATTATAGCAAGGCACTAAAATACTACCTGCCAATCTTTAAAGATTCTCCATCATATATGTCTCATCGTATTGACGGAGTATGGTTTCGTACAGCAACTATTTACTGCAAGAAAGAACAATACGGTGATGCCCTTTTCTATCTCAAACAGTTTCATGGAAAATATCCTGACTCTGTTTTTCTTTCTCAAAGTGTACCTCTTTACTATGCTGCGGCAATTAATTACTACAGTAAAGAAAAAAGCCAGGAGGCATACAACCTATATATAGATGCGTTAGAAGTATATATCAAAAAATGTCGCAGCAACTGTCCTGAAATGAGCGAAGCGCAATATAGAATGGGAAAGCACTTTCAAAAAACAGGCAAAAACAAAAAAGCTGCTGATATGTTTTCCATGGTCAAGCCAGACTCAATAAACTATCCATCAGCCTGCTATTATGCGATACAATATTATATTGATGAATTGGATTTACTTGCAAAAAAAGGACAGCAAAATTCACATGAAGCAAAAAAGATATATAAACAAGGTACAGAGTTACTATCCAAATACAAAAAAGCCGAAGATAAGGCAAAACATTCCGATTATTATAAAAAAATAAAACCCCACATGATTATTTTACAATCTAGCTTAAGTCTTTATGGGTCTGAAACAGATATTAAGAATAATTTGAAAAAGCTAAAAGAATTTGAGAAAAGGTTTTCCAAAGATAAAAATCTGTCTTTAAATGCTCTTTTACTAAAGATGAAAATGTATCAACACCTTGGTATGATTGAAGCCGGGCAAAAGGATCTGAATAATTTTAGCGCAAAAGAGGTTTTGGATATTGATGCATATAAAATGTTAAGCAATCTTGCACAAAATTTTTATAATGAAGGCCGAATACAAGAAGAAATAAAAATTGGCGCCGTTAATTCTTTGGATTTTGCTTTGATAGTATACGGAGCACTTTATAAAATATCGTGTAAAAAATTAGAACATCAAAAATATTGTGATACGGCCCAGCTTGGAATGGCAAGGATTTATACTGACAAAAACCAACTGAACAAAGCAGAAGCAATGTATCAGGACATCATTATAAGAAATTCAATGTCAGCTGATGCTGTCTATAATTTGGGACTTCTATATGAAAAAAGAGAACAATGGGAAAAAGCTCTTAAAATATGGCGAAAATTGTCAGACGGTGTCAAATCCGGAACTTACCACTGGTTCGAGTCCAGATACAAAACCGCATATGCCTTATCCAAACTGGGAGATACGGCCAAAGCCTGCGAGATATTAAATATTACCATGGTACTTCATCCCGATCTGGGCAGTGATGAATTGAGGGAAAAATATCTGGCACTAAAAGCCAAAATATGCATGAAGGAGCCATCATCATGATAAAGCATGCTATCGCATTAGTTCTATTAATGTCCTTGTTGTCATGTACCTCGGTTGTTAAAACATATTATGACCAAGATGAAAAATTTCTTATGGAAGAGGTAAGCTGGTATGACAATTTCTTGGGAAGTAGTGGATACTACCGGCATGGTTATTTTAAATATTATTACGAAAGCGGCCGCTTAAAGACCGAAGGTAATTTCAATATGAACAAAGTGGATGGCATTGTTAAAGATTATTATGAAAGTGGTATGCTATCTAAGGAACAGCATTACAGCAACGGTCAATTAAACGGAAGTTTTGTCCGTTACTGTGAAAACGGCAAAATAATAGGCAAGTTCAATTATCAAATGGGATTTTTAGATGGTAAAGCCGAGCAATATTATGAATGCACAGGAAACATAGAAGAAGTACTTTTTTATAAAAATGGAAAAAGAGAAGGTGAAAAAACAATATATTTTAAAGACGGAAAAATAAAAGATACCATAACCTATGCAAATGGGAAAGAAGAAGGACCCTTTCTTTCTTATTTTGACGATGGAACCACAAAAGCAAAAGGAGCCTATAAAAACGGCAAAAAGGAAGGGCTACTGGTTTCATATTATATAGACGGCACAATCAAAGCCCATGAAAATTACAGGCAAGGAGAATATGATGGTGAGATACGTTTATATTTTCCAAACGGGAAATTAAGAGAAGAAGTCAATTACAAAAATAGCCAAAAAAATGGCTATGAAAAATTCTTTTATAAAAACGGAAGGCTGAAAACTCAAACATATTATGAAAATGGAATGATAAACGGCATAAAGAAACAATATGATGTTTATGGCAATCTTTGGCTGGAAGAAAGTTATAAAAATGATGTTCTTGACGGCACCACCAAACGCTATAGTAAAACCGGTACGGTTATCAAAGTTTATAATTATAAAAATGGGGAATTGATAAATGCCGGAAAATGAAATGTTTAAAATCGACATAGAAAGCATTAAAACCAATGTTGTCATACCTAAAGACCGGTTTGCCTTGCTTCTATTACTACTCCCGGCATTAGAGCCCAATTCAGGGGATTAAGCAGATGGCAGAAGGTGCCTCTTCTTAAAGATACTTTCAATACTCTTGATAATCTTACAATTCAGACTGTAAGTTCTGGTGCCAAAATCGTATTCTGGCAAGCAGCAGCAATACTAACTAATCGCGAGCCCGGTCAATTCTGAAACTCGCAACGAACGGGAGGTGATCGGACACGGTTTCACGAAACCTCTCACGGCCAATGTCCATTGCCCAATGCATTGAAAATATCTTCAGGCTTCCGCGAATGTATTCCGTACTGTATGTCCGGCTGATGGCAAAGCCATCAAGAAGGTTTGCTCTTCCGGCCTCCAGGATATGAGAATACCGATCCTGCAAGTCCCATGAAGACACAAAATTCATCAGGTCATCACCACCTAAATGGTGAAAATTGCTTGCATCTTCGCCGGGAATCATATTGAAATCGCCAACAAGGAGTATATCCTCTCTGCTTTGTGCCCGGCATTCCGTAATATACTGCCCGATGATCTTTGCCTGCTCATCGCGGATCTTTTGCTCAGCAGCCCCACGGCCTGACTTAAGGTGGACAACAATCAGCAGGAAATCAAATTTGCCGACCTTCATGTCAACCACGAAAGCTTTTCGTCTTCTTGTATCTCCAAGATCGGAACCATCAAGCAGGCGGGGATTCTGTGCTGTGACACCTTCCTTAAAAAGTACTCCGATATGCAAGTTGTCTGCCTGAGGTAGTATGCTGGAATTATAAGTCACTCCCATCTCCGATAGACCTTGAGTCAGTGTTTCAATTGCTGACTGAGGATTGATCTCCACAAGGGCAACGATTTCGGCATCAAGCAGCGCCAGACCTTCCACCTGACGTTTCAATCGCTTTTCGGGAATTCCCCCAAAACCGGCAAGATTCCACGCGGCTACCTTTGCTGTTGTTTGACCAAAATTGTTCATAGTCTTGTCCCTCCGTAAAGGTGCTTAATATAAAATATTAAAATATGAAGAGTGCGCATTTATATTTTCATGGAGTATTTGGTCCGGCCTCTTTCTTGTTCAAAGTATCAACTTCCAGGCCGAGTGCCTTGGCGCGTTTTGCCCATTGCAGCCTTGCCATGGCTTGCATGTCTTCTACCTTGTCCATCTCATCTATAATTTCCATCCCTAACAGTGTTTCTACCACATCCTCAAACGTCACCAAACCCTTAGTTCCCCCGAATTCATTAACGACCAGCGCTATGTGCTGACGATGATCGAGCAGGAATTCCAACAGACCGGATAATGACATCTCACCAGAAACGGTCATAATATCCCGCTTTAAGGCATCGAGTTTTGTTTCACTTTGATCTTGCGCCATGGATAGCAGCATGTCGGATTTCAGGATAAAACCGGTAACATCATCAATATTACTTCGGTACAGCAACAAGCGCGAGAAAGGGGTATGCGATTTAACTTCCAGCGCTTCCGCAACCGTCATATCCTGCCGAAACGCAACAATCACGGTACGTGGCGTCATAATATCTTTTGCTTTGATTGATTCAAATCGGAATAGATTGCGGATGATCCTCGATTCGCTTTCTTTGATGTGTCCGGATTTTTCTCCGATGCCCGCCATGGCGACAAATTCATCCCGGCTGAACATATGCGGGCTCTTTTCAGGCGCTATCAGTTTGGTTAATTTTTCAGAAAACCAAATCAGTGGGAAAAGAGCCGAAATCAGACTACGCACAAAGATCGCAGTTGGAAGTACAAGTTTTCGCCAGAAGACAGCGCCTATAGTTTTTGGAATAATTTCGGAAAGAAACAGGATCATCAATGTCATAATTGCAGAAAACAGGCCGAACCAGGTACTTCCGAATATGATCGTAGCTTTAGCTCCGGAGCCAATCGCCCCAACCGTATGGGCGATGGTGTTTAAGGTTAGTATGGCTGCAAGCGATTGGTCCACCTTCTCCTGCTTCAACCGATGAAGCAGAGTTGCAAGTTTTGGTTTACTCTCTCGTAAACCGGCAATATAAGAAGGTGTTATGCTCAAAAGAACTGCTTCTGCCACAGAGCACAGAAAAGAGAAAAACAAAGCCATCAGCATATATACTATCAGTAGTACAACATCTGAGCGGGTATATTCAAGAGATACGGATGTCTCCATATTTGATAAGCCAATCGCAAGCACTGAGCCGGCCGTAACCAAAAGAAACGCGAAGACAACTGACCAACGAAACCAATTATGCGTTAATTTAATCATTTTAATCCTGTATCTATTACCGGAGAAAACCGAATGAAAATAGTAACCACAATGAGCCACTTTCAAAACGTTTCAGTTTGGTCAAGCTCAAGGCGGGCGAAAATTACAACCGCAGGAATACATTGAGTATTCCGAGGATTGAAATTTGAGCCCAACGCTTAAGATCGGCCAAAATGGGGCGTTTTGAAACTGGCTCCAATACTTAAAAATTATAACCGCGATTTATATCTGCAAAAATTCACCAGCAGGGTAGAAAAGTTATTAAGCTACTAGTAAAAGTCAATAGCACTAATAATTTCATCAAGCTTTTTAAGACCATCATCGTCTGTATAAGTCAATCCAAATAACACAGCATACCCATTCATTATTGTCACGTACTGTTTTTGGAGTATAGTATTTTCACCCATAATTATTTGGATTTCAAGTACATCAAAAGAGATGTTATCTATCTGTTCCTCGTATATTTCTTTAGGGTATGATACTTCTACTGCACTACCAGCCAGCATCTTTTTTGTATGAAAATGGTAGTCTTTTCCCCGAACGATACCTGGCACATGCTTTACCTTTTCTGCGATTAACATCAAAGATGGGTTGGAGGCTACTGGAGCGCCTGGCGGATGTTCTGATGCGAATAAAAGATTTACGCTATTTAAATCCGCTGCTTCCAAAACCGCATTTAAATTTTTATCCTTGCCGGCAACAAGTTTGCCACCTTTTCTGGTAAGTTCTATACGCGACTCATCATCCATTACATACCAAGAATCAGGCACTTTAACTTTTAGTTTGAAATAAGTGTTAGTATATACTCCCGATTCATATTTACCAAAATCTATTGCTTTTTGAGCATTGTTTTCACAACCCACTAAGCAAAGTATTATAAAAAGTGCATAAAGAACAATAGTTGTCTGTTTTGATTTCATAAATATCCTTTCGAATATAATATCTTGAACTTTTCCTATACTCTATTTGATTAATATTTAAGTTTTTTGAGAAAATTAAAAACCTCAAAAACTGCTTTCGTCATTCCTGCGAAGGCAGGGCACGAAGTGACACGTAGTGAAGCATAAGCGCTAACCATTAGCGCTATCCAGTAATTGGATACCGGATCAAGTCCGGTATGACGGCTTAGGGTGTTTGTACAAAACCATTAATTCCAAATGAGGTTACCTTGAAAGTCAACAGGGAAAGATTGGAACAAGTCTTCTATTGAGCAATAGTATTTTTCTAAATAGCTTTAGATTTGCACCTTAAATCTTAATTGTATGATACAGAGCCAGTTTCAAAACGCCCCATTTTGGCCGATCTCTGCGTTGGGCTCAAATTTAGCACGAAGTGAAGCTTTAGCGCTATCCACGAAATACTTAATGTATTCCTGCGGTTGAAATATTCTCCCGCCTTGAGCTTGACCAAACCGAAACGTTTTGAAAGTGGCTTTACAGTTAAAATTTAAGATGCGCTCCATTTGTTATGCTATATTTTAAGCTTATTCTATGTTTGCGCTGACAACTGAGGCCATCTGCATCATATTGATTGTCTGGCCTTCTTTCATCTTTGTAAGGTCAGTTAGCTTGCCTGATTTGCTTTTGGAATTTGTGTTTTTAAAGATCGAAAGCAGCTTAGCATCAGCGACAATGAACTTGCCTGCGTTTTCCGGCTTTCCGTTTTCAGTCTTTGTCTGAAGTTTGTTTGCTTTTATGTAGTCCCATAGTTTTTTGGTAATCTCTGTCCTGGGAAGCTCTGTTGCTCCAAGAAACGCTGCCAGCTCACTTTTTAACTTTACCGGTTTCATCAATCCTTTTGCTTCTGCCATTTTTAGCTCCTTTAGTTGTATATTTCTGATTAATTACTGCATGTTTTACTTGTATTTGGCACATAACTTCTCACCGGCGATAAAAGCAAATTCGCTTAAGAAAAGGGTTAAGAAGTTTAACTTATGTTAGCATATATAACGACTGATCCAGCCGCTAAATCATGAACCCCCCTTTTATTCTTTGTAAAAGGAATAGTAAAAAAGGAGATTATTCCCAATACCAGTTTAATTAGAATACGAATATAAGCTGTGTGCAAGGGAATATTCTTAAGCTCCTGAATCGATCTGACTCGTATTTTCATAACTTTTTGGCCCAAAGTACATAATTTGCTGGTAAAAATTGGTTCATATATAAATAGCAGTAAAAAAATAACAGTAAGTCTTACCGATATAGAAAGCATTTCATTGCCCTGAAAAAGATATGATATTCCAATAAATGACAAAACAATAAAAACACCGTCTATAGTTGTTGCAAGATATCTTGTGAGAATGTCCGGATATTGGGATGGATCTAATGGCTCAAAATTTTCTTTTGGCAGCTGGTTTTTTAGCCATTTATACAACCTGCTGTCTTTATCAATTTTATTTTGTGAAACATTTCTGATGTGCTCTGCAAGCAAATAGTAAAACAATACTCCCCAAAAAGATGTAATAGCTATATCATACCAAGTAGTTACTTCTACAGAACCAGGAATGGCTATATGCAATATCATATAGAGTATGATAATTGGTATCATCATAATACAAGTATAGCGAATTCCAAAAACCCAGGCTAAAGAAATATATCGTTCCCAAAACTTTTTTCTGTTAGGCCCTCCATTTGCTTTATAACAATATATTGTACCTGATATCAGAAGCACAAAGAAAGTTGCTCCTTCAAAAGTATCCCAGAAACCGGGTTTTTCATCAATAAAAAAGCCCGGCACAATTTGGACAATTAAAATTGCCAGCAAATAGAGCCAAACTTTCTGCCTGTTTAATCCTGATATAGCCAGTTCTTTTTTTAACTTATATATATTCCAGAAATACATTAAAGCCTTTTATCTCTTAATTAATTTCTTGAAATTATTAACTATATCTACAATGATTTCCACGTCTTAATCAAAAATCAATTATTCTTCAGACCCAAGCAAAACCTACATAAAAGTTATATAACTATTTGAGCGTGCCTATTTTATCATAGCCTCTGAATTAAATATACATATACCGGCAATTGGCTCTGATTTTTTATTTCGAAAAACTGTGGTAACAATTCACGCTTTTTAGGGCTGTCCTTTAACGGAGAAAGATAAATAGCCCCTTTTTTAAGTGTGTTATCTGAAGTAGTCTGGAGTAATTCAGCCAGGGATTGATAGTGCTCGGGCAAAAGCTGTTCGCCTATTAGAAAATTGCCCGTAATCTCGATGTTTGAATAATTGGCATTCACTTCTATCATTTTATGAAAAGCGTCTTGAACTTTTGCTGTATCAACCGGTTTTTGAATGAGCTTCAAAGTTGGTGTGTCTATAGATTCGAATCCAATGTTAATATAGGTATAATAAGGAAGTTGGTTGAGTTTATCAAATAAATTATTTTTAGAATTAAGCAGGGAATCAACACTTCCAAACAAATATAGAAATGGAGTTGAACTGTGCGCAACTTTTAAGTAAAAAGCTTTGAACGCTTCAGATGCTGTAAAACATATTAATTCTTCTCCGGCTGCAAGTGCATCATGATTGCCTAAAAACAGAGCATTATAATTTTCTATATTGCGCCCATAGTGAGCTTTGAGCTGTTGAATCTGATCTATGATATTATCTTTAGATCGTGGCTGAAATTTCCGGGCGGATTTAACGCAACAAAAATCGCAGTGATAAAGACAACCGTCTGCTATCATTATTGGAATGACCTCGTAATCGACATGACGTGTATCTGGCGGAAGAACTGACACCCGCTCGCCTATGATTGAATTTAATTTCTGAGATCGTTCATATAGCACGCCGTCATGATTCTGTAAAATAAGATTTATCAGGTCTTTTATCCTTGAATGCAGGCCATCTTTTTTCATACCATAAAGATTTGCATATAATTGAGACCAGGCTGCAAATGCATTCATAATATTGGCATCTTTGTAGTAGTTTACTTCCCAAACTGCGTTGCTGGGATAAGGAAGACAAGGCAGGTAGTATTCACCCACCCATGAGATAATTCCTTTTTCGCCGCCAACATCACCTACCGTATAATATAACCAGTCATTGCCATCCGTCCGTTTGAGCTGCTCGGCCGGATGAGGCCAGTTTGTATTCAGACCCCTGACAAACTTTATTTCACCATTTAAATTAAAAATAAATTCGCATTCGGATGTTTTAATTTCAGAATATCTTCCATAGCGAAGTGGAAAGCTTGCTTTTGTGATGGTAATGGGGCTTTGCTTTTCAACACTGAAGGAAAGGTTATTTGAGTGTGGGAATAGCATTTAGCAGAAAACCTTTTATGAAATTTTAAATATTAAAAAGTCCAGCTGCCCGGCACGAGCGTAAACCTCTGGGCGTTTTGAGCTATCGCTTAAGCTCAAAGACAACTTTTACAAAATGGTTAGTTTCCTGTATCATTATCTAATGACAATTGTCACCTGAAAATATTATAAAAAAATCAGCCGGAAGACATATCGGGTACAAACTATTTTCTTAAATAATAAATTGCTGTAGTTTCCGTCCAGTCTGACGGTTCTATCCGGTTGAGGCGTCGCACAAGATCGCTTATCATGCCTGTTGATTTTGCATCATAAACCTGAAAGATACCTTCCCGGAAGCCAAGTGAAAGTAAGTCTTCTTTGTGTCTGGTGGCAATAATCTTTATTCTTTCTTCCGCCAAAACATCTTTAAAGTCTGGTAAAAACATAGCCTTTAAATGTATGCCACTATCTGCCGGTGGGAACCGGCAGGGTTTTCCTGCCATTACAAAATTTTCCGGTGTGTTGGAATTGGGGAAAAGAAGCGTTACAGAACCATCGGCAGCAATTGAAAAAATATAGACATAGCTATCTTTGCTTACCTGATAAAAAATCTGAACTTCATCTCCTTCTTTTAAATCTGTTTTGGAAAGATGGAGCCTGACGGAAAGCCCTTCTCCTTTTTCAGGATAAACCGGCTTTATCAAAGCTTTCAATTTTACTTTGTATAGATTCCTGTCGTTTACATCCCAGCCTTCTTTAATAATATCTACTTTTTCAATACTACCCCGGACCGCCGCAAAAATCAGGTCATCCACAAGCTGACTGTTTGAAACAAGGGTATGTGACTTTATAAAAACGCCGACACCCTGTTCTATGGCCTTGCTCTGCGCGTCCCGTTTCGCTCTTTCTATAATCTCTTTGGGTGTGTCGTAAATACCGAGATATGCCTCGCCTTCCGCTTCAATCCATAAGGGGTTTTCAGCAGCAAATGCTGCATGCGCTAAAAGCATTACAAAAATGAAAACGTATAAAGATATATTTTTCAAGCCTTCCTCCTGATGGACTTTTCTAAAAAGTAATTGGCCCCTAATTCTTTTTCGCACCGAGCAACTGAGGGGTTTGTTCATTATTAAATTGCTTCCGGGCAATACGTTCCACCTGTGGTTTGATATAACCGAATAGGTCGTCCATTTTAATGGAACCGTCTGGATTGATGACATCCTCATTTTTAATGCCTTTGAGCAGGAAGTAGGTAAAAAGACCGTGGCCTTTATCATCATAGGTGGAGCTGATCTGGTCACCCGCCGAAGCGGATAGAACCGTCATGTTTTTTGACGGAAGCGTATCGTTCTGAAGATTCATTACCAGGGGCCTGGCTCCCTTGGCAAGCACTGACCTGCCACCAGCCCCGGAAAAGCATGAATCCAGGGCGACGATGATCTCTTTCGCCGGAAGTTTTCCGAGGGCATCGTACATTCGTTTAAGAGAGTACCCTGTCTGGCCGAGAAAGGACGGGTCGCCGTCATAGGGTACAAGATATGCGTTGCCGGACTGAGGCTCGGGCGCGCCATGGCCGGAATAATATATAAAAACCGTGCTGTCCTTTTCCACATTATTGGAAAGCCATTTTTCAAAATACTTTTCAAAATCACTTTTTAATGCTCTATCATTTAATAACGTGATGACATTTTCTTCCGGATAGCCCATTGTCTTTATTAGATAGTCGGTAACAAGCCTGGCATCATGTGACGCAAAGTCGGCCTTGGGCAATTCCTTACGATAATTTTCAATGCCGATGACTATGGCATAGGCGTTCTTATTTTTCTGAACCTTAAACAATGGCAGTTCATCAACATCGGATTTGACGACCGTAGAAAGGATTTCTTTATGTAATGAAATTGGAACCTTTTTATTACCAATGTTTTTTTCTGACATTTCAATAACCCGGACAGCAGAGTCTGCCTGTCTCGATATAAGAAATCCTTTGGTATTATCTGTGTCCGCGCCATTTTCAATTAACAGCCTTACAGCCGCACTCTGGCCTGCGGATGCTGCCTGCGCAAGCGGCGTATATCCCCCCATGTCTCCGGCATCAATTTCAGCGCCCCGGTCAATCAGAAGTTTCACCACATTGATATTACCTTTACAAGCTGCAATATTTAAAGGGCGAGTACAGTTACACTCAGGCGCCCACCCATCTCCACAACTTTGTTTGTTTACATCAGCTCCTTTATCAATCAGAAGACGGATTATATCTAAAGAAGCATTATTAAACACAGCTTCATGCAATGGTGAAAGACCTGGAAGCCAAACCCCATTCGCATCGGCCCCTTTATTTAAAAGGGCCTCCACTTTTTTTATATCTCCTTTTTTCGCCGCTATTCCCAACGGAGTCATGGTAGCGCAGGATGACAGTGTCATTAAAAGCGCAAAAATTGATATGAGTGAAACTATGTTTTTTATAATTTTCACTCGCAGGTCAAAAATCTTTTCCATAAATGCTCCTTAGTTTATTTCGCTTCAATCAACTGCGGCGTCTGCTCGTTGTTGTATTGCTTTCTCGCAATGCGCTCCACCTGGGGTGCGAGGTAGCCGAACAGGTCATCCATTTTAATGGAACCGTCCGGATTGACGACATCCTCATTTTTAATGCCTTTGAGCAGGAAGTAGGTAAAAAGACCGTGGCCTTTGTCATCATAGGTGGAGCTGATCTGGTCACCCGCCGAAGCGGATAGAACCGTCATGTTTTTTGACAAAACCGTATCGCTCTGAAGATTCATCACCAGTGGCCTGGCTCCTTTGGCTATTACCGATCTTCCGCCCGCGCCGGAAAAGCAAGAATCCAGCGCGACGATGATCTCCTTCGCCGGAAGTTTACCCAGAGCGTCATACATTCGTTTCAAGGAATAGCCGGTTTCGGTAATGAACGATGGGTCCCCGTCATAAGGGACCATATAGGCGTTGCCCGTTTTTGGATCAGGCGCACCATGGCCAGAATAGTAGATAAACACCGTGCTGTCTTTCTCAACATTATTGCCGAGCCATTTTTCAAAGTATTTGGCCATATCACTTTGCAGTGCTTTGTCGTTTGTCAGCAAAACGACATTTTCTTCCGGATAGCCCATAACTTTTACTAGATAATCGGCTACTATTTTTGCATCCTGGGCGGCAAAATCGGCTTTGGGCAGTTTTTGACGATACTGCTCAACACCGATGACTACAGCCAGCGCATTTGGCCTTTGGGGAATCCTGAAATCAGGGATTACATCAACATCGGATCGGACCACTGGTGCAACAAGCGCTTTTGAAGGGGTCACTACGGCTGTTGCCGTCGGTTGGTCATACTTTTCAAGCAGTGCAACGGCATTATTTGCTCCATTTTTCCTTAACATGGTGATCGCATCATCCACATCGGCGCCCCGTGAAATCAGGTATTTCAATATTTTAACGTTATTATTACTTGCGGCAATGGCCAGGGCCGAACCTGTTATGCCATTGGCTTTTGCATCAATGTCGGCCCCGGCATCCAGAAGAATCCGTACAGATTCAATGCAATCCTTCTCAACGGCAGCATGCAATGGCCGGCCGGAAAAAAAGCCACCCTTAAAAAAACCGGCGGCTTCGACATCAGCTCCTTTGCTCACCAGATAACGAACTGCTTCAACATGACAGTTATATACCGCATAAAACAGAGGCGTCCCTTCTGTCATCGCCCCAACACCCATGGCGCTTTCATTAATATCCGAGCCCTGGTCCATCAGTTTTTGTAATGTGGATACATCTCCTTTTTTTGCTGCCTGAATCAATCCTGATCCGCATCCGGTTAGTGTGACAAGGAAAATAACTGTGGCGATTACGCAAAATTTTTTTTTCATACCGTTTTCACCTCCTTATCTTTCCCGGCGGGATCAGTTGGGGAGTCTGCTCGTTATTATACTGCTTTCGGGCAATGCGCTCCACTTGGGGTTTGATGTAATCATACAAGTCACCTACAACAATTGAACCATCCGGCTTGATTACATCTTCATTTTTAATCCCTTTAAGCAGAAAGTAGGTGAATAGGCCGTGTCCTTTTTCCTTATAGGTCGAACTGATCTGATTGCCGGTAGAAGCGGCCATTATTTTAATATTTCCGGATACCGCAAAAGAACTTTGCAGGTTCATTACCAGTGGCCGCGTACCCTCAGCCAGAACTGATCTTCCGCCCGCACCGGAAAAGCAGGAATCCAGGGCAACAACAATTTCTTTGGCAGGGAGTTTGCCCAAAGCTTCATACATCCTTTTCAAAGAATATCCTGTTTGGTTTATAAAAGACGGATCGCCGTCATAGGGCACAAGAAAGGCATCACCGGTCTTGGGATTTGGCGCTCCATGTCCTGAATAATACACAAAAACCGTACTGCCTTTTTCAACATTGTTCGGCAACCATTTCTCAAAGTATTTTGCCAGATCAACATTGGTTGCCCGGTCATTTAAAAGCATAATTACATTCTCTTCAGGGTAGCCCATAGCTTTTATAAGATAGTCGGCAACAAGACGGGCATCCTGAGACGCAAAGTCAGCTTTGGGAAGATTCTGACGATAATTTTCAATGCCGATGACAATTGCAAAAGCCTTTTTATTTGTAGCGGTTTTTAATGATGGAATTTCATCAACATCGGATTTGACAGTTTCCAATACCGGCGTTTCGCTTTTAACCTGATATACCTCTTTGTCATATTTGGATGACTGTATTTCTTCGGCTTTGGTAAGCATACGGACAAGTACTGTCTGCCCTTTAGCTTTTGCTATCTGTAATGGAGTGCCTTGTGGAGAATCCGCTGCCGGCCCAGGACTTCCAACAATGCTCACCTCGGCGCCTTTATCCAGTAAAAGCCGGACAATGTCAGGATACCCGTACTCTACCGCGATATGCAGGGCTGTACCTCTTCCGCTTTTTACATTAACATTTGCGCCGTTTTCTATAAGGAGTTTTACAATTTCTATGTTTCCTTTTTCAACCGCACACATCAGAGGTGTATAACCCATGGTAGGGCTTGTCATGCTGCACGCGTATATTTCGTTTATATCTACATTTTTGCCATTCAGCATTTCCCGCACCGCCTCGGTTTTACCGTTGTATGCCGCTGTCGCCAATGAAGAAATACATCCGGTCAAAGTGAGACCGGCACACGCAAAAAACACAACAGATATAAAAACAAAAATCAGAGATTTTTTCATAGAACCCTTGTTAAAAATATATTATTTGCTGAATTTTTAGTTAATTCCTTCAGTTTTGTAAATGAATTGTTTTGTAATAACATATTATAATGAAGTTATTATCAATAAATATATCGGTTCCATTCATACAATAATTAATTATAACATTCGATATTATGCAGACCAAGAGAGTTTTAGTGTTTCCCTAATTACCCTTACTTTCTTTGCATGAACCTCTAATAACTTATCATAGCCTTTATAATTATGAGCCACTTTCAAAACTTTTCAGTCTGGTCAAGCTCAAGGCGGGAGAAAATTTCAACCGCAGGAATACATTGAGTATTTAGAGGATAGCGCTAAAGCTTCACTTCGTGCGAAATTTGAGCCAAACGCAGAGATTGGCCAAAATGGGGTGTTTTGAAACTGGCTCTTATGTTTAATAGTTTAATGCATCAATAAATAGCCC
The DNA here is from genome assembly GCA_043825875.1 of Pseudomonadota bacterium. GTDB lineage: Bacteria > Desulfobacterota > Desulfobacteria > Desulfobacterales > RPRI01 > RPRI01. The sequence continues at coordinate 19,756 of JBDRRF010000096.1, read as the reverse complement.
CATTACCACCAAAAAATAACAGCGGTTAAAGAAAAATTCTTCAACCGCTGTTTTATGTTGAATAGTTAAGAGGTAAGGTACTGTTGTCTTTTTACTCTCCAAGAGCCAAAAGCGGACCCCTTAGACTCCTCAAGTTATACGCTGTCAATTTCTTCAATTACAGATTGACCCGAGGAATTATCAACAGAAAGCCATTGCCATTTTTCGATACATTTTAATCTTCCATCCGGCAAAAGTTCCGGTGTAGATAAGCATTTACCTACCATAAGCTGAAGGTCTTTATTTATATGATGATAGCTAAAGTCCAGCTGCCCGGTATTTAACATTTTGCCTATCAGATGCCCCTTGATAATTCTTCCTCCATAATAATCTGCTGAAATTATTTCACCGTCTTGATGATAGTGAAATAAAGTATCAGAGTCCACTTCTCCATTGTCTGAATTTGAAACAGAATGAAATATTTTACCTTCAAGATTGAATTTCATGTTTTTATACTTTCAAATAACGATAAGTTTACCGGAAGCTTTGAAGTGCAACAAAAAAGGTTTCCGGTGGAACGCCGCTTTTTAATGTCCACTGCTATTTGTTAAGCGAATAGCTGCACTTGCTTATTGCTAAGCGCACCAATTTGAGCTGTAATTTTCAATTTTGCTTCTGCTTTCTCCAATGAAATAGACGTCATATACTGAAGTAGTTTATATAGATCTTTTACATCTGAGACAGTCATAAATTCCTTTGTCTTATTGATATACACCAAGGATTTCTTGTGCCTTTTCAGAAGTTCGATTGCATTACTTAAAGTGCCCGTGCTTTTGGCATCCCAAACCATTAACCCATAATCACAATCGTTTGCCATTTCCAAGTCTTTGGCAGTGAAATATGCTCTAGTGCCAGGCTTGCTCATTGTTCCTATATTTTTAGTTTCCCAATTTCCTATGTTATTCCTGGGCTGGCTACCAGTGCAGTAAACAAGTACGGATTTGGCGCCTTTTTGGTTTAAATACTCCTGGATAGAAGAGTCAACGCCATCAGCATCGCCGACAATTACACGATATTCTTTGTCCAAAATATTATTGATGCGAGACAATACATTCTTGTCTAATCGCTTTATTCGCATAGAACCGGATATAAATACTCGAATCATCATCGTTTCCTTGTGATGGTGGCGACATAGATATTTCTGATTTTAGCGTAATTTCTGAGTACAATAGTGGCGGCCTCAAGCGTAGCTCCTGTATCGTACAAATCATCCACAATCATTACATCATATAGTCCATCGTTTAACACATCATTTAAGTACAGCTTATTGCATAGTGCTTCGATTTTTTCTTCTTTATTACTAATGTTTTTCATCTGCTCGGTATGGGCATTCTTAAGCAACATGTTTTCGATGCACGGCACTCTCATGTTTATTGCAACCTGCCGAGCAATTTCAACAACTGGTTGCCTCGCTCGTTGTTGAGAAGAGGGCATAGGAAGAACGAATGACACAAACGAAAATTCAGTAGAAGCCGCTAAAGATAATTCATTAGCTATAACCGGGACTTGGTTATTGTCATTTCTATATTTAAGTTGGTAAAGGGATTCGCCGACTTCTGTTCTAGTTGTGTCAAATGTAGGATGGCCGTATTCATTGTCACCAGTGTAGACGCTATGCAAAGTATGCTTGTCAAGAGAAATACCGTTATCCCATGGGCCGCTTATCTTCCGGATATTTACATTCATGCTTTGATTTCTCTCCGTTTCGCACACACGCCGTGCTCATTAGCAGACAGGGCAATACAGAATTTCAGTCTACAAAGACTGCCCAGCCCTGGCTGTCTAATGCAGCTAAATAGTCGGTTTCACGTCAAATTCTTCAAAGAAACGGTAGTCGATCTCGTATGTTTTTACAGCTTTTAAACCCAGTTCTAAAAGCTCAAACATTTCGATAAGTTTTTCACCGTCAATAAGTTCAATTGGTGGTACACCATCACGCCTCGCTTCTTTTTTTGCATCGATTGTAAATGACCCCGTTGTCAAAATGATGCCCTTATCTGCCCGTCCCATCATGGCACCTCTAAAATCACGCAGTTGGGATGCTGTTACGTTACCTTGATATCTTTTACATTGGAAAAGCACGTTAAAACTTACAAAAGGGTTTACCTGCAAAATCCCATGCCCATCAATTCCGCCATCACCGCTTTTCCCAGTAACGTTAACTTGAGCGAAACCAGATTCTCGAAGAAGCCTTTGGCAGATTCTTTCAAAGCCATCAGGGGGTAGAGCCTTTAAAATGTTCAGCATTTCCTCTTTATAATCAACCGAATCTCCCATTTTATTATTATCGGTATCATCATCCATTTTGGACTCAGCTGGTTCACACCTTTTGTTTTTAGATTCGCTTATCCCCATCCACTGCCTTCTTGTTTGATAGAGAATAACTAAATCGTCTTTTGATAAATCAGTATTTAAACCTTTTTCAGTTAGACTCCACACGCCCCTTTGAGAGGAATCAATGAATCCAATTTTTACAAGTACCATCCTGGCCCAATGTATTTGGTTTTTTATTCTTGATTGTCCACTTTGAAGAAGATCTTCTAACTCTTTATCGGTAATATTTAATTTCTCAATGACCAAATCTGTAACTTCAGACGACCTTCCGGATCCTCCCAGGGATTTTAGCACTTCAATTATTGGATTAATGTAGCGAAAATGCTGAGGTAGATTTTGACTTGCCATTTTAATTCCTTTTAAACCGAACCAGTTATTATCTGAACGAATATTTTGGAGGCTATCATAGGGCCTTCTCGCAATCAATAACAAATTATCTTGATGTATTTGTTGAATATAATTATATCTTAGCAGAGGACTAATATGCAAATATGAATATTAGTCCTCTGCTCTGAGACAGCATATGAAAATGATTCCGATGGATTGTTTTCTAAAGTATAATTTACCAGATAAATTAGTGAGCCAGTGAAAAGTCAGGTTATGTTCCATTTCTTTCAATCCAGTAATCTGGCTTTCTATGCTGATGCGCTACAGCAATTATGAAGATATGATTCTCCTCTATTGAATAGAGCAGCTTGTACGAAAACTTATAGAGTAGGAATTCCTTCCAGCGCACCTGCTCGATAAGCGTTAAGCCTCTTTTCTGCTTCTTCAGCCCAGATAGCGTCTAATGAAGCATCCGGTTCATCGAGGCTCTTTATAAGCCCTTCGACTACCATAAATCTTTCGCCCGGCTTTAATTTCAGCGCTTGTTCGAGTATTTCTTTACTGCTCATGATATTCACCTATAGTTATGTGGCTTAGTACTCCATTTAATAATTTCGGTGTCATATCGACCGAAGGGAGATATCTTATACTGGCTCTTACATCCATTAAGATTTCTCACTTTGTTCGAAATGACAAATACATAACCAAATGTACGAAACTATGCACTTAGTAAAATATGTTTCTTCAGATGTTTTCTAAAAATGTGGTTTTAAGTATTTTCACAAGCCCAGAGTTTGGGGCCGTCTAGTTAATTCCGAATCCTGCCTTCAATATTTGCAATCGGCGTAATCCACCCATCCGCCTGCTTCAACAAGCGCTTTGTCGAATTCGGAAATCTTGAATTCAAATGATTCATTGGTATCACCGGCTTTTAAGATAAAGGAACCGTTGTTAAAAACCGTTTCAAGATCAGTATTTTGATTTGAAAAAACTGAAAATATTTTTTCTATAGTTTCAGCCGGAAGCTCAACTGCCATCATTCCGCAATTAAACATATTTCTTTTAAAGATTCTTGCAAAACTGGGAGCTATGACAAGATTGATATCATTTACTTCAAATGCCCAGGGGGCATGCTCTCTGGATGATCCGCAGCCAAAATTCTCCCTTGTAATAATTACTGCTTTACCTTCAATATCTTTCTTATTGTCAAAACCTTCCAGATTCATATCTTCAAGAAGATATGGCTTTAAAGCTTCTTTGGTGTTTTCGGTAAGATATCTTGCCGGAATAATTTCATCGGTGTTGATATCTGCTCTGTTAAGAAAAAGTACTTTTCCTGAAAAATTTTTCATAGCGCTTATCTGCTCTTTATTTTTATAGGTTTATAAGATAAGTTCTTAGCCTTAAGAAAATTCTTATTAATAAGTTTAAAAGGGTTCAAGTGGTCGAGGATTCGAGGGTTCAAGTGGGATGTAAGTTGTTTTTCACTTGAACCCTTGACCCCTAGAATCCTTGAATCCTAAAACCATCTGCTTTAGCCGATGGTTTTACTTTACCTTATATAATTTTGAATTTGTAATATGTCCTGCAATAGCTGTTGCAGCAGCAGTAGCCGGGCTCATAAGATGAACCATGCCGCCTTTTCCCATACGCCCGCTAAAATTTCTGTTTGTAGTGGAAGCGCAGGTTTCTCCTTCTGCAATTATTCCGTTGCTCATGCCAAGACAGGCTCCGCAGGTAGGATTTGTAACGCAAAATCCGGATTCAAGAAAAGTAGCAATGATTCCTTCCTCCAAAGCCTGCTTGTAAATTTCTGTAGTAGCAGGAGAAACAATGCCCCGCAGTGAATCGCTGATTTTATTTCCTTTTAAAATCTTTGCCGCAACTCTTAAGTCTTCAATTCTTCCGTTTGTGCATGAGCCTATGTAAACCTGGTCTATTTTTGTGCCTTCCATCTCCCTTACGGTCTTAACATTATCCGGTTTGTAATCGAATGTGACCACGGGTTCAAGGACTGACACATAATGGTCAATGACCTTTTCATATGAAGCATCAGGATCGGAACAATACTTTTCAAAATCATTGTATGCTGCTTTTTTCGTTTTATATTCGACTTTTATAAAATCCCATAAATATTCTACCGTAGTCATATCAGGCGCACAAATTCCGCATGTTGCACCGGCCTCGATAGCCATATTGCAAAGAGTCATTCTGGCATCCATACCCATTTTCTCAACAACAGGGCCAGTAAATTCTATTACTTTATTTGTTGCTCCATTAACCCCTATAAGGCCGATTAAGGAAAGAATTATATCTTTTGCAAAAACACCATCCGGTATTTCCCCGCAGATATTTATCTTTATTGTTTCTGGGTAACCAAACGCGCACACTCCTTTTAATATTCCCACTTCAAGATCGGTTGTTCCTACACCTGCACCGAAAGCACCGAAAGCACCGTATGTGCAAGTATGGGAATCTCCCATAATTATGGTATAGCCGGGTCTTACAAAGCCCTTTTCGGGAAAGATTGCATGACATACACCGTTTCGGCCTATATCAAAAAAATCCTTAATTTTGTGGCGCCTTGTCCATTCTCTTAAGATTTTTCCCTGTAAAGCAGTCTTTGAATCCTTGGCGGGAGTAACATGATCAATAACCGCCTTTATTTTGGATGTATCAAAAACACGGTCTTTGCCACGGCTCACAAGGTCATTAATAGCAATAGGCGTTGTAATCTCGTGACAGAAAACAGCGTCAAGCCGTATTGCATAAATACCTTCACAAGGATTATCTATAATATGCGAATCAAATATTTTTTGAGCTATTGTCTTTCCCATATGTTCTCCAAATAATAAAAATTAGGATTCAAGGATTCCAGGGGTCAAGGGTTCGAGTGGAAAAAATCATCCATCTCACTTGAACCCTCGAATCCTTGACCACTGGAACCCTTTTGAATATATACGATAACACATAATCACAATTCCGTAATAAAATCAATTAATGACTGGTTTACGCGACCCCCAACATCAATCAGAATCGGTTTTCAATACGGATAGGAATGCGGATTGGGGAATCATAACTTTGCCTACCATCTTCATCCGTTTTTTACCTTTTTTCTGTTTTTCCAGAAGCTTTCTTTTTCGTGTAATGTCGCCTCCATAGCATTTTGCCGTTACGTCTTTTCTGAAAGCCGAAACTGTGGATCTTGCGATTATTTTAGCGCCGATTGCGCCCTGTATGGCAATTTTAAACATTTGCCTTGGTATTTCTTCTCTTAGCTTCTCACATGCATGCCTGGCCCGTTCAACAGCTCTTTCTCTGTGAACAAGCTGTGATAAAGCATCTACACGTTCGCCATTTATAAGTATATCCATCTTGACAAGATCGGTTTCCCTGAATTCGATTATTTCATAATCAAATGATCCGTATCCCTGAGTTATTGATTTAAGTTTATCATGAAAATCATAAATTACTTCAGCAAGAGGAAGTTCAAATATCATCTCAAGACGATCGCTTGTAAGATACTGGTAATTTTTGTTGATTCCTCTCCTGTCGAGACAAAGCTTCATAACGGCTCCCATGTATCGGTTAGGTACAATAACAGATGCACGGATATAAGGCTCCAGTGTACTATCAATTTCTGTAGGATCAGGATAAAGCGCTGGGTTATCAATTACCGTTTTTGTTCCATCGCTCATTATAAGATAGTATTGAACCGAAGGAGCGGTAAGTATAAGAGAAAGATTGAATTCACGTTCAAGACGCTCCTGGACAACCTCAAGATGAAGAAGACCTAAAAAACCGCATCTGAAACCAAAACCCAATGCAACCGATGTATCTTTTTCAAAAATAAGGGAAGCATCGTTTAGTTTAAGTTTGTCTATAGCAATTACAAGCTCTTCATATTCATCTGCTGCAACCGGATATATTGATGAAAAAACCACAGGTTTTGCATCCTTATAACCAGGCATGGGCTTATCGGCAGGCCTTGTTTTTACCGTGATTGTATCACCGCATTTCGTATCTACTACCGACTTTATACCTGCTATAACATACCCGACTTCGCCCGCCGAAAGTTCTTTTTTAGGTATCCGCTTTAACTGAAATATTCCAATTTCTTCTGCCTTGTATGAAGCCTTGTTGGACATGAAAGATATAACATCTCCAACTCTTAACTTGCCTTCAAAAATCCTGAAATAAACAATAGTTCCTCTGAAAGCGTCATAAAACGAATCGAATATCAAAGCCTTGAGTGGAGCTTCAGGATCACCGGAGGGAGGAGGCAGAATTTTTACTATGCTTTCAAGTACATTATCTATACCTATTCCTTCCTTGGCAGATACAAGTATTGCCATTTCCGGGTCAAGGCCGAGGTCTTCCTCTATTTGCAACTTTACTCTCTCGATATCTGCGGAAGGAAGATCTATCTTGTTTATAACCGGGATAATAACAAGATTGTTTTCCATGGCAAGATAGAGATTTGCTATGGTTTGTGCTTCAACTCCCTGGCTGGCATCTATTATAAGCAGTGCTCCTTCGCAGGATGCCAGTGCTCTTGAAACTTCATATGAAAAATCCACATGGCCTGGAGTATCAATAAGATTCAAGGAATATTTTTTGCCGTCTTTTGCAGTATATGGAAGGCATACTGTCTGACTTTTTATAGTAATGCCCCTTTCCCGTTCAATATCCATATTATCTAAAATCTGGTCATGGAAATCCCTGTCGGTAATCATACCGGTTTTCTGGATCAGACGGTCTGAAAGTGTTGATTTGCCGTGATCTATATGTGCAATTATGCTAAAATTTCTGATATTATTCATTATCCATGCCCAAAGCTTACAATTGTGGTTTATCTGAAATTATCAAAAAACAATAATTATTTTAATCTAACAGTTTGATTAATTTAAAGATAAATAATATTTTTTAATCTTGTGATTATTCTTTCTTGAATCCTTTCATTATGTAACATATAGTATATAAAAAAGCCTGTCTTTTTACCAGATAAATTCAAATTATGTCAAGACCGGCAAAGTTAAGAAGGAGTGTGAGCAAGCTTGCATCAAAAACAAAATCATAGAACTACACAACAGCGGAAAGTAATTTTAGAAGAGCTGAAAAAAGTTAAAACCCATCCGGCGGCAGAAGATGTCTACAGGATGGTAAAAAAACGTCTTCCCCGTATAAGCCTTGGTACTGTATACAGAAACCTCGAAGTTTTGTCTGAATTAAAAGAAATTCAACAAATTGAAATTGCCGGAAATCTTAAACGCTTCGATGGTAATCCTGAAAATCATTATCATTTAAGATGTATGATATGCGGACGAATTGATGATGCTCCTTTTGAGCTTGAAAACGGGCTTGAAAAAAAGATGCGTTCGTTTACCGATTATAATATTATATCCCACAGACTTGAGTTTATAGGTATTTGTCCTGAATGCTCATCAAAAGATACTTAATTGTGAATGACGGGTAAATAAAAAGTCCGTCTGCATATTAAATGTTATTTGCAATTCCTTCTTTGATTCACTTTTACTTGCCGCTATAAAGGATAATCTCTCAATGGTAGAACGTAAGCTTGCTATACCTGTTTCCGGAATGACCTGCGCTAACTGCGCTGCAAATATCGAAAGAGGTATAAAAAAATTGGATGGTGTAATAGAGGCCTCTGTTAATTTTGCCTCCGAACAGGCTTATGTTACATATGACACAGGTAGAATTTCACTAAAAGACATTGCCGAAAAGATAAGCGGTTTAGGCTACAAAGCTGTTACAAGTAAAGCTGAACTTCCGGTAACCGGTATGTCATGTGTCAATTGTGCAATCAATATAGAAAAAACCCTTAATAAAAAAGTTCCAGGCATAGTTAATATTTATGTTAATTTTGCTGCCGAACGTATTCATGTAGAATACCTGCCGGGAATCACTTCCATTAAAGATATTATATCTGCGGTAAGAAAAGCCGGTTACGATGCAATAGCGCCGGATTTGCTGTCCGGTAAACCGGATGATAATGATTATGAACAAAAAGCGCGCGATGCAGAAATAAAAAATCAAACTAATAAATTTATTACAGGGCTTATTTTTACCATACCACTTTTTCTTTTAAGTATGGGAAGAGATTTTCAGCTGACAGGTGCATGGAGTTATGCATCATGGGTCAGTTGGCTCTTTTTTGTACTTTCCACTCCGGTTCAGTTTTATACAGGATGGGACTATTATATAGGAGGATACAAAAGCATTAGAAATAAGAGCGCAAACATGGATGTTCTTGTTGCTATGGGATCATCGGTTGCATACTTTTATTCTATTGCAGTACTGCTTTCTATTATTCCGGGCACTCATGTATATTTTGCGACATCAGCTGTAATTATCACTCTTATAAAACTTGGCAAAATGCTGGAATCCCGCACAAAGGGAAAAACAGGCGCAGCTATCCGAAGGCTTATGGAGCTATCGCCAAAAACAGCAACAATATTGGAAAACGGCATAGAAAAGACAATTGCTCTGGCCCATGTAAAAGTAGAAGATATTCTTATTGTAAGGCCGGGAGAAAAAATTCCCGTTGACGGTATTGTTACAGATGGCGAATCGGCTGTTGATGAATCTATGATAAGTGGTGAATCAATACCTGTAGACAAACATATCAATGATAATGTCACAGGGGGCACAATCAACACAGAAGGTTTGTTGAAAATCAAGGCAATTCGTGTAGGAAAAGAGACTGTACTTGCCCAGATTATCAGACTTGTTCAACAGGCGCAGGGGAGTAAAGCACCTGTTCAGGCGCTTGCAGACCGTGTTTCATCCATATTTGTCCCTTTTGTTCTTGTTGCCGCACTTGTAGCTTTTTTATTATGGTGGTCAATAGATGGCAGTTTTGTGAATGCCATGATCAGATTTGTTGCAGTACTTGTTATTGCCTGCCCCTGTGCTTTGGGTCTTGCAACTCCCACAGCTATCATGGCCGGAACCGGCAAGGGAGCTGAAAACGGGGTCCTTTTCAAAAACAGTGAAGCGCTCGAAACAGCATCAAAACTTGATATAATCATTTTAGACAAGACAGGAACCATTACAACCGGCAAACCTTCCGTAGTAGATATACTTCATTTTGATCCGGCATGTAAAAGTAAAAACGAGCTTTTACAAATTGCAGCTTCTGTAGAAAAGGGTTCCGAACACCCGATTGGAAAAGCAATTGTAAATGAAGCAAAGCAAAGAAAAATAATACTTTCAGAGCCTCAAAGATTTAAATCAACCGGAGGTATCGGGGTTGAAGCATCTGTGAATGACAAGTTTATAATGATAGGAAAACCGGATTGGTTCAAATCATCAGTACTAAATACAAAAAATGCTGAAAATCAAATCAGCCTTCTTCAATCGGAAGGAAAAACTGTGATTGTGGTTGCTACTGAAAATGAGATATTAGGACTAATCTCTGTGGCAGACAAGGTAAAACCCGAATCAGCTGAAGCAGTAAAAAGGCTTTTTGATCTTGGCATTGAAGTTGTAATGCTTACCGGTGATAACAAAATGACTGCAAAAGCGATTGCAGCCGATGCAGGAATAAGCAGAATCTTTGCGGAAGTTAAACCGGAAGAAAAATCACTTAAAGTAAAAGAGCTTCAAGAAAGCAATGCAAAAGTAGGAATGGTCGGAGACGGTATAAACGACGCTCCTGCCCTTGCACAGGCGGATGTCGGAATTGCAATAGGAAGCGGAACAGATGTTGCTATTGAAACAGCCGATATTATTCTTTCGGGTGGCAATCTGCTTGGAGTGCCAAAGGCAATCATGCTTGGCAAGGCAACAATGACTACCATAAAACAGAATCTATTCTGGGCATTTTTTTACAATATAATACTTATCCCTGTTGCAGCAGGTATCTTGCATCCTTTTGCATTTTTTCCCGATTTCTTAAGGCAGCTTCATCCTATGCTTGCAGCGGGTGCAATGGCCTTAAGCAGTATATCGGTTGTCGCAAACAGCCTTCGCCTTCAGCGCACTAAAATTAACTGATACCAAGTCGCTATTCAAATTATAGCTGCGTTGGTATCAAAGATTCTGCCCCCGGCGTATTACATATACGCCTGCGGGAAAACCACCTTGCCGCCTTGCTATCTTTTTGAATGCGACTTAGTTTTAGTAGAACCCCTGACTTTAAATGCGCTTTGTCCATTTTTATTGGCATGTGAGATCAGTGGTTTTCGCCCTTTTTCTCTAAAGCTAACAACAATTTTTTCTGCTTTTTCAAAAGGAACGGTAATAAAAGAGAATTTGTCCATTATCTGAATTTCACTGATATCTTTAGATTTAACCGAGGCTTTGCTTCCGATAAGCTCAACAAGTTTTCCGGCATTAATCTTATCTTTTTTCCCAAGTGCAACAAAAAGTCTTGCCTTACCATGTTTATCAAGCGGTTTTGGTTTTGAACCGATCTCTTCTATTTCACCATAGACATCAGGATTGAGTTCTTCTTCAAAACAATAACTAAGTACGGCGGCTAGTATTTCTTCAGGATTATTGTCCTTAAGCATTCTATCAGCCCAGCTTAGATAATCAGCATCTATTTCCTCTTTAAGAATAGTAGTCAAATCTTCGTAAATCTTTTTCTTTTTGGCTTTGATAATATCTTTGACCCTGGGTACTTTCGATTTCTTAATATCAGTCTTTGCTACACGTTGAATAAACATCAGCCTTTTATATTCACTGGGAGTAATAAATGTAATAGCGGTTCCCAGATTCCCGGCTCTTCCGGTACGTCCTATCCGATGCACATATGACTCTGTATCTTCAGGCAGTGAATAGTTTATAACATGGGTAAGGTTGTTAACATCAATTCCACGAGCCGCAACATCTGTTGCTATAAGAATAGTGACTCTTTTTTTCTTGAATTTTTCCAGAGTTCTTTCTCTTTGGGCCTGTGATATGTCTCCATGAATTGCTTCCGCATCATAACCTCTATCCATTAAATGAGTTGCAACAGAATCAACATCAATCTTGGTCCGGCAAAAAACCAAACCATAAAAAGCATCTTTAATATCAATTATCCTGCATAGCGCCTCAAATTTGTCGGTGGCTTTTACCTCAAAATATATCTGCTCGGTTAGATTAGTTGTAAGTTGTTCTTTTTTAACTTTAATAAATTCATAACCCTTCATATATTTGTGCGCAAGAGCCTTTATCCTTTCCGGCATTGTAGCAGAAAATAACAGCGTTCTTTTGTCCGGATTTGTATGCTTCATTATTTCTTCTATATCTTCGACAAATCCCATATTAAGCATTTCATCCGCTTCATCGAGTATCAGATGCTCAATTTTTTCAAGCTTTAGAGTCTTTCTATTAAGATGATCAATCACCCTGCCCGGAGTTCCGACTACAATATGCACACCTTTTTTCAGTCTTTGTAACTGCATATCAATAGATTGGCCACCATATATCGGCGTTATTATGATATCCCTGTCTCCTTTAAGCGAATTGATTTCTTCTGCTACCTGAATGGCCAGCTCACGTGTAGGAGCCAGAATAAGCGCCTGAACTGCTGCGGAGCCAGTGTTGACCATTTCTACAAGAGGCAGTCCGAATGCAGCAGTTTTGCCTGTACCTGTCTGGGCCTGAACGATGATATTCGTATCATCTCTTAGCATCATTGGAATAGCCATAACCTGAATCGGGGTTGGCTCTTCAAAACCTTTTTTATTTATTGCCTCCAGCACTTTTGCCGAAAGCCCAAAATCCTTAAATGTTTTTTTTTCTGTCATTTTTTCTCTTTTCTAAAAAACTATTAAATATTATCCATTTGCTCAATTGAACATAGCAAGAATACGCAATTATCCGTAAAAAAGATAGTAAAATATCTATATGAATTATATCCATTTGTTTTCATAGATTAAAAATGAAAGCATCCGGATTAATTTTATCATTTGATTTAAATGCATTCCCCGATGCTATAAGCGGTGAGCTTCAATCTATCGGTAACGATTGTTTGCAAAGCAGTAAAAGCTAAAGTAGACCTGTTTGCGAAGGAACGAAACTTAGAAGACATTTATTATTCTATGGGCTGGCCTCATTTTAAGATTGAATGGAAAAATTCATATGGCGTCGATTGTTTAATTCAACTATATATGGATCTGATAGGACAACCGAGAGCTATTTTTGATTAAGCACTCAAATTCTTAACGGTTTTGATTAAAAAAGCTTTAACATCTTCAAAGTAAACAGTTTTGTCATATTTAAATTTTATAGGTTCCATGGCAATGTCCGCAAAATATACAAGGCTTTTTAAAATCAGATTTATATCGATATCCGGGAATTTTTTTTCTGCCAGCTCCAATAAATCTTTTAGTTTATGAATCTGCAGAATGAAATACAAATCAATATAGTCTTTGTTGCTGGCCCTGCTTAAGATAGCTGACATTTTCATTGCTGCAATATCTTCTATCGCAGCCAGGCAAAGATATTTTTCATTTATTACTTCTTTTATCAGCGGATAGTTATAACCGAAAAAACTGAGCACTATCTCATTGTCAACCAGAATGGTAAGCGTATTTTTTTCTTCCTGGATTTTGGTCAGTTTGTAAGTGTTTAGATCTTTTTTTATTTTTTGGAACTGCAGTTTAGTGTCAAAATCACCGGTTTTGAAAAAATCAAAATCAATGCTGTCCCGATGACCAATTTGCAGAGCAAGGGCTGTGCCTCCTGCTAAATAAAATTCATTTTTAAGAGATACGAGCTGTGGCAAAAAGTTTTGCCTTTTTTTATCCAAGATGCCGTAAAACATTTTTAGCCTGCTGCGGTTTAATATCAAAATAAATCGACCAGTAATTTAATGATTTGTCGCTCCATTCGCCAGGTAGAGGTTCTTCTACCTGCTTTTTGATTTCAGCTTTGTCATATATCTTAAATAATAAATCAGTGGCTTCTTTTGTGCCAAGATTTAAAACATTGGTTATTATCCGTTTTTTATCTTTTTCCAAATCGATCTTCCCTAAATCGTAAGACCATAAAAACGGTTTGAATTTAGCTAATACTTTTTCTTTTTCCTTTTTCATATTAATATTTATAGTATATCTTGAGGCAATAATCAATATTATAAAAATAATGACCACAAGTCCGGCGGTGAGCTGATATCGAGTTACTATTATACCCTGGGACCTGCCGGCAACCGTTTATCCGTTGTCGAACAAAGCGGAAGAACAGTCAATTACACCTATGACGCACTCTACCGCCTGACCCAGGAAGCCATTACAGATCCTGCCCTGGGCAATGAGACAATCGGCTATACCTATGATGATTTCGGTAACCGGTTGACCAAAACCGATGCTGATGGTACGATCTCCTATACTTATGATGCCAACGATCGTATGCTATCGGAAGCCGGGCCAACATCAATTGCCACCTATACTTATGACGATAACGGCAACACCCTGAGCAAGACCGAAGGCGTTGATACTACGCTTTACTCTTACGATTTTGAAAATAGATTGGTCGGTGTTAACACCCCAGCCGGAGCAACCGCCTACAGGTATGACTCTGACGGCATCCGGGTAGAGAAGTCTTCCGGAACCATCACCACCCGTTACCTGGTGGACAAGAACCGGGATTATGCCCAGGTACTGGAAGAAACCGACAACAGCTCTTTGACAGTCAGCTATGTATACGGAGATGATCTGATCTCCCAAAACAGAGGCAGCAGCTACTACTATCTGTATGACGGGCAGATGTCCACACGGAAGCTTACGGATGGTTCCGGTAATGTAGCCAATACCTATACCTATGATGCCTTTGGTATTGTTTTGGATCAGGCAGGAGTAGTTGCTAATAATTACATGTATACCGGTGAGCAGTATGATCCCAATGCCGGATTCTACTACCTGAGGGCACGGTATTATAATCAGGGGGTGGGTCGGTTTGTTACTGTTGACCCATTTGAGGGAAATACATTCGAACCGGTGACGCTGCATAAGTATCTATATGCTTCAAATAATCCGGTTATGTACAATGATCCTAGTGGCGAGGCAATGACTCTTAATGAGCAGATGACTACGCTTGCCACACTCAGTGTATTAACGTATGTTACCTATCAATATTGCCTCCAAAATACAAGGGTAAACACTAGAAACAGGGACTACGAATCTGAAGATATCGTGTACCGAGGACTTGGGAAATGGGAACATCCTTTTGCGGTTCAAATTGCAGGCATTCATTCTAAAGGATTTACTTATTATTCACCTTCAGAACACATATCTGAATATGACAGAACAAGAGATGATACCGGGTGGATTAGTACAACAAGAAGCTATGAAACAGCACGCTATTATGCAAAATCAGGGATTGCTGCAATAAGCCTTGACAGAATTCCTGATTTTCAGATTTTTGATACAACTATATTGCTTAATAATAAGATGTTGTCTGAGAATGCAAAAAAATCAGCAGACTTAGATCGGGAAGTATTGATCTGGTTGTATATTCCACCATATGCAATAATTAATGTTTATCCTGCAAACTGATGATGTTCTATTTAGGATATTCATTTACAATGTTATTGATGGCACCAAGCAAATCGAAAGGGTAAGGAAATGACCAATCCTATTATTGATGACTTAGAACCTTTTACCGAAGGCGGACCTTATTACGAATATAAAAACACTATTGGTAAAAAATGCGGATATAAAGATAAAAATGGGAACGTAGTTATTAAACCTAAATTCGACGATGCACATAAGTTCAGTGAGGGCTTGGCAAGGGTTCGGATGAGAGGAACATGGGGATATATTGACCGGGGAGGTAATTTTATAATTAAGCCTGTATGGACCCGTGCCTTTAATTTTACTGAAGGGAAAGCTGAAGTACGCAATTCTAAAGGAGAAGCTTATTTAATTGACAAAGGTGGTAATATCATAAAGAGAATCAACCCTGACTTTGTATATAACGGAGTATAGGTGACATTCTTATAAACCTTATTTATCATAAAAAGAATACAGCTCAAGTCTACAATTGACTTTTGGAATATTTAACTAAAGGTCAACTGTAATGCCCTGAACCGTCTGTCAACCACCATTGCCCCGGATAGCGGACTAACAAGTTATAGCTATGATGCTGTGGGCAACCGTGCCTCTGTGACATATCCAAATGGCACAACAGCCGCATATACCTATGACAGCCTAAACCGCCTTACACTTCTTGAGAATCGCAAGTCCGGCGGTGAGCTGATATCGAGTTACAATTATACACTGGGACCTGCGGGCAACCGTTTATCCGTTGCCGAACAAAGCGGAAGAACAGTCAATTACACCTATGACGCCCTCTACCGCCTGACCCAGGAAGCCATTGCAGATCCTGCCTTAGGCAATGAGACAATCGGCTATACCTATGATGATTTCGGTAACAGGTTGACCAAAACCGATGCAAGTGGTACTATCTCCTATACTTATGACGCCAACGATCGTATGCTCTCGGAAGCCGGACCAACATCTATTGCCACCTACACTTATGATGATAACGGCAACACCCTGAGCAAGACCGAAGGCTTAGATACTACGCTTTACTCTTATGATTTTGAAAACAGATTGGTCGGTGTTAATAGCGCAGCCGGAGCAATTGCCTACGGGTATGACTCAGATGGTATCCGGGTAGCAAAATCTACCGGAGCCGTCATCACCCGCTACCTGGTGGACAAGAACCGGGATTACGCCCAGGTGCTGGAGGAAACCGACAACGGCTCTTTGACAGTCAGTTATGTTTACGGGGATGACCTGATCTCCCAAAACAGAGGCAGCAGCTATTACTATCTCTACGATGGCCAGATGTCTACACGGCAGCTTGTGGATAACAGTGAGGCTGTTCTCAATGAATACACGTACGATGCCTTTGGCATTATCCTTGGTCAGGCTGGAGTTGTAGCTAATAATTACATGTATACTGGTGAGCAGTATGATCCCAATGCCGGGTTCTACTACCTGAGGGCAAGATACTATAATCAGAATGTGGGGAGATTTATTACCTCTGATATGTTTGAAGGACTTGAAAATGACCCGCTAACCCTTCACAAATATTTATATGCTAATGGGAATCCGGTGATGAATCTTGATTCATCAGGTTATCTTTCCACTTCATTAGCTGAGACCTTAACAGTAATGGGAATTAGCCATGCCCTTACGAGTATGATTGTGCCAAATTTGGCTATGTTGAAAACATATTCGGGCCGAACAAATCAATTTGAAATTTATATCGCTGGAGGAGGAGAACTTGGATACTTGTTATATTTTAGTTTCTTTGATGCGTATATAGTCGAAAAAAATCCTGCTGGAAGGGGTGAGATATTATACCCCAAAAAGCGCGGTTTATTTCATGTTACTTTATTTGGTTTTGGAGTAGGAACAGGAGCTATTCTTCCTTCATCTGACCCTCAATCATTTTCTACCAATACAAGAAGAAATTTGGAACATTTTGAAGGAGCAGGTAGAATTTCTTCCATTGGGGCATCAGTATCAGTATTTGGGCTTTCTTGTGGGGAAGCCCAAATGGCAGAAGGAACACGAATTCCATTTAATTGGTCACTTGGTCCCACATTATCTTTCGAGCGTGTTGGTGCAAGTGCATTTGTTGCCCAAGCTTATTGGGATCTCATTCATATCGATTATATATAAAGGAGTTATTGGTGAAAGAGGAAGAAACTATAAAGAAGCCTCAAAAAAAGCGCCTTATTATTTTTATTGTCATTATTATTCTATCTGTTCCTATATTATCCTCGCTAATTAATCAATTTAAGCTTAATGATTTTGCGAAAAAAACAATTCCTTATACCGATAACTTTTTACAGTTGCTAACTGAAATGAAATATAATGAGCTTTGCTTGAAATATGCAGTTGGAAGCGGGTTGAAAACAAATGACATTAAAATACAAGCTGATAAAATAGGCCCGGAATTTGGTGTGATTAAATCATTTTCATATAAAGGAATGTCCTTCTCACAGGATGGTATATTTGGCGATTTAACTGGGGTTTTTCTATACTATACTCTAGGATTTAATAATGAAAAAAGCTACACTGGAACATTTTCCATTTTTTTAGATAAAGAAACAAAAAAGCCGATAATTGGAAAGATCTTTAATTTCACAATAAGTGGTGATTATGGAGAAAAACATATTGAGATCAGATTGATAAATTAGGCGAATTTCAAAGGAGCCGTCATCACCCGCTACCTGGTGGACAAGAACCGGGATTACGCCCAGGTGCTGGAGGAAACCGACAACGGCTCTTTGACAGTCAGTTATGTATACGGAGATGACCTGATCTCCCAAAACAGAGGCAGCAGTTATTACTATCTCTATGATGGCCAAATGTCTACGCGGCAGCTTGTGGATAACAGTGAGGCTGTTCTCAATGAATACACGTACGATGCCTTTGGTATTATCCTTGGTCAGGCCGGAGTCGTAGCGAATAATTACATGTATACCGGTGAGCAGTATGATCCCAATGCCGGGTTCTATTATCTCAGGGCGAGGTATTATGATCAAGGGATTGGGAGGTTTGTTACTGTTGATCCTTGGATGGGAAATGTTTCAGATCCTATAACTTTGCATAAATATATTTATGCTAATTCAAATCCAGCAAAATTCAGAGATCCATCTGGAATGATGTCTTTTAGTTCAATAATGACTAATCTCGCAATCAGATCTGTTTTAGTTAACGTCAGATTAGCTGCTTTATCGACTATTTTTCATTCGTTGTCAGATAAAAAAATAAATTGGACTGGCAAGATGGAAATATTTACTTGGGGACCAGGCACGAGCAATGTTGCTGGCGGTAAGATATCAATTAAATTAGAGTCTGAAAAGTATAAAAATCATAAAGCGGTTGGAGAATATATGCTTTTACTTTATGGGTTTTCATTTGCACCTAAAGAATTAAATTGGGTTCCTGATTACTCGGAAGCATCAATAAATGTTGAAACTCCTGGTCTTTTAGGAGCAAATCCATGGATACTTGCTGGCAATTGCCTTTTTGGTTCAGCTTCACTTACTATTAGCTTTCCACCCAATAGATACATAGGACCTGGACCAAGACTTTCAATTACACAAATATATATGGGATTAGGTATTGCGTGGGCACAACCAGAAACTTGGATATCCGATTGGGGTTTTGATGTTGGAGCTGACATAATGGGGGGAGTATCAATACCTATGCCTGGAAAACTGAAAACTTTACCTATGTAAATTAAGAATTCCTTATTTTAGATCTTAATAAAAGCAACATTATTCTTATTTACTGTAAATGGAAATCGAAATGTCAAAACTTTTAAAGAAGAACATTTCATCAAATGATTCAATAAACATTGAGAAGTTTTTATTAATATTAATGGCTGTTTCTTTCTTGCTTTTGATGGGATGCGCTATCTATCGTTGTATCTTTTACTCAAAGCCCTTTTCATTAAGTGGATTCATTGTTCTATCACTTTTATTATTATACCTTTTTTATGAAAAATTCAGATTAGCGTATTATTTGAAATACGTTTTTATAAATGAGGAAAACTTATACGTGTCAAATTCATTTAAAGAAATAATAATTCCTTTCACTAATATTTATAAGATTAGGAAATTAGAAACTTATAGAAAGAAAGTTTATATTGAAATACGAACAAAACACAAATCAAAATTTGGAAAGAAATTTGTATTCATAGCTAAAGATCAGGAGATTTATCAAGAACTCATAAAATTGACAGAACTTACTGATGAGGGAGTATAGGGGATAGGGTGGGACATTCTATACTCCTTATGTCAAGCGAAAACGTGTAAAATAAAATTACAAACATAATCAGTTATTTATATTCTTAGCTAAATTAAGAGAACAGTTCTATTGCTGCACTTTGAGTGATAGGCGGGTGATAGGGGACGGGTATTGATATATTTATTGTGGACTGATGGGGGCTATTAGGGCCGCCTTGATTAGTGGTTTAGCCTTGGGGACTTGATTGCTGAGTTGTATTAACGATCCTATGGTACGACAGCCGCGTACACCTATGACAGCCTAAACCGCCTTACACTTCTTGAGAACCG
>JBDRRF010000095.1:0-53366 GCA_043825875.1 Pseudomonadota bacterium | reverse complement strand
AGCCACTTTCAAAACGTTTCAGTTTGGTCAAGCTCAAGGCGGGAGAAAATTTCAACCACAGGAATACATTGAGTATTTCGAGGATTGAAATTTGAGCCCAACGCAGAGATCGGCCAAAATGGGGCGTTTTGAAACTGGCTCTTTTATCTATACCGGCTGGCGTTTCCATGAGCTTTAAGCCAGCCGGTATCAAAACACCCCATCTCTTGGCCTGCGATATTTTAGTGTTGACATGCTAAATTAAGTTAAAATATAAGTAGCACGTTTAACTGGCTGATGCCGGTTATTCATTTTTAACTTAATTGAAACTGGCTCGTGAGATAGGAACTATGGGAAAACTGATTAAATTTCTTGATGACGCAAAAGCATGCCTTGCCCGTGTTGCATTAAATCGCAGGGAATATGTCTTTATAAGCATTGCCCAGGTAGGAGTTCTTATAAAACGCTCAAGATTTGGAATCTTCGGTCCTAAATTGTATGAAGAAACGAACATAAGCAGATGCATGACAATGTCAAAAACTTTGGACAAAAACATTCTTTCCCATAAATCCTTATCATATCTTCCAAAAAGTATAAACGACCCGGTTCTTAAATCATTTACCCGCCTCGCCATAGAATCTAATTCGAGAGTGGAATTCTGTGCCAAAATAGAAAAAGCAAAAGAGCTTATACTGCAAGACAAATAATAATAAAACCACCATAACTAATAGCTATAACACAATTATTTGATTTTAAATAGATATTGAAGTAAAGAAAAGGCAATTCGAAGGAGCCAGTTTCAAAACGCCCTATTTTGGCCGATCTCTGTATTGGGTGAAAATTTTAATCCTCGAAATACTCCATGTATTCCTGCGGTTAAAATTGACCCCCGCCTTGACCTTGACCAAACTGGAACGTTTTGAAAGTGGCTCATTTAGTTTATTTAAATCTATTGTTATAGATTAGCAAACAAAACGGACACGAGGTAAACCTGTACATCCAGAAAATTCGTCACTTTTAATTATTCTTAAAAACCGGGAGCATAACAGAAAAAGCATACATGCTTGTGATAATTAGAACCGGCCAGCCATAAACCCACTACTGGTATTTTCAATATATACATCTAATTACATGATATATTTGTATTATAGCAGGCTATAACTTAAGCATATTGTTGTTTACAATCCGGATAAAGATAATCTATCAGACAAACCTGTGGAATTATAACAATTGATACCTATTTAAATTGAAATACAAAATAACAATTTTCACTTGACGTTTTATAAAACAGATATTATCATTCACGATGATTTTTACGGCCGCAGTCAGTATAGTAGCATTGCTCTTTAAGGAACGGGTCCTTTTAAGGCGTCTGTCTTAAGCCGGAATTTTGTAAAATTTTTTAAGGAGAAACGAATTTTGGCAAACGGAATAGTAAAATGGTTCAGCAACAAAAAAGGTTATGGATTTATTGAACAGGAAAATGGCGAAGATGTATTTGTTCATCATTCTGCAATAAATGGAACCGGTTTTAAAACTCTTGCCGAAGGGGAAAAAGTTACCTTTGATATCGAACAAGGGGAAAAAGGCCCAGCGGCTGTCAATGTAACGAAGCTATAGTTAGTTAAAAAAAGTAAAGGGCATCTCGTAAGGTTGCAGTGTTCAAACGGGACCTTTGAAAAACATCCAAACTTGCCCGGGTACACATAAGGCGTTCGCCTCAGTCGTATCTTTCAATCGCAGAAATATATCTTATCAGTGTTTCAAAAAAAGTTATTTTTTGTGCTGATGATTATTTGCGTTCAAAATTCGGCTGCAACACGTCAATAAATGTGGATTCCTTGGTAACCTGGCAAAATTGGTTTTTAAGTTTATTCAAATGTCCACATGCAACAACTAAGAATGAGATGCCTTTTTTATTTGTTTATCCTATAATAAACCATATTCAAGGTATATAATCCTGCTATAAATATTAAAAAGCCTTCCATCCAGCATGTTTGACAACAATTTAAACGGCTTTATAAGGTTATAAAATAATTTTTATGAACAAACAGCATAAAAAAGAAGTAGATAAGCGGCGCACTTTTGGCATTATAAGTCATCCGGATGCCGGGAAAACAACACTTACCGAAAAGCTCCTCCTTTTCGGAGGCGCAATACAACTTGCCGGAGCAGTAAAAGCACGCAAAGCATCCCGTCATGCTACAAGCGACTGGATGTCTATCGAAAAAGACAGGGGCATATCAGTAACAACTTCTGTTATGAAGTTTAACTATAATGATTTTGAAATCAATCTGCTTGATACACCCGGACACCAGGATTTCTCCGAAGATACATACAGAGTACTTACGGCTGTAGACAGCGCTCTTATGGTTATTGACAGTGGAAAGGGAGTTGAACCTCAGACAATAAAGCTGATGGAAGTATGCAGAATGCGCAACACTCCCATAATTACTTTCATAAATAAGCTAGACAGAGACGGTCTTACACCCCTTGATCTTCTCGCAGATATTGAAGACAGACTCCAGATCGAATGCGCCCCTTTATCATGGCCTATAGGTATGGGGAAAAATTTTAAGGGAGTATATAATATACTCAAAAAAGAACTTAACCTTTTCACACCCGGAAAAACCACCAGAAATACGGAAGGAATCACAATAACAGACCTCCTTGACCCAAGGCTTGATAAAATGCTTGGAAGTGATGCAAACAGACTAAGAGAAGATATTGATCTGTTAAATGTAGCATCCACGCCTTTTGATTATGAACATTATCTGAAGGCTAACCAAAGCCCCGTTTTTTTTGGAAGCGCTGTAAATAATTTTGGTGTAAAAGAACTTCTTGATGCATTTGTAGAAATGGCACCAGCTCCACAACCAAGAAATACTCTTTCGCGAACCGTCTCGCCTTACGAAGAATCTTTTGCTGGGTTTGTATTTAAAATTCAGGCAAACATGGACCCTGCCCATAGAGATCGTATCGCTTTTGTCAGAATATGTTCAGGAAAGTTTGCACGCGGAATGAAGGTAATCCACCACCATTCAGGCAAGGAAATGACTCTGTCAAATGCTACCATATTCATGGCACAAGACAGGGCCAATGTCGAAGAAGCATATCCGGGCGATATAATAGGCTTGCATAATCACGGTAAAATAAAAATCGGAGATACTTTGACTGAAAAAGAGCCTCTTAAATTTACCGGCATCCCAAATTTCGCTCCTGAATTTTTCCGGCGTGTGCGCCTGTTAAACCCCATAAAAAACAAACAGCTTCAAAAAGGACTGACCCAGCTCTCTGAAGAAGGAGCCGTTCAGTATTTCAAGCCTCTTACAGGAACCGGATATATTCTTGGAGCGGTAGGAGTACTGCAATTTGATGTTACAATGGCCCGTTTAAAAGACGAATACGGGGCTGATGCGATAACAGAACCCATTGATTACAAAAGAGCCCGCTGGATTGAGTGTGATGATAGAAAAAAGCTTGAACAATTTGAAATAGAAAACAAAAACAACCTTGCTATTGATGCCGGAGGCCACCTGACATTTCTTGCCCGCAATGAATGGGCTTTGGATTATGAAATGAAACAATGGCCAGATATCTCATTCTTAAAAACAAGAGAGCAGGATTGATACAATCATGGCAGATAATTCAGATAAAAATAAAGCCGGCAATATTCGTACAATGTTTAAAAATATTTCCGGCCGCTATGATCTGTTAAATACTATTATGACTTTTGGCAGGGACAAATCATGGAGAAAATATGTTGTAAAAGAAGCATCTCTTAAGCCAAATGCACTTATTCTTGATGTAGGCACCGGAACCGGTAAGATTCTGCACGAAGCTCTTTTATCAAATAAAGGCATTAAAGCATTCGGAGTTGATTTTACTTTAGAAATGATGCTTTGCGGAAAAGAGCAGAATGATAATATTTCATGGTGCTGTGCTGATGCCTTAAACCTTCCCTTCCCTGATTCTGTTTTTGATGCCATCACATCAGGCTATTTAATCAGAAATGTCACAGATATTCATCGCGCATTTGCAGAGCAGATGCGTATAGCAAAACCGGGTGGAAAAGTTGTTTGCCTTGATACATCCCCCCCACCTCACAATCTCCTTCGTCCTTTCATTTTGCTTTATTTAAAACTTATAATTCCTCTTCTTGGTCTTATTTTTGCCGGGGATAAAAATGCTTATAAGTATCTGACCTCAAGCACCCAAGCTTTTAAATCACCCGAAGAACTATCTTTGATAATGAAAGAGGCTGGGCTGGAAAACATAAGCTTTCGCAAATTCATGTTCGGCACGATTTCAATCTTATGCGGCACCCGCCCTTCTCAGGTGTAAAATCAATATCCTGCTTTCTTAGTGGTACTGCTATCAATATTTGTTGTTACAGGCATTAAAACTGCAAAGATTAAGAATTGAAAAATTTCTTAATTCGAAATTTCTTGTTCAATATTCGATATTCAATTTTTATGAGCAAAACTTGATAAAATAACTTAGTGTTTCTCAGTAGAAGACGTTGGGCTCACTGGCGCTAAGTACTCCATTTCATAATTTTGGTGTCATATCGACCAGGGTCAGTGTGGGTACGCCCTTTAGTTCTATATTTGTTATTTTTCAATGTGACAATAACCGGCCTCATCCACTATTTTTTCGTCACGTTTCACCGATAAACTTACGCCTGATAAAGAAAGGTCCATCTTCCCCTGCGGTATGAATAGTAAATAGATAGACCGACCCCGATGTCTTCATGATTCGCTATGGTACAAGCGCGCTAGGGGGGCCGAACATTAAGCGTATTGCGATCAGCGGGGTACACAACAGAAACCAGTAGCACAGGTTCCAAACTATCATCCATGCAAAAGCGCGACGCCCTTCACGTCCCCATACGGTGGATGCCCGCTCTGGATGGGTTATCCTTTCGAAAGTCGGCTTTCCTTGATCATCCAGCTTCAGAATCAGGTAGCAGAGTACCGCTCCAAAAATTCCGAACGGAATATTTTGGGTAATTAAGGGCTGCTGCCCCTTGATCGTGGTGATTGCGGGGCCAAGAACTTCCACATACGTCCATTGGCCAGCTTTTACAACAGAAACATATTCAAGCCCTAAGTTTATGAAGGCAAGAAGGGGGCCGGCTGTTAATAAACAGACAAGCAGCGGAGACGTATTTTTAAATTTAGCAACCGCGCGTCGGGTCAGCGCGAGCATCGGCGAGAACGCCACGACAAAGAACACCGGATAAGCCGACAGAACATCTATCGGTTTTATCGGAGTGGTCCACATTGTGGGACCCCAAAATGGGAATACGTGATATTTATCGCTCCATAGTAAATAAGCACCCCAATCGGCATAAAATTCCTGCCAAAAAACGCTAAATCCACCAATACCTAATAGCGTCGGAATGCTAAGATAGCTATGCCGACGTGTCCAAATTATTGCAAAAATTATTAGCACTATTAAAATGCCAAGATGGGTGAGCTCCTTTTGCAGCACACCTTCACCGGCAAGGTGTATGATAGAAACCTGAGACGCATCCATAAAACCTCCCACATCAACTTGAGTCCTTCTAACACTTTCAAGCAGTGTTAGAATTAAAGTACTTTTATTTCAAATACAATGACTATATTTGACCATTAATTACTTTTTCTTTTAAAGTTTGAATCTCTTGCCCTAATTTCCTAACTGTAACTGCTTTTTAAACACGTTCAATAATACTGCCACCATAATTGAGCAGCATATCAATCAAAAGCGATTAACTACACTATTAACAGGATAAATCCAAATGCTAAAAATATCTGAAAAACAATTTCAAGCTTTAGCTCTTTTCTTTTAAATCTTTTTTGATTGAAGCTCCCAACTGTAGGTAACGACAAATGTGCTCGCTGTGCGATTCAAAAAACAGAATTAATATGCCCATAACACAAATGTCATATATTAGCAAAGAAGGAACTAATTGTAACAGACAGTTTTCTCTTTATATTTAATACACACCTCCGGCAAAAAGGGCTTTTAAGAAGTCAGTAAAAGGCAATACTGTAATGTTATCAAACCGGTAACTAATCAAATAAAAGGTTATCCTTTTGAAGTCATTATTACTCCATGTCTAAAAGTAACTGGTGCTGCTTTATCCGACCAGGTTAAAAGTCTTGACTGGAAAATAAGAAATACAGAATTCTATGACAAAATTCCTGATACTGTGATGTCCGAAATATTAAATAAACTTGGGGTACCGCTACGTTTTGACAGATAGAATAACAAGGTTTATATTTGACCTCTAATCGGAAATTATTTGAGATTTGTAGTTGTTTTGGTTTTAGGCAAAACAGCAGGTTTCTTTTCCGGTTTGTTCTCTTGTTTTTTCTTTGCCGGGATATAAGCGGAAGTAATTTCTTCCACAGTTTCTGTTTCCATATCAATAACGAAAAGATCTTCCAGTGCAAAATCATCAATAAATCTTTCGGATTTTTTTTCGGCAGCCAAAAGCAGATTGTTTGTTCTGTCTTTAACCATATGGCTTATCAAATCGGATATTTCCATAATCAAAATATTTATTTCTTGAACAAAACAGTATGCATGTTATAATTGCCCATATTTGTTATGTTAATTTGGTTAAAATAAGATGATTAAACATATCAAGCATATACATAACCAGAGGAAACCATGGAAAATATACAGCCCATACTGGATGCAGCAGATATAGAACGTATTGTCACAAGAATTACCCATGAAATTCTTGAAGTTCATAAGGGCACAAAAAACCTTTCACTTATAGGAATTCAAACCCGCGGTGTTTTTCTGGCCAAAAGAATACAGGCATTAATAAAAAAAATCGAGGGTATTGAAATACCGGCTGGAATTATTGATATTACGCTTTATCGCGATGACTGGACAAAAATAACTAATAATCCTGTAGTTCAGGCAACCGATATTTTCTTTTCAATAGATGAAAAACAGATTGTACTGGTGGATGATGTTCTCTTTACCGGAAGGACTATAAGGGCTGCTATGGATGCAATCATGGATTACGGAAGACCGGATCGTATCGAGCTTGCCGTACTTGTAGACAGGGGACACAGGGAACTTCCTATTCAAGCAAATTATGTCGGCAAGCATATTTCAACAGGCTTGACAGAAACCGTAAATGTTCTTGTATCCGAGCATGACGGTATAGACAAAGTTGTTCTGGAAAAAGGTAAATAATGAGCGTTAATGAACACAAAGCACATGCCCCTAAAAGAATCAGAATGGGCATTATTTCCGTATCATCAACAAGAACGGAAAAAAACGATGAGAGCGGTGCCTGGATAAATAAACTGGCAATTAAAGAAGGGCATGAAGTAATATTCTATCAGGTCGTACCTGATGATATATATAAAATAACAGAGACTATCATTGAAGCAATTCACGAGCAAAGAGTTCAGGCTCTTTTATTGACCGGAGGCACCGGGATAAGCAGTAAAGATGTTACAATTGAAGCGGTTCGTCCATTGTTTGAAAAGGAACTTACAGCTTTTGGGCCTATTTTCAGCCAGCTTAGTTTTGAGGAAATAGATTCAGCGGCACTGTTATCCCGAGCCACAGCAGGAATTATAGGAAATGCAATTGTTTTTTGTATGCCGGGAAGCTTGAAAGCCTGTAAACTTGCTTGCAAAGCCTTGATTTTTCCTGAACTGGGGCATCTTGCAAAACATATTCTGGAAGGATAACGCTCCATGGGAAACATAGTCCGGGTATCCCAGAATCCCTTCCCCGGAACTCATATCCTGATGTTTCGGGGCGATTCGCAGACTTTTACTCTAACTCTCTCAACTCCTCTTAAAGGAAATGCATGGCTTCGCACAAATTTGGGCCAGGCAAAAACTACAAGAAACGAAATCATAAGAGAAGTATTTTACGATGAACCGCCTTTAGGAAGAGACTGGTTTGATCTTCCAATGATAAAAACTGATGACCTGACTTTTGTTATTACCGTACCTCTTTGCGAAGTCGGGCATTTTGAAGCCAAATGTTTCTTTTTAAAAAAAGATGATATTGATCCGATCTGGCCGGACGGCCAAAATACTGTAATAAATGTTGAACCTGCCGCAACATGTTGCGCAAATATAATCTACAATGCTTTTATACGACAATTCGGACCTAACAAGGAAGGCAGGGGGGGTGCAAATCAAACAGAAGAAAACTGGATACAAAACCTTGATACAAAAGGTTATACGGTAATACCTCCGTCGGGCAAATTTCGTGATCTTATCCGTGAACTTGATTTTATTATAGGCAAACTAGGATGCAGAGCTATTCAGCTTCTCCCTATCAACCCTACCCCTACAACATATGCCAGAATGGGCCGTTTCGGCAGTCCATATGCAGCATTAAGCTTTACAGCAGTTGATTCCGCTTTAGCAGAATTTGATACCAAAGCAACCCCGCTTGAACAGTTTATTGAGCTGGTCGATGCCATTCACGCCCGCAGCGCAAAAATTTTAATAGACATAGCAATTAATCATACCGGATGGGCGGCATCTCTGCATGAAACCAACCCTGAGTGGCTTGTACGCAGCGAAGACGGTCATATTCAAGTTCCGGGGGCATGGGGTATGCGCTGGGAAGATCTTACAAAGTTAGATTACTCAAAGAAAGATATGTGGGATTATATGGCCAATATATTTCTTACGTGGTGCCGCAGAGGTGTTGACGGATTCCGCTGCGACGCCGGTTATATGATTCCCCTTTCTGCATGGCGCTTTATCGTATCAATAGTTAGAGATCAATTCCCGGATACTATTTTCTTTCTGGAAGGACTGGGAGGCAAAATATCCGCTACGCGTGATATTTTAAGCAGTGGTAATTTCAATATGGCTTATTCCGAATTGTTTCAAAATTACGATCGGGGCCAGTTGGAAAATTACCTTCCCGGCGCAAATGCTATATCTTCCGAAGATGGTATTCTTCTCCATTTTGCCGAAACCCATGATAATAAAAGGCTTGCTTCCCGTTCCAAAATATATGCGAAAATGCGAACCGCACTTTGCGCTCTGTTATCTTGTGAAGGATCTTTTGGTTTTGCAAATGGGGTTGAATGGTTTGCTACAGAAAAAATCAATGTACATGGCGCATCTTCTCTTAACTGGGGAGCAGAAGACAACCAGGTCGATCATATAAAAACACTTTCAAATATTCTTAAAGCTCACCCGGCATTTTTTAATAAAACCCAATTGAGTTTAATCCAGCATGGAGAAGGAAATTATATTGCCCTTCTTCGTAATAACATTTTAAGTGGCAAAAAACTGCTTATAGTTGCAAATCTTGATGATTACAATCAAACGCATGCTTCCTGGAATGCTAAAAAATCCGGGATGAAAGATACAACATACATTGACCTTATTACATCAAGAAAAATTCATGTGGAATCAAATGACAATTATAATTCATATCTGCTTAATCCGGGTATGGTACTGTGTCTGACAAACGATGAAAATGATCTTGAGCTTATAAATATTAAATCTGACAAAGATTTTATTGTACCTGATAAAGTTGCAAAACAGAAAATGAATGCAAAAGCGCTTGAGATTCTGTTGCTGTATAAGGGAAATAAAGACATAGGAGACTTTGATATTGAAAATGCATCAAAGTCCCTTGCTGATAACCCGGAAGAGTTTTGCCGGAGTTTTAATTCGTTTTCCGGTGAAACAAGAGTAAAAATATGGAACTGGCCTAATGATGCAAAGCGGGAAGTAATGGTTCCGCCCTCACATTTTCTGATGGCAGTTGCAGACAAACCTTTTCAGGCTCAAATAACTGATGGGAATTATGTTTTATCCAATGAAGAAAGCCTGCCTCGTTTTGATGGTTTGTTTTTTGCCCTTTTTTCTCCTCTTCAAAAACCTATAAAGCACCGGCAACTGACTCTTAAACTTACAGTTTATGAGTACGGCCTTGCAAAACATACAAAAGCGCCTCTTCTTTATTTATCTGAGCCAGTTGATACCAGAATCAAAAGGGTGTTCACCCGTTCTCAATTGCTTAAAAACCATACTGTGATGCTTGATACGAACGGACGTGGTGCAATGCTTCATGTCCCTGTTTTCTGGGGAACATTAAACAGCAAATACGATGCAATACTTGCAGCAAATACCAATTCCGAATATCCTGTTGACAGGCTTGTTGTATTTTCAAGATGCCGGGCATGGGTAGTATATCAGGGTTTTTCTCAGGATATCTGCTCGGATTGCTTTGACTTATTTGAATTTGATTATAAAGAGGGCGGGCTCTGGCGTTACCGCATACCTACAAGCCAGGGCGAACACATTCATCTTAATATTAAGCTTCAAATGGTTAATGATAAAAACTCAGTCCGCATTACTTTTACCCGTTTGCATTCAAATAAGCAGGATAGAACTTTATCCGATGCTAAAGCCATACGGCTTATATTAAGACCGGATATTGAATACCGCAGTTTTCATGAAACAACAAAGGCATTCAAAGGCCCCGAAAATTTTTGGCCGAACGCTGTTTCGGCAAAGTCTTCCGGATTTGTATTTGCGCCCGAAAGAGAAAATGCTCTTTCGGTCAATATTTCAAAAGGTGATTTTGTTTCAGAACCCCAATGGCAGTATATGATCCATAGACAGATAGAAGCACAAAGGGGTCTTGATCCGGATTCGGACCTGTTTAGCCCGGGGTATTTCCATACATTACTAAACGGTGGAGAAGAATGTGTTTTATCTGCCGACGTCGGTAATATAACAAAGCATAAACCAGTAATTCCACATCCTTTAGAAAAGACCGATTCATTATCTGAAAAACGGATTACCAGCATAAAAATTGAAGACGCACTTAAGCTGGCTCTTGATAACTATATAGTAAGCAGGGGATCTTATAAATCAATAATAGCCGGATACCCCTGGTTTCTTGACTGGGGGCGCGATTCTCTTATATTTACAAGAGGAATGATTGCTGCCGGCAAGTATAAGGATTCAGAACTTGTAATAAAACAGTTTGCAAGATTTGAAAAAGACGGAACAATTCCGAATATGATAAGTGGGCATGATGCCGCAAACAGAGACACTTCCGATGCACCTTTATGGCTTTTTGTCGCCTGTTCCGACTTGGTAGTCGCCAAAGGTGAAGATTCTTTTCTAAAGCAAAAACTGGATGACAGAGATATCGGCTCTATACTGATTTCTACTGCAAACCGTTTGATATCAGGTACTCCCAATGGGATTTACATGGATAATGACTCAGGATTATTATTCAGCCCGGCACATTTTACATGGATGGATACCAACTACCCTGCTTGTACTCCGCGGGAAGGTTATCCCATTGAAATTCAGGCTCTGTGGTACAAAGCGCTTTTGCTTCTTTCACAAATTGATTCCGGTTCATCAGACAAATGGAGCACCCTTGCAACAAAAATACAACAATCCATTTATGAACTCTTTCCGCTTGAAGGGGGTTATCTTTCAGACTGCCTTTATGCTTCATCAGGAATACCGGCACGAAAAGCCGAGAAAGACGATGCATTGAGACCAAACCAGCTTCTTGCAATAACTCTTGGCGCTGTTTCAGATTTTTCCTTGTGTGAAAAAATTCTTTCTGCCTGTGATGAACTTCTTGTTCCGGGTGCTATCAGAAGTCTTGCCGACAGGCGGGTAAACAGACCGCTTGAGATAAAACATTACGGCACAGCTCTTAATGATCCTTTGAATCCATATAAGGGAAGTTATGAAGGAGATGAAGATACCAAACGAAAGCCGGCTTATCATAACGGCACAGCATGGACATGGCTTTTCCCTTCTTTTTGTGAAGCCTGGGCCATGACATACGGTGATAAAGCTAAATACAGCGCTTTATCTTTGCTTTCTTCTTCAACCCAACTTATAATGTACGGGTGTACCGGGCATGTGCCGGAAATTATTGACGGAGATTATCCGCACAAAGCAAGAGGATGCGATGCGCAGGCGTGGGGCGCAAGTGAACTTTTGCGTGTATGGTTAAAACTGTTAAAATGAAAAACTTATAAGGATTCAAGGGGTCAAGGATTCAAGGGGTCAAGTGAAGGTAGGCCATCTTTCTTCATATTGATATTGCTTAACGATGCGAAAGAGCACCAACCCTTGAACTCTGGAATCCTCGAATCCTTGAACCCTTTTTTTTATAGAGGATTTTGAATTATGAAAAATATACAGCCTTTTCAGGTTTTTCCCATCATACCGGAACCCCTGTCTTTTTTGGATACATTATCCCGAAACCTATGGTGGAGCTGGCAAAGCGATGCAAAAGAGCTTTATAAAAGAATAGACCCAAAGCTCTGGGAAAAATCAGAACATAATCCGATAGTATTTTTAACCAATACGCCAAAAGAACGGCTTGAAGAACTTGCCGAAGATGGGAGTTTTCTCGTTCATCAAAAACGAATTGAAGAAAATTTCAAAAACTCTGTTCTTTCAAAACCGGATATGCAGGGATCCATATTTCAACATGATGATAATATCGCATATTTTTCAATGGAATTCGGCATTCATGAGTGTATTCCTCTTTTTGCAGGCGGTCTCGGAGTTCTAGCCGGAGACCACCTGAAGGCTGCTTCTGATCTTAAGCTTCCTATGACCGGGGTCGGACTTTTATACAAACACGGATACTTCCGTCAATTCTTAAGCCAGGACGGAATGCAACAGGAGGAGTATCCCGAAACTGACCTGTATAAAATTCCGGTTGAAAAAGCGCTCGATCTATCAGGAAAGGAATTATACATAACGATAGACAGGCCAAACGGCAATATTCGTGCACGTGTCTGGAAGTTAAATATCGGACGTATTGCGCTTTATTTACTTGATACCAATCTGTCTGATAACCCTCCTGAAGTAAGGGACATCACAGCTAATTTATACCCGGCCAACCAGAATAAACGCTTAGCCCAGGAAGTGCTTTTGGGAATAGGCGGCATGCGCGCTTTAGCTGCCATGGGGATATTTCCCAATGTAGTTCATCTGAATGAAGGCCATTGTACTTTTGCAAGCATTGAACGTATTTCTCAGATTATTTCAAAACACAATATTGATTTAAAAACAGCGCTTGAAATAGTGCCCCGTTCTACAGTATTTACAACTCATACTCCTGTTATTGCAGGCCATGATGTATTTCCTGTAGACATTGTAAAACCATACATCGAAACCTATAAAGAAAAACTGGGAGCAACTGAAAAGGAAATTTTATCATGGGCCAAACCTGCATGGAAAGATGGTGAAGGCCAGTTTTCCATGTTTATACTTGGCCTTAAAATGGCTCAATATTGTAATGGCGTCAGCAAACTTCACGGCTCTGTTGCCCGTAAAATGTGGGCGCATGCCTGGCCGGGCAGGCCGGTTGATGAAATACCAATAACACATATCACTAATGGTGTTCATGTGCCCTCATGGATATCATATGAAATAGCCCTCCTCTTAGACAGGTATCTTGGTCACGGATGGAATAAACACCCGTGGGATCCTGTAATTATGAACCGCATTGATGGAATTTATGATGAAGAACTCTGGCATATTCATGAAATGAACCGTACCAGACTTATCCGTAAATGCCGGGAACTTATGGTAAAACAGTATGGGAAACGCAATACTCCCAAATCGATTATGAGCGATGTGGAATCGGTACTAGACCAGGATGCTTTAACAATTGTATTTGCCCGCAGGTTTGCAACATATAAAAGATCTCATCTTTTATTTATGGACCCTGATCGCCTTGAATCGATTCTGACTTCCAAAACACATCCTGTGCAAATCATTTTTGCAGGAAAAGCCCACCCAAAAGACCAGGAAGGAAAAGATCTTATAAAATATGTAATACGCTTTGCGCAAAAGCATGAGTTAAGGCATCGCCTGATTTTTCTGGAAGATTATGATATCAGTATTGCCAAAATACTGGTGCAGGGAGCTGATGTCTGGCTGAATACTCCCAGGCGTCCCTTTGAAGCATGCGGCACTTCCGGAATGAAATCTGCTATAAACGGAGGTCTCAATGTCGGCATACTTGACGGATGGTGGTGTGAAGGGTACTCTGAAGAAAGAGGCTGGCGAATCGGAAATGGAGAAGAATATTTTGACTCGGAATATCAGGATAATGTTGAGAGTCAAGCATTATATAATCTTTTAACAGATGAAGTTATTCCTTGTTATTATGACAGAAAAAACAATACTTATTCGCAGGTTTGGGTGAGTAAAATGAAGGAATCCATGAAAATGGCAATGCAATATTTTTGCAGCCATGTCATGGTCTCAAATTACACAAAGAAATTTTATGTTTCGTCTGCTAAAAACAACAAAAGTCTTTTATCAGACAACAGCGCAGAAGCAAGAGCACTTTCATTGCAACGGGAACGCCTTAGTTCGCTATGGAAACTTATTACGATAGAACCGCCCAAAAGGCAAAATCAAGGCCCTTTTCGTGTTGGCGATACCGTTAATGTCTCAACAGAAGTCTTTCTTGGTGAAATTCTTCCCGAAGAAGTAGATGTTCAGATATACTACGGTAAGATACAATCCGTTGATTCAGTTACTGAAGGTAAAGCAGCTGTTATGACTGTTGAAGAAAATCTCGGAAATGGCCGCTATATTTATAGTTGTGCAGTAACCTGTTGTGATACCGGCAGATTCGGATTGACAGCCAGAATAATACCAAAAGGTGACGACTGGATAAAAAGCACCCAGGAATTTTTAACCTGGTCATGATATAGTAAAATAAAAGGATCGCATAATGTCTGCCGCTTCGGTAAAAAATCCACGCATACTTATTGTAACACCTGAAGTAACTCATCTCCCTGAAGGAATGGGAAATATCAGTAATTATTTTACTGCAAAAGCCGGGGGCCTTGCCGATGTTTCAGCTGCATTGATAAGCGCCCTGTTTGAACATGGGGCAGATGTGCATGTCGCTCTGCCTGATTACAGAGAAATTTTTAATTCCCAACTCGCCCGTATTTTTGGTAAAGAATTGGATTTAATCCGTCAAAAAATGCCTGATGAAAGAATTCATCTTGCCGAAGACAAAGTGTTTTACTACCTAAATCATGTTTATTCCAGCTACGGATGGGAAAACCTGAAAATTGCCTTATCCTTCCAGCGTGAAGTAATAAATCATATAGTTCCGGAGGTAAGACCGGATTTGATTCATTGCAATGACTGGATGACCGGCCTTATACCGGCTATGGCAAGAAAAATGGGAATACCCTGCCTGTTTACCATACACAATATTCATACAACTAAAACTTTTCTGTCAAATATTGAAGATGCCGGAATTGACGCGGCTTCCTTCTGGCAAAATCTTTATTATGAGCAAATGGCATATGATTACTGGGGAACACGCGAATCAAATCCTGTTGATCTTCTTACAAGCGGAGTTTTTGCTGCCCATTATGTAAACACTGTAAGCCCTACTTTTTTGAACGAAATAATTGAGGGAAGGCATCATTTTGTCGAGCCTTATCTCAAGCAGCAATTATCAAATAAATGGCATTCAGAATGCGCAACCGGAATTCTTAATGCTCCTGATCCAACTTTCAATCCGGCCAAAGATAGTGAAATTTTTTTCAAATATGACACTGATAATTTTAAAAACGGAAAATTAAAAAATAAACAAGCATTCCAAAAAATGCTGGGGCTGATAAAAGATGATAAGGCCCCTTTACTTTTCTGGCCTTCCAGGCTGGATTCAATTCAGAAAGGGTCCGAACTTCTTGCGGATATTTTGTATAATGTAATATCTTCATACTGGGATTTAAATCTTCAAATCGTTTTTGTGGCAAATGGAGAATATCAGCAGCACTTTAAAAACATTGTTGATTTTCACCGTTTCAATAACAGGGTTGCTGTGTGCAATTTCGATGAAAGACTTGAGCGCATGGCATATGCCGCCTCGGATTTTGTACTTATGCCCTCTCGTTTTGAACCTTGCGGATTGCCGCAGATGATAGGAGCAATATACGGTTCTTTACCGATTGCCCATAACACGGGCGGATTGCACGACACAGTAACAGACCTTGATGTAACAAAAGAAACAGGAAATGGATTTTTATTCGATCATTACGGTACACAGGGGTTGTTTTGGGCTATCAGCCAGGCAATAAAATTTTATAAATTACCCTCAAATGTAAAACAAAAACAAATAAAAAGAATCATGCAACAAAGCATTGGCAGCTTCAATCATTCCGTTACGGCAAAACACTATATAAACCTTTATGAGAAAATGTTACAACGTCCGCTTATTACTACTTCTTGATAAATACTCCGATTGGAAGTAACGATGACAAATAAAGAAAGATTTTACATAAATGACCCTTTCCTGAAACTTTACCAGGATGCTATTGAAAACCGGATAACAAATATAATTGAGAAAGATATTTTTCTTACTAAAGGCAAGAACAATCTTGCCAACTTTGCTTCCGGCCATAATTACTTCGGTCTTCATTTTTCCAACAACCAGTGGATATTTAGAGAATGGGCGCCTAATGCCGAATCTGTATTTTTGATTGGAGAGATTACAAACTGGCAGGAAAATGATAAATATTCTTTAAACAGAATCACCAACACAGGTGTGTGGGAAATAGTACTTCCTGAAAAAACCCTGAAGCATAAAGATCTATACAGATTAAGACTCCACTGGCCAGGTGGTAAAGGAGACAGAGTACCATCTTATGCAAACCGTGTAGTTCAGGATCCGCATACTCTTATTTTTAATGCGCAAGTCTGGCATCCTGCATATCCATACAAATGGCGTTTTCCCGATTTTAAATGTAGCAAAGAAGCTCCTTTGATTTATGAAGCCCATATAGGTATGGCTCAGGAAGAAAATAAGATAGGTACTTATAAAGAATTTACAGAAAAAATACTCCCACGTATCGTATCTTCCGGTTATAATATGATACAGCTTATGGCAATCCAGGAACACCCGTATTACGGATCTTTCGGATATCAGGTTTCTAATTTTTTTGCACCTTCATCACGCTTCGGAACTCCTGAAGATTTAAAAGAACTTATTGATTCCGCACATTCGGCAGGCATAGTCGTTATTATGGATATAATTCATTCCCATGCTGTTTCCAATGAAGTCGAGGGCATAAGCAGATTTGACGGCACATTGTACCAGTATTTTCATGATGGGCCACGTGGAATACATAGCGCATGGGATTCCAGATGTTTTGATTATAATAAAAAGGAAGTGCTCAATTTTCTGCTCTCAAATTGCAGATACTGGTTGGAAGAATTTCGTTTTGACGGATTCAGATTTGATGGTATCACAAGCATGTTATATCTACACCACGGCCTGGGAAAACCATTTACTTCATATAATGACTATTTTAGTGATGAGGTTGATGAAGATGCTTTGACTTATCTCGCCCTTGCAAATAAACTGATACACGATATCAGGCCGGATGCAATAACTATAGCAGAAGATATAAGCGGAATGCCCGGACTCGCAGCTCCCTTATCGGAAGGTGGCTTCGGCTTTGATTACCGTTTTTCGATGGGAATACCAGATTTCTGGATACAGCTTGTTAAGGATTCTTATGATGAAGACTGGCCTACCGGGCATCTTTGGTATGAACTTAACAACAGGCGCATAGAAGAAAAATCAATAAGCTATTGCGAATCACATGATCAGGCTCTTGTAGGAGATCAATCCCTTATTTTCAGACTGATAGGCACCGATATGTACGATCATATGGCTATTAACGATGATAATTTCAGGGTTGACAGAGGAATTGCCTTACATAAATTAATAAGACTGATAACTTTAACTACTGCAGGAAACGGATACTTAAACTTCATGGGAAATGAATTCGGACATCCCGAATGGATAGACTTTCCCAGGCAAGGCAACAACTGGTCATATCATTATGCCAGGCGCCAATGGCATCTTGTCGATGACCCTTTATTAAAATATCATTTTCTTGCAAACTATGACCGCGACATGATTGCTCTGGCAAAGCAATTTCATATTTTAGAATCTTCTTCTCCGATGATGTTATACGAAAATACTTCT
This sequence comes from Pseudomonadota bacterium, assembly GCA_043825875.1. Classification (GTDB taxonomy): domain Bacteria; phylum Desulfobacterota; class Desulfobacteria; order Desulfobacterales; family RPRI01; genus RPRI01. The sequence goes on along the minus strand of JBDRRF010000095.1, from coordinate 35,357 downwards.
GACAAGGTTATTGCCTTCAGGCGTGCCGGCCTTTTATTTGTTTTCAATTTTCACCCTACTTCATCTTTTACAAATTACTGCTTTGATGCACCTCCGGGAACCTATCAAATGATTTTTGACAGCGATTCGCCCGAATATGGAGGTCATAACCGGCTCATTCCTGATCATGATCATAAAACAATTCGCGATGAAGCAAAGGACTCAAAGCGTCAGTTTATCAGCCTTTATCTTCCTACACGTACAGGAATAGTATTGAAGTATAATGAATAATGGATGGTGGCATACAGCATATAGCTATCAGGCTTTTTCTACTCTATGGTTCAATGCGAAATGCCGGGGCTGTTTTGTTTAAAATAATGAAAGTACTTCATAACTTTTTCAACATAGTCTTCAGTTTCTCTTATGGGAGGAATGCCCTTATAAAAAACAACAGCTTTTGGTCCGGCATTATATGCAGCTAACGCCAGATGAAGCTTTCCATCAAACCTGTTAAGTAGTTTTTTGAAATACCACGTTCCTGTTAAAATATTTTCTTTTGGATCAAAAGGGTCCTTCATTTTAAAAGCTTTTACATTTTGAGGCATTATCTGCATTAATCCGAGTGCTCCGGCTCTTGATACAGCTTTTGGGTCAAAATCAGACTCAGCCTTTATCACTGCTTTCAGCAAAGGAAACGAAATCCCGTGCTTCTTTGAAGCTTCCGAAATCATATGATCATATTTATTCGATGAATAAAATGGCAAACCTTTATTCTTTGTTTTTCTTGGGATATCTTTAATAAAAAGTTGATAATTATATGATGGTTTTGTAGGAACATTAGTAAAATGCATCACACCGTTTTCATCAATATACTTATAGATATCAGCAAAGGCTAAAGTCACACAGCCGCAAGCAAACAAAACCATGATAAAATAAATACCAACCAATGCTGATTTTTTTATAAAAGTATTTTTAAGCATCTCTCAAACCGTAATTAAAATAACCCATGCGACTATATACATTTTATACCCTTAATATTATACATATTTTTTCAAACAACTCAATCAAAAACGCTTTTTTTCAAGCTTTGCCACAGATTCAATATGGAAAGTATGTGGAAACATATCAACCGGCTGTACTTGTATTACATCAAAATAATCCTTTAATATAAAAAGATCTCTTGCAAGGGTAGCCGGGTTGCAGGAGACATAAACAATTCTTTCAGGAGCCATATCAATAACCTGCTTTACTACATCTTTGTGCATCCCCACTCTTGGCGGATCAATAATAAGAACATCAGGCTGTTTTTCAATCTTTGAAAGGCTGTTTTTAATATCTCCGGTTATAAAAGTGCAGTTTGATATGCCATTTATTATGCAATTGTTTTTAGCATCTGATACAGCACTTTCAGAAATCTCAATCCCTGTAATTTCACCGGCATCTGCGGACAGATATATTGGTATGGTGCCTGTTCCGCTGTATAAATCTATCACCGTTTCTTTACCGGAAAGTTGAGCAAACTCCTTTACTTTGTTATATAGAATTTGTGCCCCTTTTGTATTTGTCTGGAAAAAAGAATTTGCCGATATTTTAAATTCAAAAGCTCCAATTTTATCTTTTATATAAGAAGACCCTGCAAGAACTTTCTCATATTCTCCCACAGCAACACCAGCTTTGCTTGAAGTAATATTGTTTATTACAGATACTATATCTAAGTACTTTTGTACAAGCATATCGGAAAGAGGCTTGACCACTTTATTATCTTCGGCAGAAGTAATAATATTTACCATCCAACTGCCGTATGCTCCCGAATTTCGAAGCATAAGAAAGCGCCAGAAACCTTCATGGGATCTAAGGCCATAGGGTGGGGCACCGGAATTTTGCATAAACTCTTTTACATCATTTAAAATTAAATTTCCTTTTTCCGGCTGCAATAAACAGGCTTTTATATCAAGTACTTTATCAAAAGTCCCTGGCACATGAAGCCCCAGTGCAAAACCTGCGTTTTTTTCTCCGGCAGTAAAATCTGAAGGCATTAGCCATTTTTTGTCTGAACAGGAAAATTCCATCTTGTTCCTGTATCCAAAGATCGATTGCGATGGAATTACAGGATGTATTGTAATATCTTTTAAAAACCCGATATGTTCCAATGCTTCTTTCACATGCTGCTGCTTGTAATAAAGCTGACGTTCATATTCTATGAACTGCCACTTACAACCACCACAATAACCGCTGTATTCACACGGCGGATTTATTCTGTAAGGTGATGCTTCAATTATTTCTACCATAGCAGCTTCTGCAAAACTCTTTTTCTTTTTTACTATGCGTGCTCTAACCCGGTCTAACGGAACAGCTTTATCTACAAAAACCGCAAACCCGTCAACTTTGGCTATTGCTTTCCCGCCAAAGGCCATGCCGGTTATTTCAAGTTCAATAATTTCGCCTTTTTTTAATCCCATATTTTATTTAACCCTTTATAAAAAAATAGCTCAAAATGAGCCGATTGCGCAATCTAACACAAACGAAATGATATTGCCAATACCACAAATGATATATTAAGCCTTTACAATCATTTCTAACCAAATTATAGTTTGTTCGCTTAAGCAATACTGTGGGAAATCTATATTTTATTGTTTTAGATTAGGAGGATAAATTATGAACGTTGCAGTTTTGCTGATTCTGGCGCTTCCGCTTTTTTACCTGGGATATGCGTTTTACAGCAAGATGATAGCACGGTTGTTTGACGAAGATGACTCCAATAAGACACCGGCAGTTGCCTTCAAAGACAATATTGATTATGTGCCTACAAACCCTGTCGTTTTATTCGGACATCATTTTTCCAGCATAGCCGGCGGAGGGCCAATAATCGGGCCAGCGGTTGCGGTTCTTTTCGGTTATGTTCCGGTTTGGTTATGGCTAGTTATAGGTTCGATATTCATCGGTGCGGCACATGACCTTGCAACTCTTTATGCCAGTATTCGTGAAAAAGGAAAATCCATTGCCGAGATAGCAAACACCTCGCTTGGCAGGACGGGATTTTTTCTTTTTATCGCATTTACTATAATTATGCTTCTGACGGTTACCAGTGCTTTTCTGGGTCTTACCGCAACTTCTCTTACATCAAAAGTACCCCTTGAATCTCTTAATCTTGATCCGTCTCAGACACTTTTAAAAACAGCAGTTATTGATGGCATAGTTAATGTGCAGATTGGTGGCATTGCCTCAATGTCAGTAATCGTAATTACTTTCTGCTCTCCTTTTTTGGGATATCTTCTTTATAAACGTGAGATAAATCCTTATTTAGCATCTTTAATTGCGATAACCATTGCCATTGTTTCCGTTACAATCGGTTTGAAATATCCGGTTACGCTTGATCCGACTCACTGGATGATCATTATCTCGATATACACAATATTTGCGGCAGGACTTCCTGTGTGGTTTGTTTTACAGCCCCGTGATTTTACCAATTCATTTCTGCTTTACGGAGGCATTTGTGTTTTGCTTGTAGCGGGTATAATCGCCGGATTCCAAGGAGCCACCATGCAGGCTCCTGCATGGAATCTTAAAGAGGCAAGCACGAAGGTCGGCCCGGTATGGCCGTTTCTGTTTATTACTGTTGCATGCGGTGCAATTTCCGGTTTTCATTGTCTGGTATGCGGAGGAACTACCTCAAAACAATTACGAAAAGAATCGGATGGGAGGCGTATAGCCTACGGAGGCATGATTATTGAAGGTATCTTTGCCATGTGCGTACTTATTGCCATAGGAAGCGCTCTTAATTTTAGTGACTATACTAATATTGTTTTTCCTCAGACACCCGGTGTCAGATCAAATCCAATTCTGGCATTTGCTCTTAGTATGGGGCTGCTTTTGCATAACAGCTTAGGAATTCAGGCAGCATTTGGAACAATATTTGGCATTTTACTTGTTGAAGGTTTTGTAGTAACAACCTTAGATACTGCTGTACGCCTGAATCGTTATTTGCTTGAAGAATTGTGGCAGTTTATTTTCAAAAATGTTCCAAGGCTTTTTAAGACATATATTTTTAATGCATTAATCTGTGTTATCATGATGTTTGTGCTGGCATACTACAATGCGTTTTTAGTCATCTGGCCTCTTTTTGGATCTGCAAATCAGCTTCTTGCTTCTCTTGCGTTAATTGTTATCTCCGTTTGGTTAATAAAGCGCGGGAAGAAAGCATTGTTTTCCATTATCCCTGCAATATTTATGATGGCTACCACGATTTATTCGCTGTGGCGTTTGTTGATTGACAAATATCTTCCAAAAGAAAACTATATGCTGATAACAACTGATATACTGCTTATTGTGCTGGCATTCGGTGTAATTATTCTTTCTTTAAAAACAATAAAAAAGCTTAAAAACAGCTTAAATCCGGATTTATCACTATAACAAAGGAGACACTTATAACTATTTCAGAAAAAAAGATCTTATCCAGAAAGTTATAAATGTGTTTAAAACTGGAACACCGGAAGGTAAATATGACAAGCTTGTAATCTATGACGATGGCGTCAATGTAGGTTAGTATTATCTTTTTAGCCGTTTTTCACCACAGTATATAAAAAGCCCGTTATCTTTTGAAAGACATGCTATTGTCATATCAAGTTCTTTGGCAAGTTTTACTGCAAGTTCTGTGGGACGGGAAAATGCAAGAATTATCGCAATTTTTGCTCTTGCGGCCTTTTGAACAAGCTCAAAACTTATCCTTGATGATAGGACCAGAAAAGCTGCGTCCGAAAGCTTTTTATCAAGAAACAATTTTCCTATAGCCTTATCTAAACCATTATGGCGTCCAACATCTTCTGAAACACTTAACAGTTGGTAGTCTTTGTTATAAATGGCAGAAGCATGGGAAGCATGTGTTTCTTTTTTTAAGGGCTGGTGATCGGAAAGAGACTGGAGGCAATGTGCTGCTTTATTTATATCTACTACTAAACCATCTGCCATAGGCTTAATGTCCTGGTAAAGGTCTTGAATAAGCTCCTTGCCGCATAAACCACAGCTTGTCTGGCTTACAAAACCACGTCTTTCAAGAAGATCGGATACTAATTCTTTTCTTGCAGCAGTAAGTGTAGCAGTAACAACATTAGTGTCAGTTCCGTCACAAAAAGCAAGAGATGCAAAATCTTCAGGGGCATCTACTATTCCTTCTCCAAGGCAAAAACCTGCAACATGAGGTATTTCCTCACCTGGAGTCCGCATTACTACTGAATAGGGCTTTCCTTGTATGCGTATGGATAAAGGTTCTTCTCCAATAAGATTCTGGCTTACTGTCACAAAACTTTCTTCTTTCCAGTGAATAACTTTAGTGTGGGAAGAAATGATTTGTATTTTATCGCCGCATCGTATTATGCCACCTTCCAATACTTTTGCAAAAATACCTTCTCTTGGCATTATACAATCTCCTGCCTGATAAAAAATAGCGCATTTTTTCTTGCACTCTTTTCCTATCTGAGTGACTTCCACAAGAGCTTTTGCGCCAAGCCTTAACTTTGAACCAACTGGCATATTTTTCCAGTCGATTCCCGTTGTAGCAATATTTTCCGCAAAATCGCCAAATGTTACAGTAAGCCCTCTGTTTTTGGCATCCTCAATACTTTCCGCTGCAAGAAAACTGACCTGCCTGTGCCATTTGCCTGCATGGGCATCACCATCTAAGCCATGGTCTGCTATCAGTTCGGCTTCCGTTATACAGGTTTTTCTTGTACCTTTTTTCCTGCTTGATGCTATTGAGACTATTTCCATTTTATTACCCACAGCAAATTAAAGTTAATAATATCATCTAATAGATTCGCGAAAAGCTGAAAACTCCCGGGTTTGTCATTCCGGACATGATCCGGCAACCCAGTATAAACTTGAAGTTTCTGCATTTCTTACATATTTCTACACAAATTTTACATAAATTACAATTTATGATTTCTCTTATCTTTTAAGATATTCACTAAAGCAGGATTTGCAACAATCAGATAGAGAATCCATATGGTTAATGGAAACTATAGTTATTTTTTCGCTATGATATTCTATAAGCCAGCTGTAAACTCAATAAAACTTGACATTGCGTACGCTATGGCGTACCCTAAATAAAAACTGCAAATTGAGGTGTAACATGCCCACATTATCAGCTACTGAAGCACGAACTAAACTGTACCGCCTTATTGACCAAACATCATTATCGCATGAGCCTATTGTTATTACGGGCAAAAGAGGAAATGCCGTTCTTATATCTGAGGATGACTGGCGGTCCATTCAAGAAACCATGTATCTTTTAAACCTTCCGGGTATGCGCGAATCTATTCGCGAAGGTTTGGAAACACCCATAGAGGATTGCAACGAGGAACTCGATTGGTGAGCTGGCGAATTGTTTTTACGAAGCAAGCTCAAAAAGATGCAAAGAAGCTATCTGCCTCCGGACTCAGGGCAAGAGCTGAAACAGTAATTGCAGTCCTTCGCAATAATCCATACCAAACACCCCCTCCTTATGAAAAGCTCCTAGGTGATTTAGCGGGCGCTTACTCAAGACGAATCAATATTCAGCACAGGGTCGTTTACCAGGTCATGGATGATGATAAAACTGTCAAAATTATTCGTATGTGGACTCATTATGAATAGCCAGCAGAAAAATATCAATCATAGGAGCTTCTATTATCTCCCTTTAATAAAATAAGACATTTCTTTTTATCTATTCGCAATCTTAGTAATCCTCTTTATATATTATAATGGTGAGGTTCTTGAAAACCATTTTAAGGATATATTTTCAACGCAATCAATAAAATTGCAGAACCAGGCGCTTAACCCAGACGGCTAATTCCATTGCATTTTGAGCGATTGTGCTGTTAATACCATTTTAATTCCCTTGTCAGCCTTGCATTAATTTATTTTCATTGCCCCAAAATCGCAGCATCATCACTGTAATGTCGTCGGTTTGCGGAGCCTGGCCTGCAAAGGATAGAACACTGCTAATAACCACATCCACCACCTGGGACGACGGCAGTGGTTTCATACTCTTAAAAAGTTCAAGCAGGCGCTCTTCGGAGTATAGATTTTCCTTTTCATCCATAGCCTCGGTGATGCCGTCCGAATAGATAAACAAGCCCTCTCCGGCATCTAACCGGATTTTTTTCATTTCGTATTCAATACCGTCCATAGCGCCAAGCAAAACCCCGTCTGTTCCTTCCAGAAAAACAGCTTCTCCGTTTTTTTGCAACAACACCGGCGGATTATGTCCGCCGTTTGCATACCATAGCTCTCCGGTACGGATATTTAATATACCGCAAAACAGTGTCACGAACATGTTGGCTTCATTGTCCCGGCTTAGTTGGGAATTGACTTCCTGCAAAATGCGATCCGGGCTTAGTCCCTTCGCAGCAGTCATTTTAATAAGGGTCATGGTTACTGCCATGAACAGGGATGCCGGAACACCTTTGCCGGATACATCTCCCAAAACAAAGCAGATGCGCTCATCATCAATTCTGTAGAAGTCATAAAGATCTCCACCCACTTCCTTTGCCGGTTTGATAAATGCGTAAAGATCAAACTCCGGAATATCCGGAAAGGGATTAAAATTTTTGGGCAGAAATCCCATCTGAATATCGCGGGCTATATTGAGCTCGCTTTCGAAACTCTTTTTGGCAGCAGTGGCTTCCAGCAAATCCTGAATGTGAATTTTAAGAGAATCTTTCATGAAATTAAAAGATTCGGCCAGAAGCCCCACCTCTCCTCCGCTTTTTTGGTTCGGCACTACTATTTCCAGATTGCCCGTAGCCATTTCACGGGCTACAACGGAAAGGGTTCTCAAAGGTCGAGTGATGGTTTTTGAAACCAGCCAAACCACCAGAAACAGTACTATCAATCCGCAAACCGCCAGATAGATTCCTTTTTTATTAATTTCGTCCAGGTCGGCCATCAGTTCGTCTTTTGGGAAAAAAATACCCAAAGACCATTTGCTGAATTTAACCGGAGCAAAGTAGAGAAAACCGGCTTTTTTTAAATCATAGCCGGTAAAAGAAACAAAGCCTGATTCCCCTGCAATCATTTGCCTTCCGATATTTCGAAGTTTTGCATCACCCCTTGCCTCGGCTATACTGAAAATTGTCTCGTTCATTACCCAGCGCTTTTCCGGATGAGCAACAAAAGCACCGTTTCGAGAGAGGATGAATCCATAGCCGGTTTTAAGAATCCGTATTTCCGAAACAAACTTTTTAAGCCATTCCAGAGAGATATCGGCCGTGATTACACCGGCAAAAAGACGTTTTCCTTCCTTTTTTTTGAAAAAAGGGCACGAAAATGTTTCCATGAGAATGTCGCCTCCACCTTCGTCGAAATATGGCTCGCTCCAGTATTCCTGAAGGGTTTCCCTTGGAATTTGATACCAGTCCTGATAGAAATAGTGATAATGTTTTCCGTCAAGATATGTATGCTGAAGTCCTTTTCCCTTGCGGAACAGATAAGGGCAGAAATACAGTCTGTCTGATTTGAAGGCATAGGGTTCAAAGGCAATTGCAGCACCGAAGATTTCGGGGTTCTTGCTTAGTGTTTTACCAAGAACATCTATCATTTCCGTTTCGCTTAGATCAAGCGTTTCGATTGCCGCAGTGAGATTGACCGGCAGTTTTTGCACTGGCGCAAGCACGGATTCGATACGGTGGGCAGTCTGTTTGGCAATATTTTGCGCATTATTCTCCACATTCCTAAGAATCGCTTCCCTTGAAAAGAAGTATCCGAAGGCAAAAACAACCATAAATATCAGGGCGGCTCCTGCCAGGATCGGCGCCCCCAGCCTGAAGGCAATGCCTCTATTCTTTATCATGGCAAAAACACTTTCTGAAAAATAATTCATAAGGTGGTACAGCCCGAATCAGCCCGTTTGAAACCAGAATATCACCAACTTTCCGGTAATCATCAAATTTAAGCTCCCACATTCGCTCACCTTTCGGCCCGGATACCGTTAAATCACGCATCCGATCAAGCATCCATCGCTGATGCACCCTGTTTGCCGGAATATGGGCCGCTTCCATGATCGAAATCATAATATCTATCGCCTCTTCGGGATGTGCGAAGGCGTATTGCCATCCCTCTACCGATGCGTTTACAAAGGCACAGGCAGCTTCAGGATCATTATCTAAAGTCTCCTTACGAAGATATATACCGTCTTCCGGGAAATTAAGATTCACGTCATCAAAGAAAAAAAGCGTTATCTCATCCGGGTCAAGTCCTGAATTGATCAGTGCATGATACTCATTGTACCACATAAGCGAAGAAACCTGGACTCCGTCGCGAAGAAAGAGATTGATCGGACTATTGGTTGTCACTACCTGCACCTTAAGGTCAAACTTATCGAAAAACGCCCTGGGCTGGATTTGAAAATCGGACGGCCAAAGTGCGATTTTTTTTCCGTCCATATCTGCCGGGCTTTTAATACCCGAACTCTTTTTGGCGGCAAGCACCAATGCCGAGCGCTGAATAATCTGTCCCACATTGACCACTTCCACACCCTGGTCAGCCAGCTGAAGGGCCGAAGAAAGCCAGAGCGTTACAATATCCGCTTTTTTTTCTCTTATGTATGCCGCAGGTGAATGGTCGGGACCACCCGGAATGATGGTCAGATCAATGCCGTGACGGCGATAATAACCCTTGTTAAGAGCCACATAATATCCGGCAAACTGCGCCTGTGGCAGCCATTGGGGAAGAAAAGTCAGCTTTTTCAAACCCGGTGATTCAGTTGTTGCCCATAAGGAACCGCATAGAATCATCCAAACGGTAATTGTAAGCCAGAATACGTTTCGTTGTGTCCGGATCATTCTTTCATCTCCTTAGGGTGCAAGAAGATCACCAGTTCCAAAAGGTTCCTGTTGCCCTCCCGCCGGTAGCGGACATCGTCCATCAGATTCCGCACAAGATAAATTCCCAACCCGCCTATTTTGCGCGATGAAACGTCGGAAGACAAATCAGGGGCATCGGCTGCAGTTATGTCGAATTCAATCCCTTCATCTTCAATGCAAACAACCAGGCAATCTTCTTCTCTCCGGCAGTCGATTCGCACTATACCTTCCTTGTCCGGATAGGCATAGCTTATTATGTTGACTATGCTTTCTTCTATCGCAAGCTCCAGATCATTGCATCTGTCTTCATCAATGAAAAGGGCACGCGCTGCGGCAAGCACCGGAGTAATAAAGTGCGGCAGATTCTCGATCCGGGACGGTAATGAAACGGAAACCGGGACTACTTGTGTCTTAGAGATTTTCAAGCGCTGCATCCGTGGTATCAAAATGCTTGAAGAGGGAAAAAAACCCTGATATCTGGAATACTTTTTTAACTGGTCCCTGGGTTGCAGCCAACCGGATGTCTCCCCCTTTAGACTTCATAATTTTAGCCGTGCTCAATAAAACACGCAAGCCTGCGCTGCTGATGTATTCCAACCCTGAAAGATCGAACACCAGCCACTTCTCTTCCTGGTTCAACTCTTCGACAAGTTTCTTCTCAAACACAGAAGCGTTACCCGTATCCACCCTTCCATGCACTGATGCAACCAGGGCGTTTCCTTTCATCTGAAAGTCAATATCCATCATGTTTCTCCTTAATCGAGCGTTCCCAGTCGCTTCGGACCATTTTTAGAATTTGTCCGTATCGATCCGTATGAGTGTAAATTCCATCCCAGTCGGGATGTTTGCGTATTTTTTGCATTAATAGTCCGTCTGTATCAAACCAGCGCAAAAGTATGCCACCAAGAAAATAGCCGCGCATCCGCAATATTTCAACAGCCTTGCCGATACATGTGTCGGCAAAATTGAGCCAGATCTGAATCACCAGTACATTTTTTTCCTGCAATTCCTTTTCCAGTGCTTCTATCCGTGCCAAAAAATCCCTGCCCACAGCATGGATTGCGACACGGGCCACGCCGGCAAAGTCAAATATCTGAAGTTTCAGATCGGTATCATTTTCGGTACATGTTTCATTTTCCGCTATAAGAAAATCCCTCTCGTCGTCTAAACCTTCGTAGAAAAATGGCAACTCTTTTGCGTAAATACGGGGTAAATAGACCGTATGGGGGTTTTTTTGGTAGGTTTTGAAATTTAGAAATGCGGCTACCCGACCACTTGCGCTGGCCTCTTTCACATAGGCTTCAGCCGGCATAAGGTCCACCTCCAATGAACTGGGAAGAAACCCCAAGTTTTCCATCAGCTTCTGGCTGAATGGATGATTGCAGACCGGTTCACCAAACGCGGCATCCACCCCCGGCAGTGTGGCGGCAAGATCGCGACTATGGATCGCAAGCTGAGTAAATATTTTTTTCCCGCCACGATAGGCCGTATGAACCAAACCGGCTCCAACTTCATAGGTTCCCGGATGCGGTGCGCTGTTAAACAATGCAGTGTGGCCGACAATGTCTCCCCGCCGGGTTCTGGCTACACTCGAAATGATCCGCTGGGCCTCGTTTTCCTTGATTAAAAGCTCCGCTTCCAAGTAGGTTCGTACCGGATATCCGCTGCCATAAACCGAGTAAAAGAGCCTGGCAACCCCTTCGGCATCTCCGGGTTGAAAACGGCATATTTCGTAGGACTGTCCGGGTTCAATATCAGGTGTTGTTATCGTTTCGGCTGTCATTTTCAGCTCCTTTCGTAAACATCAAAACTGCTGCCAAAAGACTTGTTCCGGCGCAAAAAAGGTATAGCTCCCTGTACCCCCAACCGGCAAGCAAGGGTGCGCCTATCAATGGACCAAAAAAAAAGCCCGCCTGAAACATCTGCAGGCCAAGATTTATATTAAAAGCCCTGAACCGCGGTTTGGATACATCAAACATCAATCCGTTGAACACCGGCATGGCTACACCCCAACCCAACCCAAAGATCAAACCCAGAGAAAAGAAAATCCATTTATCCGGAACATAGGCCAGCAAGACATAGGCCAAACACAATCCCAGCAGACTCCAGGAGGCCAGACGTCCCTTATTTATCCGGTCGAAAAAAGAACCGGCGGCAACACGAATTCCGATTTCTCCAACTGTGGAAAAAGTCAAAAATATTCCGACATAGGCAATTTGAATAGATTTGCCATATCCGTCCAGGAAAAAAAAGACCATGGCATGCCCGCAATATAAAAGCAGCATGGCTGCCAGAATTCGAAGCACATGGACATTCGTCAGATTTTCCATGACTTCTTTAACGGATAGTGCGGATGAATCTTTATTTGTTGATTTTTTTTGTTCCTTATCCGCCACAGCAAATACCAGAGGAAACATTAGAAGCGTCAAAGCGGCAAACAACAACAAAATCCGGTTAAATCCACCCAGGCTGGTATCCAGAAAAGGAAGAAGCGGGGGGATCAGGGTATTCGGCAAAAGGGTGGCCACTGCCAGATATCCGAAAAACTGTGCGCTTTTTTCCTTAGGAATAACATCCACAACCAGGGTCATAAGGGCCGTTCCCAAAACGGCAAAGGCAATCCCGTGAAAAATACGCACCAGAAGCATACTCCAATAATCGACGGCCACAGTATAAGCGGCTAAAGAGCAGGCCGCAAGGATGGTGCCGATAAAAAGAAGTTTTTGGGCGTTTCCGGAATGGAAAAATGGACTGATCAACGGACGGACAATCAGGGATACGGCGGCTAAAGCACCTATAAGTAAGCCATAATCCGCTGGATCAACGGGCAAGGTGTGAAGATGATCAACGAAACCGAAAAAAACGGATATGTTCGCATAGGCTAAAAAGGCTGCTGTCATCAGACAAATAAATTTTCGGGACAAAAGCAGCTCATGAATGGATATATCCGGGTTATCCGGACTTTTTGCTGTCATGGGTAAAGTTTTCGGTTTAGTCAACTTCCGTCCTCCGCAAACTATCGGCAATATTAGATTATGATGATGCGGCTACTTCCGGCAGACGCAGCAGCAGGTTACCTGCAACCAGCCTGCGGTAATCGGCTCCGGCTCTTATATCGGAAATGGGGAAAAGCCGTTCCCGAACCAGAGGTATCAGTGCTTTCATATGCTGTTTGTCCAGGGGTTGCCCGACCAGAACTGATTCTATCTCAGGCAACCGCATAACAGTTGGACCCACACTTCCCCAGGCAAAACGAGCTGATCCGATCCTGCCGGATTCCAAAAACCCGATCACTGCCGCCAGGCTTGCCACGGCACAAGCCATAGCATCTCTGAGCCCTACTTTTTCAAAATACTGGAAAGTGATTTCACGGGGTCTGGAGATAATCACGGCAGAAAGAATTTCACCAGTCTCCAAAACAGTTTGTCCCGGCGCCCGGATAAAGGCATCCAGAGGCAGACAGCGCAGGCCTTGAGCCGACAGCAACTCAACTTTTGCGCCCAGCACATACAAAGGCGGCAATGTGTCTCCGGCTGGAGAGGCGGTCATTATATTGCCGCCAATAGTTGCAACATGACGTATATGGGGGGAACCCAGTGTTTTTAATGCCTGAGTCAAAACCGGAAACATACTTTTGATAACAGGGTTTTCCAGCATGATCTCATGAGTAGTGGCTGCGCCTATGCGGAATCCGTCTGCGGTTTCATAAACGCCGCAAAGCTCATCAATGCGTTCAAGACCGATTATGGTCTCCGGGTCAATACGCCGGCTTCGCATCCATACAAAAAGATCGGTTCCGCCTCCAAAAACTTTCGCTCCCGGATATTCGGCAAAAATTTGCCACAGTTCGTCTAAAGATTGCGGAAGAAATATTTGGCGTTTATTTCTTCCTTTTAAACCAACTGAAACATCTGAAAGAATATCTTCCGGCATTTTGGAGGTATGCCAGTTGTTTAGAGGTTTTTGTTCAACGCTTTCAACTGCATCAATAATCTTTTTATAGCCGGTACAGCGGCATAGATTTCCGCTGATGGCCCGGGCAATTTCCTTGCGCCCGGGGTGGGGATGGCGCGACAGAAGATCCACCGTTGTCAGAACCATGCCGGGCGTACAGAATCCGCATTGCACAGCCCCTTTTTCAACAAAGGATGCCTGAACCGGATGCAGATGTTCTTGCTGTGCCAAACCCTCTATAGTGATTACCCTGCGGCCTGCCAGTTGGGCCGCAAGCATCAGACAGGACAACCGACTGCGCCCGTCCACCAGAATAGTACATGCCCCGCATTCACCGGTCCCGCAGCCTTCCTTGGTTCCTGTCAGGCCCATATCCTCCCGCAAAAGGTCCACCACTCTCAAAGCACCGGGTACATCCAGGCAGATTGCTTTGCCGTTTAACTCGAATTCGATTTTCATCTCTCTCCGTTTTTTGATATGGCCGCAAGAACTCGCTCAGCGGTTAAAGGAAATCGAAATAGCCGCAGGCCGCAGGCATCGTATACTGCATTGGCAACAGCAGGTGCAGGTGCATCGATACCGATTTCTCCGGCTCCTTTCAGGCCGAATGGGCCTGTGTGCTCAGCCACGGGAACCGCAATGGTTTCCATCTCCGGCATGTCCGACGCTGTTGGGATGATATATGTGGTCAGATCAGTTGTCTTCATGCGACCGTTTTCGGCAATAACATCCTCCCGGAGAGCGTATCCCAGACCCTGGACCACTGCCCCTTCCTGCTGGCCCTCAAAGAGACAGGGATTAATTACCTGTCCGCAGTCAGTTACAGTAAGATAATCGGTTACCAAAACACGTCCGGTCAGTTCATCCACATCCACACGGGCCAGGTGCACCGAATAGGAAAAAATTGCGTGGGGAAAGCCGTGCAACTGCAAGTTAGCATCAGTTGTGGGCCTTTCTTTTGAAACCGGCGCCCTGAAATGCCGGGTAATAAAACGCTCAGCAGCGTTTAGCATACGGCTCATCCGGGCCAGCGGCAAATCCCTTCCCGTAGGCAAATGCCGGATGCTGCCCGGAATCAGCACCAATTCCGATACATCCGTAATCATAAATAAATCTGAAGCTTTGGCTATCAATCGCTTTTTCATATCTTCAGCTGCGGCTACCAGTGCATTACCGAATGTATAGGTAGTACGGCTGGCCGAAGCCGAACCGCCCGGAAAGGTCCGCGACGTATCCGGAAGTACCAGTTCCATGTTCTCCGGAGGCTGGGAAAGAATGTCTCCTGCCATATGAAGATAGCTGGCCGTATTTCCCTGGCCCATTTCCACCACACCGGCAAAAATTCTAAACCGGCCTCCACCGGTAAGCTCGATTCCGGCCGTTGCAGAGTCAGGCACAACCGGACCATAGCCCATACCATGTGACACACATGCAATACCAGTACCCCTTTTATGATATGGACTTGCCGATGCCTGCCAGTCGGCACACTCTTTCCACAAGGGATAGGACTGGACCATTTTCAGACATTGTGTAAGGCCGATGGATCCCTGGCGCGTTGCACCGGCGGGACACCGGTCTCCGCGTACGAGGGCATTATGCATACGCAATTTCAGCGGGGATATTTTCAGACGACAAGCCATCATATCCATCACGGATTCCATAGCGGCAGCAACCTGGGGCACGCCAAAACCCCGAAATGCCCCGGAAACGGGATTGTTCGTATATACAGCCCACACTTGGATATGGGTATTTGCTATCCGGTATGGACCTCCGGCATGCTCAAGGCCAAGAGCGGCAACCACTCCGCCCAGATGATCATATGGGCCGGTGTCAAAATATATCCTTGCGGATAAAGCTTTCAGCGTTCCGTCACTTAAAGCCCCCAGTTTGTAATAGAGTTTAGCCGGATGACGCTTGGCGCCTGCCAGAAAACTTTCCTCACGGCTCCACCACATCTTGACCGGTTTTCCCGGACATTGCAGGGCAGCCAGTGCCAATAAACTCTGGACGGTGATCCCGTCCTTTCCGCCGAAAGCTCCTCCGCAGTATGGTGCTATAATCCGAATGCTATCTATCTCCAGCCCCAGGGCTTCAGCAACTTCAAGGCGATCCCGAAAAGGGGTCTGGGTAGAAACGGTCATTTCAAGACTGCCGTCTTCTCCTGCAATTGCCCATCCGTTTTCCGTCTCCAGAAAAACATGTGCCTGGCGGGGCAGATCGAAACAGGCTTCAACTGTTTCATCACAGCCGGCAAAAGCATCTTCGCCTTCCCCGACAATAATTTTTGTTGTAAACAAAGCGTTTCCGCCCGGATGTTCCGGATGAATCAGCGGCGCGTTTTCTTTTAAGGCCTCCTCAGGATCAAAAACTGCATCAAGGGCCTCATAATCAACGACAATGCTCTCTATAGCCGATTCAAGAGCAGCCGTATTTTCCGCAACTACCAACGCTACCGGGTCCCCGCAATGGCGCACCCGGTCATCGGCCAGCACCGGCTGGTCTTTTCGGATAACTCCCTGGCGGTTGCTGCCTCTCACGTCTGCAGCTGTTAAAACGGCCTTAACACCAGAAATTTTAAGCGCCGCCTGTATGTTTATGTTTTGAATCCGGGCATGGGCAATTCCGGCACGTTTTACGCCTGCCCACAAGAAATCAGAGCCGTAGTTATCCACAGCGAACTTCTCAGCACCGGTAACCTTGGTAAGGGCATCCGGCCTGAACATAGACTCGCCTATTTGAAAAACCCGGTTATTATCGGTCATGCTTCACCACCTCAAAAAGCGCCTCCATGAGGGCGTTCATGGCCTCTGGCAACGCAATCGTAATACGGATCCAGTTGGGAAAGCGAAATCCGGCCATACTGCGCACCATCACACCGTGTGTCATCAGTTTCCGGTATGCCAGGCTATCGCTCATGGGAAGTCTCACCATCAGAAAATTACCCTCACCCGAGACATAGGTCAGTCCAAGATTATCAAGCTCACGGGTAAGCAAGGCCTTGGCATTTCGAACCAAAGTCCGCGTTGCAAGGACATGCTCTTTATCTTCTATTGCAACATATGCCGCTTCCTGAGCCAGACCGTTTACCGAGTAAACGACACAAGTTCGCCGAATTATATCCACAACCTCCCGATTTCCGGCCAGATACCCTATACGAAGCCCGGCCAGTGCATACATTTTTGAAAAGGTTCTGAAGATAACAAGATTGGGGTATTCGGCGATAAGGCGCATACTGTCCGGAAAGTCCGCTTGCTCCACAAACTCGCAATATGCCTCGTCCACAACCACGATTTGTCTGCCGGCCACCCGATCCAGAAACCTGCGAAGCCGCTCTTCCGACCAGTAAGTACCGGTGGGGTTATTGGGATTGCAAACAAAAAATATCTTGGTTCGCTCATCCATAAGGCTTAGCATACCCTCATCATCAAAGGTAAAATCTTTTAACGGTACAAGCCGGGCCTCAAAACCGGAAAAGCTCGCCACCCATTCATAGACCGCAAAGGTTTTGTCGGCAGTGATGATATTGTCTCCTTCCTGACAAAAAGCCTTGATGACAAAGCCGATAACCTCGTTGGCGCCGTTTCCCACAAGAATCTGGTCCGGATGAAGGCCGAAAAGATCACCAAGCTTACATCGCAGATGGTAGGCATCACCGCTGGGATAAACCGATGCCCTGAGGGAAGGATAGGCTTCAATGATTCTGCGGGCGGCCAGCGGCGGCCCCAGAGGGTTTTCATTATTATTAAGGCGAATAAGCCGGGAGCATCCTGCCATTTTCATCAGCACATCATCGGGCTTGCTGGGGATATAGGCTTCAAAGCGTTTTATATGGTCCGGCACCAGACGTTCAATGTGCGTATTTTTCATCAAGTCGCAATGCTTCATGATTCGCCTTCCAGCTCAAAAATTACAAGGTCTGCCTTTCCGGCATAAGGGATAATCATGCGGGGTATAAACCCGAGCTTAAGCAACCCCGGGGTGAAACCGGTCTGCCATGAAAGCCCTAAATCCATTTCGAAGAAGATAGCACTCATCGATTCCTGCCGCAGTAATTTAACATGATCCGCCAGGATCTTCTCACAATCCTTTCCGTACCATATCGGTCTTAATGTTGTAACAGCAAGGTGGCGATCTGTTTCGGCACTTAAAACGGAAAAAGGTTCTTCTGCCTCGCCATCTGATAAGACTGTCTGAATTTCACGGAGAAAGACCAAACGACGGTATTCGCTTTGAAGAAATCCGACCAGATCGGGATGAGCCCATACCACTGAGCCGGAATCTTCATGCATCAACCTGAAAAGAGCGGTTAAGGGTGCGCCACCATCCGGCCCTAAGGCATTCAGGCTACCCAGAATCTCAAGGTATCCTTCAGGAAGCTGCGGTGTCGGCATTCGGCTGATAAGGGCTAATGCCGGGGTTTTCGCAATGTTTCCAATGCAAGTTTCCATAAGTTCCCGGGCCATTTCCGGATGACTGTTTGTGTTAAAAATGTAAGGGCCGAAAACTTCGATGGTCTTGGAACCTTCCCATTTCCAGGCCAAACCGCCACCAATCTCACCGGTAGACCCGTTGGCCAGGAGGATATGGTAATCTCCGGCAGCAGCCATATCAACAACTCTTCCCGGATATCTTAAATCCACAGGGAAAAGCTTTGCCGGATAGAATTGGTTCACCATGCGGACAAACCATTTGATTTGTGCCGAATCCGGTGTTTGAATACTGAAAGTTGTCAGGGCTTTGGGGGTCTGGATATCAGTCTCTTCTTTGATCTCGGGATAGCGCAATAATTTGACAAGGGTCAACTCCAGATTACCATCAGCCGGACGGGAAATTCGAAAACGATCGGTCATTCTGGAGGCAATTAATAGTCCCATCTGATCGAGGCAAGCCTCGTCTTCGGTACTCACCTTGGCAGTCATATTGAAGGCATGCAACTGTATATTTTGAACAGGAAGTGAAAACTCGGTTTTGATAAAATGACTCCCGGCCGAGCATTGAATTACAACATCCTGTCCGCTGATACCAATACCGGTCAGATAGGCAATAACTTCTTCTGCAGCCAATGATAACTCTTGCGCTGCTTCCTCATCCAGTCCCAGTCCCTTCGCCGCAAGTTCAACGAAGGACACAGCCAGGGGAATAAAAGCGCCTTCAACAGGGATTTTTATAAGAAGCTTTTTGTCAGGTTTTCTCAACATCAACACCTCCGATATCTATTCAGATACTGCCCGTTCTTGCTGACGGTGTTTATATTTCCATACTGCCTATGCTGCTTCTTCCTCCAACAGTGGCCCGACAATTTCAATTCCGGTCCCGGACGGAAAAAATCTCTTGATGGAAAAGTATTATAAAGCCTGTTATTGCCGAAAGGATGGTTGCCTTGTTTTATTGCCGACAAGGCCAGTTCAAATGTCTGATGGATATTTGTCTTAGATGATTTTCATATGCTGCCTGATAGCTCCCCAATTACAACAAATGAAAAGGAACAACATTCCCTGATGTCTATTATTGATCTACTCAGTATGATAACTTATATCATACTTGAAAAGAAATAAAAATACAATTTTGACGCAGGGTAACCGCATTTGGATTACATAGACATGTAAAAAGCTGGAAAACTCCACATTTGTCATTCCGGCGAACAGACTGTGTCGTAATTAGAAAAAATGTCATTCCGAACTTATGTGATGAATCTTAACGTTCTGAATTTATTAAAACCAAGATTTCTCGCTTCGATTTGAAATGACACAAAAATGAATTGCGACACAGTCTCGAAGGCCGGGCACGCAGTGAAGCTTCAGCGCTAACCAGTAATTCCATTGGGTTCTGGATACCCCCGGCTTCAAGCTTGCCGGGGCAGGCTTATCAAGTCCGGCATGACGGTTTGGGTGTTTCTCAAAATTATTAAATGGCATATTGATTCCATGCTGGGTCCCGTGTTCTGTGCGAATTGTTCAGCTCATCTTTACAAACATACGCAATTTGTTTCTTTGGTTAGCGTGTTGAAATACTATTTTTTCAACTTTGTTTTTGATGATATTGACACCGAAGTCATCGGGTTCGGCTTTTTCGAGCATATTTCCATGTTCACCGGTATATTCAAAAATAATTTCAATGTTATTGAATTTTTCCGAGTAGGCGATCTTCAAATCAACATCAAATAGTGTTGATTGGGCTTTATGCAAAATCAAAAGTTCTTCAACAATGAGCAAAATATCGTTCATCAATTTTCGTGAAAAAACATGTTTTTCGCAAAACCGCTCTATCTCGGCGTTCATCTTATACAAATCGAACTGCGGGCTATCGATGCAATAGTTAAAACTCCGAACCCTGTTGATAAAGGCGCCGGTCTTTTCTTTCCGCGGGTTTTCAAATATCTGCTCCGGCGGGCCCTCTTCGTAGATATACCCCTCGTCCATATAAAAAACCCGATGGGATACATCGCGCGCAAAATCCATTTCGTGAGTGACGATGACCAGTGTCATGCCTTCTCTTGCAAGGCGCCGGATAACGGCAAGCACTTCGCTAACCATTGTTGGATCAAGCGCGGAAGTCGGTTCATCAAAAAGGATAATTTCCGGTTCCATGGAAAGACATCTTGCGATGGCGATCCTTTGCTTCTGGCCTCCCGACAGTTCATCTGCAAAACTGTTCGCTTTTTCCGCAAGCCCAACCATGTTTAGAAGTTCCATGGCCCGTTTGTCCGCCTGTTCCTTTTTTTTCCCGAGCAATTTAATGGGGCCGATGGTTAAGTTCTCAAGAGCGGAAAAGTGATTAAAAAGATTAAACGACTGGAAAACCATCCCCATTTTTTGACGCATCCTGGGTACATTGATCTTCTTATCCAGAATATCTGTACCGTCTATACATATTTTCCCGCCAGTGGGCGTATCAAGCAGGTTAAGGCAGCGCAGAAAGGTACTTTTACCTGTTCCGGAAGGACCGATGATCGAAATGACCTCACCCTTTCTGATTTCAACGTTTATATCTTTTAAAACCGTGAGGTCCCCAAATTTTTTTTCTAAATGTTCAACGCTTATCATCTTCAGGATGCCTGGGTTGTTTTACGTTTTGGATTGATTATCTGTTCCACATATTCCAACGAGAACATCAGTAGCCAGCAGATCAGGTAGTACAGGACGGCCACCATAATTAACGGGAAAAAAGCATCAAAGGTACGGCTTCGGATGATATCGCTGGCTTTGGTTAAATCCTGCACGGCGATATAACCGACAATGGAAGTCATCTTCACCAGGGAGATCATCTCTCCTTTGTAAACCGGCAGTATCCTGCGTACTGCCTGGGGCATGACGATGTATATAAACGTTTTTACCCTTGTAAAGCCCAGGGCGATACCCGCCTCGGTCTGCCCGCTGTCGATGCCTTCGATACCGGTTCGAAACATTTCGGAAACATAAGCAGCAAAGTTCAATCCAAATGCAATGACAGCAACAAACAAAGGGTCAATATCCACCGAAGCAAAGACGACGTAAAATATGAGCATTAAAACCACCAGTACCGGCGTACCCCTTAAGATCGAGATGTATATTTTTGCCGGCACCTGTAGTAGTTTTTTACCCGACATTCGCATAAAGCATATTATTCCGCCCAGCAGCGTCCCTAAAAGGGTTGCCAACACCGATATAACCATGGTGGCCTTCAGGCCATCGAGGATTAATAAATAACGTCTCTCCTGGAGGATGTTACTGTAAAAGCTTTCAGCTATACCGTCTGTAATTGATCTTGCTTTGCTCGAAATCAGCGCAGTGATACCTGCCGTAAAATCAACGCCAAAGGCGTTGAGCTTACCTATTGTTAATGATAAGGGTTTTATGATATCGGCTTGTTCCCGTGGCAGCGCAAAAGCGATAGTTGTGAAACAAAAAAAGAAAACCAGAAACAGCACTGAATGTCGAAAAAGAGAGTTCATACAAACCTATTGCGCTTTAACGAGTGCAGCAATGCCACCCGTATAATACGGTTCTGAAAAGAGTACCTTCTTTGAGCGTTCTTCCGTTATGGTGATACATGCGCCGATCATATCCACTTTTTGCGCTACCAGAGCCGGAATCATCGCACCAAAATCCATATTTATGATTTTGAGCTTCTTGTTCATTTTTTTGGCAACCAGTGAGGCGATTTCAATATCTATTCCCACAATTTGTTGTGATCCATCGACAAACGAAAACGGTTCGGTAATTGCCGAGGTGCCGAATTTAAGCACGCCATCCGTTCCCGTTTCGATAACCGGCATCGCTTTAGGCGCGCCATGCTCCGGCAGCCAGCGTTTGAGCATTGAATCATATCCGCCGCTTGATTTTAATTGCGAGAGAACATTGTCAATTGCATTTTTGAGCGCTTTGTCTTCCATCCGCACGGCAAAGCCGTAGTTATCTGTCGTAATCATCTGGGGAAGAACCCTCAAGCCGGAATTTTTAGCGGCAATATTTTTTAATATGGGCTCATCGTAAGCAGCGGCGTCGGCCTTGCCGCCCTTTACGGCCAGGCATGCATCAAGAACACTGTTGAAGTATTTGAATTTGGCATCCGGTATTTTTGATAATACCAATGCATCGGCAATCGTGCCGGTAGGAACGGCAAATTCCTTTCCTTTTAACTGGGAAAGGTTTGTTATTTTGCTTCTTTCACTGCATCCAACCGCGGTTATGAATAGCGTTGCGACGCCTAATATCAAGAAGACATGGGTGATTTTTTTTGTCATCGTTTAACTCCCTTTTTTAAATAGTTGTTAAAATTTCAATTTTACGTGACAGGGGCATCAGCGATACTGTCCTTTCAGCACCCCGGCAACGGATTCGTCAAAGAGTTCCCGTTTCTGAACCCGGTCAAAGGTGGCCATCAGGTCGGGGACGCGGACCCGCTGTTTGCGTTCATGTTGATAGTCTTCTACAATGTTTCCCCGGTGCATCATGATAATGCGGTCCGGGAGTTCCACGGCCTGTTGCATGGAGTGGGTGACCATGAGGGCGGTGAGTTTTTCCTGTTCAATGATGATTTTCGTCAGTTCCGCAATCTTGGCAGCGCTTTTGGGATCCAGCGCCGCGGTATGTTCATCCAAAAGAAGCAGGTTCGGTCGTGTCCAGGCGGCCATGAGCAGGGTCAAGGCCTGGCGTTGGCCGCCGGAGAGGGTCCCCATGGGGTTGTCTAACCGGTCTTCAAGTCCCATTTTCAGGGTCCGGACCCGGTCGGCCACACTGTCGCGAAACGCCCGGGTCACGGCCAAACGCAAGGACCTGCGTTCCCCCCGTCGGGTGGCAATGACGATATTTTCCACAATGGTCATGTCCGGCGCAGTGCCTGCAAAGGGATCCTGGAAGACGCGCCCGATCAGGGCGGCACGTTTGTATTCCGGCCAGCAGGTGATGTCGTGCCCAGCCAGATGAATGCTGCCCGCATCCGGTGCGAATGTGCCGGCCACCGCATTCAACAGCGTGCTTTTTCCTGAACCATTGGTGCCGATGATGCCGGTAAAGCTTCCCTTTTCCAGGGCGAGAGAGACCCCCGTAAGGGCCCGGACTTCATTGGCCGTGTGGGCATGGAAGGTTTTAGAGATGGATTCAATGTGCAGCATGGCCAAGCCCTCCTCTGATCTTGTGGCTTAAAGCACGCAATCCGCCGGGAGCCACCAGTGCGGCAAAAACAAAGAAAGCAGTGACCAATTTGAGATCATTGGGATTCAGCCCCCACCGCAGGGCAATGGCAATGAGGAGCCGGAACAGGATGGTCCCCAAAATGACACCCACAATGGTCAGACCAATGCCGACCCGGCCCACCAGCGCATCGCCGATGATAATGCTGGCCAGTCCCCAGACCATCATGCCGATCCCCATTTGAACGTCTGCAAATCCCTGATACTGTGCCAGAAGCGAACCGGATAAGGCCACCAGTCCGTTGGACAGGGCCAGGCCGAAAACCACCATGGTGTTGTTGTTGACACCTTGGGCCCGCACCATCTGGGGATTGTTCCCCGCTGCTCTCAAGGCTGTGCCGTAGTGGGTGAGTAGAAAATAGCGCAGGAGCAGGCCGATCAGGATAACGATGATGCCGCTGGTGATAAACACCGCCAAATCACCCGTGGGCACCTGCCATCCCAGGATCTCTATCCGTGACGCGCCGGCCGTAATGCCGGACAAAATTCCTTCCGTGCCGGATGATACGCTTTTAACGTCCAACAACGGAATATTGCTTCGTCCCATGACCCGCAAATTAATTGAATAGAGCGCCGTCATCATCAGAATCCCGGACAGAATCTCCTGGATTTTAAACCGGGTGTAAAGAATGCCGGTGATGGAGCCTGCCAGGGCGCCTGCTATGATGGATGTCAGTGCCGCCAGCCAGGGAGAATATCCCTGGGAAATCAGCAGGGCGGATATGGCGGCGCCCAGGGTGATGGAGCCGTCAACGGTGATATCGGTAAACCGGATCATCCGAAAACTGATAAGCATGCCCAGAGACAACAGCGAAAGAATCAGACCCATGGTAAACGCACCAATGACCAGACTCATTATAACACCTCCGGATTTTGCAGGGGGCTGAACCAGCAGGCGCCCCGAAGCAGGGCTGTCTCTCCCAATCCAATGACGGGACGGATATCATCGGCCAGATGCATGACGGCCAAAGGCGGCGGTCCGTTAAAAAACTTCTCAATGGCCCCTTGGAGTTCGATCTTTCCGTTCTGCAAGGGTTGGTAGGGAAAAACCGCCCCATGAATATGGGTGGCCATATCCGGTACCGACGGCATGGGCAAAAGCAGGGGGGAGCTTGTAGGGGAGACCACCCCCATCAACAGAGCCTGCTGATGGGCATAAGCTCGCTCACCGCAGTAGGTGAGCCACTCCCGGATCTCAGGGAAGACAATCTCCTGTTCTTCGCGGATCTGTCCGGGGGAGCGGATCAGGGCGGTTCCCACCAATCCTTCAATTTCGCCCAGCATGACAAAGCCCGCGGCTTTTCCGCCCGTTTGATCCAGCAGGTTTCTCAATAAAGTTGAAACAGGAAAAAAAGGTGTTTTATCCGTGGCTGCAAAACGGATCAGGCGCCCCATACCCCCGTTGCAACGCAACACCTGAATACACTGCATTTGGGGAATAAATTGCTTTTCAGCGATCAGATAATCCGGCGGGCCCTGTTCATTGGGCGGCTGATAGACCACATGGCCGGCCACCGCAAGAAATTCCCCAAATTGATTCCGGGCATGATCAAAGGTGTCGGCAGCACTTGCGATGCCCAAAGCATAGATGTCCTGGGAAAAGGGGAGCGCCTGGACCCTGCTTTTTTCGACCACCTGCCAGGGACGCCAGCCGGCTGGTTCTGAAAATGTTAATGTGGAGTTCTCATTTAAAATAAAATGTTGAATACCGGAACCTTTGCCCTCATCCACATCATCGGTTGATCCGGCGGCCGGCATATCTTTTGGGAGCGCCTCGGCCAGCAGCATCTGAAGTCCGGATGTGCTCAAGGTTTTATTCACAAAGTCGGTGGCATTCACAATGATAAAGCGGCCGTTGACCGTGCGCAGCTCTTTATAGACCTTTAGTAGTGAACGGATCCCGGCGGAACTGAGAAAAATCATCTCCGCAGCATCCATGATCAGGTGATGCCGACCTTCCCGGACCTGCTGTAAAAGGGTGTCGGCAAAATATTCGGCCCAGACTGCATCCAGTCGACCCTTGGCCCGCAGGAGCATGTATTTTCCCCGTTGTTCAAATTCAATCTGCATGACATATCCTATTTACTTTTCAGGTGCGTAAAGGGTGGCGCGTTGCTTCAATTCGTCTGAAATCCGGAGGTTATACTGTTGTGCCAGTTCGGGATTCAGAATCAGTTTTTCGGATCTGGTATTATTAAAAGGGATCATTTTTGGATTTTCGCCCCGCAAGATCCGCACAGCCTTTACGGCCGCTTCCAACCCGGCGTCATAATAATCCCTGGCCAGGCAAATGACGCCACCGTGTTTCATCTGATCACTGTCGAAAACATAGACCGGCAAATTCTTCTCCGAAGCCTTGCGGGCAATCAGTGCGAATCCCGGGCGGGTCAGATTATCCACTATCTGCGCCACCGCATGAATATCCTTTTGGCATAGTTCAATGGCGGCTTGGGCCACATCGGCGCTGGAACCGACCGGTACGGCAATGAGCTCCAGGCCTTGCTCTGCAAGGGCCTCTTTGAACCAGTCCTTGTAAAGGACACTGTTGATTTCGCCCGGGGTAAAAAGGGTACCCACGCGCCGGGCATTGGGTAGGGTTTCTTTAATAATTTGCGCCATGCCCCCAAAGGGTGAACGGGTGCTAATGCCGGTGACGTTCGGCAGATGGTTTTTTTCGCTTTTGCCGGCACCTGCCTTCACCCCGTCGCCCACGCCGGTAAAAACGATCTTTGTATGTTCACCGGCCTGGCGTAAAGCCGCCTGAAGCGTTGGGGTGGAAATCACCATGAGCAGATCCACCCGGTCGGATTTAACCGACGTCATGATACTCGACAGGGTGGACATATCGCCCTGGGCATTGAAAATTCGCAGGGTATAATCCCTGTCTTCCTGTAATCCGGCCTTCTGAAGGCCATCCAAAAGTCCGTCTTGGCACCGTTCGGCAAATTCCGTTTCGCTGTAAAGGACCATACGCAGTTTAAAGGGTTCGGCCGGTAGAAAAAGCGCTTTGCGTTTGGGTTCGATTCGATGATGGACCTGCGTGGGCATGACAGGCAGTTGGTCAGGGGGTACCCCGGCCAGGACTTTTGCCACCAGTCGACCGGATTGCCGTCCCCAGTCAAAATAACTGTCCCCGATGGCGCCATCAGCCCCCATTTCCATGAGATCCACGTCGGTCACATAAATGGGAATGCCGGCACTCTTGGTGACCTTGTGAATGGTGGAAAAACCGGTCACCACCAGGTTGTCGGCAGAGAGAATGACGGCCTGGGCCCCGCGCTGGATCAATGCCTGGGCAGCCATGGGAAGATCAGAGACAGTGGTGGCCGTGGCTTCCAGGATTTTCACATGCTGATCGCCCCCCGCCTTGCGGAGTTTTTCCACGGATATGAGTGCGTTCATTTGGGAGGCATCATAGATGATCCCCACCGCCGTTAGGGCGGGATCAAATTTTTTCGCCATTTCAAGCACCTGATCTACGGGTGGGTCATCATGAATCCCGCACACATTTTTCGGACGCCCCGCTTTAAAGATTCCCAATTTTCCCGGATCGCTGGCCACGGTAAAAACCAAAGGAAAGTCGAAGTCCTTTTTCACAGCAGCCATCAATACGGGTGTGGAAACGGTAATCAGGACGTCGGGTTTTTCCGCGGCAACCTGGGCCAGAATCTGGGAGAGCTGGGACATATCCCCCTGGGCACAGAATTTTTTCATGATAAAGTCCGTGCCTTGTTTCAATCCCATTTCGGACAATGCCGTTTCCACACCACTAATGGCCTGAAGCAGTGAGGCATTTTCAACCAGGTTGACCAAGACGATTTTGGCCGGGCCCTGGCTTTTCGACCGGAGATTGAAAAAAACATCCGCTCGTTTCAAAAGTTCTACCGGCGCGGTGATGCCGGCATTTTTCAGGGCCAAAGCATCAATGGTCAGCTCATTCTTTTTGCCGGGAACAATGGGAATATCCGCAGGCGATTCTCCTAAAAGGATGCGGGCTGTCAGTTTTGCAAGGTCACGTCCGTCACTGTATGGGCCGGGCGCGCAGGAAATGACGGCACCTGTTCCCATGAGGGCAATATCCTCGGCAATAATGGGAACCCCTTGCTGTTCGCAGGCCTTGACCATTGTCGGCATGCCGTTGGCCACAGTGTTGTCTCCCATGGAAAAGACCAGATCCACATTTTTAGCCAATAGCGCTCGGATGCTTTCCGGTACTTCGCTGGTGCTGTAAACCGCCGTTTTAACCAGTTCGATGCCCTGCAGATCCAGGATCTTTTGCAGGTCCTGGATCTCTTTGATGGAATTGGCTTCGGAAGGATTGTACAGTGCTCCGATCCGTTTGGCCTGGGGAAAAAGTTTTCGGGTCCAGTCAAAGAGCTCTTCCGTGGGAATGAGCTGGACGATACCGGTCACATACGGCAGATGGTCGTCAAAGCGTTTACCCGCACCCGCCTGCAAAGGGGCGGAGACAATTCCGAACGCAATGTTCAGGCCGTCTGAGTTAGCAATGGCGCTGCTCAGGCTGGGCGTGGACATGATCACCAGAATATCCGGGTGCTGTTGTAGCAGGTTTGCTGTAGCCTGGGGCAGAAAAGACATGTCCCCATTGGCATGCTGGGTTATGAGTTCCAGATTCTCATTTTCAATAAATCCCAGATCCGCCAATCCTTCTTTAAACCCGCGTATGGCGATATCAAAGATTGGGGCTGGCACAATATAACTCAGGCCCACCCGGTAGGTTCTGCCCGGTTCCGGCGCCAACGGCTTTTTGACCGGTTCGATTTGCTGCTGGTCCAGCAAGGCCTCAACCGATGCACACATCTTCCATTGGCCCTTGAGTCCTGCGAGCACATCTTGGTTCAAACCCAGTTGCTCCGGAATCATATTGTCGATACGAAACGCAGACGGCGGTTGTCCGTCCAGAATGGCCACGGCCATATCGGCCGTGTATCGTCCCACCGTATGATAATTCGCGCCCAGTCCAAAAAGAGCACCCTTTTCCGCATCTGTGGGGTCATTGGTAAAAACGGGAATGTCCGCCTGTTTTGCCAGACTCACAATGAGACCAATGGATGCCGTGGCCACGGTATCGCCCCCGACCCAGATCGCATCCACATTTTTTGCGATGAGCGACCGTGCGGCGTCGGAAACCTCGGATGTGTTGACCGCAATGGCTTCAACGAGTTCAATCCCAAGTTCTTGACAGATCGCCCTGGCTTCCTTGAGACAGGCTTCCGAGCATTGTTCTCCGGAATTCCAGACAACGCCCAAACGCTTGAGCCCGGGATTCATGTCATGGGCCAGGCGGATGGCGCTTTTCACCGGTTGAAAGGTGCCCACACCGGCCATATAAGGCGGATGCTGGTCGGGTTCCGGCCCGGTAATGCCCACCCCCGTGCCGTAAGGATCGGTGACTGCACCGAACACATGGGTCTTTTGGGTCGACAGGTTGGCTTTGGAAACCACCTGCAGGGCCATCGTGCTGGCCGTAATGACCATGTCATAGGGCGTGTTGACGATATCCCGGGCCATGGCATTTGCGGTGCCGTAATCTCCCTGGGGGTTATACAGACGGATATTTTTTCCGTCCGGCGCACGGTATCCCTTCTCTTCCAACCGGCTGATCATGCCGGTCACAAAGGCATCCAACAACCCGGTTGAAGCGATTTGCATCACAGCGATGGAAGGGTAGGCCTGTGCGCCTGGGTTCCCATGCGTAAACCGCTGGGGCCGGTCCGACATTAAAAGAATTAAGGATGTTGCCAGAATAAGAGTGATGACCAGCCATAAATGCTTGGTGATGTTTTTCATGTTTTTCCAACCATATTGGCGTTCAATTTTTGTTAAAAGAACAAGAAGCGCAGTTGCCCTTTGGTCTGTCTTGTTGTAGGTTCTCGCGCTATAGAATGTTCCCCATTCTATATTCTATATATGGGAATAGATATCCAGGACATTCCGGTCATTGCTGCGGCAATAGGCCATGTCGCTGCCCATCTCTTTGGCCAGCAGAATTCCAAGACCGCCCACCGGCCGGTCGGCTATATCCAGGGTGATGTCCGGGTGGGGATACCGCAGGGGGTCAAAGGGCTGTCCCGGGTCGGAACCACACCCTGGCGATAGATGCTGCACCGTCTTGCTGCGTGTTCCAAATCTCCCGGATGTAACAGCTCTCCTTAATAGAAATGGGTATCCAATTGCAAAATTTTAGCCTCAACACTTGTACTATTTATTCTGCAGAGAACTTTATCGCGTTAACTGCCAGCGGCTATAAACAAATATCACCCTAAAATAATTGTATCAAAACTAAACATATAACACAAAGCATTTTCGAATTTGCGAACGAATCGAATTGCAAAAAGTCCGTCAGCAGGCCGAGAGCGGGTAAGCTCCGGCCTGGGGTGAGGGTGGAACCACTTGAATTTATTTCAAGTGGCTTGAGAGGTGAAACCCTTTCCCGCCGAGTAAAAAGTCGATAAAAATGGGTCCAGTCTACTCTTGACCCTTGCTGTATAATTCGTTGTGTTGATAGAGGATTAAAACCTGAAATGAAAAAGAATATTGACCAAACAAATCTGAAGTTTAAATTAAAATAGGGTTCGCGGTAGTAAGTTTTCTGGTTCTGATCACTTCTTCTGTGCTATTTACGATCTTCTATGTTAAAAGCGCTTTCAGCCCAGCCGGTTGTTGCGCTGAAAGCGTCTGCTTCCTTTCGGTTTTGGCCTGCTTTCAGTTCTATTGGACATTAGGCAAATAGCCCATAAGCTTTACCTAGTCGTTCTCGGTTATTATGGTCATTGAACGTGCGCCAACAATGATTGCTTTTTTCTCACCTAAAAACTCAAGTCCGCTGAACCAGGATAGTTTTATATCAATAGAGGTTTCTGTTTGCTGCCAGGTTTTTCCACCGTCTTGGCTAGTCATAATCGCCCCACGGTCTCCTGCTGCGATACAAAAATCACCCTGCATTATAACTTCGTAAAATGTTGGCAACTCCCCTTTATCATCAGGTGCTATGGTTATCGTTTCCCAGGTTATGCCGCCGTCTTCCGTATAGAATATTGCTCCCCAATCGCCTGTGGTCACACATTTATCCGGGCTCAGGGCTTTTGCCGTAAACAGGCGCTTTCTTTCAGGTGCAGTCTGCTTGTTCCAGGTCTTGCCGCCATCAGTTGTATGAAGAATAGTACTACCTTTCCCTACAATCCATCCCACCTTGGGATTACAAAAGGAAAAAGATAAAAGCATCATTCTCGTACCGGCATCCTGATCCTCCCAGTTCAAACCTCCGTCTAAGGTATGCCGGATATTTCCCCGGGCGCCCACAGCCCAACCTTCTTTCTCATTAACAAAACATAATGAATACATGCTATCCTTGAACCCTTGCTTTGCGGACGAAGCAAAAGAAAGGCCGCTTTGAAATATGAAATCTGCGAATACAAAGAAAATAACTGAAATAACCAGGGTTAAGGCCGTAAAAATAATCGCCATGTAACGGGCCTTTCTGTAATCACCGTAGCTGAACGGGTATTCTTCCGACAGGCGGCTCAAAATATAGATACCGTAGTCCACACCTATTCCCACACCTACCAAAGCCGCAGGCAGGGAATTAATATTCAGGCCAATCCCCAGCCCAAGCATCAAAAGATCACTTAAGACCTGCGATACAACAAGAGGAATAAACAAGACCAGCGCACCCCAGAATGTCCGATAGGCAATTGTGCAAAACAGAAATGTTTGGGATCAAGATGGGGGAAGGGCCGGCCATAGATATTGTAAAATGGAATTTTCCCCGTCTTCTTATCTATTAAATGCCCAGTGGCATCGACTTCGAATTTTCCGGCGTTTTTCTCACTGGCGTCCTTGTATTCTTTTTCTGTAAGTAATGTTCAAAATAACAAGCTTACAAACTTTAACCCCATTTACTCTCTATGCTTTTTTCGGTCTTATAAGTTACCCTCCTTTCTTGTAAAAGTAGAATGCCGACCACTCCTCTTACTAGTTATTTAGATAATACATTAGTTAAAACACAGAATACTTATCAGCAAAAAATACTTCGAATTGCATTTTTAGGATAGCCTTACGTACAAAGTATCTCAGGTCAACCGGCCTGTACTTGCGCAGATATGTGTGCTTTACTTCGCTACTTCAGAATCCGATGTTGCCCACGGTAATTTCCATCTATACTTGGAAGTAATAGTAACTATATTATGTAGAGTGATAAGTATGAGGATGCTAAGCCCGAGCGAGACAAACCATAGCGCCCACTGACCCCACGCGGGCATCCCGGCGATGTTCAGTGCACAAACTATCGGAACATCCATTATGCCCCACCCGGCAGCAAATGCAAAGAAAGGTAACAGGGAAATGAGTGGCCGCTTCCAGCCCGTAAGCACTGGTACAAAAAAGTACATTAGAACACCACCAAAGAGCCATGAAGTTGCATTGATCCAGACATTATACAACGGGAAACCCATGATTGTGAGCATTTGAGGCGGTTGATACACGTACTGCTCCCCCATGGCGATGCCCGGAATCTCCATCGCCATGTTGCTCATGGCAATCGCAGCCCATAGAATGATAAACCCCTTGGTATTCAATCCTTTTTTCAGATAACGGTAGGCAATGTAAGAAACGACCGGAAATATGGCAACATATCCGATGCCTAGCCCCAGCCCCATAGGCATTCCATAGTTCCAAAATACAGGCATCATTGCATTAGCCGGCTGTGTAACATGGACAAGTACTTCAAGGTTCCCCTCATTAAAAAAGGCAATAACCCCAGCGCCCATTGTAGAAAGAAGTATCGAATCCTTATGGCGTATTAATCTATATACCGCATAAGCGATAACAACTAATAGAATTACTGATGTCCAGATAAGCTGGTACTTTTGTATGAAGTCAGGTGCTATTTGATTAACTTGCAGTGGAAAGAGATTCCCGTAATCAGGCATTTCTTCAGCCTGTACAAGACCACAATAAAAAAGTGGAATGAAAAATAAATACCATTTTAAACATCTTAAATATCTAAATTGTTTCATTTCCATTTTTACTCCTTTAATCTCATTTTTCTTCGTTATCGTTTGAGCCAGTTTCAAAATGTTAAGGTATTAATTGAAGCATAAATCACGCCAAAATGTTTATGCTAATAATTGCAAATATTTAAACAAACACAGCCGCTATTAATATCTGATTTAACGTTTATTGTGTTATATTTGATACTGTTACATGTTATATTTGACACCTGCTTCATTAACATGCTAAATAAGACACATTATATTTAACAGGAGCCATTAATGCCGATAAACGAAAATTATTTTTTCCGGGAAGCCACACTAAGGATTTGCGGTAGTCTAGAAATTGAGAGCGCGCTTTGGGATTGCTTTATGTACATCCGCGACTATATCCCAGCAGATATAATGCTCATCGTTGTTTATGATACAGTGACAGGAATTGGTGAAATCATTGCAAAGGCAGATTTAAGTGGAGGAAAAATTAGCTCTGTCAAAACGATCGCCCCGACAAATACGAAACAACTTATCGAGGAAATGAAGATAAATCCTCAGATAAGACCAAAAGTATTTGTGGCCGATCGAATTTGCGATCATCCGATTATGGGATATTTGTCGGAAATTATAGGCGATCCCAATGCTGCCTTTATGGCGATCGGAACAAAGCCGGAATGGGATTTTTTTGGTGGTATACTTATTGGTAATAATGGAGGAGAAAAGTACTTCGAGAAGCATGCTCGGCTATTTTCGCTTTTACACGAACCCTTTGCCATATCCCTCAGTAATTACCTGCGTTATAGGGAGGTTATGCGACTCAAGGAGATTCTGACAGATGACAACCGGTATTTGCAGGAAGAATTGCGGCAACAAGCGGGTGAAGAAATTGTGGGTGCTCAATTCGGCTTGAAGCAGGTAATGGAAATGGTCGGCCGGGTTGCTCCCCTGGCTAGCCCTGTCCTGTTGCTGGGAGAAACGGGAACCGGAAAAGAGCTTATAGCCACGGCTATTCATAATCTGTCACCGCGGAGAAACGGTCCTTTTATTAAGGTAAACTGTGGCGCTATTCCGGAATCCCTTATGGATAGCGAGCTTTTCGGCCATGAGAAGGGCGCATTTACAGGCGCTTTTTTTCAGAAACGCGGCCGATTTGAACGCGCCCAGGGGGGCACTATCTTTCTCGATGAGATCGGCGAGTTAACACCGGGGGCACAGATCAGGCTTTTACGAGTAATACAGGAAAAGGAATTTGAACGGGTTGGCGGAACAGAAACCATCAAGGTTGATATTCGTGTCATTGCCGCTACTCACCGTAATCTGGAGGTCATGCTGGCGGAGGGTAAGTTCCGTGAGGACCTATATTTTCGTCTCCGGGTTTTTCCCATTGTGATTCCGCCGCTACGTGACCGACGCGCTGATATTCCCGCCCTGGTGCAATATTTCATGATGAAAAAGACCAGAGAGCTGGGATTTATGGAAATTCCATCCTTAGCCCCAGGAGCTATAGACAAACTGATGCAATACGAATGGCCGGGTAATGTCAGGGAACTACAGAACTCCGTGGAGCGCGCACTTATCTTAAACAGGGAAAAACCGCTTGTCTTTGATAATTCAGATTATACCATACCTCACTCAAATATCATGATCCCCGCAACAGATGCGGGAAACGCTCTTAGTTTTGAACAAGCAACCTCACAAATGATTATAAAGGCTCTTGAGATGTCCGGCGGACGTGTGGGTGGGGAAAAGGGTGCTGCAAAACTTCTGAAATTAAATCCTTCAACTCTCCGGGCAAAAATGCGAAAGCTTGGCATCCCCTTCGGACGGAAAGGTGCTGTTTGAAAAGTCCAAAATCTTAATCAGTTTTACATGTTGCAATGGCTTATTGAAGTGATGCAGAGAAGGATTGGGGTCACCCATTAAAGGGTTCGTCAAAATGTGACACTAATTACGAGAGTTAAAATCTGTTTGAGTTTGTAGGCGAGAAATGCATAATAAAATGAACGTGCCCATTACTTCACCAGAGATGCAAACAAATATTTTTAATTTTACATTTTGGTTTCAAAGGAGATTTTTTATGTCCATATATCTTGTCCAACATGGCATAAGCCTATCAAAGGATCAAGACCCCCAAAAGGGAATATCCGATCAGGGAAAAGAAGATTCAATAAGAATTGCTCAGGTTGCAAAGATGTATAAAATTAATGTTTCCCAGATTCTGCACAGCGGTAAAAAAAGAGCTGAACAGACAGCAATGATTTTCCATGAGCATTTAGAACCCGAAAAAGCGATAGGAAAGCAAGATGGAATCGCACCAATGGATGATGTGAAAATTTTTACTCAAATGCTTAAACCCAAGTCTGATATTATGTATGTAGGACATCTTCCTTTTATGGAAAAGCTGGCCTCTTACCTTACAACAGGTTCAGAAGAATACATTGTTTTTAAATTCCAGAATTCCGGGATTGTCTGCATGGAACAACACACAGGCGATATTACTGGCTGGAATATCAAATGGGCGTTGATGCCCAAGATCGATTAATTAACCGGCTCATTCCTCGCCGCCCCATAGCGTGGGGTTTATCCGATTAATCAAGGTGGTCGGAAGATTCGATTGAAAAAGTATTAATGTCTTCTTTTCTATAAATAAGTTTATAAGTTGAATACGTTCCCTAATACTACCCACAGACGAGAGGGCCGACGACCTGAAACAGCCATGGCGTTGGCGATCATCGGGACGCCAGACTATTTACTTATGAAGGCCATGAAGCTGCTATTAAATCACCACCAGTTCCAGTCGGGTATATTCGGTTTTATTCCTTCAATGCAAAATAACGTGTCGCACCTGTCTTCACTGTAGCCAAGAAACTTGCTATTAAACGGGCGACACTTACCATCACTGAACTCCGGATT
>JBDRRF010000094.1:0-3667 GCA_043825875.1 Pseudomonadota bacterium | reverse complement strand
AGGAGTTCATCATTTCCTTCACCACCGTCCAGTATATCATCGCCGTCTCCTGCCCTGATACGGTCTTTTCCCGCTCCTGCTACAAGAACTGAGTCTCCAATTTCGTTGATAAGGTTCTCGTTTCTTGATGTGCCGTATATTACATCCGACCCCGCAAGACCGTTTATATATCCGTCTCCTTCTATAAGACTGCCTTTGACTGCATCAGCATTGTCGGTACCTTCAATATGGGGCGACCATGTTCGCTGGCCTTCACCCTTTTCATCATATAAGGGTAGTCCTCCGCTGTCTATCACCCAGCCTAAGGATTCATCCTGCATTATAAAGGTTTCTCTGAAGGAGAGATAGTCAACCATATCCTGTGCGCCAATGCCACGGAGTGTTCTGGCAAATTCTGAGAGGAGTGTTTTGCCTTGTTCGGGGTCACTTGCCAAGGCTGTTTGAATATCGGTTATGACCGCGCTCATTTCTGCTTTTACTGTTTGTGTGGTGTCATCCCATGTATAGTTTATTTCACTGTATAGATCTTTCAGATGGGTCTGAAACATAAGCTGAGCGTAAAACATCTCTGAAAGTCCGCGGTATGATTCGTTTAAAGGAATAGCCGCAGCGGAAGTAGGGTTTGCACCGTTTGTTCCAACAAAAGCCTGACCAAAAAATTGCTCAAGTGTGGCAAGCTTTCTGGCATCTATATTTGTGCCCCTGCTGTTTGCGGCTATGCCTTCTGTTCCCGCCCACTTGAAAATAATCTGATCCAGGATGTTCTTTCTGACATTGACATCTGACTCTTCGATAAACTGCTCCACAAGTGCTTTCAACTGCCCACTTGCATCTCTAACAATAGCTTGTTGGAGGTCATAAACTGTGCCCGATCCCTGTAAATCAGGAAGAGCTGCAATATCTTCCGGAACATCCAGCCATTCTTCAGCTATTGTATAGGTTGTGTCTCTTTGGAGATTATAGTTCCCTATCTCACCGGCTGTACTATCAGTCTTTACAAAGCTACCGATTCTGGTTTGAGTGTTGCCTTCGGGATCTATTTCTCCTGTTGGTGTGGAATTCAGATTAATAGACTGAATACCCAATTCTTCTAATGTATGTAATTCATCTGATGCTGATAGCCCATCACCATTCACATCCTGCCAAACTCTGAGTTGTGAGAAAGTCGCATCATTGGCATCAATCTTTCCATCAGCATTGCTATCAAGATCAGCCAAAGCCGCAAAACCGTTTGTAGCCTTCTGGCCGTTCTTTAATATCGTTTGATCCCCGAATAATTCTTTACCATTGTCTATTGTTCCATTGCCATTAATATCTCTGACTAATAAACCGTCATCCCTAGCAGCCCAGCCGGTTTGCTCGGAAAAACCGTTGACGTCATGATCGAAGTATGCCCCAGCTTTAAGCCCGATAGTTTCTATACCATCACCGTCAAGGTCAACGATCAGAGGATCTTTATGCGAGGGTGTTGTTGCTGATCCAGCATTTTTGAAAAAATCATACATTTTGCTAAATGGGGATTCCATATTCACTAATGGCATTATAAAATTAATAAAAAATCCCATACTATTATTCAGTACTTGACGTGCAATTGTACTCCAGATTAAGTTAAATAAATCTTTAGCCGCATTCTTTATTGCCTCTGTAGCTGTCGATGGTATATCAACTTTCGCAATTTTTTCAGTAAAGGCAAAAGCAACCAAGCATGCATATAATTGTTCTTGCCCATCCATTTGATCTGAACTTATCTGACTTATGGCTTTAAGCAATTCAAAATCTGCTTGAAATATAAGCTCAGCCTCATTTGCTTGTCCTTCTGCAGCAGCATAATCAAAATCATGTTGTTTACATGCTGCATCAACCTGGCTTTGCTGGTTAAAAGCATTTAGTGCTGGCGGCACAGCCCAGTTTGGATTATCAGTTCGTTGACCACCTGACCAACCAGGACCACCCCAGTTGCCTCCTGTCGGTATCCATGAATCAGAATTAGAATAAGTAAATCCTTCCCAACCAACTTTGAAACCATTATTTGCCATGGCACATCCCCCTTGTTGAATGCTTAGTTTTAATAATACAAAGCTATATACTGCCCATTATTCAAGTCGATTTATTATGCGTGACGGGTAATCAGGCAAAGATATCTCTTTACTTGTACCGCTTTTAATATAGTAAATTACGATCTTTCTGATCTCATGATTAGGTGCAATATCATATACAGCAGCCAATAACTTCCCATCGGGCGATACAGCACCAGACCATATTGTTGTCGCCTTGATATTAGTAATACGTCTATGTTTTCCGTTTTTCGAATACTCAAAAAACTGCTCATAATCTCCTGAACCATCTGGTTTATAAGCTTGCGTGAGAAAATATATGTGCAAACCATCAGCTGTTATTAATGGGTCTCTCACACCGTCAATGCTCTTAGCGTAAGGTGCAGGAAGATCCTTTTGCCCTTTCTGAACAACATAGATATCATCACTAACCCCAACAGGTGGTCTTTTACGATTTGAAGATTTAAGTTCTTCCTGCTTTTTTCTAATAGCTTTGTAGTCATTATCAAGAATTTCTGGAAAGATGTATGGGAAACCATATGCGGAAAAGATAAATATATTATCATCTGGAAAATAAAAAGGCTGTGACATCATGAAAAACTTGAACCAAGATAGTCGAGTCTCCTGTCCAGTATCTATATCCACCTCATAAACGTCATAATCCGCCGCGGGTGTTTTTCCGCTTTTTCTGATCTTACCTGCCTTACAAAATATAATTTTCTTTCTGGAATGTGAAAATGAAGGGTATATCTTAACTCCTGGAGTATTTGTTATTCTTTTTACCTTTTTTCCATCCGGGTCCATCACGGCAATTTGCATTTTTTCAAGCTCCAAATATTTCTTTCCACTTGGAATAATGGAAAAAACAATTAGTTTTCCATCGAAAGAATATCTTGCCATTGACCAGTTTTCACCAGGGGGAGATTGATAAGCGCTTAATGACCCGGTATCTAAATCAAAGACATTAATCTGATACGGCCCATCAGCTTTTTGGCGATCAAATAAAATCTTTTTGCTGTCAGGTGAAAAACTGATGTAGCTTATGTAATCTTTATTTTTTATGTTTTTACATCCACATACAAATGGATAAAATAACATTATTAACACCATCATTAATAATATTATTTTTTTAAAACATAGTCTTTTATCAATATTCATAGATATTACTTTCCCTCCTCAAGATATTCTTAACTTTAATTTTATTTTTCGACATGTAAAACCTGGTCCTCAGGGCTAAAATTCTTTACTTTTTGTTAATTGTCCAAATAGGTATAAACCATAGGGCTTACCTATTAAAGGGTTATCAAGTCTACATTTGACTATTTGTTAATTACGTTAAAAGTTAAATATAGACCCTTATATTTTTCCTTTCCCGTTTACTTTGATTTGGGGAAATTGGTATCACATTATGAACTATGAATTATGCTTTTCATATTCTATTACTCCTTTCCTGTTCACTTTGATTTGGGGGCTATATTGGAAAATATTTAATCAATGATTGTTGACCAAATATCTTTTAAGGCAGGTATGCTTGATGACCGCATTAATGATCCGCCTTCCCCCGAAAGCTTTTTTAAACTCTTCTGACAGGATTTACAGGATTAACATGATTA
>JBDRRF010000093.1:0-6809 GCA_043825875.1 Pseudomonadota bacterium | reverse complement strand
GCCTAATCCTTTTATCTGTCATCCTTATCCGCTGGAACGCATGCGCGTCAAAACTTGAAGCAGGAGCCCAGTGCATTAGTAGTGCATGCTGGGATCTGTGCGGGGGGTGCCGAGTAATCGGCATTCCTACCGCGATCTCTTTATACCATATTAACAAGTTCATCTATATTTTTTCTGAAATTTATGGACTGGCGTTATTCAAAATGGAACTAAATTTATTATCAAACCTTTTGGATTTTGTAATTCATTATCATGATTTGCGTTTGAAATCTACTATTTAAAGGAAAATATTCAATATGCTTCTTACAGGAAGGAAGAACTGTAGATTCTGATGGTGTTTTATAATCTTTAGCTTCACACCTTCTTCTAAGCACGTTTGATAACAGACACGGTTTTTGGGGCGTATCCGGGATGCTTATTTCGATCAGACCATTCACTATCGCAGGAGTCAGATGAAGAGTTATGGTTTTATGCAAGCAAAAAAGCAAGAAGGTAAAGCCGTTACTTCTTCTTTACAAGAAAAAGATTGATATACCTTGTATCAAGATCGGAAATTGCAACTCTTCCATATTCATTTTCAATTTCATTAAAAATACTTTCGAAAACCCTACCCAACTGCTCAGTAATCTCTATAGGTTTAAGACCAGTTTTTGTGCAAATCCAATTTAAAAATGATTCTTTGACTAAAATATCTATTTTGCGGTTTTTTCCTTTTCCTTTCCACAATTTCTTGTAAAAGCGTTTGAAGTCATCAAGAAATATTGGTAACGGTTCTTCAGGCAGGCCGAGGCTATATCTTGCAAATAAAGTAAGAATAAGTATTTTATAGTTCAAATTACTGCTTTTTATCTGTTTGACATCGACATTTATTAAAGAAAAAAGATCATCGAAAGAAATTGCTTCTTCCAGTATTTTACGACTTTCAATAATATCTGAAGCAGAAAGAAATTCCCGGAATATATAACTGCCTTTTTGTTTTTCATAATAGAGAGGTTTCTTGATTAATAGTCCGCCCAATACTCCCATCCATTCCTCATCCCAGAAATATAAGCCAAGGCCTTGTTTGGCAAACCATGCTTTGTTCAGCCATTTTTTTGCGCGTTCTTTAAGTCCCAACGCAAGGCTAAAACCGGTTCTGAAAATGTGCTCAAGCTGATACTCACTTATAATGGCTGCAGCGTTAACAGTATCAGGTTTTTGGTTTTCAGTTATCAAGCATTCGATTCCAATGCTTAAATATCCACATGCCTTTTTAACAATATCTTTTAGTTCATCTTTGTTTTTAATTGCTTTTTGATCTGCAGAGATAATCTGGTTACAAAGGGTGGCAAATTCTGCCTGAAGCTTTATGAGTGTTTCATTTATATCAATTCTTTTAAGCGCCATCGAAAACAGATTGTCATCTTTTAACATTTTTATGGGATAAAGGGGCAGGGGTAGAAAAGCTATATTTTCATTACTTCTTTTAAAAGCATTATTTCTACCTTTAATTGTTTCCGGTTTTAAAGAAGAGTAAATTCCTACAGCCTCATCAAAAGGCAAAAATCCCTTTTCTGAAAGTCTTACATTTTTTAAACGGTAAAATTCTTCCTCTATCTCAGCTGGAAGCACGGCCATTGCTTCTAGTAGTATATTCTGGTATTTTATATGATCGTATTCTGCAATTTTTTCAAGCATATTTATAATAAAGTCTTTTTTATGTTCTTTATAGGTATCTTCTTCCGGCTCAATATCCGGATCATATGGTTTATCTTCGTAATTATCGATAACCTTAAAATAAAAAATATCGTCTATTGTCAAAAAATCATTGCCAAGTTCTGATGGGTCCTGATCATGTTCCCTTACAGCGACTCTTATGTTTTTATAGAGATAAAATTCTATAAGATCTGTTTTCTTCTCAACTACCCATTTGGCAAAGCGTGCAGAATCAACCTGAAAGAGAATATCAAACCACCTTGTTAAAGAATTTGTTTCAATCCTGTCTTTTTTCCAGAGTTCAATATCAAGTATATATTCCCATTGTTTGTCGGAAGCTAAATTAAGCAGCTCAAAAGCATCATAAATACCTATATCGTTAATAAGAAAATAAAAATCTTCTTCCGAAAAGGAATGTACAAGAGCTGCCGGATGCTTTGCTTCCAAAATACGGTCTATGGCCTTTTCGGGAGGCATTGTTATAATCTCTTTTTTTTGAAAATTGAGATCGGCTGCCCGTTTGTCTGCTATGCTATATTCATTATTCATGATTTTTTATGATTCCGTGGAATAACTTTTAAAAGAAATTAAACATATATATGCTACATTATAACCATAACGCTGTTTGCTTAACAAGCGGTTTTATAATTGCAGAAAATTTTAAAATATAATAAGGTCATTTAAAACGCTTTCCCGATAGTAAAATATCTTACACATGCTTTTTGCACCGCGATTATTATGCCATAAAGTAATTGCAGATTGTAAAACCAACAATTAAAAAAGGCCATTAATGATAAAAAGCAGTTTCTGGAAATCTGTTTTTAACAGAAGAATGTTCATTTGTATCTTTACCGGTTTTACTTCCGGGTTGCCTCTTTATATCCTGATTTCACTGATACCCGCCTGGTTAAGAACTGAAGGTGTTGATTTGTCTACTATCGGACTGTTTTCAATTATTCAGTTCCCCTATACCTGGAAATTTGTCTGGTCCCCGTTTATGGATCGATACGTGCCGCCTTTTTTGGGCAGGCGGCGTGGCTGGCTACTTATAACGCAAGTTGCCCTGTTACTGGTTATTGCTTCATTCGGTATGTTTAATCCCAGGCAATCAATCTGGGTAATCGCGATCTTAAGTGCTACAGTCGCTTTCTTTAGTGCCAGTCAGGACATTGTTGTTGATGCTTACCGGCGGGAACTATTGCCCGACAATGAACTAGGGCTTGGTAACTCAATTCATGTTAATGCCTATCGAATATCAGGTTTGATTCCCGGATCACTATCTTTGATATTGGCGGATCATTTGCCCTGGGATACGGTATTTAAGATAACCGGATTGTTTATGATAGTTGGAATAGGCATGACACTGGCGATTAAAGAATCAAGCCTCAATGTGGCGCCGCGTACGCTAAAAGCTGCTATTGTGGAGCCGTTTAAGGAATTTATTGGCCGTAAAGGTATCGCCAGTGCACTATTGATAATGGCGTTTATGTTTCTTTATAAAATCGGTGATAATATGGCTACGGCATTAGCCACGCCTTTTTATCTCGATATGGGTTTTACCATGACTCAAATTGGATGGATTGCCAAAAATGCTGCATTGTGGCCGATGATTATCGGTGGCATGATAGGTGGTTTGCTGATGCTTAAAATCGGTATAAACCGCGCCCTTTGGTTATTTGGAATCGTGCAGCTGGTTACCATAATAGGTTTTGCAATTCTTTCACAGCTGGGTAATGACATAATTGCACTGGCTGTTGTAATCAGTATGGAATATCTGGGTGTTGGTTTGGGCTCGGCTGCATTTACTGCCTTTATTGCGCGATCTACTCATCCAAAATATACTGCAACCCAATTTGCACTTTTTACAGCCTTTATGGCTGTACCCCGAACCTTTGCCAATGCATCCGTAGGTTTTATTGTAGATGCCGTTGGCTGGACTAAGTTCTTTATCTTCTGCACTATAATTGCTATCCCCGGCATGTTATTATTATTTAAAGTAGCGCCATGGAATGAAAATCCAGAGGCTCTTGGTGCTCAGGATATCAAACCCAAACAGATATAAAGATGTATGCAATAATACTACTATGCTGCATTTCATTTTTCGCTAAGTTTAAGAAGATCGGCAGGAGTTACAATAGCACCGAATGCTTTTTTGAGATTAAGAAGTCCTTCCTTCTGCTCATTTAACACTTCAAATAATTTGTCCGGCACACCTGTTTCTTTTCCATAAGCTTGGATCTGTAGGTCAACTCTTGCAACAATATTGTCAATGTATAGAGAAAATTGCTTTATATAAAGCGATTCCGGATATTCTTTTTTTATAATTGTCCAAAATATATTTTTAAGCTCATCATATTTGGGTATCCCGCCGATAGGCGTTTCTATTACACCGACTTCATCATAGGCTTTTCTCTCCAGCCATGACAGCCACACCTTTACATCACGTTTTTCACCCAAGAGTTTATCTGAAGTTCCGCCTCTGGCCTTGTCGGAAAGGAAATAATTCAGTCCTGCCATAACAGGCTTATAGTTTTCTGCTATTATTTTATTTCCAAAAAACCGGAATTGAGCATCCATATAATCGGCCATAGGCCCGGGTATAAAAGGTGCATTAGCCCAGGGAGCTCTGTTTACTCCTGTTGCACCAACTTCTGTAGAGGTTGCGGCAGATACTATTGATGCGCCTATTACTACGCCATGATCTGAATTTTTTGCCACGCGGATAGGAGGCATTGTATCGCTGTCACGCCCGCTGTATGTGATTATTCTTGTAATAACGCCTTCAGGATCTTCGCTACTAGGTGAATAGTTTGCGATATCTTTTGATGTCAGAGTAACCCGTGCATTGGAGTGTGATATAGGGACAGGCTTCCCGCTTTTATCCGTCATGCCTTTTTTCCAGAAACCCTGAAAATTGAACCCTTTTTCAGGCGGTTCTTCTCCGTTTCCTGCCCAATGGGGAATTGCGTTATCGTCAACAAGAACGTTAGACCATATGATTTCTGATCCTTCTTTTCTCAAAAGATCCATCAACAACGGATCACCTTCCCAGTTCAGATTTTCAACAATGCCAAAGATTCCACACTCCGGATTAACAGATCTTATGGCGCCGTTTTCGTCGATCCACATCTGGGCAAGATCGTCACCTATAAAATAGTGCCCTGCCATAGCCGTGGTTGTTTTTCCGCATCCGCTTGGAGCAGCTCCTGCAAACCAGGTTAAACGGCCCTGTGGTCCTTCAATACATGTTATGAACATATGCTCTGAAAGTTCATTCCCACGGTTTTTATAAACAGCCTTATCAACGGAAAATCTATGGTTTCCTTTCTTCAACAAAAGGGTATTTCCGGCATAAGTACAATTAATGCTGTATGTTGTTTGATAACTTCTATCCATGTAAACACGAGCATCCGGAAGGTCTTCCGGCCTGTTTTGACCCTGACTGTGGATATTAGTATAGAAATGTCCCAGCCTTTCCACTTCCTTATCAAAATGAAGATATACATTTCTGTAAAGTATTTCGGCGCTGTGCATGACATAGGCTGAACTTGTAATCTCTATAGCCGGATTGGACATGGGAGATCCTAAAGGCCCACGCATATAAAATCCTATTAGCATTACCTTGCCACGCATAATGCCGCTCATTTTGTTTTTAATATCATTAAGCGCATCGTTTCTTAATATTTTTTTTGCAAGGGAATTTACTTCTTCC
Source organism: Pseudomonadota bacterium (assembly GCA_043825875.1). Taxonomy (GTDB): domain Bacteria; phylum Desulfobacterota; class Desulfobacteria; order Desulfobacterales; family RPRI01; genus RPRI01. The sequence goes on along the minus strand of JBDRRF010000093.1, from coordinate 1,402 downwards.
CCCTCATTTACAATATAAAAAGTTCTATCTGTTATACGCCCTTGCTCTTCTTTTAAATCAAAATGTATAGTATGCCCCTTCAAGGCAAGCTTTGTTTCTTCACGATTTGTAAGGGCAAGTTCTCTTATATATTGATGGTCTTTTTCAGAACCGGTACATACGAAAACACTGTTCGGCTGACACATTGCAATAGAATTTGCAATTTTTAAAAGCACGTCTTTTTGTTTTATTTTAAGGAGCTTTGAAAGATTTTCACTATCAATTATTTTTTCAAATATTTCACAAGCAGAATCAAAAGATTCTATCCCGCCTGTTTCGAGTATAATATCAACCCCCTTATTATTTAAAAGCATGTGAGTCTCCTCTATCGGATATCAATATCGATTTTTTCACATCCGGGCATAACCTTAAACTTATCCTGTTTAAGTAAATTCTGGTGTATCCATAAAAGCACTTTATCGAATTCGTTTTTCAGTTCGTTTAGTGCTTTTCCTCTATGGCTAACCGAGCTCTTTTCCTCCATACTCATTTCAGCAAAAGTTTTTTTAAAAGGAGGATAGTAAAATATGGGATCATAGCCAAATCCGTTCGTTCCGGAAGGTTCTTCTGTAATAATACCCTCGCAACGGCCCTCATAAGTAAGAGCATAACCTACAGGTACAGCAACAGATATTACGCACTCAAAAGCGGCTTTTCTGTTTGCTTTTCCTTTTATTTCGGAAAGCAGTGTAGAGCAACGTTTTTCATCATTAGCATTGTCCCCACCGTATCTGGCGGAAAAAACACCGGGTGCTCCACAAAGAGCTTCGACTAAAAGACCGGAGTCATCTGCAAGAGCTGGAAATCCAAGCGCTCTTGCAGCAAAACTTGCTTTTTTATATGCATTTTCATCAAAGGTTTTTCCATCTTCTTCAATGACAGGTATCGGGCCAAAATCCGTAAGGTTTTTAATTTTAACCGGATGGTCTTTTAAGAGGTCTGCAATTTCTGCGGTTTTACCATTATTTCGGGTAGCTATAACGAGAGTAATTAAATTGTTCATAATGTATATTTTAAATTTATAAATAAATAAATGAATCGATTATTTAAACTAAAAAAATATCTATAAATCATGGTTCGCTCTTTGTAAAGTGTTTTCACCTCTTTTGGATTCAAATAATTTCATTTGTGACTTATGCAATTTTTGATCTCTTAACCTGCCTGAAACTATTTACAAATCTGTTATCATATATTAGATTGTAAAAAAACAATTTAAACTCAAGAGCCAGTTTCAAAACGCCCCATTTTGGCCGATCTCTGCGTTGGGCTCAAATTTCAATCCTCGAAATACTAAATGTATTCCTGTGGTTGAAATTTTCTCCCGCCTTGAGCTTGACCAAACTGAAACGTTTTGAAAGTGGCT
>JBDRRF010000092.1:0-4962 GCA_043825875.1 Pseudomonadota bacterium | reverse complement strand
AGCCACTTTCAAAACGTTTCAGTTTGGTCAAGCTCAAGGCGGGCGAAAATTTCAACCACAGGAATACATTTAGTATTTCGAGGATTGAAATTTGAGCCCAACGCAGAGATCGGCCAAAATGGGGCGTTTTGAAACTGGCTCAATAGAGTAAATCGGTTTGTTTTTAAAGGCAGGCTGATAGTTTTTTAACAAACCGGCATTCCGGAAAAATGCAGTCACTGTAAGAACTATTTGCAAAAATAATATTCTTACATTTAATCAAGGAGGGGAAATATGGCTGATCTAAGAGTAAAAATGGGAAGTTTGGAGCTTGAAAATCCTATTATTATTTCATCCGGGCATTTTACCAGAACAGGCGATGATATTAAGAGATGTGATGAATTTGGAGCAGGAGCCGTCGTAACAAAAAGTGGTTTTCTGGAAAAAGAATACGAAAAAGTTGTAAAGCCGTATGCTCCCGGCTTGTTTCCGGATGCAAGGTCGGCTTTTCACTCAACCGGAGATGGCTTACTTACCATGTGCGGTTTATCTCCAATTCCGGTTGAAGCCTGGGCAAAATGGTTCAAAGATAATATTAAAGAGATTAAAACCCCAGTTATAGCCAGTTTAATGGCAATATCCATTGGTGGGTATATTAAGGGGGCGAAGATGCTTCAAGAGGCAGGTGCCGAAGCGATTGAGCTTTGTCTTGCTTGTCCTTTGCCTTTTTTAACGCCTCATCCTTATGTGGGCGGAGCCTCACGTGATTCCGTAATTGCCGAAGAAATTTGCAGTGAAGTCAGGAAAGCGGTTAGTATTCCGGTGGGAGCGAAAATGATGTTTAATCCCTTCGACCAGGCTCCCTTGCAGATACCCGGAAAAGCAGGATTGGATTGGTTAACAATAGTTATGGCTTTCCCTGCAGCTCCGGGTATAAAGCTTGATAAGATTGAGCCAGTAATACCCACATCCGTATTCCTTTCCGGTTCAAAGGTGGCAAAACACACGAATTTTGTGGCGCTTTTAAGTCAGGCAGAGCAATATCAGGATATTCATATCTCTATTACAGGTGGAACACAGACCTGGAGCGATATTGTTGAGTTTATTATGTACGGAGCGAGTTCCGTTCAGGTTCAAACCCTTTTCTTACAGGAGGGGATGGGCTTGATTGAAAAGTTAAAAAGAAACATATCAGATTATATGGATTCTATGGGTTTTAGTTCAATTGATAAAATGAAAGGAGCTATCCTTCCAAAGATACTCACTTTTGACGAAGTACTAGCGACCTATGGACAAACAAAAGGTAAGATAGTGGTTTCTGCGGATCAGGAAAAATGTGTCGGTTGCGGCGTGTGTGAGGAAGTCTGCAATTGGGGAGCAATAAAAGTAATAGACGGTACAGTAGAAATAGAAAAAGAGATATGCGAAGGTTGCGGTATATGTGTCTGCGATTGCACGCAAGAGGCTTTATGGCTTGAAAACGTGGAGCTTGTTAAAAAAATTGCAAGAGGATGATAGTAAATTGATTCAAATAAAATGCTACCCCAAGGTAACCGCATTTAGAGATAATGGTTTTGCGCAAACACCCTAAACCGTCATGCCGGACTTGATCCGGCATCCAGAACCCAATGTAATTACTGGATAGCGCTAAAGCTTCACTTCGTGCCCTGCCTTCGCAGGAATGACGAAAGGAGTTGTTACTGCTTTTTATTTTCTCAACAAACATTATATTAATCAAAACAGAGTGTATAAAAAATCTAAATGCGGTTACCCTGAATGCTACCCAAAGGGTGCTTATAAATGATCGTTGGCTCATGATCAGATGGTATCGAATACCGACTTGCCAAGGATGGATAATCATGAGTCCGCGATCCAAAAGAGAGTACACAGAAGCAGTCTATTTCCGATTAAAATGATGTAGGCTTATAAAAACTGCCACATACTGCATTTCAGGGTGAATTCAATAAGAAAACCGTATCAAGAAATTTTTGAGATCACCAAACTGCCAAAAAAGTACTCTTACACCTACAAAGCAACAAGCATTGTTGATGAATATTTTGAAGATTTGCGTTTGAATTGATTGATCTATGGTTCGATATTACCGGTGTTGGTAAAGTGGGGCATGGAGACCGCTTTACCAACATTCTGGTTCACGCCATTGCTGTAAGTGGTGCTTCCCCATCATCCTCTTGCCATTTTTTTAATAAGCTCCACGTTTTCAAGCCATAAAGCATATTGCGTGCAATCGCAGACACATATACCGCAACCTTCGCATATCTCTTTTTCTATTTCTACTGTACCGTCTATTACTTTTATTGCTCCCCAATTGCAGACTTCCTCACACACGCCGCAGCCGACACATTTTTCCTGATCCGCTGAAACCACTATCTTACCTTTTGTTTTTCCATAGGTCGCTATTACTTCGTCAAAGGTGAGTATCTTTGGAAGGATAACTCCTTTCATTTCTTCAATTGAGCCAAAATCCTTAGAATCCATATAATCTGATATATTTTTTTTGAATTCTTTAATCAATCCCATACCCTTCAGCATGAAAAGGGTTTGAATTTGAACGGTACTTGCTCCGTACATAACAAACTCAACAATATCGCTCCAAGCCTGCGTTCCGCCTGAAACAGAAACATGAATATCTTGATGTTGGCCTGCCTGGCCTAAAAGGGCTACAAAATTTGCGTGTTTTGCAGCTTTAGACCCGGTTAATCCCGTAGATGAGGGTATCACCGGCTCAATCTCATCAAGTTTTATACCTGGAGCTGCAGGAAAACCTATACTTATTGTTAACCAATCCAATCCTAGTTTTCCGGGTATCTGCAAAGGAGATTGGTCTAATGGATTAAACATCAATTTCACTCCCAGCGGAATATCAACCGCTTTCCTTACTTCGCTGCAGACTTCTTCAATAATTGCAGGATTGAATGAGGTGCCCCCAACATAAGGATGCGGCAGCAAATAAGGCAAAGGGCAAGCAAGTGTAATCTCAAGCGCTTCTGCGCCCGCCTCCTGGAACATCTTGGCCCCCTTAATATACCCTTCAACGGATACTGCCATTAAACCTGCTATAACACGGGTTTTAATATCTTTAATGTTGTTTTTGAACCATTTTGCCCAGGCTTCAACCGGGATAGGAGATAAACCGCACATGAAAACAAGCCCGTCTCCGGTTGAGTGAAAGTTTGCTCTTGCATCCGGGAACAAGCCGGGAGCATACGGCTTTACAACTTTTTCGTATTCTTTCTCTAAAAAACTACTTTTTGTTACGACTGCTCCTGCTCCGTATTTATCACATCTCTTAATATCGTTCCCATCTCTTGTTAAATGTCCTGATGAAACAATGATAGGATTATCAAGTTCCAGACTCCCCATTTTTACTCTTAAATCAGCCAATTTTTACCCCCTTGTTTAAATTTAAAGTTATTTTAACTTAAATTGTTAAAAATCAAAACTTATAGCAATTTACAGCTATCCGGGCTATCGGATGGCTATATATAATTCAATTATTTGAGGTTATAAACCCTAAGGGCATTGTCTCTCAATATCTTCCTCTTCACATCATCCTTTAGCGGCAGTTCCAGAAACTCCTTCTTGCATCTGGTAAGGCCGAATCCGTTCGTTGCCCACATGATCTTGTTTTGACCTCGCCCGTTCATAAATTGGATTATGTCCGGATGGAGGTCGGAGGGATAATAGGCCCCGATATTGCCATAAACGTTGTTATGCCGCCAGATCATGGAGATCCATTCGGGAATCCAGGGGAAGCCGGTGTGCGTCAAAACGATTTTAAGATCGGGGAAGTCCATTGCTACCTCATCGGCATACATGGGATGGCCTGGCTCGCTAGGCAGAGCCTCGGCGGAATGCCCCACCTGGAATTCGACCGGAATACCGAGCTGGAGACATTTGCTATAGAGCGGATACATCTTTTTGTCGTCCGGCCTTATACCGAAGCTGATAGGATGCGCAAAAACGTATTTGCAGCCGTAGGCCTCATTGGCTGCATCAATTTCGTCCAGACTCTCCTTAATGCGGAAGGGATCGTAGCTACCCCCGCCGATGATCCTTCCCTTCGCTTTATCAACCATCTCTTTAATCACATCGACGGACCAGTTCACCCAATGGGTATGGTCATGCCGCGACCAGGCCTTGGCACACTCCAAAAATATGTATTGCACCCCTATTTCATCCATCTCTTTAATGGTGCCCTCAACGGTACCGGGGCCCATCATTCCAAGAACTTTCCATTCTTCGCCGGGTTTGAGCCCCAACCTTTTGGCTACCCCGGCAAAGGTACCCTCAACCATCTTTTTAACCTCGTAGATATCAAACATCGGCTTGGCCAACTCTATATCACAATAGAAAGCCCGGCACATGGTGTCTATAGCCATGACATCCTTTAATTCCATATCGATCTCCTTTTTCTACAGATTAATTAATAACCGAATATCGATTTTTCTTATGATTTGGATATATAATAGAATGAGTCATTTTTTTCAAAAGAAAAACATTACATAACTACAAGGATAACATTTTACTGACTTCAGAAAAAAAATCAAAAAAACTACATAAAGATTTTTCAAGTGCACCAAGGTTCTGTAATCGTTTATGCGTCAAAACTTGCCACATAAAGATTTTCGTTCAAGATAACTTTTCATAACAAAAGTATATTAGCCGGCTGATAAACCCTTGATATATCTGTAAATATCAACCTTAAAGGGGAAAAAGGTGTATCTGGAAACTCAAAGCAGGCTTTATTCTGTCAGAAACGAGATTAAGGTGGTAAATGGCTGGTGGATGAGGGTTTGAAAATAATGACGCCTGATGACGCCTGGGGTCAAGTCCGCTTTTGGGAGCGCCGATTAAAACCGGCAGGAAGTAGGGGCTGAAAGTGCCCTATGGTGAAGGATTAACCACCCACACCAGCCTTGAGTCATGCATTAATGATGGTAACATCCTTAGTGAAGCGTTGAC
>JBDRRF010000091.1:0-49785 GCA_043825875.1 Pseudomonadota bacterium | reverse complement strand
CGCAACTATACTTGGTGGAAATACAGTAATTGGCAAACGTTCGGTGATCGGCGGAAATGTCTGGATAACCGAATCTGTAAGACCTGATACAACCGTTATTATGGAAAACCCACGTCTTATTTATAAAAAAAACTATGAGATCCAAACGTAAAAGGAAATGCGGATATTAAACCCGAAGGATCATAGTAATGACTGAATTATTACCAGCAGAAACGATTGTCAGCAAAATATACTTTATAAGGGATTCAAAGGTTATGCTTGATAGAGACTTAGCAGAGCTCTACGAAGTAGAGACAAAAGTCCTAAAAAGGCGGTCAGAAGAAACATTGACCGCTTCCCTCCTGACTTCATGTTTGAGCTGTCAATAGAAGAATTTGAAAATTGGAGGTCACAATTTGTGACCTCCAATGCCGACAAGATGGGCTTGAGATATAAACCCATGGCCTTTACTGAACAAGGTGTTGCCATGCTTTCCAGCGTTTTAAACAGCAAACGTGCCGATTTATGTAAATATACAGATGAGCCAGTTTCAAAACGCCCCATTTTGGCCGATCTCTGCGTTGGGTGAAAATTTTAATCCTCGAAATACTCCGTGTATTCCTGCGGTTAAAATTTTCACCCGCCTTGACCTTGACCAAACTGAAACGTTTTGAAAGTGGCTCAGATCATGAGGACATTTGCAAAATTAAGTCGGATGCTTCTTGAGAATGCTGATCTCAGAAAAGAGCTTGAAGAACTCAAAAAAATTACCGAAGATCGTTTCCAGGTTGTATTTGAGACGTTGGATCATATGTTGGTTGTTGAAAGCAAGCCGAAGAAGAAAATAGGTTTTACAGTTAAAGAAAAGAAACGGAAATACGGTAAGTAGCGGCAATGTTGCAGTACTTGAAAGAATAGTTTTTGAATAATTTTCAATATAAATAATTATTGATTTAATTTATCCAAAGTGTTAGCCAAAATTTTGTATTGTTGTTCATTATACAATTTATACCGTTTTGGCATTTTCTGGAAACAAGAATCCATTATCTCATTTTATTATTTATAGGATGAAACTTTAGAAAAATGTTCAATTTTGCTCAAGTTCAAGGAAGGCGGAAATTTCAACCACAGGAATACATCGGGTATTTCGAGGATTGAAATTTGAGCCTGACTATGGAATCGGGTAAAAAGGGGCGTTTTGCAAAGGTCTCAAAAGGATTGAACATGACCGGATATAAAAAGCCCCAATCTTCAGATAATTGAAGCATGGGGCTTTTGTTTTTTTAGGGCAGGCTATGCGGGATATTGAGGATTCAATGTAAAAGAATCATCCTTCTATATGAACCGAAAAATAGAATGATATACATAAAGATAGAAAAATATTACCATAAAAAATCTGTTAATAAGCTATATAATTATTGAATATAATAAAATAAATAAATTACAAGTTTTGTGTAGCTAACTTTTGGTTTTAGAATAATTTGTTCTTAACCTTTCCAGAGTTTCTTACAATGGTGAAGCTATCCAAAACTGTATAATTACTTGTTCGCTTGGTGAAAATATGTGTTTTGTACTTTACGTCGGAACAGAGAAATCCATTCCAAGAAAAAAATGGGATAAGGAAGCACCAGATTTATGTGTGGAATCTCTTTCAGAGAGAGATCAACCAATCAAGGCTCATTTTAGTAAATCTGAAGTTCAATATGTTGGCGCGACATCTGGATGCGGTTGTGATTTTCCACACGTCACTTTACAAAATGGCCAATGGCCAATTTTTGATGACGATGATGACGACGATCCAGAGTGGGAAGCCACAGATACATACAACCGTGATGCGCTAGTGAAGCTTCTCAGGTCAACCGAAGAATCTGAAATTGAGATATATGGAATTTGGGATGGAGATTTTCAGGAATCGCCTAAAGTAATGGAAGAAATATCATTACAACAGATTCTTGATAAAAGCTTCTTTTTTAAAGAACAGGGATTTTACAAAATCGCTATTTAAGCGAACAACGGCATTAAGATCGACGGCAAAAAGCCGCCGCGCCTTATGCCGGGCGTTAACTATCAGTCCGAGTATTTATGGAATATTTAAAAGCTCTAAATATAATTATTTACATAATTTCCAATATGGTTACTGGATACTGCTTTTTAAGAATATTTTTATATCCAATGTTTAGGCTTTTGGGAAATGAAAAAGAATTTTATAGTGATCCTAAATTTAAAAAAACAATGAATTTGTTTTACCACGCCCGGTTGTATCCTTGGCCTATTTGGGACAATGGGAAGCGCTCAAAATGGATAAAAGCATGGTGGAAATATGCTCTAACAGGTATCATATCTTTCACAATTACAGCAATTACCTTATATATTCAGGAAACGTTAAAATAAATTATTGATAGTTAACCAATCATTGCAGCGGACCACAAGGGGCGGCTTTTTCAAAATCTGTGACAACTTTGGAACAGTGTTACTCTTTGCATAATTTAGTGGTACCTTGTTCCCTCCCTGCGGTCGGTGGCCCCTTAACTCAAACGTTGGGCAAAGAATTATGAAAACTATCCATCTCCCATTTGATATCTTCAAAGATGAAGAAACATTTCATGCTGCCTTTGCAAAGGTCATGGGTTTTCCCGATTTCTATGGCAGTAACTGGGATGCGTGGATTGATTGCATGTCATACATTGACGATTCTGAGGCAGGGATGAGCCAAGTCCAAGTTGCACTTGGAGCACAGATTGAATTCGTGGTTTCTGGATACAAGTTTTCCAGAGAACTTGATGAATCTGATGTTTTCCACAACTTCTGTATTTGTTCGGGATTCGTAAACACACGATTTAAAAATAGTAAATCGGAAACAAGGATTATAATAAGCAATTGAGTTGCCCAACAAGGCCGCTGAAGCGGGACCGGGAAAGGCCGCGGATTTTTAGAACTTTTGTCATTGTGCTGAGTTTTTAGGTTTTAAGACATGCCTATGATGGGATATTTCCCGGCGCCCTTAGCGGCAACGTTATGTATAAATGAAAAAGCAAAAAACAAATACAACTCCATTTCTTAGACGCTTATTCTTTATTGGTCTTGGGTGTCTCACAATTTGGTTAGGGGTGCATTATTATATTCATCAATGGGATAGCCGATATGGCTTCCCAATATCAAAAGGTGCTGGAGTAGTACTATCTATATTTGGTGTGCTTATTCTCCTATACGGACTAATTAGAAGGAACATCCCAAAAAGCTACGATGACGATTTTGTAATCTGCTTAGACTGTCGAGCATCATTTTACGCCAAAGAGGTCTCTGAAAATACTTGTCCGAATTGTAATGGCCGCATTGAAAATGTTGAAGGCTTTTACGATAGGCATCCTGAACTAAGAACATGAAATTAAATTCGTTATAGAATTCAATACATAACATCCGCCTGGAGCAGACGGCAGGAAAATCGCAGTTTAACGTAAAAGTCTGTAGAAGTCCGGTCCAATATTGGGCCGCTGCTCAGGCGGGGCGTTAAAGTTGAAATATAATGAAACAATTATTCTTAAATGATAAAAGAAATGTTGGTATTATAATTTTTGTTGCATTGCTCGTTGGGCAATTTTTTATAAAAAATTTGTGCTTTTTGCTATTAATTTCTCTGCCGTTCCTCACTGCTCTTGTGATTTTACCCGAGGAAAATACTATTTTAATTGCCCTAAAATTATATATCTTTCTTTTATTACTTGCTGGATCTGTAGGATTTATCTCTTCTGGAGTCGAAATTATATTTGGAAACATCAAAGAAGACACTTATGATATTTTCTATTTAGGAATAAGTTTTTTAGGGATTGGTTTGTTACTGCAACTATTCAAGATATACTTTTATCGAGAAGCAAAAGCTAAAAGGCTTTAACAAGCGGGTTGAGAAAAACGGGGTCAAACCTTGAAATATGAACTTACGGCTTGGTAACAGTTTAGTCCATATATTTGGAAGTAATACCTATGGGTAGTATTGGGGACTTCTTTTCTTTTAATATATAACGCCCTTTATATTTATAGTTGATAAGCTAAATATGAATATTATCAAGGATATCATCCTATTTGCTTTATAGAAAATGAAAATATTTTTTAATCAATTTGCTGCTGTTAATATTCACATGCAAAGAAGCATTTGTAGGATGCCCTCAATTCCCCCTATATGAAGATTTAATAAACTGATTGAAAAAGCTTTTTATAAAGCCCTCCCGGCCTCCCTTTTGCAAAGGGAGGAGAGAAACACTTTCCCCCTTACAATGACAACTCAAAGCGCCTTGAATCTGCAAGTGATACTGCTATAAAAAAGTAAAATTACCACCTACTGTTGATAAAGTTATCAATGTGAATTTTCAGGCAAGCAAACAAGATTATGAAAAGGTTGTCAAAATGCTTGCAATTATACTCAACGAAAATAATAATTGACAAACGCACCAATTTTGGTACACCGCAAATCATAGATTTAGATGATCTAAAATTAAAAGTTCATTTTTACAAGACCAGTGCAGGCACGGAACCCGTAAGGAAATAGCTAAAATCATTGTCCCCGATACAAAAGAAAGTATTAGGAGAAGATATTATAACTGTTCAGTTAGGATGGCCCCTTGGCATGCCTTTGGTTGAAAAATTAAAACCGTTCCTATGGGAGGTGGGAGGTAAGGTCCAAGATTCCGGGTGGAATTGCCAGAGTTTTATTCACTGTTGACGGGAATATGATGATCCTATTACACGGGTTTATTAAAAAACGCAGAAAATTCCTAAGAATGAATTAGAAACAGCTCTTTCCCGGTTGAAAGAATATCAGGAGGATTAAGGATGAAAGACAAACATATTGGAAGTAGTTTTGATGATTTCCTTCAAGAGGAAGGCTTACTGGCAGAAGCCGAAGCAGCGGCTCTAAAACGCATACTTGCTTATCAGATTAAGCAGGAAATGGAATTACGTAACATTTCAAAAACAGCTTTGGCTAAAATGATGAAAACAAGTCGATCTTCAGTTGATAGGCTGCTGGATCCTGAAAATTCTTCAATAACACTTCTAACTTTGGAAAATGTCGCTGTAGCCCTTGGTAAAAAGCTTAAGCTTCAATTTGCATAGTTTCAGGATCTAAATATCTCAACCACATTTGTCATAATTGGGGGATATCGGTAACGCCCTTTAGTTATATAGTTTCTATTAGATGTCTTTCTGGGCAAACTACTATGGAGGGGGAAAACAATGGGGCCGCGTCTTGAATCTTGAATATTAAAACTAGTGAAAACCCCCATTCACTATAGTTACGCTCTTCAAATGAAAAATTATTATTTCCCGAGCAAGCTCAACGCATCACCGAGTCGCGTGCGCTGTTCTTCTGTTGTCAGCGAGCTGAGCATTGAAACGAATCGTGGATGTTGTACGCCGGAAAAAATATACTGCCATTGATAGGCTTGATGGACACCTTTTCCGATTTGCATAACCTGATCCTCACTCAATTGCCGGTCAATTATTTTTAAAAAATATTTTGTGTCAGATTCACTTTGAGCCTTTAAAATGCCGTCCACATCTGTCACCAGGTCGATGACATCAGTTACAGCATTGTCCCGTTTTTCAGGTGTTAATTTTGCATCAACGAGCGGCCATTCAAGTTCATCAATCATTGCATGGGTGGTCTCTTCCTTCCAGTGAAATAAAAATACATCTTTATAAAGATCGGAGAGTTCGTTATCGGGTTCGATGCTTTGCTTATAGTGTTCCCGTGTAAAAAGCTCAATTTCCAGTATCAGTGCCATGACCGCCCATGTGGATTTGGATAAAACAGCTTTTGCCACCTCGTTGGGATCAAACAGGAATCGATAGCCGTCAGGCATCACATCTGCCATCATTTGATCTATGCGCCGGAACAACTCCTGATGTTTTAGCTCTTCATCACAAAAACGAACCATGGATTCCAGCGCCACCTGGTCACCGAGCCAATGCATTGCAGTCAGTTCCAATACCTTGGCAACAATGAATCTCTCCACAAACCCGAACATGTTTGCATAGGTCCACCCCTGTACCTGACTTAACAACATCTTTTCCCGGTCAGTGAGAAATTCAAACTGGTCGACTTTTGATAATCCATCCGGAAGAAATTTTTTGGTTACATCAAAAGTACGTCCTTTAATCAAATCATTATCAATGTCCCAGCGCACCTTTTTTGAAATATCAATACATTCGGCATAACTTAACTTTTTTGAATTGTTTTGGTTACTTATCATTACGTCTCCTAAATATTTATTTTTAAAAGGTTAATTTTATTTTCAGAAGACAGGGCTGAAAGAGATGTGTCAATAGTGGTATCTGAGTTGTGCTATTTCGATGGCATCTTCAGAGACTTTATATATAAATCTATGCTCATCGGTTATTCGTCTCGACCAATAACCGGAAAGAGCATGTTTTAAAGGCTCAGGTTTACCAATACCCTCAAACGGGTTACGCTTTGTTTCTTTTATGAGTGTATTGATTCGACGTAATATTTTTTTGTCAGATTTTTGCCGGAAGAGATAATCGCCCCATGCATTGTCTGAAAAGATAAGCTTCACTCTATAAGGTCCTTTTCATGCCCTTTGCCATTTTCAAGCTGGGCTATTGACTCCAACAAACGTTTCGCGTTCTTCGGAGATCGCAATAAATAGGCTGTTTCTTCAAGCGATTCATAGTCTTCAAGTGACATAATAACCACGGAATTTGAGGATTTACGTGTCACAATAATTGGAGAATGGTCGTTACATACTTTTTCCATTGTTTTTGCAAGATTTTGTCTTACGGCTGTATAGGTTATTGCTTCCATTTTGGTAACTCCTGTACAGTTTATTGTACGTATACAAATTAATTTGTCAAGAGAATATAGCGGTCCCAACAAGCCCCCGAATTGCGTCAAATAAGGGGAAATATTGGTGTTACCAGCGTATAATCTATGGGAAATATTTTAAAGACTCATTTAAAATACCGGAACCAGAACGTATCCCTTTTCCTGATACCTGATTGAAGAGATCCAACCGTTTTTTATCTGATGGATTTCCGGTAATATGGAGTCCGGGTCAAGACCAAATAAATTGGCTGCAAACATGCAAACCTCCAACCGTATACCGTCCTTTGACATTGCCGTAATTATTTCACCTATTTTTTCAAGTATTTTTTGATCTTCCGGTGAATACCCGTCTCTGCTTTTTGACAGAAGATTTACAGATCCACCCATAAAAACAACCGCGAATTCGGGCTTATCTGTCACAATGTTTTTATCCTTATATGTATCATGAATCAATTTTATGTGGATCAGCGCGCTCTCCAGGACTGAATCACGAAAATCAAAAATTACCTTTGTCGTTTTGGGGCCTTCCACAAGTTTATTGTTTTCGGTACATGCCTGAAGGGCAAAAGTCATTACAAATACCAATGATACCAGTAGATATACAGCCTTTGATCTAAATATAATTTTCATTGCCATACCTCCTTTACTGTAAGGGTAAATAAGCTGATTTGTTATCCATTATCTGGAATTAACCATCAATTATAGATCTTTAGTTTGAAAGTAGGCATGAGACTCTATATGTCAAGCGAGCTCCATGCTTTGCTATTTTGCCAGGCACAAAACATCGGTAAAGAGGTCACCCATTAAAGGGTATGAAAAGAGAGGGGACTCGGTTTCCAAGCTTGTTTTGATGCAGTTCTCTCATATCTTATTATCCCTTGGTATTATTGGGTGAGTATGGTAATACTATCGGCAAAATGAGGAAGATACTTTTTTTCTGTTCCGATCTTAACCGTATGAAAATTTAAAAAGAGTGTGAATTAATGGATCAAATGTTGTCAAAAGCAAAACAATGGATTGATGAGAAAAAAGACCCAAGAAGTGCCCATTGGCAAGCTGGCCTTGAAGCTTTTATGGAGCTGGTTTTACCCCATCTGGAAAAGGGTTGTCTGACACCGGTTGCCCCCCTGGATGAAAACGATCTGCCCGTATTCAAAGCTGCTTTGGAAAGGGTGGACTTAAGCCCCGGTCTTTTAGCTGCTTTTTTGCCCCCTTGCATAGCCGACCCGATTCTCCCACCGGATTCCATTGAAGAACTGGTGCGTATTAAAAAAGAAAAACCATCCTATAAAATTATCATCCAAAGACCAGGAAAAGAAAATCGGATCCTTTGCGCAGAAATTTCAAAACATGCCCATAGACCTGGCGTGGACATTTTTCAATCCGGAGCATTTTTGGGCAACTTTGATTATGACACGCATGATATCTGCATCATGGAGTTGACCAAGATTATCCGGACTCATGCCTGGGAAAAACACAAGTGGCAAAGCAAGGATTATCTGGCCTATACCCTTAACTGGTTTGAAAAGACAGTATTGCTTGGCAAGGCAGATGTGAGTGTGGATAAACAACATTCTTTTTTCCACAGCCCCACACTGGTGAAGATGAATCGAGTTGATGCCTTGTTCCTGCTTTTATACAATATGGTGCATCATGGTTTTAAGAAAGATCATGAAAACCTATACAAAGCCTTGTCCATGGCCAGGGAAAATTCAAAAAATAAAGAAGAAAGGATTTTGGCCTGGGAGGCAATTGCAGAAGAATCTTTGCTGGGCCTGCTCAATTTAATAAGAAACCTTGACCTTCTGGACTTTGCCAATTTTACCAATGCGGAAAATTTTCAATTTCAAAATGAATTTGTTAGAACAGTTAGAAAATTGTCCTCTGATCTGGATAAAATATAAAGAAAAGAGGTCACCCATTTCTTTTTAAAAAACCTATAAGATCCAAACGTAAAGATCAGAAGTATAAACTATTGGTTTCAGATTTTGTAACATCCGGGCCCGCTTAAACGGCTACGGCCGCCTGCTTCCGCAATTACTTCTATTTGAGTTCCGATTCTCTCCTTTAATGCAGGTACATGGGATATAACGCCAATAAGCTTTCCGTCCTGCTGTAATTGTGCAAGAGTTTCTATTGCCGTTTCAAGCGAATCCTCATCTAAAGTTCCGAAGCCTTCATCAAGAAATAAAGAATCAACACGAACATTTCTGCTTGCCATTTGAGACAATCCAAGCGCAAGAGCAAGGCTTACGATAAAGCTTTCGCCTCCGGACAGATTTTTTGTAGAACGGATTTCACCTGCCTGATAATTATCGACAACATTTAGTTCCAATGGCTGCAATGTATCGCGGACAAGCAGGTAGCGATCCGTCATCTTTTTAAGCTGCCGGTTGGCATGGGATATCATCATTTCAAATGTAAGGCCCTGGGCAAAATTTCTGAATTTCTTGCCGTCGGCAGAGCCTATCAGTTGATGCAGGTTGTCCCAGCGGATGCATTCCGTTTTTTGTGCTTTTATATTTTTTATACGCTCAACCTGATCTTTTTTTTGCTTCTCATTATCGGCAAGACTTTTTATAATGCCGCCGATATCAAGCCGTAATTCTTTTAGATCATCTTCGGCACAGCGGATGTTTTCCGCAAGTAAGTCTTTGGATAAAGCAGTTAGATTTTTACTACTCTCTTTTAAAAGGGCATCTGATTTGTCCTTAAACCGGGTATCAAGCTCCAGTTTTTCCTCATATAGCGCTTTTTCCCTTAAAGCCAACGATTCCCGTTCTTCTTTGCTCAGGCAACAAGACCGGTAATCACCTTCATCTTCAAATCCTGTCGTTTTAAATTGCTCAGATATTTTTTGTTCCGCCTGGATAAGTTCTGCTGCCCGTTTTTCTGTTTTTCCTTTAAGAAAATCCATTTTATCTTTAAGAGCACTGATCTCTTTTTCAATCCGTGTATATAATTCGCGCTTTGTTTCAAGCGCTTTGTCGGCCATATCAATTGCTTCAGCCAGAAGTTTTTCTTCAATGTCGGGGCTTTTTTCACCAAACAGGTCACGGCGTTTTAAATTCAGCGCCTCGAATTCTTTTTTCAAATTATTGCGCTCAAAATTTTTATCGGCCAAACCCACTTCAAGCTTATCTGTCATGGCTTTATTTATTTCGATTTCAGCTTTTAATTCATTGATCTTTTTCTCAAAAGTAGATTTTTCAGCATCTTTTGCCTGCCAGTTATTTCTTTGGTCAGTAAGTTTTTGTAAAGTGGGGTTAAGGTTTTCTATTGTAATATTGTTAATCCCGAAAGCTTGAATATCTTTAACTGCAGACATCCGGGTTTTTTCAACTTCTTCTTTTAAAGCATCGCATTCATTTTTTTGCCGGTTATAATCATCAGCGGCTGTCTTCATGTTATGGATAGAGCCTTGCAACGCTTTTTCCGCCTTGTTCTGTTTTTCTCTCAGGTTTTCAAAGTTTGTTTGCGCTGATTTTTCCTCTTTTATTTTTTCTTCAACCATTGCAATAACGCGTAAGGTTTCGGTTATTTTGGACTTAACTTCCGAAAGCTGATCGTGTACTTTTACTGCCCGTTCACCGGGTGTGGCTTCAATATTTAATGCAGCTATTTCTGCTTTGCACTGTTTCTTGTCAGTATCCAGCAATGTTTTATGTTCTTTAATTTCTTTTTCAGAATATTCTAAAGCTGCTGTATTTTTGACCCGCTCATTTTCAAGCTTAGTAAGCTTGTCGGATATTTTTTTGAATTCTGCCTTTGCCTTTTTCAGTTCGGATTCAGTCTCGTTTAATGCGGGGATATTGGCCTTTGCATAAGGATGATCGGTTGCGCCGCAAAGAGGGCATGGCTTGCCGTCTTCAAGCCTTTTTCTTTCTTCTTCAAGATCATGAATACGGTTAAGAAGAGACACCTGTGTTTCCAGTGAGGCAATGTCTTTTTCAAGGTGTTCTTTATTTTCGCTATCGGTATATATTCCATCCGATAGCTTTGAATTCTTTTTTTTTAATTCAACAATCTGCTTTTCACAGCTTGCTATCATTTCGAAGGTTTTATCAATCCTTGCAATTGTTTGTTCTGTTTGAACCAGCAGGCGTTCACTATCTTTAAAGCTTTCAAGTTCTGACCGTAGCTGGCTGATATCGCGTCCTTTTAAAATAATTGATATTTCATCGCCGATGCTTTTTAGTTCATCCCGTAGCTTTTCAAATTCAAGGTGTAATTTATTATGCTCTGCTTCAAGCTTTTTGCATTCGGCAGAAGAATCGGCTTTTTTCTTTTCTGCTGCATGAAGTTCTTTCAATACTTTTTTATGCTTTTTATCAACAACCTGAAATGAAACAAAGCCCCTTTCAATGGCACTTAAGTTTGTTATTAATGCAGCATCTACGCCATGTTTTATCCGGTAATCATTAATTGTTTCCAAAGATGTGAGCGACTTTTTTACTTCGCTATCGCTTTTTGCTATGCTTTTTTTATAAGCCGATATTTGCTTTTCTGTTTCTTCAACTTTCTTTTCTTGTCCTGCAAGCTGTTTTTTCTGCTCTCTTAACAAAGTATCAAGATCACGCACCTGTTTGATAATTTGCATTTCCGATTGCTGCTTTTTATGCGATTCATTTAATGTGTTTTCAGCAGAAATTTTTTGAGACAATGCTTCATGAAGAACTTTATCTTTTTCAGGCAAAAGTAAAACAGCGCCGTCAAGTTCCTTTAATTCCGTTTCCTGTTGTGTACGCAAAGTTGTTACACCCCGGTAATCAGCTTCCAAACCGGCTGCCTTTCGGGATCTATCAAGCTTTTTGGCTTCCGGTTCAAACTCCTGCCTGCGCTTATCCGAATCTTTGCGTTTTTCGCCAAGATCTTCTATATCTTTTTCAAGCTTGTTTATTTCCTCGATCCAGTTTGCTGCTGTTACCAGTTTTTTTACACTAGCTGATATCTGAGCTTCCTGATTCTGTTTTTCTTTAAGACCGGTATTAAAATCTCTTTCTTCGTCTTCACCAAGTATCCTGATTCCTGAAAGCTCCGCCTGAAGTATTTCCAGTTTATTGTTCTCATCCGAACGTCTTTCGTGAACTTTAACAGAAATTTTGCTGTAGATTTCAGTACCCGTAATCTGTTCGAGGATGGGAGCCCTTTCGTTGGGAGGAGCTTTAAGAAATATTGCAAATCCGCCTTGTGCAAGAAGCATTGAACGTGTAAAACGTTCAAAATCCATGCCGGTTACTTTTTCAATAAATTCTCCAACTAAAGCTATCCTTGATTCCAGTACTTTTCCGGAATCAGCTTCGCATATTTCATGTTTTGACTGCTGAAGCTCGCCGCCGGGTTTTTTTCTGGCCCGGTGCTGGCTCCAGTGACAGCGATAGCGGCCTTTTAATGTTTCGAATTCAACTTCTGCAAAACATTCTCCGGCTTGCCTTGACATGATTTCATTGCTGCTTTTTGTAACCTTGTCCAGACGGGGGGTTCTGCCGTAAAGCCCGAGGCAGAGGGCATCAAGAACGGTAGTTTTTCCTGAGCCTGTCGGGCCGGTAATTGCAAATATTCCGTTTGAAGTAAAATCCGGGTGTGTAAAATCAATTCGCCATTCGCCGGTAAGAGAATTAAGATTCTTAAATCTGATGCCAAGTATCTTCATGCTGCACAACTATTCCTTCATTATGTCTTCTTCATTTAAAGCCGAAATTACTTCCTGGTATGTGCCAAGAAGCTCTTTTTTTTGTTCTTCGGAAATTACATGCATGTCAAGACAGCGGCCGAATACATCATAAACATCAAGATCATCAAGCGTTTCATTAACATTTATCCTTTCTAAAACACGTTCAATAATCATATTGTTTTTAATACGAAGAATTTCAAGATAGCTATTGGAAACAGCTTCATCTATAAGCTCGCGCAAATTTGCTGCAATCTCATCTCCTTCATATACTATCTCCAGCCAAGCTGAGCTTTTTTTGGATTTCAGGTCTTCGATATTTTGAATAATAGTTTGCAAATCACCTTTAATGCTTTTTAATTCCTGAAAACAGGGAACAGGTATGGTTTTAACAACAGGTTGTTTGTCCGAGAATTCTACAATAGTAACACTTTTTTCATGCATAGCTTCCCCGAAACCAATCGGCAGTGGAGAACCGGAATAACGGATAAAATCCGAACCGCCAACCTTTTGCGGTATGTGAAGATGGCCCAGGGCAAGATAGTCAATACTTTCGGGAAACACATCCGTTCCAACATGCAAAAGAGTCCCGATATAAAGTTCTCTGACACCATCCCCGTCAACGGTTTTTCCTCCAGCAGTATAAAGATGCCCCATAGCGATAACTGGTACGGGTTTGTTAAGCAATGCGCGTTTTTCTTCCGCTGCATCATAAAGTTTTCGATAATGAGATTTTATACCTTCAATAATTTTTCTTTCTTTATCCTCCAGACTTTCTCCGGCCTCAGCGGTGCGGATATCACGGTCACGAAGATAAGGAACGGCGCATATAATAAGTTGTGGCTCGTTATCTGCATCCGCAATTGTAATCAATTCATCCTGAGCAAATTCGGACGCGCAACCTACAACATGAATGTTAAGAAATTTTAATAGTTCACGGGGAGCGTTTAAAAATGAAGGCGAATCATGATTTCCGGCTGTTACCACAACATGGCGGTTTGCAGATACAGCCAGCCGGTTTAAAAAACGGTAATATATCTCCTGCGCCCGGTTGCTCGGAGTGCTGTTGTCAAACACATCTCCTGCTACAAGCAATACATCAATATTTTCATCTTCGATAAGTTTTGCCAGCCAGCCCAGAAAGGCTTCGTACTCGTTATACCTCTTGCGGCCGTGGAGCGCGCGGCCGATATGCCAGTCTGATGTGTGCAGTATTTTCATAAATATCCTTTTTCAAAATAAATCAAACCCCCCCTGACTGCGTTGTGAGGCTCTTCAAAATGCTCACATATTAACTATATGCTGCGCTTTTTCATCGCCTCACGCCTTGTCAGTGAGCGTGATCTTTATTATGAGATAGTTTTTGTGTAATAAAGATTTCTTGTTACGGGATGCCTTATGCTGTGTATATATAATGATGTTTAATAACAATCAAACCGAAATCTACTTTTTATGAAGACAACCACATATCTAATTAATTTCCCCTTAAAAAAGTGGGGAGAAAGGGGGTTGTAATGAAAATTTTTTGTATACCCCAAAATTGAAGGCTCTATCTCGAAAACTCAGCAATCAAGGTGTTTTATCGGAAGTTTTACTCTGGGAACAATTGAAAATCAAAAAGAGGAAGGGCTATCAATTTATGAGACAAAAGTGTTAAAACAGGCGGTCAGAAGAAACATTGAACGCTTTCCTCCTGACTTCATGTTTGAGCTGATAATTGAAGATTTTAAAAATTGGAGGTCACAATTTGTGACCTCCAATGCCGATAAGATAGAAAAACCACAACCTTCAAAAGAGCTTATCAGATAAGATATCTATATACCAATATAAAAAATTATTGATTTAGTTGATTCAAAGTGTTAGCAAAACTTTAGTATTGTTGTTCATTATACAATTTGTGTTGTTTTGGTATTTTCTGGAAACAAGAATCCGTTATCTCATTTTATATTTTATAGGATGAGACTTTTGAAAAATGTTCAATTTTGCTCAAGTTCAAGGAAGGCGAAAATATTGACCGCAGGAATACTTAGGGTATTTCGAGGATAGCGCTAAAGCTTCACTGCGTGCGAAATTTGAACCTGACGAAGGAATCGTGTAAAAGGGATCGTTTTGCAGAGGTCTCAAAAGGATTGAATATGGCCGGATATAAAAAAGCCCCAATCTTCATATAATTGAAGCATGGGGCTTTTGTGTTTTTAAAACGGAAAGATAAAAACATATTTTCACAAAAATTCTATCAATGAATTATATGTACTACTAAGATAAAGTAACAAAACTTTAACTATGTTTGTCCAAGTTATTTTTACATTTTACAATAATAATTTTCAATTTTTCCGTTGATCATACTAAATTACAAGATCAACAGAACTTATGAATAACTTTTTATTCAAATATATCTATGAAAAATATTATACTTATCACCATTTTATTTTTTGTACTCAACTCTTGTGCCACCACATACTTATGGGATAGGACAGACCCAAATGGATATGTAAAAATCAAATTTACTGAAATAACAGAAGATAATTTAAAAAGTAGAGGTGCAAAATATATACGAGATGATAATGAGCATGCGTTTTATGTAGACAAAGATTCATTTGATAGGTTCAAGGATTATTCTAC
This sequence comes from Pseudomonadota bacterium, assembly GCA_043825875.1. GTDB lineage: Bacteria > Desulfobacterota > Desulfobacteria > Desulfobacterales > RPRI01 > RPRI01. The sequence continues at coordinate 34,675 of JBDRRF010000091.1, read as the reverse complement.
CAGAGTTTTGGGAACTCCAATTACAGTGGTTATAGATGCAACAACTGTAGTCATATTTGCTGTAGCATTCGCTATTACTGATAATGCGATAGATGATGCACGAGAAAAAGGCTTTAAAGAAGACCCCGATTGTATAAAAAGAGGTAGACATTCTGATTATTAGCAAAACAGCATAACCAGCAAAATGCAGCCGACGAATTAACGACGCGAGCGTATCTTTCTTTCGTCTTCGGCGGCTGATTTTGAGTGTTGGGTTTAGCTCAAAAAAAGGAAAGTAAAATTGAATACAGATAAACAGGATCTCTTCAAAAAAGGAATCCGTGGAATTTGGATTATCTGGGGAGCTATGCTCTTTTCATTATATCTTTATGTTAAAATTTGCCATATGATAGAACCAACCTTGAAATCTATACTTGGCGCTGATTTTCATTTAGATGTTTTGAAAATTATTCTTTATAGTGTTTGTGGTTTCATTTTGATTTTCAGTTATTATTTCCGAAACCATTTAATGAAACCACAATCTGAAAAAATTGAAGCAAAATATTTCAAACGTGCTGCTAAGACCAATTCTCACCCTTCAATTGTCAAATATGGAACTGCCGTAATTGTTTCAATTGCTATTTCAGAAAGTATCGGGATAGTAGGTTTCGTTCTATTCCTTCTTAGTAAAGATTTCCCAACTCTTTATATATTGGCAGGTATTTCCGCCGCTGCGATGCTCTATCACCGTCCCAAAATGATAGAGCTTGATAAAATAGCATCTCAAATGAATAATACCCAATAAAACATAGCAAAGCTAAATCAGCCCACGTAAAAGGCTTCGCGGCTGATTAGATCGCTTTTAAAAATCAGGACTACTTATATGCAATATGCAGGTTTTTGGAAAAGATTATCTTCTGTGATATTAGATTTTATAATTTTAATGCCAATTTCAATTTTCATCCTTTGGGTTGGATCATTTTCTAAAACCATTCATTTGATTGTTATAATCCCTCACACGCTTTTATTCTTCGCATATCATATCTATATGAATGCAAATTATGGTGGAACATTTGGGAAGTTAATAATGGGGATTAAAATAACAAAGGTTGATGGAGAGACAATCCATTACAAAGAAGCATTCCTTAGAAATATTGTCGATTTATCTTTTGGAATAATTATCGTTTTTATGCAAGCATATACTCTTTTTAATATATCAGATCCTTCATATGATAATCTTTCATGGTTTAAGCAGGCAGTTTTTTTACACGAAAATATGCCCCAAGCTTATAATCCAATATACACAGCAAGTCAAATTTGGATTTGGAGTGAATTAATTGTTCTTTTATTCAACCAAAAAAAGAGAGCATTACATGATTTTATTGCCGGAACTGTTGTGCTTGATATAAAAAAGAAAGTACTGCCAGACATACCAACAGAAGACAAATTGGATGCAATTCTATTAAAGTTGAACAAATAATTTTCAAAAAATTATTTAAAAAAATAGGAGAATGAGATGGAACAAGAAACAGCAGGATTCGCAGCGTTTATACCTTTAATTTTAATGACCTTACCCATTATCATTTTTAATATCTTCCTATCAAAACGCAAAGGAAGGAGACCATTTCTTTATGGCATATTGAGTATAATCCCTGTAGTAGGCTTTTATTTGGCGCTTTATTTGGCTTCACTCACAGACAAAACAATTAGTGAAAAAATTGATAAAATCATTAGCCTTCTTGAATCAAAGTAATATAACGTAAAAAAGCTAACCACAAGGTCGATCGGAGGGTTGCCAAATAGCGGTTGGAGTAATAAGCTGGTTCTGTATATTCAATATCTCAGCTTCTAAACCGCCCCTCCTCACATAAACGTTGTTCAGGAGAAACATGAGAAGTACTAAAAAGAACATAGACCTGGTATTGGATATTATCATCTACATTCTTACAACAGCTATAGGGTTGTGTGCTTCATATATGTTTTTAGTGTTTTCTATGATAGGTGGGTACCAATCTGGCTCTTATCAAGTCACCTACATCATTGCTGGGTTGCTGGTAGTAGCGCATCTTGCATCATTTGTATTCGTATGGAAGAAAGCAACGCAGGGTAAAGGACGCAGCGCGGCAGTTGCACTCGTCTTGCCAGCATTCGTTGTAACTGCGGCGGGTTGGGTTTTTGTTATAGGTAAACATTTATTGAATATCAAATAGATGGAGTACAATTATTGATTGTCATCATTATTGGTTCATTCTATCGCTGGTGTTTGAAGGGATATCGGGGGCGTTCTTTAGTTATTTATTTGATAGTAGATGTCTTTCTTAGCATATTACTATAAAGGAAATCATAAAAGAAGGAAGCGCAATAAGGGGTAGTATTAGGTACGTATTAAATTAGTAAACTTAATTTGCAAATAAGATACAGAGTGATCGCATGCTAAAAGGTCGTGCCAATAGAGTAAAAAAACAATAAATATTTAAGATATGACCATAATGTTTTCTTAGAATTCACCCAAAAAAAGGAGGTTATCATGCCCAATATTACAAAAGATTTTGACAAGTATATTCTTGCTGTAAACTCCGGAACAACCACAAAAGCCAGTATTACCTGCTATCGGGGAAACACCCAGGTTGGTATGCTTGCTTTTTGTGAAAAAAGTAATATACAAAAGCCTCGGTATCAGTCATCTATGGATCGAATTTTCCTTTATTTCCATATTGATCAGCTTGAAGCGGTGCTAAAGATACTCCAGAACGAAAAGCCCTTGCAACTCTATATTTCCACCGCTGCCGGATGGGGCAGATTAAAAACTGGTCTGGAGCCTGTTGGTGAAGAAGAAAGTCCATAAAACTTTATATTAGTGTTGTACTACTATAAATCAAATTAAAAAGAGAGCCAGTTTCAAAACGCCCCATTTGGGCCGAACTCTGCGTTGGGCTTAAATTTCGCACGAAGTGACACGTAGTGAAGCATCAGCGCTAACCATTAGCGCTATCATAGAAATACTCTATGTATTCCTGTGCTTGAAATATTCGCCCGCCTTGAGCTTGACCAAACTGAAACGTTTTTAAAGTGGCTCAAGAGAATAATAAATATTTAAGATATGCTCCTAATATGTTCCTATAACAGCGAAAGCTTAGAAAGGAGATTTTTATGGATCCGATCATTATTAGGTCTTTTGAAAGGATTTTGGATTCTGTTATCGGTGGCGTGTCAATTTATTTAGGCTACCGACTTTTTATCAAATTGCCTGAAAAATCTGACAGCCAAGGCAAAATCATCTTGCCTGGAAACATTTCAATTTTCTTGAGCCGTGTTGGCCCTGGCGTTTTTTTTGCGCTTTTCGGTGCGGCTGTCATCGCCCTTTCTCTGAATAATGCGATTCAATACAGCGTTGAACCCAAAAATTTGGAAGTCGCTCAGGTATCCCAGGCAAAAATAAATTACCAGGGTGCAACCGAAGGTAGTGCGAATATAGATTCAGCTGAACTCGAAAATAAGCGCTCTTTGCTTCGTCCCTCATTTTATTGGCTCAATCAACTTCCAAAGAAGATAAAGGGTTTCGAAAATGAGGAGGATCGTGTGAATATGCAACTGCAACTGCCTGCCGTCAAATTGGAGTTGATTAGCAAGGTGTGGGGAGCAGATTGGGGCTCATTTGAAGCTTTCGAGCAATGGGTGAGTCTGGGGGGCGAAACCGCCCTGCCAGACGGATGCCAGCAGGCGAAAGAGCTGTTTTTTTATGGGCATGACGGATAACAGGAGGGTTTATCATGCGTAGCCGCGTCTTATTTATTACTTTGCTTATCCTTGCCTTTGGCGTGTTGCCACTGCATGCCTCTTATTTAGAAAAGTTTTATCCGGAAAGCACACTACAATATTGGCAATCAAGATATCCTAAAAATGTTCGCTGGAATTTTAAGCATCTTCTTATGAAGAATCTTACCCCAAAGGAACGGCAATCCATCGGTTCCGTTGCCTTGCAGTTTCCACTCATTGCTTCCGGTCAAAATTCCCCAATAAATTTCTATGCGGCCAATCGACCGAGAGGAATACTTCTGCCCATTCTATCCATAAAGCTGTTAGATGATGTGGCCATCGCCTCTGCCTGGCTTTTGTTCAATGGTTACAGCCAGGATACAATTTACAACTATATGAGCATGATAAAATATAAAAACCCACAGTCACTTCCGGGAAAAAGGTTTCCTCCCCCACTGGCAGCGCTTCAAATACCAGACGACGCGCTTAATGATAAACGTGTTGATTCACTTTCCCAAAAAATTCTAAAATCGGCAATGGTCTTCATTATGGCACATGAGCTCGGACATCATTACTATCATCATCCCGGCTATGATATTCCATTGGATCAGGCCCGACAAAATGAACTTCAGGCCGACAATTTTGCCATGGAGCTGATGAGACGTATTGGTGTTGCGCCAATGGGTATCACCCATTTTTTTATGGCTACATTATATTTATCAAATCATCGTGGGGATTTTAATTCGGATGCACAATGGGAAAATTACCTTCGCACGCAATCAACCCACCCGCTATCTCCTGAACGAATACGCGCGCTTTCTTTAAAGCTTAAAACGCATTCCACAGATTTTGCACGAACCGAACCGGATATCCGCAAAGCCGTTGTCCAAATCAATTATATGGCAAGCCAGTTAGATGCCATTGCTGATATTTTAGCTAACCGGGATACTCAAAAAAGTATAGCCCATATCGGAAGAACCATGGAATTGGGATATTTGACGCCCAGACCGGAAGGCAGCATTGGCCCACAATTAAAAAGTCTCAAATCAGAAAGCACAACGGCCGGTCAAGCATTCAGCGGATTATACGAAGGGGAGTTTACTATCGGCAACAACGCTGGCGTGAAGATATCCATACGCTTTGAAAGAATCGGACAAAATGTAAGCGGTATTTATACATATGGTTTGGGTGCCGGAAAAATCAAAGGTATAGTTAAAAAGAACCTGCTATACTTTCAATGGAGAGAAGGCAGCTCTTATGGGCAGGGGCTTTTTAAAGCCTCTAAGAATGGGGAGCAATTTAATGGTACATGGGGATATGATCAATCGCGCAATAATGGCGGTAATTGGTCTGGCAGGCGATAGCAAAGGGCGGCATAGGGACATCCTTATAATCTTCCTGTCTATATGAACGTTGGGGTTTAGGCCAAATTTAAGAAAAAGTATAAATGAACTTCATCTTATGATAAATAAGAGCCAAAAGCGGTTTGGGTAACAGCCCGTTGATTATTGATTTAGAAGCACAAACATACAGCGCTTGGAGAATTCTTCTTTAAACGCTTTTATATTTGCCATGATAATACTTTCGAGATACAAGTTTTCTTGCTTAAAGCACAATTTTAAAGTTTGCCCTCGATTGGTATGACCCCGATTGGTAACCGGAAGGAGAATAGGATAAATAATGAAAATTTCAACATTTGAGGAAGATCTTCTTGACCTTCAGCAATTTGCCGAAAAACTGGAGAGCTTTATCAAAGTAGAGCATCGTTATGTCAATGAAAGTCTTGTCATTAGCTTAAACGCAGGATTTGGCACTGGGAAGAGCACTTTTTTAAAAATGTGGTCAGATCGTATCATAAAAAACAAAAGTAAATTTAATGACATAATATTAGTAGAAGTGAACGCTTGGAACGATGACTACTGCGGTGATCCTCTTGTATCGATTGTGTCGGCTCTCCTTGAATCATTGGGTAAAGAAGAAGTCATTACAGGCACTAAAAAATTCGATCAAAAAACTCATTAAGGATAACAATCCAACTATCTTGATATTGGTTGATGAACTCGACCGATGTAGACCTGATTACGCAATTTCATACTTAGAGACAATAAATCATATATTTGATATTTACGGTATTATTTTCGTTTTAGCTGTAGATCGCAAACAATTAGAATGCTCCGCAAAAGCAGCTTTTGGTAACGATCTTAATTTTCCAGAATATTATCGTAAATTTGTACAAAGAGAAGTAATGTTTCCGAAGCCAAGTATAAAAATCTACCATACATTAGCATCGGAATACGTTGGTTATTACATGCAAAAAGAGAATGAACGTTATTGCTTTTTGTCTGTTGATCCATCTCGGCTTGAAGACATTGTTAATTTAATTAGCTCTATGGAAATGACTCCGAGACAAGTCCAAGAAGTCTTTAGAATTATGGGACACGTTTTAGAGACAGATAAATCAAGTCAAGGCCAAATACGTTGGTGTATAGGGGTTGGAACCATTCTGATGGCTTCTTTAAAAATTTGTAATGCCGATATATATGAGGCATTAGGAACTCAGCACCTCGGCATTAAACAAGCTGCTACGTTCTTTAGGAAACTTGTTCTAAAAGATGCCGATTGGTGGTTTACAATTTGTTTGACCGGAGGAGGCCTTAATCCAGAAGAAGTAAATAAGAAAAATCCAGCAGATATTTATACCGAAGCAGGCTTTATATCAAATCAAGATGAGGCTCAGATAATTCACGATATTGAGCAATTTCGGATTGGATGGGGTTATTCCACTAAAAATAGATTTTATCAGATTCACTCAAATATAGAGCAAGTATCGTCATGGAAATAGAAATTGCTAATTGAGGGTATGTCGGGGGTATATCGGGTACATTCTTTAGTTATATAGTTTCTAATAGATGTCTTTCTTGGCAAACTACCATGGAGGAAATTAAAGAAAAGAGACACAATAGAAGGAAGAAATTATATCGGTTTATCTCTTCAGATGGCTTTGGCGGGATAACACAAAATAAAATAGTCCTATCGACAGTGTTATTGAATGGGTCAAAAAACAGTTTATAATGATAGATCTTTAGGGAAACGAATAGATGGGCTTACTCTTATGATGAATAAGAGCCAAATGCTAAAATGGGCACGTCAAATCAAAAGGGGGATGGGGCAGGCTTGGCTTATGAGTATATTTATTAGACCAGTGATAGAATGTGAAAATATTAACGCCTGACCCCAAATACATATGAAAAGAATTACAGTGCCGGGGCTGCCACATCATGTTATCCAGCGCGGGTTACATGGGCGGCAGACCTTTTTGAATGAAAATGATTATGCAGTCTACATAGAGATTATGGTTGACTGCTGCCGTAAGCATGGTGTGGAGATCTGGGCTTACTGCCTGATGCCGGACCATGTTCACCTCATTGCTGTTCCCATGGAAAAGAGATCCCTTTCCAGCTGCCTTCGATCGGCCCATGGTCGGTACACCAGGTATATAAACCGTCGGACTGGCAAAAGCGGTCAGTTCTGGCAGGGACGATACTCATCACATCTGCTTGATGAAAAATACCTGATTGCCTGTACCCGCTATATTGAGATAAATCCGGTCAAAAGAGAGTACGTCGACCAGCCGGAAGATTGGCCTTGGAGCAGTGCCCGTGCTCATATCGCAGGTACTGATGATTCTTTAGTGCTGGTAAAACCACTGCTTGAAAGGGTTAAAAAGGGGTGGCAGTATTTTATTGCCGAACCCAGGCCGATGGAGGAGGCAGATTTGTTCTATCGGCACGAAAAGACCGGGTTTCCCCTTGGCAGCGATGATTTTCTGGCTATGTTAGATAAGGGGCATATTTGATGATTGGGAGAATTGAGCACAGGAATATCTTTAGTTCCGATATTAGAGGGGAGAAGTTGAAAAAGAAAAGCGGTTTGGGCAACAGCCCTTTGATTGTTGATTAAGAAGCACAAACGAACAGCGGTTGGAGATTTCTTTTTTAAACGCTTTTATATTTACCATGGTAGTACTTTTGAGATACAAGTTTTCTTTCTTAAATCACAATTCAAGGTTTGAGCCCAATAATACTTCGCAAAGTACACCGGGAAGCACGAAAAAAACAACTTGATAAATCACATAAATTAGAATACACTCCAATAATCAATTGATATATATGGAGTAGAATCTAATGAGAGACAATTTCAAAGCTGTTTATCGAAGGTTACTTAAAAATACAAACTACAGCACATATCGTTATTTATTTAAATCCTTTAATATGGAAAGCAGACTTACAGGGCTGGTCGGTCCGCGCGGGACCGGCAAAACGACCCTGATGCTTCAATATATTAATGAGCAGATTGAAAACAAGAATCAATGTATTTATCTTTCTTTAGATAATATATATTTTACACAGTCGAATCTGCTCGATTTTGTTGATGATCTGTACGAAATTGATGGCATTCGCATTTTTTTCTTAGATGAGGTTCATAAATATCCTGCCTGGAATCAGGAATTAAAAAATATTTATGATTCATATCCGGATGTTAAAATTGTTTTTTCCGGCAGTTCCAGTATGAATTTAATCCATGGCGCTTATGATTTGTCGAGAAGAGGGGCGGTTTTTACAATTGGAGGTATGTCATTTCGGGAGTATCTTGAATTTCGGTTGGGCCGAACCATTCCGGGCATAAGCTTTGATGAACTGATTGAAAATCCGGATGCTTTCATAGAACAAATAGCCTTTATTGAAAGAATAAAAGGGCATTTTCAGGAATATCTCGAATATGGATACTACCCATTTTTGTTTGAGGATGAAAATAATTATCATCAAAAATTATTAAACGTGATTGATAAAACGATATATGAAGACATATCCAATTTTTACAAACTCAAAACGGAAAATTTAAACAATTTCAGGAAAATCCTTTCATATCTGGCTACTATTTCACCGGGTCAGTTGAATCGAAACAGTATTTCAAAGCATATTGGGCTTGATAACAAAACAGTTGAGAACTATCTGGGAATCTTAAATGAAACCGGTCTCGTTTGCCTTGTTAAAGAAAACAGATCAGGCAGTGGCCTGATAAAACAAACTGAAAAAATCTACCTGGATAATTCCAATATTTACAAAGCAATAATTGATGAAATCGGTTTTGCGTATAATAAAGGTACTGTGAGAGAAATTTTTTTCATTAAGATGATGCAAAATTCAGGGAAGAAATTATTTTACAGCAAAATTGGTGATTTTCAAGTGCAAGACTATTTCTTTGAGATTGGCGGCAAGAACAAATCAAAAAAACAGATTAAAAACAACCTTGAAAACTCGTTTATAGTAAAAGATGATATCCTGTATCCGAGCGGCAATACAATACCTTTATATTTGTTCGGGTTTCTTTATTAAATCACAAATCAAAGGAGCCACTTTCAAAACGTTTCAGTTTGGTCAAGCTCAAGGCGGGAGAAAAATATCAACCACAGGAATACATTTAGTATTTCGAGGATAGCGAGAACTCTATGAAGAAGGATAATAAAAAACCTGATAAAGACGATTTGCGGGAGGAATATAAGCGCTCAGATTTTCCCGGCGGCCTTGTACGAGGCAAGTATGCAAAGCGAATTAAAGAATCCTCTAACGTCATTGTATTTAGACCTGAAGTAACTCAAGTCTTCCCAAATGAAGAAGCGGATATCTTCTGTGACGGAACTGATTTGGATAATTTAAAAATTGTTTGGTAATGTTAAAAGTTCTATAAATATATTAAAAGAATGTTCCGATATACAATATATTATGCTTTAAAATATGGGGGAGGAAAAATAACAGGCTATAGCATGGTGTTGGTAAAGTATTTTCTCTTTGGTCGAAATTATACTGGGTAGTATATGGGATAAGGTATGCAAAACACTTTTTGACAATACCGATTGCGGTTGAAGGAGGCGTAAATGAATGCAAAGGTACGCGGAATTACGGGAGATGTTTTAGCGAATCAGGAAGTTCAAGCTGTTTTGAAGCAAGATCATGCTTTGCTGGAGGCTTTGAAACAAACTGTAGAGGATGGGCTAGTAGAAAAAAGAGAAGTAGATGATTTAGCTAAATTGTTGGATAAGTCAGGAATTCAAGGGGAACTTAGCAAGGAAGTGAGTGAAGTGGATATGAGCGGTATGGTAGATCAAGCTTTAGATAAGGTGAAATTTACGGAAGGAGTGGGAAATGTCCAAAAAATGCTTCGAATAGCAATGGCGGCTGTGTTGCTGATGTTGCCGGTGTCTGCTTTTGCTGGTGAAAATCCTAAGAATGTGAACAAGCCTCGTGCGAAAGTGGAGAAACTGGAGCAGGGATTGTCATTGAAGCGATATATCAAAGGAGGTAAAGATTTAATTATCAAGAAGTTCGGAGGAGTTTCTCCGTCTGAAATTCAGGAAGCGTTAGAATCCTTAAGAACAGGAAAAAGAGCGCTTAATCAATTTTTGGAAGTGGTTGATGGAAGGGGTATTGCTTTTAGTACAGCTAACGGACGTTTTGAATTTATTCCTTTTGAAGATGGATGGGAAAGTAAATTTATTGAGGAATTAAGGTATTGGTTAAGAAGGCATAAAGGGAACGATAGTGAGTATCTGATTGGCACATTAGCGCCGAAAGGGAAGGTTGAAATAGAGGTGGTGGGGAATGAGGCGCCGCGGATAAGATTAGACAAGAACCCAAAGACAGAAGCAGATTTTTTGGCTCTTCATAATCAGATGAAAGGGATTTTGGATAAAATGTTGAAAGGGGTTGATGTGAATAAGATAAAAAATGAATCGGCTTATGTGGATTTTAATGATTATATGCATGATTTATTATCACAAAGAATTCAAGATTATTTAAGAGATAAGAGAGACCCAAATAGGCTAAAATCTGCTGAAATTCATTATAATAATGTAATCAAAAGAATGTATACGTTAGTAAATAATCTTAGCTAAGATAGATTCCCGCCTTCGCGGGAATGACATATTTTTATTAATAAGTTTGAGATGTTAAAAAGAAAAATTGGAAAATATCGTAAGTCATCCAAAAAAGATTTAAAACTATTCTTGATTTGTATTCTGATAGTTTGATTTTTGGCTTGTTTTCAAAAGGATATTTATGTGTGAAATGTTTTCGGAGCATGACTTCCTGTAGAATCTACAGATCAGACTCAACAAACAGTAAACACAGCAACTACAGCTACAACGGATGCACAGAAGGCGGCAGATGCGGCGAAAAAGGCGGCGAATGATGCGGCGACTGCGGCGAATAAGGCGGCTTCTGATAAGAATCAAGAGAAGAAGGTTTATGCGGAGTTGTCTGATAATGAGAAGGCAACTCTTCAAAAGGTTGGGACGACTTTGTCAACGGCGACGAAGTATTTGATGATGCCGTCATTGGCGGTGCTGGGGTATGTGGGGAAACTGATGCAAAATGAGTTTATTTTTGATGGAGGTAAAATGGAGGAGATGTTGAATAATATCTGGGTTTTGATGCGGGATATTGTGAATGTGATTTCTTCTTTAAATTGAAAAAATCGGTCTACTCACCTTATTGGTTTAGTGTATATATTCACAGATCAAGGTTTGACACTAATACTTCCCTATATGAAAGCCTCAAATGTATAGAATTAATACAACTTACCGATAATCAATTCCTATCTTCGGGCAAAACGTACCTGCTTTTCAGTAACAACAACAAAAGTGTTTAGCAGTCTATCCGGGTATATCTTGAGAAGACGTGAAAGCACCTGAATTTTTGATTGGGATCTCTCATCTTCAAGGCGAAGCAGGATAATGCCCCCGTGAAGTCGGCTATCTCTAAATGCTTTTTCACCAAAATCCTTATCATTTGTTATTAAAATCCAATTTTCTACCTGCGACTTTAAGATGATATCATCATCATTCATTCCTCTTGCTTCATCAAAAACCGAAAATACTTCGTGATTTTGATTGCGGAGCCATTGGGCCACAGCCGGGCCTGTACATTCATCTACAATAAATCGCATCAGGAATGCTCTGCCATAAGCGGCATAAATTCAGTGTTCTTAAGGGACTTAGTGGCAAAAAGGAAACAAGCATGTATGTCTTCCATTGTAAGGCCCTTGTATTCTTTCAAAATCTCATTTTCTGTAGTACCATGTGCCAAAAGATTAAGGATAAAATCAACGGTTAAACGAGTTCCTTTTATAACAGGTTTACCTACCATGACTTTTGGATTAAAAGTGATTCGTTCGAGTAATTGTTCTTCTCTCATGATAATAATCTCCAGCTTATATGTGATAATAGATTTGACCTTTTAAATTTTCAGATCCAATATTATAAGCAATTATTTAAATTGATTTGAAATTATATATAACCTATCGGTAGAATTTTTGCAATAATACGCTTTTGTATTTATTTATAAACCTCTGGACTTAGAAAAGATACAAATGCGGTTATGCTGAAGGCACACTTTGGGTAAGAATGGGGGTATGTTATTATGCTTTATATTTAATACTGCATATGATAAAAGAAGTATTTAATATAAACACATACAGCACAGTGAGCAGCATTGTCTAAAAAAATTGCATGTATGACAAAAACAGACAAGATATTTGGGAAAGAGATTCAATCTTTAAAAGAAAAAGTAATTAAGGGTCAAATATAGACCCCATTTTATAGGATTAAAGATGGCAAAGAATATATGAAGGCGCGAAGAATAATTGTTATAGGCGGTGGCCCTGCAGGACTTATGGCTGCGGGACAGGCAGCACAAGCGGGAGCTGAAACACTTCTACTGGAAAAAATGAGACATACCGGACTCAAGCTCTGTATTACAGGAAAGGGCCGCTGCAACATCACAAATATCGCCGGGATATCCGACTTTATTTCCCATTTTGGCAAAACCGGCTCTTTTCTTCGTCAAGCCTTTGCCAGGTTCTTCAATACCGATCTCATGGAATTCTTCAATGAGCTGGGTTTAGAGTTGGCAACAGAAAGAGGCGGCCGGGTTTTTCCTGCAAGCGGCAAAGCGCCGGATGTCCACAGAGTTCTTCTGCAATGGAATAAAAAAACAGGAGTCGCTATAAAGAATTCCTCTTCTGTTGATAAAATACTGATACATAACAAACGCATCATTGGTGTTGTTGCTCAAGGCAGGGAAATCTCCTGTGATGCCGTTATTTTGGCATTGGGCGGAGCCTCCTATCCGGCTACAGGTTCAACCGGAGACGGCTACAGCCTTTCTGAATTCGCAGGACATACAGTAATACCGGTCCGCCAGGCGCTTGTTCCACTTGAAACCTCAGGAGATGAAGCAAAAAGGATGACTGGTCTCAACCTTCGCAATGTCAAAGCCAAAATGCTTGTAAACGGTAAGAAAAAAAGGGAAGAATTCGGTGAAATAGTTTTTACCGAATTTGGATTGACAGGACCTGCAATTCTCACCCTGAGCGGTGAGGCGGTGGACAGCTTGCGCAATGGGCACAAAATCACCCTTTCCCTTGATCTCAAACCCGCCCTTGATGAAAAAAAACTTGATGCACGTCTTTTGCGAGACATTGCTTCCAGGGGCAAGGAGCAAATCAGCAGTTTTCTGCGGGGGGTAATCCCGAGAGAAATGGTTCCTGTCTGCCTTGATCTCATACGAATACCAGCCGATTATCAGGTCTGCAATATCTCTGCAAAACAACGCTTGCGCATTAGGACCTGGCTCAAGGATTTTCGTCTTGATGTTGTTGGATACAGACCGTTTGCCGAGGCAATTATAACAGCTGGGGGAATAGACACCCGGGAAATTGACCCCAGAACTATGGAATCCAAGAAAACAAAGGGTCTCTTTTTTGCTGGAGAGCTGATAGACATTCAGGCTGATACAGGTGGATACAATCTACAGGCGGCATTCTCAACCGGCTGGATAGCTGGGCGTAGCGCTGCGCAAACAACTAGCGAATCTCAAAAATTATGATTACGAGCAGGTGATAGGGTTAAAAGAGTCTTTTAAAATCTTAATATGGTTATTCTAATATACATAAGTGATAATAAACGAGGATAAAAAATGCGCTTACTGTTCTGGTATTGTGACCGATTCGCCTGGAATCCGTCAATGAAAACCCTTGACAACGCTCCTGAGGCATTTCCCATGGCTTACGAACAAACGGTAGTGGCATTCATCCACGTAGAACCACCGGACGTGTTGGATAAAAGCTCAGCCGAAACCAAACTGGTAAAAAACGCCAAATGGATGGCCAGAAAATGGGAAACCCAGAAAATTATCCTGCACTCGTTCACCCATCTGGGAGAACAAAAGGCGGATAATGAGGAAGCTAAAAAGCTTATCGACCGGGTGCAGAAGCGATTGGAAACGGCCGGGTATACTGCGGTCCAGACACCTTACGGCTATTTCAATGACCTTTCCATGGATGCGCCGGGGCATCCGCTGGCAAGGATTTACAAGGAGTTTTAGCGTAAAGGAGATACTATGAGCCAAAAACCTGACAATACTTCCCAAAATGATAAAAACAATTTAAACGGCATTTACTGTTTCATGGATGTGGTTGCAAAGGAAGCAGAAAAATATGCGGCGGTTCATACATCTCCTATGTCTCCCCTTCTTGAAGAGATTGAGCATTTCACCCTGAACAATACTACCTATCCCAGCATGCTTACCGGCCGGGTCGAAGGCCGGTTCCTGCAACTGATCGTTCAACTTTCCGGTGCCAAAAACATCGTCGATATCGGCACCTTTACCGGTTACTCCGCCCTCGCTATGGCCGAGGTGCTCCCACAAGACGGCAGTATTATCACTATTGAACATAACCCGGAGCATGAGAAGTTAGCCCAGAGTTTCTTCGACCGGCACTCCGATAAAAGTAAAATCACAATTCACCTGGGCGAAGCCCTGGAAATTTTAAAAACCCTGCCGGACGGGCAGACCGATTTGGTCTTTATCGATGCCGATAAGCAAAACTACATTGCATATTACGAAGAATCCATGCGGATTTTGCGAAACGGCGGTCTGATTCTTGCTGATAACGCCCTGTGGTATGGGAGGATATTTGATCCACAGGACGATGATAGCCGGGCAATGGTAGACTTTAATGAAAGGGTGAACTCAGACGAACGTGCCCAAAAGCTGTTTTTGACAATTCGTGACGGTATATACCTTATAAGGAAACACAGTAGTATGGAATGAAGAGTTATTACGGCGAAAGCAAGAAAATAAATTATTGAAACTTTAGCCGGTGGCCAAATCAGTTTCCTTACAGCACAACTCGATTGACAGATAGTCAAGGACATATATGAGCTTTACTCTTGATAAAGTCGTCCATGGGGGCGGTCTTATGTGGCAATGTATTGGATAAATATTTTTATGGTACCTGGACTTTATAACTAGTGGCATTGTTTTCGATAACATGGTATATATAATAACTACATTGTACGATAAGGCAAAAATCCGCCGTGCCTCATATCGGTTATTATCTAAAAGGAGGACATATCAATGAGAAGTTTAAAAACAGCTCTATGGATTTGTGCTTCAGGATGTCTGGCAGCCATTCCATTTGTTGTATTGCCATGGGAAATAATTCAAGATCTCTTTGTTTGGTTTGGGATAGAGCCAATTCCTGATACCCCACTATTAATTTATTTCTTCAGAGGTGCTTGTGGTATAATTGGATTGATCGGAATTTATTTTATTATACTTGCAAGAAATCCTGTAAAGTATGGCCCAATGCTGAATTTGGGAGCTTATGGTTTAATGGTTTTTGGGTTGCTGAGTTTAATTCTTGGATTGAGCCTTGAAATGTCTCTGAAAATTTATTTAGGGGACGCTATTTTTGGGATAGCGCTTGGGCTTATCGTTGCTATTCTTTCTCGTAGAGCACAAGAAATCTCAAAGGTGTGAGAGCAAGTTGTTTTTTTACACACAACTTTTTGTTTAACCTGGACTTACTCATAACTGTGTTTCTTCCCAATGTCCGGTAAGTAATATGTTCTGTCAAGGGAGATGATAATGAAAAAATGTCCATTCTGTGCTGAAGAAATTCAAGACGATGCTATAAAGTGTAAACATTGTGGTGAGTTTCTAAATTCCTTCTATCCTCCACGATCAACAGAGGAAAAGCTTCCATGGTATTTTCGAAAATCCTTTATTATAATTGCAGTCTGTAGTGTTGGGCCTCTGGCACTGCCTCTTATCTGGTGGCATCCGCAAACGACTTTGTCATGGAAGATTATACTTACAATAGCAATTATTGTTTTCAGTTGGGTTTTATTCCAAATGACTATGGAATCCATTCAAACTTTAAAGGAATATTATAAACTGATTGACGGTCTATGAGAGGCGGGGCATCAAACATGAGCAACAACGAACTTTTAGAATTGATGGGAAGTCCGGAGAAGCTCGAATTGCTTTACCTTAGTAAGCCGGAGCAATTTCGTACATGGCTTAACGAAGCTATAATAAAGCACCCTGAATCAGAGACCTTAAAAGTTTGGAATGCCCGTATTAATTTTACCAGGCTTTCATTTATTCCGGAAACTAAGGTACCTCTTTTCATTGTTGTTATTATATCTCTGGCATCCGGATTTTTGATGAAACTACCGGCCTTTTTACCAATAACAGAAAAATGGTTTTACCCCCGATTCGCACCATTGATTGTTATATGTGCTCTTATTTGTTACTTTCTGCCTGTAATCCACTCTTTTAAAATTAAAAGTATAATTATCGCAGGGCTTTTGCTGTGTACAACAGTAATGTTGCTGCTACCTGATAATCCGATGTCTCCTTCTATAATAATGTCCCAGATTCATATGCCGTTAGTATTAGGCTCATTGTTAGCTCTGGCCTTTATGGCCGATGACTGGACAAACCCGGACGCAAGATTGCTTTATGTTCGTTATGTGGGTGAAGTAATAATATATTCAATTCTTATACTTATTGGAGGTATAGTTTTAACACTGTTGACATTCGGCTTGTTTGGTTTGATCGGACTGTCAATCCGGGAATGGTATATCAGTCATATCGTTGTTTTTGGTTTGGTTGCTATACCTATAGTTGCTACCTTTTTATATGACTCGGCATTGAAAAGAGTCAGCAAGATTGCAGTATTAATATCTAATGTATTTTCGCCTCTTTTATTAATCACTGTATTCGTTTACCTGCTGGCCATATTGTACCAGGGTAAAAGCCCGTATGTGGGTCGTGATTTTTTTATTTCGTTTAATGGTCTGTTAGTTATTGTCTTGGCGGTTACTGTTTTTTCAATTTCCGGAAAAAGCAAGCCAGAGACTTCGAGAGTGGTGGATAAAGTTAATATATCTCTTGTATCAGTTACATTGCTAATAAACACTGTTGCGCTTTCTGCAATTTTGTTTCGACTTTCAGAGTATGGGATCACGCCCAACCGTGTAGCTGTTACAGGATCAAATGTTCTAATTTTTATACACCTGGTGTTAATTCTTAAAGCATATATACATCAATATAAAAATTCAGATTCTCCGGATAAGCTAAAAAAGGTTGTAGCAAATTATTTGCCAATTTATTCGCTCTGGTCAGTTATTATAGGGATTATATTGCCTGTACTGTTTGCTTTCCGATAACAATACATTATAATTTTTCTTGCGAATCTTAGCAGTATAAATAGAGGAAGTTGTGAAACAAAAGATCCATAGGTATAAAATGTTTATTTTTATATCCATAGCCTTGCCGATTCTCCTGTTATTCATTTATAATTTTACTCCAGGTACCAGGCAAATAGCCTATGCCGAAACAAAGCATAGTGCAGTTATGAAGAAAATTGTTGCTGAAAAGGCTATGCTAAGAGAACAGGCCGAGCAAAGAATGAAGGCCGGAGAAATTATCCCGCCGCGAGTTAAAGATCCCGGATACCCGGTGGCCAACTGTATTCTTCCCGACAACTTTCCAGCAGACAAGGGGTTTGTTTCATTTGACACAGGCTTTTTAGGCAAAATACAGTACACTTGCATCAATCAAAAAGCAGGCAAATTAATTGTTGCCAGGAGGGCTTGGTATTGTGAAGGAAGTAAAAAAAGGAAATCTTGTATATTGGGAAAATGGGTAAACGGGGAACCAACTTTTAAGGGCATGTTGGTAGGTACTCATGAAACCGGCCTTGGTAATATTACTTTTTATTTTAAAAGATGCAGTATTAAATGATAAGATAGTAAGGTATAATGATAGATTATCTGCTAAAACTTTTGGCAGCACATAAACAAGGCGATCCGGTAGGGATCACTTCAATATGTTCGGCTAATAATTTCGTTGTCAGTGCTGCACTGGAATATGCCCGAAAACGAAATAGTTTAGTGTGCA
The DNA here is from genome assembly GCA_043825875.1 of Pseudomonadota bacterium. GTDB lineage: Bacteria > Desulfobacterota > Desulfobacteria > Desulfobacterales > RPRI01 > RPRI01. The sequence continues at coordinate 16,628 of JBDRRF010000091.1, read as the reverse complement.
TAGAATCCACGGGGCGGCAAGTTAATCAGTTTGGTGGTTATGCCGGTATGCAGCCGGAGCAATTCGCTAAATACGTTAGAAGCATTTCTGAAGCGATGCGACTTGATTGTGATAAGGTTGTTTTAGGTGGTGACCACTTGGGACCAGACGCCTGGCGTTTCGAGAATTCAGATGTGGCTATGGCAAAAGCTAAGGATCTGATTCGTAATTGCGTTTATGCGGGTTACCGGAAGTTGCATTTGGATACAAGTATGCCTTGCCAAGATGATATGCAAAACGGTCGCACTCAACTTTCTATTAAAACGATAGCGGATCGAACGGCATCTCTTTGCGAAATTGCCGAGCAAGCCGCAAAAGCACATACGGGAAACAAAGTTCAACTCGTGTATGTTGTGGGTGCTGAAGTACCGACACCTGGCGGAATGCTTGAAAGCAGAAGTGATGAGATACGTGTATCATCTGCCAAAGATGTTGAAGATACCATAAGCATTATGCACCGAGCCTTTGTGGAAAGAGGGCTTGAATCCGCCTGGGATCGTTGTTTAGCACTTGTTGTGGAGACTGGCACATCATTTGGCCCGGAAACAGTGTGTGACTATGACAGCAAGAAAACAAAAGATCTTAAGTTGTTAATAGAGGGTGAGGAAAATATGGTTTTTGAAGCCCATTCCACCGATTTCCAGACCCGGCAATCACTTTCCAATATGGTTTATGATCACTTCGCAATCCTTAAGGTAGGCCCATGGCTTACATTTACCACACGGGAAGCACTTTATGCTTTGGCATACATCGAGCGGGAATGGCTGGCAGAAAGAAGGGGAGTAACCCTTTCCAGACTTCCTGAACTGATGCAAGAACTTATGGATGCAGACAGTAAGCACTGGCAGGAGCACTACCAAGGTGATAAAGCATACTTGCGATATATTTCAGCCTACGGCTTTAGTGACCGTATCCGATATTATTGGTCAGACCGCAGATGTTCGGAGGCTATAGAGCGTTTGTTTGAAAATCTGACAAAATATGGGATTCCATTGCCACTTCTTAGTCAATACATGCCCACTTTGTATGAAGCAGTAAGAGAAGGGCGTATTCAATGTATCCCGAGTCGTTTGGTTTATGGCAGAATTGAGGAAATACTGGATAAGTATGCAAAAGCCTGTGGTAATTATGCTACAGTCTCATCTTGACTTCTTCTACTATACGATTAAGAGTTTCACCGGTTTTTGCATGAATTACTACATCGGCAAGCCTGTCCATCGAAGTTTCGGTCATATTAATGATAATCAGTTTAGCTCCGGCCTGAGAAGCATACTGAGGCAGATAGGCTGCGGGATATACTACTAAAGAAGAGCCGAGTGTAAGCATTAAATCACAGGATTCTGCCCTGCGGTTAGATTCACCCAATTCCCTTTCCGGCATAGACTGGCCGAAAGAAATAGTGGCGTCTTTTAAAAATCCGTTACAATCAATACAATGGGGTACTTTGATAGACTCATCTGCTTCCAATTGTTGCTGTATTTCGTTTCTGGGATAAATCTTTTTACATTTCAAGCAGATTGCAAAAGCATTGGTGCCGTGAATCTCGATGATTTTTTCATCGGAGTTGCCTGCTTTATGATGCAAACGGTCTATGTTTTGAGTAACTATGCAATCAAGTTTTCCCATTTTTTCAAGTTCAAACAAAGACAGATGGGTAAGATTAGGTTTGGCGCTGCTTATAAGCGGATAAATTACTTTACTTCTTAACCAGTATTTCTCACGGGCTTCTTCACTTTCAACAAAATCCTGAAAATATACAGGTTCAAATTTATCCCAAATTCCACCTGGGCTTCGAAAATCCGGAATTCCGGATTCCGTGCTAACTCCTGCACCTGTGAAAACTACTATTTTTTTTGAGTTATGTATTAAATCGACTGCACGGTTAATTAATTCTTCCATAGTAATTGCTCCCCTGATTATATGCGGCTATTTTGAAAAAGGGGTCGAGGATTCGAGGGGGCGAGGGTTCAAGTGTTTATTTTCTCATTTCTATGCTCTCTGGGTCGGAATGCCCCGAAACGATGCTCTCAGTCCGTCATCCATAATATGGAGCCTCTGTATATGCATTTCACTTGAATCCTTGAATCCTGGAACCCTGGAATCCTAATAGGATCACCAACTCTTTTGGAGGTGATCCTGTTTTTTATCCTAGTGAAAACTCTATCATCTTACTTACAGCTTCTTTTGCCTTTATCCTTATATCTTCAGGAACCTTTACTTCACCTTCCATAAATTCCAGGCTTCTTGCTACATCTTCCAAAGTTATTTTCTTCATATCTTTGCATTCCATATCCTCTGAAACAGGATAAAATATTTTATCGGGGCAGGCTTTTTTCATTGGATGAAGTATTCCTATTTCAGTGCCTATAAGAAAAGTCTTGTTTTCAGATTCTGCTGCATATTTTATCATTCCGGATGTGCTTAAAATAAGATCCGCAAGTTCAAGAACTTCCGGGCGGCATTCAGGATGAGCCATAAAAAATGCTTCCGGGTACTTGCTTTTTGCTTTTAGCACTTTTTCTGCTGTAAGGCTGTCATGTATAGGGCAATATCCGTCCCAAAGATGTAATTTCTTTTTCGTGTGCAAAGCTGCATACTTTGCAAGATTTCTGTCCGGCACCATTAAGATCTCATCAGCGTCAAGGCTGTTAACAATACCTACTACATTTGCAGATGTACAGCATATGGTAGAAAGCGCCTTCACCGCCGCAGTTGAGTTCACATATGTAACAACCGGCATGGGGGGAATTTCTTTAAGCTTATTTGCAAGTGCTTCGGGTGTTACCATATCAGCCATAGGGCATCCCGCATCTTTTCTGGGAAGTAAAACTATTTTTTCAGGCGACATTATCGAGGCTGTTTCAGCCATAAAATGCACCCCGCAAAACACAATAACCTTAGCATCGGTTTGTGATGCTTTTATACTCAGTTCAAGAGAGTCTCCGCAAAGGTCGGCCACATCCTGTATTTCAGGTGGCTCATAATTATGTGCAAGCATAATCGCCTTTCTCTGTTTCAAAAGACTCCTGACTTTATCTTTCATTTCAATCCTCCAATTACTCACCCATTTTCAGGACTTCAACACCTTCAGGTATCTTAAAACTAAAAACCGAATCCGGGTTGTCAACAAACTTTGAATCAATAAGTTCTATTTCGGTTTCATCATCATATAAATTATAAATTCCGATTTTTGCAATTTCAAAAGTTGTTTTTAAAATATAAAGATGTACATAAGCTAAATCGACCCTTTTTTCATTGGGTATTAATTTTAATGCAAAATATTTATCACTGTCATTTTTGATTGTAACCGAAAAATTATGTCGGATAATACTTATATCCGATAAAAAACTTGCTCCCTTACCCGCACCAAAAAATTCCGGAGCTTTGCCTACCATAACCTGGTTGTCATCCGGTCTGTAAATCCAGATGCTTTCTCCGTCTGTAACAACAGTCTGTTTATCGGGTTTCTCGTATTCCCATCTCATCATACCGGGACGCTTAACCAGTATCCGGCCTTCTGCGACATCGGATATTCCCATAGCCTTTAATGTCGACATCTGGATAAACTTTGCAACAAAACCGGGAACTGAATATTTTTTTTCCAGCTTTACCATAATCTGATTCGCTGTTAATGAATCTTCTTTTACTTTAGCATAAGATAAAAAACAGGTCAGACAGAATATAATGGCAAAGCATATAATTATTGTTCTTATTTTCATATGATATGTTTAACCTTTCCGAGATAATTTATTTATTTACTATTTCCTACAATAAAAAAAAGATGCTTGCAAGATATAAGGTTGGGCGAAAAAATTCAACCATATATGAATATAGCCGGAAATACAGCGTAAATTGGCTTGACACATATAAAGCCTGCTTATACGATAAGTGAAAAATATATTATTATTTAATCTAAAACCTTAATGTTGCAACAGGAATTATGCAATGTTTTTCCAAACAGCAGGTATTGAAGTTTCTTTATGGATTCCACCGCTTGTAGCTTTTGTTATATCATTTTTCACTTCTATGGGTGGTGTGTCCGGTGCTTTTTTGCTGCTTCCTTTTCAGGTTTCAGTTTTAGGCTATTCAAATCCATCGGTAAGCGCAACCAATCAGTTGTTTAATATCGTAGCTATTCCAAGCGGAATCTATCGTTATTGCAAGGAAGGAAGAATGGTGTGGCCGCTTGCATGGGTTATAGTGGTCGGCACTCTTCCAGGGGTATTTATCGGCGCTGTTGTGCGGGTTGCATATCTTCCTGATCCTAAGAATTTCAAGCTGTTTGCTGCCTTTGTTTTGTTATACATTGGTGCAAGGTTGATACGCGATCTTTTATCAAAAAACTCTAAAGGTGCAGACAAGACCTTGAGCGAAAACCGTTTTCAGGATATGGTTCGCAATCATCGGATAGCGACCGCACAATCTGACAAGTCAGGCTTTGAAGCAATTCCGGCTGTAAAGGTTACGCATTTTAATTTAAAACGATTAGGGTACAAATTTTACGGCGAACAGTTTGATGTATCCTTTTGGGGGATATTTGTTTTAAGCTTTGTCGTAGGCATTGTTGGTGGAATATACGGAATCGGCGGCGGAGCAATTATTGCACCCTTTCTTGTAACATATTTCGGATTGCCGGTTTACACCATAGCCGGGGCAGCACTTATGGGTACATTTGTCACCTCAATAGCAGGCGTTGCTTTCTATCAGGCTATTGCACCGTTTTATCCCAATATATCCGTTGCTCCGGATTGGTTTTTGGGAATTTTATTCGGGCTGGGAGGAATGGCTGGAATATATCTCGGTGCCCGCTGCCAGAAATTTGTTCCGGCAAGGGTTATAAAATGGATGCTTGCAGGTATAATTACACTTACAGCTTTGAAATATCTGGCAGGGTTTCTGGGATTCTAATTACTACTCTTACGAAATAGACTTAAATCAGTCATCAAAGTGCTTCTTGACAGAAACTTGTATGAAATCCTTTTGCATATCAAATAGTATTGATATGTAGTTTAGCATAATTGTTTGTTTAAGCACGAAATATAAACCCGTGGAGAGGATGAGTATACCGATGACAACCGATAACACTGAATTGCTCCGCCAAATTGAAGTTTTACAGCAGCGAGTTTGCGAGTTGGAAGAAGCTTTGTGTAAAAATGATTGTAGTGCCGATGATCAATATGAAGCTATAGATCCATCAACCGGTTGGAGTGTTGAGCCGCAAACGAAAGGGAAGGCTTTATTGCAGCTAACGCAGTTTATCGTTGATAATGCGATGGACGCAGCATATTGGATAGATTCGGACACTCAATTTTTATATGTGAACAATTCTGCTTGTAAGATGCTTGGGTATTCACGTGAAGAACTGTTGACCAAGTCCATATCCGATATCGAGCAGAAATATTCCAAGGAAATTTTGTTGTCCAATTGGAAAGAATTTAAAGAAAAAAAATTCCTTGTCTGGGAGTCACTTCATAAAAGAAAAGATGGAAGTATTTTTCCGGTAGACATTGTTATTAATTATATTCAATTCGGGGATAAAGAATATATTTGCGCTTTTGCCCGTGACATCACCGAACGCAAGCAGTCTGAAGAGAAGCTGATTGAAGCTGAGGAACGTTTCCGCACACTGGTAGACCAGGCTTCAGAGGGGTTTTTTCTGCATGATGCCGGTAAGATCGTTGATGTGAACGATGCGGCCTGTGAGATGCTGGGCTACTCGCGCGAAGAATTGATGCAGCTCTTCATATGGGATGTAGACAACAAAATAAATCAGACAGAGTTTACGGAAGTTTTTTGGAAAGAGCTTAATGTCGGCAGGAAATTTGTTGTTGAGAGTGAGCACCTGCGTAAAGATGGTACTTTATTTCCGGTAGAATTAAGTGTGGGTCACGTTGAACTGCGAGGCCAGAGGCTGATATTGGGACTTGTCCGTGACATCACCGAACGCAAGCAAGCGGAAATGGAGCGGCTGGCCAATCTGAAGTTTTTTGAGAGTATGGACAAGGTTAATCGGGCTATACAAGGGGCGCATGATTTCGAAAGCATGATGGGTGATGTGCTTGATGTGGTTATGTCACTTTTTGACTGTGATCGGGTAGTTATGCAATTTCCCTGTGATCCTGAGGCCGACTCGTGGTCAGTGCCAATGAGTTGTACAAAACCTGAATATCCCAGAATCTTAAGACTTGGACTTATGATGCCTATGGAGGATGCTGTTTCGCAAACTCTATGTACTGTAAAAAATTCCGATGGCCCTGTGAAATTCGGCATAGGTGCTGACCATCAATTATCAGATCAAATGGCAGAAAACTTTGGTATTAAAAGTTTTATGGCAACCGCTCTTTACCCAAAAATGGGAAAACCATGGTTGTTTGGTATACAGCAGTGCTCTCATGACAGGATATGGACTGCTGAAGAAGAAAGACTTTTTCAGGAAATCGGCAGACGATTGAGCGATGCGCTTACCAGTTTGCTGACCTATCGCAATCTTGTAAAGAGTGAAGAATTTCTTAGTAATATAATAGAAAATATTCCATACATGGTATTAGTAAAAGATGCAAATGATTTGAGATATTTAAGAAGAAACAAGGCTTGTGATAATTTTACAGGGCGTTCGAATAAAGAAGTGATAGGTAAAACCGATTATGACATATTGCCGAAGGAAATAGCTGACGCTGTTACTGCAAATGACTACAACGTGCTTCGCATTAAAAAATTTGTCGATACACCGGAAGTTATGTTTAATAATAAAGATAATGAAAAACGGATATTGCATACCAAAAAAATCCCGATTTTGGATAAAACCGAAAACCCGCAATATTTGTTAGTTATAGCTGAGGACATTACGGACCATAAAAAGTTGGAAGCACAACTCCATCAGGCACAGAAGATGGAGGCTGTAGGGCGGTTAGCGGGAGGTGTGGCTCATGACTTTAATAACATGATAGGAGTTATTATAGGTCATACGGATTTGTGCATGGAGGGGCTGGACCCTTCCCATCCGCTCTATGTAAATCTTCTGGAAATCCAGACAGCAGCAGAGCGCTCTGCCAACCTTACCAGGCAACTTCTGGCTTTTGCACGCAAACAGACCATTATCCCCAAAGTCCTTGATCTGAATGAGACTGTGGAAGGCATGCTAAAGATGTTGCGAAGATTGATCGGAGAAGATATCGATCTTGCCTGGTTGCCTGATACCGGGATCTGGTCGGTCAAGATGGATCCATCACAGATAGATCAAATATTGGCTAACCTGTGTGTTAATGCTCGTGACGCAATCTGTGAGGTGGGAAAGATCACCATCGAAACTGAAAATGTTACCATTGATGAAATATATTCCGACACGCTTACCGAGTTTATTCCAGGCGAGTATGTGCGGCTTACAGTAAGTGATAACGGTATTGGTATGGATAAGGAAACTTTAAATAGTTTGTTTGAACCGTTTTTTACTACCAAAGATAAGGATAAAGGCACGGGCCTGGGATTGGCCACGGTATATGGTATTGTCAAGCAAAATAATGGCTTTATAAATGTTTACAGTGAACCGGATCATGGCTCTGTTTTCAAAATCTACTTGCCAAGGCACACTGCCGATACTGTTCAGGTAAAGAAAGAGAAAGGTACGGTTTCAGCCTTGCAGGGTGATGAAACTATCCTTTTGGTGGAAGATGAATTTGCTCTGCTGAACATGGCTATGCAAATGCTTGAGAAACTAGGCTATAAGGTGCTGACTGCCCCGACTCCGCACGAGGCAATTAGTACGGTTGAAAATACGGCTGTTAAAGTCGACTTGCTTATAACCGATGTGGTTTTGCCCGGTATGAATGGACGGGAATTGGTGACAAAAATAGTTTCTCTTTGTCCTGATATAAAGTATTTATATATGTCCGGCTATACGAGTAACATTATTACTCACCATGGTAAACTGGACGAAGGTGTAAATTTCATACAAAAACCGTTTTCATTATATGCCTTGGCATCAAAGGTTAGAGAAGTAATAGACGGCGCATAGATATTGCCAGGGATGTTTAACAGTTTGGCTATCAAATTTACTATAACAACCGATCATGATAAGCACTGATGTCATCGGATACTTTTTTATGGCGGTTTGTTGTTCCCATATGTGCCCACCAGAACAACTCATCCGATGCCCAATGATATTCCCCGTTGTTAGAAAGCCCGGTTTCCAAACATATCTGGTACCAGTTGGCCGCCTCTCTGAAGTTACCCTTCATTCGCTCTGAAAATCCGATATAATATGAAAACTCACAACGCTGTTTAGGACTCTTTATAAGCTGCAAAAGATCAGAACGCGATATTAAGCCCATCATATATTTACCTATTGAATGGTAGTGGTCAGGTGAGTTATTACTATAATGGCGGGTAAACCCGGTAAGATCTTGTTCAGGCGGATTGCTTGCCTGCCATGCCATCAGCTTCATTAACCACATAAATTCCCTGTAGTCTTTTTGATAATCATCCGGATTTTTTAATTCGGTCAAAATCAGATCGAATTGTCCTTCCTTAAACAATATCATAGACAAGGGGCCCATTGATTGAGGAGTTAAATTCGGCGCTAAAAATTTTCTGGCTTGATCATCTCCTTTCCACTTACGTAATACTTTATAAATATTAACACTATTTTCAAGTTGCTGCATTCGGGTTGCTGCCCTAGCTTTTGTTAAAAGCCAGTATGCGATTTCAGGCCTTTTTTCTTTTTCAAAACGAAAGGCAAGTGAACTTATCTCCCATACTCCTGCTCCTGAGGCAATGTGATCAAATGCCTTCATGATTCTTTCTTTACTTGCCTGGGAAAAGATTTTCATATAATCGTCAAAGTACCACTTCGAGAACTTACCGTTTAATAAACGTCCTTTTTCTATATATTCTGCGGCCTCTTTGTCCCGGCCAAAACGCCACATAAATGCGGCAGCACCCGAAAGTATATGACTTCCAGTCGGATATCGGGTCAGGGCTTTTTTATAAATATTTTCGGCTTCCCCCGGTTTTTTCAGATCTTCATATGTTCTTGCAAGAGCCATCATAAAACCACCCTGATAAGAATCGATTTCATCTGAAAGTACTTTAAACGCTATCTTTGGTTTACCCATATCCAGATATATGTTTGCCAGTTCCGATTTATAAATAGTTGTGACCAGGTCATTTCTGCCGTATCTTTCAAGCCATTTTTTCAAAACATCTGCGGATTCTTTGTATCTTTTGAGATCTTTTAATATCTTTGCTTTTTTTTCCCATAGACGATTTCTTGAAGGTGCCAATTTAAGTGCTTTGTCATAACAATCCAAAGCCTTGAGTTTATAAATCAATTCTTCGTGCCGGGCTAAATAATCTCCGGCTTTTTCGAGAAATGAAAAATTATAAGAAAAGTTTTCCAGATTGCAAGTAATGGGAACATGAGTACCCGAAACTTTTGCAAGAGACTGATAGTTGGAAAAATCAAATGGGTCTTTTTTTAAGGCAAGAGCATAAAAATCTCCGGCCATGTCATAATTGTTAAGCCATTGTAAGACATGCCCCATGCGGGTAAGATTAACAGGCCGGCCATCAAGTTTTTTGAAAACGGCCGGGGCGAATTTCAGTTTTGCCTGATAATCATCCACACAAAAATATGCTTTCATTGCAAGCGATGCGCTGGTTTCAGAATTACTAACGATCTTTGCACAAATCAATTTTGCCTGCTCAAGGTTGCCCTGTTCATTGTTTACTTCTGCAAGCATTAGCATCACCAAAGGAGAGGTGTCATCACCTTCAGACATTGCCCTAACGTAGCTTTCGGCCTTATCAACAGTATTCCATCTTTTCAAAAGAAGATTAAACCTTAAATACACAGCACCTGAATAAAGTGACTTATATATATTTTTCACCCGCTGATCATCAATAAAAAGGCCATAATGCTTATCATTGTCAAAAGGATGCCACTTTGACAGCAGATTATCAAATTGATTAAAAGAAATGCTGCTTGCTGTTGACGGATCGCCAGTAAAGGCTTTAATACGTTCATTTAATTTGGCCTCAGAGATTTTCAGGTTACTATGTAATACTTTTTGCTCCATATGTGCCAAAATATCCATAGGATATAAAACGGTCAATATTTTGGCAATCCCCAAATCCGCGGAATAAATAGCTTCCACAACAGAAGGATAATGGCCGGGAATTTTATTGAGCAATCCCTTCGTCACTTCCTCGGCTTCTCTGTATAAACCGCTTTCACGATATAGGCGCGCCAGTAAATAATAAGACAACACATTTGAGCCTTCCCCCTGAAGATTTAGTAGTGCTGTAAAATCTTTTTTCATATAAGCGTCAAAAATCTTGTCTGCCGGTTTGGTAGTTTTGTCTGAACTGCTTTTCAGCATTCGATCTGCATGAGCGGTATATCCCATATTCATAGCGATAAATGCTTCCTCATGAGAAGAAGAAATGGCAGGATCAATATGCCTGGCAAGAGCCAAATATCCTAGTGCATACGAGGTGAAATCATCGGCATGTTGCATATAATCAGGATATAAACTCATATGAAGCAAAGCATATCCCCGTGCTGCTGCAAGAAGTAGCCTTGAATCAGGCCCTTCCTTCTGCCATAAACTTTCAATATCTGATAGGCCTTCGATGATACGCCGCGGATCAATTTTATGGAAATTACTGATCGCAGCTTCATATTCGCTCATCCAATATATCCCTCTTTCAGGATTTGCGGTTACCTGTGACTTATCTTGATCTATTTTCTTCAAACACTGATCAAGCGCTTTAAGGGCATCATCAAAAGTCATTTCTGCAGTCAATACAATAGTAGTTACAACATTTCCGTCTTTGATGACGGGGATCGAAGCCGTTTTGCCATCATGTATGACATCGCCGATACTAAATGCTGGTTCATCCTCAGAAAGGTTCCGATACTTTCCATAAAGTTTGGCTAAAATCTTAAACGAATTGATAAATCTGGTATCAGGCTTTACTGTATAGCGATCAAGAAATTCCTGATAGATATCTTTTTGTTTGACTGTTGGAGTTGAATATTTATTTCCGCTGATTTGAGTCAGGTTTTTTATATTACTTGTTATATTATAAACCCAATAGGAGAGCCGGGTTGGGATTGCCAGATAGGCAAGTAATATTATCGAGGTTGCAAGTACTATTATTATTGTAAGAAAGAAGCGCTTTTTTGAGGCGGGTTTCGTAAAAACATATCCGCAAGAAGAACATTGAGTTTTATCTTTTTCTGATATAGTTAAACCACATTCAGGGCACTTTTTCATATTGATTTCTCTCCCTATCTTTGATGGAAAGTGTCGGTGGAAATAAATCTATCATTGATGCTTTTAGACCGCTTGTTATGGTTAATCATAATTATAGTGCATGTTTTTTCTCAACAAAGCTTCAATGCTTTTTAGAAAGAACAATTTAAAGGGAATCCTTGCAAATTTTTACTTCTATAAGATAAAAGGTGATATTTTACCAACTATCTGTTGTTTCGGAACTGCTCCCACGATTGTATCCTTTAGTTCTCCTTTATCAAATATCAGCATTGAAGGAATGCTTGATATCTGAAATCTTGAAGACGTTGACGGGTTTTCATCTACATTGAGCTTGCATACTCTTATTTTGCCGGAGTATTGAGTAGCAAGTTCTTCAATAACAGGCCCTATCATTTTGCATGGCCCGCACCAGGGAGCCCAGCAGTCAAGTAAAACCGGAATGGGTGATTTTATAACTTTTGTTCCAAAATCACCATCTGTAACAATTACAGGCTTTCTGTTTAAAAGATCACTTGTATCAAGGGTGGAAGAGCATTTCCCACATTTTGCAACAGCTCCGGCTTTATCCAAAGGGATTTTATTTTTTATCCCGCAGTTAGTACATCTTATTGTCCGTGTTTTGTCCTGGTTAATCATCAATCCCTCCAGGTTTTTACGGCATCACACCGTATTTTTTTAATTTCTTATGTAGAGTTCTTCTTGTTATACCAAGCCTTCTGGCTGCCTCACTTTTATTGTCTTTCGAAGACTTTAGTGTTTTTAATATAGATGCTTTTTCAATTTCTTCAAGAGGCATATCGCAGGTATCAAAAGGCTGTGTTAATTCACTTTTTCCGGATTCACCCTGGATTGCTTCAAAATCATTTACATCAAGGTAATCTAAACGTGCAAGAACAACAGCTCTTTCAATAGCATTCATTAGTTCCCGTACATTTCCAGGCCAGTCATATTTTATAATTCCATCCATAGCTGCCGGAGTATATCCTTTTATATTTTTATGGTTTCTTTCTGAAAACATTTCAAGAAAATGTGCAGCAAGAAGAGAAATATCTTCTCTTCTTTCCCTTAAAGGAGGAACCATAATATTCACCACATTTAGCCTGTAGTAAAGATCTTCACGAAAAGCTCCTGAAGCAACCATTTCCTGAATATCTTTGTTTGTAGCAACAATTATTCTCACATCCACTTTTATGACATCATTTCCCCCGACTCTGGTTATCTCCCGTTCCTGAAGCACCCGCAGGAGTTTGACCTGCATTGTAAGCGGCATTTCAGTGATTTCATCAAGGAAAATACTGCCATCACTTGCTTGAAGAAACCTCCCGTCCTTTTTTCTGTCTGCTCCGGTGAAAGCTCCTTTCTCATGCCCGAAGAGTTCAGATTCGAGAAGAGTTTCCGGTATTGCCGCGCAGTTGATTTTAACAAAAGGGCCTTTTGCTCTTGCGCTGTTAAAATGGGTAGCACCAGCAATCAATTCTTTCCCTGTTCCGGATTCCCCTGTAATAAGCACAGTAGCTTCAGATGGAGCAACCAGGGAAATGGTTTCGAATAATTTTGTGATAGCCAGACTTTGCCCTATTATATTCTGCCTGTCAAAACGCATTCCGAGATTTTCTTTAAGAAGGCGGTTTTCTTCTTTAAGATGAATATGCTCCATAGCTCTTGCTATAGTCAGTTTTAACTTGTCGAAGTCGAGCGGTTTTGTAAGATAATCATAAGCACCATATTTAATGGCCTCAACGGCTGATTCTACAGAAGAGTAAGCGGTCATTATTATCGCAGGAATTGCAGGGTTTAGTACTTTAATCTCTTTAAGTGCTTCAATGCCTGACAGCTTTATCATTCTTACATCCATTAAAATAAGATCATAAGGCTTTATCTTTACTGCCTCAATCGCCGCTATGCCATCATCTGCTTCGGTCATTTCGTATCCCCAACTGCCGATAAGCTTACACAGCATGGTACGGTGTGCCATATCATCATCTACAACAAGAATTGTGTTTTTTTGTTTCATGTTTTTTAATCCCTTAAAATCATATTTCTACTTTGTTCCAGGCAGAAAAATAGTAAACGCCGTTCCTTTACCAAAAAGGCTTTGCGCTGTAATTTTACCGTCATGAGCTTCTACTATGTTATAAACTATCGCAAGCCCAAGTCCTGTTCCGCCTGATTTTGTTGTAAAATACGGGTCAAAAATTTGAGCAAGATCATCTTTGTCAATACCTGATCCTGTATCTGAAACTTTAATAAGCACTCCTTTATCTTTTTCTAAAACATCGATAGTGAGCTTGCCGCCTTTTTCCATGGACTCAATTGCATTAAGAAAAAGATTTAATAAAACCTGTGTTATTCTATCTTTATCAATTGCTATTTCAATTTCTTCAGAAGAAATATTTGTTGCAATTTGTATGTTCTTCCCAAAAGCTTCTCTTTCGAGAAGCTTAATTGAATTTTCTATTACGGATTTAAGCAGAGTAGGTTGCTTTGATATGGTTACCGGTCTTGCAAGTTCTACCAATTGGCTTACAACTTTGTTAAGCCTGTCTACTTCGCTGATCATAATTTTTGCAACGTTTTTATCTTCCTCTTCTTCATTTCGTTCCATAAAATAGGTTGCAAGACCTTTAATGGAACTTAGTGGGTTTCTTATTTCATGCGCTACTCCTGCAGCAAGACTTCCAAGAGATGCAAGGCGCTGGCTTCTTGCGATTTCTCTCGTTAAAGAGGCTTTGGTATTTTTATAGTTTTGAGTCATAAAAAGCAGTACAACGCCTCCAAAACCTACCAGCAGTAATACTATTCCCATAAATATATAGTGTTTTGTATCTGCTTTTCTTGCCTGTTCAACATAAGACATGTCAAGGCCGACAAATATTATAAGTTCCGCCTGCCTGGGGTTTTTTATATTATACTGAGGGTTAAATAATTTACGCATCATCCCTTCGCGGAAAAAGCCACCAACAGGATTAAATTTTTTATATACTTCAAATATCTTTTCCTTATCCGGTGTTTTAATAATATGCCATTGTATTTCATCTGACAGATAAGTCTTCTTGAGATCAATATCGGTTTTATAAGGTTCACCTTCATAATCGGGGTTATCATGGGCAACAATAGTTTTTTCGGAGTCTGTTATAAGAATATATGATACATAAGGTTGTATTGCGATTTCAGTTAATAGATTATGAAGATGAAAGCTGCCTATATAATCTCCCATTATTCCGGTTCTTGTGCCGGCTTCAAAAGAACGTATAAGCGATGTGCCTTTTTCAAGTAAAAGACGATTATTGTAGGTATTCCAGCGTTGTATGTTTTGCGCCGTTGTGAAAGCAAAAATAGGAAGAAGTACTGCAAAAGCACCTATTAATAACCATGAAGGAAATCCGGTCCAGAATTTATTGTTTAATATTTTTTTAAACATAATAGAGCTAAAAAAAGTTAGAATTTTAACGGCAAATTACCTGGATTAAGCAAGTGAGCCAGTTTCAAAACGCCCCATTTTGGCCGATCTCTGCGTTGGGCTCAAATTTCAATCCTCGAAATACTAAATGTATTCCTGTGGTTGAAATTTTCTCCCGCCTTGAGCTTGACCAAACTTAAACGTTTTGAAAGTGGCTCAAGTTATAAAATACATTGGCTGCAAAGCCATCATTTTTGAATACTTAGTATCCGGCATATTTTATTTTATATCAAGAATTGTTTGTTTTATATGAAAAAACATATAGAATTATGTTTCATATTTCGGGCATAAATTTTTGTTAAACTGTTGAATACGTGAAAATCTAAGATATTTATCCAACCATAATAAAAGATTATTAGAATAGGAGAAAAAGCTATGAGTGATGATGTGAAAATTGGAAGATTAGCTGATATGGTGGATTATCGAAAGGAATTGGTTGTAAGCAAAACCATAATCGATAAGAAAGCAGGGACTGTTACTTTATTTGCCTTTTATAAGGGAGAGGGCTTAAGCGAACATACTGCCCCGTTTGATGCTTTGGTTCAGGTTTTAGATGGTGAGGTGGAAATAACAATTGCAGGTACCCCATTTAATGTAAAACAAGGTGAAATGATAATAATGCCTGCCAATAAACCCCATGCTTTAAAGGCTGTTAAAAATTTTAAAATGTTATTAACAATGATCAAAGCGTAATCGATGGTTCTTTCCAAAGTCAAAAACGGATTTGAGCAAGCGATAAAATTTGTAATTGTACGAAACTTAATTTATGACATTTGCCATAATAGATGATTGTATAATTGAAAAAACTTGTTGCCCCATAAAAAATTAATCCCTAAGCAAAAAGTCGTTTTAGACTTTTTGCTTAGGGATATATATTGTCTTTATCTTTAAGAAATTAACCTAAGCCTGCTATGCCTCCGTCAACTGCAATAACCTGCCCCTGAATTATCTTGGCGGCATCCGATGCCAAAAATGAAAAAACTTTACCAACTTCTTCCGGTTCCATAGGTCTTTTCAGCAATGCTCTTGCAAGTGTGGCTTCCCTGAATTTAGGATCTGATAAAATTTTAGATGTCATATCGGTAGATACTATTCCTAAACTTACCGCATTGACAGTAACATTATAACGTGCAAGTTCTTTTGCTCCGCTTTTAATCAGACCAATAACTCCGCCTTTAGAAGCTGCATAATTCGGTTGGCCTACCGAACCCTGAATACCTGCTACCGAAATAACACAAAGAATTGTTCCCTGCTGTTTTTCTATCATGTGTTTGGCGGCTTCTCTCATGCATAAAAACGTTCCTTTAAGATGAATATCCACTACGCTGTCCCATTTTTCCGTAGACATCTTATGAAACATTCCGGGAGCCGAATTACCGGCATTGTTTACCAGTATATCAACCTTGCCGAAACCGTCGATGGCGGCTTTAAACATATTGATTACATCTTCTTCTTTGGAAACATCAGCCTTAACGGCAATGCCTTTACGGCCCATTTTTTCTATTTCCTTCACAACCTCGTTAGCCGCTGCTTCGCTGCTGCTATAATTTACCAAGACATCAGCGCCTTCTCTTGCAAAATCCAAAGCAATTCCTCTTCCTACTCCTCTTCCGGCGCCTGTTACAATTGCCGATTTACCTTCTAACATCATATTAACTTCCTCCCTTAATTGTTTTTATTATGAAATATTTGTTCCTAAAACAAAAATGTTCGAGCCAGTTTCAAAACGCCCCATTTTGGCCGATCTCTGCGTTGGGCTCAAATTTCAATCCTCGAAATACTAAATGTATTCCTGTGGTTGAAATTTTCGCCCGCCTTGAGCTTGACCAAACTGAAACGTTTTGAAAGTGGCT
>JBDRRF010000090.1:0-29230 GCA_043825875.1 Pseudomonadota bacterium | reverse complement strand
CGACAACTACGAGGTCGAACACGACTTTGCCACAATCGGCAGGCGCACAATGCTTTTGAATGCCCGGCAGATTCAAAGAGTGCTGGGCAAGGAACGGGTCATCCTTCTCGCCATCGAGGATATAACTGAGCGTAAGGAAATGGAACGGAAAATCAAGCATATCGCCTACCATGAACCTCTGACAGGTCTGCCGAACAGAATGCTACTCTTAGACCGTTCGGCCGTGGCTATACACCAGGCCGATAGAAACCGGAACAAGGTTGCCTTTATGATGCTCGACCTTGATAAATTCAAAGAGATCAATGATACATTCGGTCACCATATTGGAGATCTGCTTCTGAAATCTGTTGCGGAAAAATTGACGAGTATCCTCCGGCAAGTAGACACCGTTGCACGCTTAGGTGGAGATGAATTTGTTCTCTTACTTCCTGAACAAAAAGATGCTCTGTCTGCCCTGCAGGTTGCCCAGAAAATTATGGATGGTTTACGGGACTCCATTACCCTTGAAGGACAAACAATAACCATTACCACCAGTATAGGGATTTCTATCTACCCCGACCATGGCGCTGATATCGACACCATTCTGAAAACCGCCGACAGTGCCATGTATCAGGCAAAGCAAGAGGGACGGAATCGATACCGGCTATATAATAAGACCTGAAAAGATGCGATACAAATCGCATATACCTGTTAAAGATTTCAGCTTGAAGGATGTTGATTTCAAACGATAATCCTCAATTCTGGCAACTACCCATCACCGAACAGTAGTAGGTGAAATGAAGTATAGTATTGTTTTAGCAACAGTGCCATGGGTGCCATTTACATCATTGGTGTCAGTTCCAGTAAAACGTATTCTGGTATCAGAATGTCGGATAATTCAAAAGCCTATAAATGAAAACAATTTTTATACCCGTAAACTTATGAAATCAGCTTCTCCAAATAAAATTTTGTAATCGGATCGGCATCATCGAAAGCATATTTCGGGTTTGTGTTTTTTTCCGCCATTTGATTTCTGATTCCTGATGCCAAATTTTTTCCAAGCTCAACCCCGAACTGATCAAACGGGTTTATGCCCCATATAAATGCTTCATATACTGTTTTTGCTTCATAGAAGGAAAGAAGACGGCCGACATTTTCAGGGGTTAGATCATCTAAAAGTATAGTAGATGATGGCCTGTTTCCGGAAAAGCATTTTGCCGGATCTTTATCGTCTTTGCCTGTGGCAAGTGCTGCGGGTTGAGCTATTAAATTGGCCCAAAGTTCCTGGTGGTTTGTAACTCCTTTTGATTTATTTTTGTACTTCTCATAACAGGGATTTATTACGCCTATGAAATCTATGGGAAAGGGGCGTCCCTGGTGTGCAAGCTGGAAAAACGAATGCTGGGCATTGGTGCCGGGTTCACCGAATATAATGGTTCCTGTTGGCACAGAAAGATTTTTCCCTTCTTTTGTAACAGATTTTCCATTGCTTTCCATATTGAGCTGCTGAATATGAGGAGCAAGCTTTGCCAAAGGAGAAGCATAGGGGATTATTGCCTGCGCCGGATAGTTAAGAAAATTGTTATTCCATACTGATATCAGCGCTGCTGTTAGAGGCAGATTTTTACCTGGCGGAGCTTCTTTTGCATGCAGGTCCATCTCTTCGGCACCTTTTAAAAACCGCTCAAAAACATCATATCCCAGATAAAGACTTAAAGGAACACCGCCTACAGCCGAAGTAACGCTGTATCTTCCGCCTATAAAATCAAACATGTGAAATGATGCCAGCACCGGATTTGATTCAGGATCATCTCCTGGACTTCCCTTGCTTGTTACCGTAACAAAATGCTTTGAAGGATCAAGGCCCTTTTGTTTCATGAATTCATAGGCCTGATTTGTGTTTGCAGTTGTCTCGGCAGTTGTGTAGGTTTTTGAAACCACAATCCAGAGAGTTTTTTCAGGATCTATAGATGCAACTATTTCTCCGAAATTATGGATATCAACATTTGCAAGAAAATAAATTTTGATCTTATCTTTTGCAAGATGCTTTAAAGCTGTGGATACAAATTCGGTCCCAAGATACGAGCCCCCTATTCCTATTACTACCAGATGCTCGAATGCTTTACCTGTTTGGCCTTTGATTTTGCCGGAATGAATCTTTTGTGAGAAATCTTTTATCTTTTTATTTACCGCAAGCATTTCCGGCATTATATCTTTTCCGTCCAACATTAACGGCAAGCCTGAAAAAGATCTTGTTGCAGTGTGAAGTGCTGCTCTCTTTTCAGTAGTGTTAATCTTTTTCCCGATGGTCATATCTGCAAATTGTTTTTTTATTTTCCTTGCACGGGCCAGATTAAAAAGAAGCTTCATTGCTTCTTTATCAACTCTTTGCCTTGAGAAATCATAAAAAATACCGGCACCGTTTAAACAATAATTATCTATCCGGCCTTTTTCATTTATAAGATATTTCAGATGATTTTTTTTATTGTTTATTGCAGCGGCATGTTTTTTCAGACTTTTCCATTCAATTAGATCTGCTATGCTTTGAAATGCCATAGTGAATTACTCCTGTATTATAAATTTGGAAATCTTAACCGAGAACGATTAGTGAATTGCAATTGCTTCTTCTCGATATAGTTTGACAGGGTTCAAGGATTCGAGGATTCGAGGGTTCAAGTGCTTATTATTCCCCGGATTTTAATAAACTTTTCACTTGAATCCTGGAACCCCTGGCCCCTTGAATCCTAAATACAAGCCATAAAACTACATCTATTGCACTTTCTCCGAAAGTTTTTTATATACATCAGCTATAACCTGAACTGACAATTCATTCATCGCCTTGCTCATTGCTTCTGCAAGAGCTTTTGGATTTTTTTTATCGCAAACTTTTCTTGTTTTATATTTTTTCTGGAAAAGGATTTTTTTGCTAAGGTCAGGCTCATTTTCTGCCATAAGAACAATATCTAATGAAAGCACGGCATCCCATGTTTTGCCCCTATCATCTTCGAAAAATTCCTCAACAGTGCCTGAAATGCTGTGGGTAGCAGCAAAACCGGCATCGTAAGTAAAAACTCCTTTAAAAAGACCCGAGTTTTTAATATCCCTGAAAAGAAAATAAGAAACTAACCTTGCAGGGTTTGTCTCCCATCTGTGATAAACGTATTCATCTGTTTGAAAATTATTTTTTCTGTAAACGATTTTATCGGAGTTATATAATGGCGATTTAAAACGTCCGATATTTATAACAAAAGGAAGTTGATTTGACCCGGCAGGCTGTGGCGCAGAATATTCAAGTGTATAATAATCAATTTTTTTTTCAGATCCGCCAAAACCAATACATCCGCTGAAAACAAAAAATATACTTAAGATTAAAAATATAAAATAAATCTTTGAAAAAGCTTTCAATGAAATCTTCATAATAACTCCCGTAAAATCATTGCCGCTCTTACTCCTTTTCAATTTCTTTTTCAGGTTGCTGGGTACCGAAAAGAAGAACAGATGGCTGATCAGAAATTTGATCAAGCGAGCGGTTTAAAGTTTCACTGGTTTTTTCTATACTTTGCATGGTGGAAAAGATCTGCTGTTGCAGAGACGAAAAATTCTGATCTGTGTTTTTTATAAATTCTTTTCCCTCAATCACCAGCGATCCTGCATTGTCAACAGCATGATTTAAATTTTTAATTGCTTCAGCAACGCTGTCCTTGTTTCCGGATATTATATCATCTATTTTTGTAACAGTATTATTAAGATTGGATACAGCATTGTCGGTATTTAATGTAAATGCTTTAAATGTAACAGCCGCATCATCCACAGCACTGACTGCT
The DNA here is from genome assembly GCA_043825875.1 of Pseudomonadota bacterium. Taxonomy (GTDB): domain Bacteria; phylum Desulfobacterota; class Desulfobacteria; order Desulfobacterales; family RPRI01; genus RPRI01. The sequence continues at coordinate 25,427 of JBDRRF010000090.1, read as the reverse complement.
CTGTTCCATTTATCTAAAGATGTTCTTATGTCGGAAGATAAATTGGCAAGTTTTGCTTCGCTAACTGCACTATTGATTTCATCCAAAGTAAGTTTTGTTTTAACTGATATCTCTTCCAAACCAAGCTTGTTAATTTGATCTAAAACATCTGTTAATTTGTCTAAAAAGCGGGTTATCTCAGATGGTTTTGTATCTATAACCGTATGATCGGGTACAAAGCTTAGCGATGGAGAAAGATCAGGCTCATCTTGTTTCTTTAAATCCAGCTCCACAAACATAATGCCTGTAATTCCGACAGATCTTAATTGAGCAACTATATCTTTATCCGGTTTCGTATCAGTTTCAATTTTTAATACAACTTCTATAAGCTTGCCATCCGGGGCAACACCAATATTGGAAACCCTTCCAATCGTGACTCCTCTGAATTTCACAGGCGAATCTTTTGACAGCCCCTGTACCGAATCATTGAAATAGGCTGAATATAAACTCCCCTGCTCAAAATAGTGCGACATGCCGACCCAGATTATCGCAACAAAGGCGACAACCAACCCCATTAGAACAAAAAGCCCTACACTGAATTTTGTTTTTATTGTAGCCATGTTGTTTCCATTGCAAGTCTATACTTTTGCATTACGGTTAAAAAATTGTCTTACAGAATGATCCGGACTGTTATCCTTTAAATCTTTCGGATCACCTTCGGCAATTATACTCTTTGTTTTTTTATCAAGCATTATAACCCGTTTTGCTACTGTAAATATTGTATCAAGATCATGAGTAACAATTACTATCGTTGTATTATATTTTTTATTGATTTGCAGCACAAGTTCATCAATTTCGGATGAAATAACCGGGTCCAGTCCTGCTGTTGGTTCATCAAGGAATAATATTTTCGGATTTAATGCAAGCGCACGCGCAAGCCCGGCTCTTTTTTTCATCCCGCCACTTAACTGGGAAGGCAGATAGTCTTCATAACCTTCAAGCTCAACCGAATTAAGCTTTAAACTTACAAGAATATCTATGGAGCTTTTAGGAAGATCATAATATTCGGCAATCGGCAAAGCAATGTTTTCTCCGATAGTAAGTGAACCTAAAAGAGCACTGTTTTGAAATAAAATACCGATTGTCTTTAAGATATTGTGAAGAGTTATTGTATCGCATGTCGCAATATCGGTTCCATCAATGTCTACGCTCCCGGAAGAAGGTCTGGACAGGCCTACCAGATGCCTTAAAAGTGTGCTTTTCCCGCAACCGCTTCCTCCTATAATCACAAGAATCTCACCTTCAATAACATCAAGACTAATCTTGTTTAGAATAATTTCTTCGCCATACCGGGCAACAAGATTTCTTACTCTGAGAATTATATCACCCATAACCGATAGTTTTACCCCCAGTAGCTTCGTCCTATAGCAAATATCGAATCAAACAGGATAATAAGGAAAATACTGCTCACAACAGCGGAAGTGGCAGCATTTCCTACTGCGTCTGCCCCTCCTTTTGTCTGAAAACCTCTTAAGCATCCAACCCATGATATTATAACGGCAAATACAATACTTTTGGAAATCCCCCAGCATATTTCAAAAAGATCCAGCACTTTCATTGTCTGGGTCAGGTATGAACTTGTAGTAAGATCTAATATAAAAACTCCAACCACAAGGCCGCCTGCAATCGCAAAAATGTCTGAAAAAAGAGTGAGAAACGGCACCACAATTATTGACGCAAGCATTCTGGGAATCGCAAGAAAAAGAGTGGGGTTAAACCCCATAACAAACAGTGCATCAACTTCTTCCGATATTTTCATGGTACCTATTTCGGCGGCAAAAGCAGATCCTGATCTTCCGGCAACTACAATGGCAGTCATTATAGGACCAAGTTCCGAAACCATACCGATAGATACAAGAGAAGCAACATACAAATTGGCACCGAACTGCTCAAGCTGAAGAGAAGACATAAAAGCAATAACAAGACCTAAGAGAAAACTGATAAGTGCTATTATAGGCAGGGCATTTACCCCTGTTTTTTCCATAAATAATATCGTGTCATTAATCCTGAGAGACTTCGGATGACGGCAAATATGATAAAATGATAAAGCAACAGAACCTATAAAAGAAATAACCCCACCAAAGCTGGAAGCATTGTTTAATACTGACTCCCCTAAATGCTCAATAACCCTGTGCGGCCCCTTTTTCTTAACAGGTACTGCTGGCTTGCTAAAATTCGATTCCAGCAGAGAGAGCATATTTTTTGCTTTCCCGCTGTTATCAATGATAGCAAAAGTGCCTTTTTTCTTTTTTACGGTTTTTTTCAACTCTATAAGAACCAACAAGCCAAAATCATCAAAATATGATACTTGATCAAGATCGGCTGTAACGTTTATAAAAGGAAATGAATCTATTTCGACAAGGATTTGCCTGATTATAGCGGGAGAGGTTTGCGCATCCATTCTTCCATGAAAATGAACGGTAAATAAGCCTTTCTTATCTTCTGATATATCGTAGCTTCTGGATTTGTTCTGCTCCGGTTTTTTCATTGTAAAACCTGATTATTTAACAATCATGGATAAAAAAAAGCTGGCGTCAGATTCTTCTAGTACAGGATATACCTTCGGATAAAATAGACTGAAGTCTGCCTAAAACAATGCATGTTTCGGCGCATTCAGGAAAATTTACTATCTCCTGGCATTCTCTGCATGGGCTTTTAACAAGGTGACCGATTTCAAAGTCAAACTTATAACTCATGGCATCTAATTTTGGAATGTATTTCAAAAGCACTAATCCCGATTTTTGATTATTTAATCTTGGTGTAATATGGTTTATATATTTTTGGATTAACTCCTCATTCTCCATAACACAACAATATAATAGTAATATTTTATTATACCTATCATAATGTTGCCACTATAACAAGATAAACATGCAATTATTTTCCAGCAGATTTGCCGGCAATTTTAAACAAAAGAGCCAGTTTCAAAAGGAATCAATATGAAGTGAAATATGGGTTTGGCAAATAAAGGGTCGGTAAAAAAGATATGCCTGAAAAAAATACGGCAACAGGCCAAAGGAAGAACCCGCTTGAAGTTCAAAAGCAAGCATAACCACTGCCGCTTTTTTGCGGGAAATGCGGGCAAAGTATTTCCCTACTTAAAAGTCACGCTTTTACTTTTAGCGAATTGATAAAAACTTTACGGCTTCGCAAAAAGTCCATCTGCCAAATTTGTACTTCATTCCCACGCTATGCAAATGATTCTATTTACGAAGCCTGTAAATTACGATTCTTATAAGTCCTTCAAAACTTATTTAAGGCAAAAAAACAAATATTGAATGCTCTATATATAAAGCGCAAAACTCTCTTCCGTTCCTACGTAAAAAAATATAAAGAAAATTCGTTAGAACAAAAAATTAATAAAGGCTATATCATTTCGCTCTTTTATCTTTTAAAAAACGTAAGAATAGCTCCCCGACAAAAAAGCGGAAGAGAAAATACCATACGATTTAACTTGCTGCAATATATACGCCGCGTTCTTTCAGTGCTACTTTGCCATTCTTTAAAAGCTTATAAAGCGCATTGCTAAGTTGTCTTTGCTCCAGACCTGTTTTTTCCTTAATTTTTGCAATAGCTATTCCGTTTTTGCTCCTCTTGACAGTTGTAAGTACGGAACCAAGAATGGTTACCTCAGGTTTGGAAGGTTTTTTTACAGCTGTTGCTTTTGCTTTTACTGTTTTAACTGCTTTAGCTGCTGTTTTCTTTACGGCTGGTTTTTTAGCTACTGCTTTTTTTACGGCTGGTTTTTTTGCTGCTGCTTTTTTAACGGCTGGTTTTTTTGCTGCTGCTTTTTTAACAGCTGGTTTTTTAACCGGTTTTGCTTTTTTTACTGTTTTCATAATTTATTTCTCCTTTGTTTGTTTTGAAGGCATTGCTTACAGCCACGGCATTTTAAGCGTCCTTTTAAATCCTTTCTTATCTTTACTACAATATTTTTTTATAAAAGTCAACAAATAAAGTCAACAAATTCTGTAGGATAAGGACAAACATTGACAAAGAAGATTTCTTGTGAAAGAAATTTACATTCAGGAGATTGGTTATTTCCGGATTATAGTTCTTTTGTACTACTATATCATCTGGCTTTAAGACATATTTTAAAAGATAAACAAAATAAGGATAGATAATAATATTATGCAGCAAAACTATTGTATTAATTATAAAAATGAGCTTAATTCTTCACAGTATGATGCAGTAATCCATACGAAAGGACCTCTTCTTGTAATTGCCGGAGCCGGAAGCGGGAAAACCAGGACACTTACATACCGTGTCGCACGTCTAGTTGAAGAAGGAACAGCTCCAGATACTATTTTACTTCTTACTTTTACCCGCAGAGCTGCACAGGAAATGTTGAAAAGAGCGACAAATCTTCTTGATAACCGCTGCGAAAATGTCTCAGGTGGTACTTTCCATTCATTTGCCAATTATAATCTCCGCAGATATTCTCGTTACATAGGATTCGATTCAGGGTTTAATATTTTAGATCGCGATGACTCTGAAACACTTATCGGCCTAATCAGGAAGGAATTACTGAATACTTCCAAACATGCTTCCTTCCCCAGAAAGCAGACCCTTGCAAATATTTTCGGCAAAGCTGTAAACAAGGTTTTGACTATTGAAGATATTGTACTAAATGATTATATCCATTTTACAGATGATACACAGATGATCACAAAGATCTACAACGAATATATCAGTCGAAAACGTCTGCATTCATATCTGGATTATGATGACCTGCTGATATATTTCAAAAGACTTATGGAGGAAAATCCCGATTTGAAAGACAAGATTTCTTCCTCTTATGAACATATAATGGTTGATGAATACCAGGATACAAACAAGATACAGGCAGACATAGTATGCCTTCTTACCGGTAGCAATAAAAACATAATGGTTGTCGGGGATGATTCCCAGAGCATATATGCTTTCAGAGGCGCTAATTTTAAAAACATTATGGAATTCCCTAAATTATTTCCGGGCACCCGTGTTATTGCTCTTGAAGAAAACTACCGAAGCGATCAACCTATCCTTGATTTAACTAATATCATTATTGACAGAGCATCTGAAAAATATTCCAAAAATCTTTTCACAAAAAGAAAAGGTGGCGCAAAGCCACTTCTTATCAGAAGTTCAACCGAAAACGGCCAGTCAATATATGTTGTTGAAAAGATAAAAGAGCTTATAAAAAACAATGTCCCCTTAGACGAAATCGCCGTTCTTTTCAGAGCCGGTTATTATTCCTTTGATCTTGAAATCGAGCTTGCAAGAAATGGCATCTCATTTAAAAAGGTGGGGGGATTTAAATTTGTAGAATCCGCTCATATAAAAGACATTCTGGCTCACTTGAAGGTTATTGCAAACCCTAAAGACAGGGTAAGCTGGCAGAGGCTGCTTCTTCTTATAGATAAAATAGGCCCCAAAACAGCTAAAAACATATTTGATGCAATACAGGCGGAAAATTCAGGGCATATGGGTCTTTTGACTGCCAAACTACAAAAAAGTGTTTCAGAAAATTTTAAACGTTTAAAAGAGCTTTTCGGTAAAATTGATCCGGACAATATGTCTGTTTATGAAATGGGAAAAGAAATAGCCGAATATTACCTGCCTGTTTTAAAACAGCGGTTTGATGACTACCCGAAAAGAGAAAAGGACGTTGAACAACTTGTCCTGATAATGGAAAGATATAACAGCTTGGTGGAATTTCTCACGGATATGGCGCTTGAGCCACCAAACACTGCTGTTGATAATTCCTTGTCCGAAAATTCAACTGAGGATAACCGTCTTGTCCTTTCAACCATTCATTCTGCCAAAGGCCTTGAATGGCACACTGTATTTATAATATGGGCGCTTGACGGAAGGTTTCCTTCGATGCATTCAATCAATAACCCGGAAGAGCTTGAAGAAGAACTGAGGCTTATGTATGTTGCGGCCACCCGTGCGAAAAAAAGTCTTTACTTTACTTATCCCAGAAGAGTTTACGACAGAAGTTCTGGAATGGTTCTTAATCGCCCTTCCCGGTTTCTGGATTTAATAAACAGCGATGTTCTTGGCAAATATTCGCTAAATACCTACGATTATGATTTTTAAAAAACCATCACCAAAGCTGTTCTTCATAAAGGCATATAGCTATAGTTAAAATAATATTTAGATTCAAGTTGTAGTTGTTTGGTTATGACAATTGCTATTGGTATCCTCTGTTTAATCTCTGATAAAAGCCCACCAGATATACAAAGCAAAGGCGGCAACTGCGATAATGAGCATAACATACGAATACCAGTTAGTAGGTCTACCGGCCATTCCGCTGATGGTAACTTTCCCAACCCGTTCTTTACATGCAGGACATATTTCCACATCAAGTGGAATATAAGTCAGGCATTCCGGACACTTTTTTGATAGATATCCATAAGTTTCTTCTTTGTCAGCGCTCATTGTTGCTCACCATAAATTATATAAATCTGTTATTCCTGAAATTCTTTTTCTATGATTATTTCACTGTTACTTTTAACCTCGGAAAGCCATGAACTAAAAGTAGTCTCTTTTTTCTGATCAAGCAAAGCCTTTTCTATCTTTTCCTTTTCTTTAGCAAAGTCTTGCTCCAAAGGATACTTTCTTTCTTTAAAACGTATTACATAAAAGCCGTTATTACCCTTTACAGGCGTTTCCGTATATTGATTGTTACTTGAAAGTTTAAAAGCAGCCTCTGATAGCTGCGGCTCATATCCGATACTTCCTATAGTTCCGTTGCGCCCGAAAAACCCTGTTTGAGAAGGTGTAAGCCTGTATTTTTTGCTTTCCTTTATTAAATCATCACCCTTTTTAAGAGCAGAAAGCAGATCTTCGGCATCTTTTTTCGCCTTTTCCATCTTTATCTCTTTTATGAGATCAACTTTTACTGCATCTTTTACATCATCGAGATCAGGTATTTTAGGCAGCATTGTTTCCATAATTTGAGCAACACAATATCTGTTTTCGATTTCTTTAACATCACTTATTTCCTTGTCCTGCATAACAAAGACGCCTGATTCCACTAAAGCCTGCTTATCGGCATCTTTTTCATCGGAAGCATCCTCTTTAGAAAAGAAATCGGTTGTTTTAATTTTAATACCTAATTTTTCAGCTGCCTTTGATAAGCTTTTTATGTCTATTGCCATATTGCATAATTGTTCAGCTTCAGCATAAGCAAGCTTTTTTGCTTTGTCATTGATCAGTTTTGTTCTGATTTCATTCTCCACTTCTTTTAGAGAAAGTGTTTTTTCTTTATTTATTTTTTCAACTTTTATGATATGCCATCCGAATCGTGTTAAGACCGGCTCACTTATTTCACCTTGCTTCATAGAAAAAGCCTTGCTAGCAAAAGGCTCAACCATAGCTTTTTTTTCAAAAGCTCCCAGATGGCCTCCGTTTGCCTTGCTTGGACAATCCGAATATTTTTTTGCAAGTTTTGAAAAAGGTTGCCCTTCTTCTATCATTTTCGAAACCTTATCTGCTTTTTGTTTTGCAAGTTCAATCTGCTCCGGGCTTGCTCCCTCATCAACTCTGCAAAGGATGTGGCTTGCATCAACTGTTTTAGGTTTCATGAATTTGTCAATATTAATTTCATAATACTCTTTTATCTCACCATCTCCAACTTTTACCTGGTCAAAATAAGCATCAGGCCCAAACAAAGTATAAGCAGCTTTTACTTTTTTTTCGGTTTTATAAGATTCCTTATTTTTATCAAAGAAATCTTTTAACTCTTCTGTTGAAGGATTAATACCCTTATATTTGTCCGGATCAAAAAAAACATAATCAACATTTACTAAAGCGCCTTTCCAGTTAAACCACTTTAGAGCTTCATTTTCTGTAACTTTAACACTACCGGTTATAAAAGACATTAACCTTTCTATAAGAATAGATTCTCTAACAAAAGCTTCAAATTCATCGGGAACCTTATGATTGAGGCTTAATACTTTTTCATATACCTTTTTATTAAAAGTACCCCCTTTTTGAAAATCTTTGATACTGACTATAACCTGCCTTAGCTCACTATCCGTAACACTGAATTTTAGCTTTTTTGCTTCCTGGACAAGAAGTCTTTTAAAAATTATATTGTCTAAAGCTCTTTTTTTTATATTAAGGGTCTTCATTATATCTTCATTAAAATTACTTCCCAATTTAGCCCGTACCTGCTCGACAAGTTTATTATATGCTTCCTGATATTCCCGGATATCAATAACCTCTCCATTTACCATCGCCACTCTGTTTGCGCGTTTTGAGCTAAAGCTTCCAACTCCCCAGAATACAAACACTATAACAATAATTCCCAAAATGGCTTTTATCATCCAGGAGCCGGCATTTTTCCGCATAAAGTCGAGCATATTAATCCCCTCACTTTTTATCTTTTAAAATTTCGATGGCTATTAAAATTTAATCATGCATATTAAAATATAATATTTGGTATTTATAACTTCCTGCCCTATTAATTATAAATAAAATCATGCTGAGCCAGTTTCAAAACACCCCATTTGGGCCGATCTCTGCGTTGGGCTCAAATTTCAATCCTCGAAATACTAAATGTATTCCTGTGGTTGAAATTTTCTCCCGCCTTGAGCTTGACCAAACTGAAACGTTTTGAAAGTGGCTCATGCTAATTAAATTTTTTTCAAATAATATTTATTATACGATATTTTGTCAACAAGTTAACACCTCTATTTATTAAGAGTAATTTACGTCCTGATAATTGATACCTTCTTAAATGATCTTGTGAGCCAATCAATTTAACTAAATTCTAACTTGCCCGTAATAAAATCATAATAAAAGTCCAATATAAATTAATCCAATTATAAAGAAACATAGAAGAAGGATTTATAGCGAATTGAAGTACCACAATACTAAAGAAGACGGCTTTTGTCAAAAAACACATAACATAAGGAGGAGTAAAGGAAGATGAAAAAATTTTGTTTAACGGTATTATCTTTAATTGCATTATCGGTATTCGCCATCAGCCCATCATGGGCGGGTAGTAATGACAAGCTGATAAACAAACTGGTTGAAAAAAACATTCTTACAAGATCCGAAGCCGAGGAACTTATAACGCAAATGCAGGCAGAGGAAGAAAAAAAGGTGGTTCCAGCCTCAGGTTTTGAACTGCCCAAATGGGTAGAAAACACAAATTTCAAAGGGGATGTAAGAGCCAGATATCAGCATGAAGATAAAACAAATGATAGTAAAGTTGACCGGAACAGAGGTCGTGTAAGATTAAGATTTGGAGTTGAATCAAAAGTAAATGATCAATGGATGGCTGGATTTGGCCTGGCAACAGGATCAAATGATCCACGCTCAACTAACCAGACTCTCCAGGATGATTTCAGCACTAAGGATATCAGGCTTGATTACGCATATGCCAAATACAGCCCTTGCAAATATTCAAGCCTGTGGCTTGGAAAATTTAAAAACCCTATATGGGGTACAAAAGATTTATTGTGGGATGGCGATATAACTCCTGAAGGAGCCGCAATTACATTTAATTATGAAGCATCAAAAAATCTGGGGCTTTTTGGTACATTAGGTGGTTTCGTATTGGAAGAATTCAGTAGTAAAGCTCATGACCCATATATGATTGTTGTCCAGCCTGGTATAAAAGTGAAGCTACCTGGCAGCATGTATATTAAAGCAGCAGCAAGCTATTATGAATTTCAGGATGTACATGGCAATGACTGGAGCGCAGGTGGTGCTTATGGAATCGGAATAAACTCAACAGATGCAGCCGGAAGCTGGGAATATGACCATGACGCATTGGCAGCAGATCTTGAATTCGGCATAACCAAGATACCCGGCCCCATTCCTTATGCGGCAGTATTCGGACAATATGTTCAAGCCACAAATGTGGATGATAAAAATATTTATGGGAAAAAAGATGACACTGGCTGGCTGGCCGGTCTTAAGTTCGGCCATAAAAAGGTAAAAGAACTTGGAGATTGGCAGTTAAAATACAATTACAGGCGTCTTGAAAGAGATGCCTGGCCTGATTTTTTTCCTGACAGCGATTTTTATGGCGGTGCAACAAATGCAAAGGGACATGAAGCTGAACTTGTATTCGGTATAAGCAAAAATGTCAGCTTGGGTCTTGATTACTACAACACAAAAGAAATCAGAAAATCCGCAGCAGATGATAAAGACCAGCAGATACTTCAGGCGGATCTTGTTGTAAAATTTTAAATATAAGAATAGTAAAGATGTACCCTTGACGTACTTTAAAAATCCCGTGTATTTGTTTGCACGGGATTTTTAATTATAGCGATTATCATAATCGCCCTTCTTTTTCCCCTTACGAATTTATCAACTTATGAGATTTCCTTCCTATTTTTATAGAACTTATTTGATTTCATATAAATCTTGGTGTAAAGAACAGGCAATTCGAACAGTTGTTTTCAGAAACTGATATTAAATACCACCATATTAATTGTTATGGTTTTTGTGCGCACCATTCGCTTCCCGATTTGGCTCTGGGTAGAGTATCAATAAATAAAGGATCTTTATGCCACGACTGACAGAACAGGAACAACAGGAGATTATCCGCTTTATCGAGGCGGACAAACCGTTGCCGGAAAAGTACCGCTTTTTGCTGTTTGAGGACAAGCGGGAAGTGGAACTTGTTTGGAACGGTAAGACAAGTGAAGTATGCAATATTGTACTTCCGTTTCAGGTTATTGAGCAGGTGGATGAGCCGCGGGCAGACAAGCCGGAAGATACCAGCCTGCAATATGAATTATTTGATACCCGTGGCCGTCAGATGAAAGGTTGGACAAATAAGCTGATTTGGGGTGATAACAAGCTTATTTTATCATCACTAAAAAACGGGCCGTTGCGCGAAGAGATTGAGAAACAGGGCGGCCTTAAGCTGATCTACATTGACCCACCGTTCGATGTGGGCGCAGATTTTTCCATGGACATCGCAATTGGCGGCGACACCTTCACCAAGAAACCCAATATCCTCGAAGAAATTGCCTACCGTGATACATGGGGCAAAGGGGCGGATTCCTTCATTGCCATGATCTATGAACGGCTGGTGCTGATGCGGGATTTGCTGGCGGAGGATGGTAGTATTTATGTGCATTGCGATTGGCGGGTGAATAGCTATTTGCGTATTATTTTACAGGAGATATTTTCGCAATCCAACTATAAGAATGAAATTATTTGGCAAAAAATCCGAACTACAAAGGCACAAACGAACGGATATGGGATTGTTCACGATTCAATTTTTTTATTTACAAAATCTACAAAGGCTAATTTTACAAACCAATATCGCCCTTTTGATGAGAAATACATAACAAGCCACTATAAAAAGGATGAAAAAGGCCGATTGTATCGGACAGTTTCTATGCTCCAAAAAGGACAAGGTCCAGCAAGAGATTTTGGAGGTAGGGTTTTAGAACCCCCGCCTGGAATGCATTGGATTTGGTCTCAAGAAAGGATCAATGATTCCCTTGAAAATGGAATAATTAGGTTTACCTCAAATGGCAGACCAGAAAAAATCCAATATTTAGAGGATATGGAAGGCGATATTGTTGATGATTTATGGATTGATATTTATCCAATTAATTCACAAGCTATTGAAGCTATCAACTACCCCACACAAAAACCCGAAGCCCTGATTGAACGCATCATCAAAGCTTCGTCCAACGAAGGTGATCTCGTCGCCGACTTCTTCTGCGGTTCCGGCACTACCGCTGCTATCGCAGAAAAATTGGGGCGAAAGTGGATCGCAACCGACCTGGGCAAGTTTGCCATCCATACCACCCGCAAGCGCATGATCGGCGTGCAACGGCAACTCAAAGCCGAAGGGAAAAACTACCGTGCCTTTGAAATACTCAACCTCGGTAAATATGAGCGTCAGCATTATATCGGCATCAATCCCAATCTGCGGGAGGCGGAACAGCAAAAACAACTGGAAGAAAAAGAAGCGGAATTCCTCGATCTGATCTTGAGAGCTTACCGGGCGGAAAAGACAACTGGCTTTACCGCATTTCATGGGAAGAAAGCCGGACGGCTGGTGGCTATCGGGCCGGTTAATCTGCCGGTAACACGCCTGTTCGTCGAAGAGATAATTCTTGAATGCCGGAAGAAACACATCACCAGAGTGGATATTCTGGGTTTTGAATTCGAGATGGGGCTTTTCCCGAATATACTGGATGAAGCACGGAACAAGGGAATCGATATTGCTCCCAAGTATATTCCGGCCGATGTTTTCGACAAACGGGCAGTAGAAAAGAACCAGGTGGTTTTCCACGATGTGGCTGCCATTGAGGTAAAACCGCATATCCAATACCCCCCTGAAAAGGGGGGCAAGGGGGGTTACATTCACTACAACCAAGCACTTACCGAAAAAGCACGTCAAAACAGAAAAAATCCGACCGAGGCTGAAAACAAGTTATGGTTTGATATATTGCAAAACAAGCAATTTTCAGACTTGAAATTTACACGCCAGAAACCATTGGATGAATATATCGTCGATTTTTATTGCTCCGAACTTATGCTGGCAATTGAAATTGATGGTGATAGCCACGCCGAACAGGTTGAATATGATCAAAACCGCACTTTGAGGCTTAATCAGCTTGGCATAGAAGTAATACGGTATACCAATAAGGACGTGATGAGTAACCTGGATGGTGTTTATTCGGATTTGCAGAAACAAATCAAAAGCCGGCGAAAGAAACCCCCTGAATCCCCCTTGTCAGGGGGACTTGCAAAAATTGCGGTGGAGCTTACCGATTTTTCGGTATTTTACTCCCAGGATTCTATTGCAAATGCTGAAGCAGCACTGTCGGCAAACAAGAAAGCTGGCAGTAAGATAGTAGTGGAAAAGGGCCAAATCGTTAAAATCAGCAAGGATGCAAAAGGTGAATTTAAGCGGGATGTGCTGACCAAAGACTGGACTGACTGGATTGATTACTGGGCGGTGGATTTTAACTTCGAGAGCAAACGCGAAATTATCCGGGTGAAGAGTGAGGAAACCGAAGAATGGGAAGAACGGTGGACCGGGGATTATATCTTTGAAAATGAGTGGCAGTCTTTCCGCACCAAAAAAGACCGCTCGCTGGAACTAAAAAGCGTTTTTCACGAATGCCCGCCGGGACGGCGCAAGATAGCGGTCAAGGTAGTAGATATCTTTGGTAATGATACTATGACGATTGTAGATATTAGCGTTGGAAATAGCGGAGGGAAGAAATAATGGCAAAGGAAATTGCGAATACAGCCGGTTCACATATGTCGCCTTTCGAGCGGATCAAACGCAAGAACGATGCAGGCATGGAATTTTGGTCAAGCCGTGACTTTTCTGAAATATTGGGCTACGGCGATTACCGCAATTTTGAGGGGGTTATTGAAAAGGCCAAAATGGCCTGTTTCAATAGTGGACACCGCATTGAGGATCATTTCGTTGACGTCACCGAATTGATCGAGATAGGAAAGGGTGGGAAGAGACCCGTTAAAACAGTTCTTCTATCGCGTTATGCCTGTTATCTCGTTATTCAAAACGCAGATCCCAAAAAAGAGATCGTAGCGCATGGTCAAACCTACTTTGCTATCCAAACACGGCGGCAGGAATTGGCTGATGAACAGATTGAGGAGGAACGGCGGATTCTTTTGCGTAAAGAGATCCGACACCATAATGTTCAGTTGGCTGATGCGGCCAAAAATGCTGGCGTCATCGAACCGATGGATTATGCTATTTTTCAAAATCACGGATATATGGGTCTTTATGGTGGACTAAAACAGGAAGACATTCATCGGCGGAAAGGCCTGAAAAAGAGCCAGAAGATTTTGGATCACATGGGCAGCACGGAACTAGCGGCAAATCTGTTTCGCGCGACACAGGCGGAGGAGAAGTTGCGCCGGGACAAGGTAAAGGGAAAAGAGGCAGCAAATATTACTCATCGAAAAGTCGGTGCAAAGGTTCGGCAAACCATCCGGGAATTAGGCGGCACAATGCCCGAAGAATTGCCGGTGGCGGAAAGCATCAAAAAAATAGAAACCAAACAGCGCAAACAGCTCGGTAAGGCTAAAGCAACCGCAAAGAAGAAGAAAGGCGAATAACTGATATGGCACTTCATCCTGATTTTCCTGCTTCCCCACACGCAATTCTCGAACCTGGTATCCGATGGTTTCCCGCTGATGAGGTGTTGCGGGATAGTAGTATGGAAAAGTTGATGCCGCCTCTTGTGGCAGAACTGCGCCGTAAGGTAAAGGCGTTCCGTGATGGAGGATACTCTGGAGCGGCAGACACCAGCCGGAGCCTGCTCAATTGGTGGTTCAACACGCCGCACCTGTTGCCGAAGTCCGATGGAACCATGGTGGAGTTTGGATACTACTTTGCCCAGCGTGAGGCTTTGGAGACTATAGTCTATCTTTACGATGTGGCTGGGGTTAAGGACAAACATGATCTGATGCGCTTTGATGCAAGCGGACTTGTTTCCGGGGGCATGTTTGATGAAACCTGGCGGCGGTTTGTAGTGAAGATGGCAACGGGCAGCGGTAAAACCAAGGTATTAAGTTTGGCGCTGGCGTGGAGTTTTTATCATAAGCTTTATGAGCCTGAATCCGAACTTGCACGCAACTTTCTGGTTATCACCCCAAACATTATTGTGTTGGATCGTATTTACCGGGATTTTCAGGGACTGCGAATCTTCTTCGATGATCCGGTAGTGCCGGATAACGGCTATGACGGGCATAACTGGCGCGATGATTTCCAGCTGACTTTGCATTTGCAGGATGAGGTTCGCATTACCAGGTCTACCGGCAATATATTTCTGACCAATATCCACCGTGTATATTCCGGTGAGGATATTCCGCCGTCACCGGATGATGAAGATATGCGGGACTATTTTTTAGGCAAGCGTCCAACAGGTGCAACCAATGATTCTAAAGTAGATCTTGGCATGATTGTTCGTGATATAGACGAACTGATGGTGTTGAATGACGAGGCCCACCATATTCACGATCCGCGCATGGCCTGGTTCAAATCTATTGAAGATATCCACAACCGCCTTAAACAGAAAGGGGCGGCTCTTTCCATGCAGGTGGACACAACAGCTACTCCCAAACACAACAACGGGGCAATTTTCGTACAGACCATTGCTGATTACCCACTCGTGGAGGCAATTTGGCAGAACGTTGTCAAGCATCCAGTCCTGCCCGACGCACCCAGCCGTGCTAAACTGAGCGAACGTCAAAGCGCGAAATTCACCGAGAAGTACGCCGACTATATCCATCTGGGTGTAATCGAATGGCGCAAGGCGTACGATGAACACGAGAAGATGGGTAAGAAGGCCATCCTGTTTATAATGACTGACGATACACGCAACTGTGACGATGTAGCCGAATATCTGCAGACTACTTATCCGGAATTTGCCGATAAAGAAGCTGTGCTGGTTATTCATACAAAGAACAACGGTGAGATTTCGGAAGCAGCCACGGGCAAGGGTAAGGAGGAACTGGAGAAACTGCGCAAACAGGCTAATGAGATAGATGAGATGGAGAGCCCACACAAGGCTATCATCTCGGTTATGATGCTTAAAGAAGGATGGGATGTCCGCAATGTTACGACCATCGTCGGGTTACGTGCCTACAGCGCAAAGAGCAATATTCTCCCCGAGCAGACGCTTGGGCGCGGTTTACGTAAGATGTATCCCGGTGATGTTGAAGAGTATGTCAGTGTGGTCGGCACCAATGCCTTTATGGAATTTGTGGAATCTATCCAGGCTGAAGGCGTGGTACTGGAACGTAAGGCTATGGGGGAAGGAACAGCACCAAAGACACCGCTTGTAATCGAAGTTGACAAGGAAAACGAGAAGAAAGATATAGCGGCCCTGGATATAGAAATCCCCATACTGTCACCCCGCATTTACAGGGAATACAAAAACCTGGGTGATCTGGACATCGCCACAATGGGACATCAACGAGTGCTTTATAAGCAGTTTAGCGAGGAAGAACAACGGGAGATTGTATTTAAGGACATCACCAACGGAGAGATTACGCATACCACGATTTTAGATACTGCTGGCATTGCCGACTACCGCAGTGTGATCGGCTATTTCGCGCAAATAATTCTGAAAGAATTGCGCTTGGAATATCGTAAGGGATCTGCTCCGCGTGGTTACGATGTGCTGTATGGCAAGATCAAGGCGTTCGTGCGAGAGGAGCTGTTTGACCACCCGGTGGATCTGGAAGACCCCAACACATTACGCAACCTGTCAGAACTGGCCGCCACCAAAACACTGCTTGAAACATTCAAAAAGGCCATCAACTCACTGACAATCCGGGACAAAGGCGATGCCGAAATACGGGATACCATAAAGTTGCGCCAGACCCGGCCTTTTGTAGCGAAGGATCAAGGCTATCTTGTCCCTAAAAAAAGCGTCTTCAACCGCATTATTGGTGACAGCCGGCTTGAGCTTAGATTCGCCGATTTTCTGGAAAATTGCGACGATGTGGTCTCTTTTGCAATGAACTACATGGCCGTCCATTTCAAGCTCGATTACGTAAAAGCAGACGGCAATATCTCCGACTATTACCCGGATTTTATAGTCAAACTAAAGGACAGGTGGATTGTTATTGTAGAAACCAAGGGGCAGGAAGATATTGATGTGCCTCTCAAGATGGAACGACTGCGGCAATGGTGCGAAGATATCAATCGGGTGCAGATGGATGCTAAATACGACTTTGTATATGTAGATGAGGAAAGCTTTGAGACATTCAAGCCATCTTCATTCCGACAATTGCTGGAAGGTTTCAAGGAATATAAAATATGACACTAATATCTCCCGTGTCTTACTATTTCACCCTCAACAAGATAGATTACTTCTTCTGCAATATTTGTGGCATGATCTGCAATTCTTTCAAGATGACGTGAAATTAAAAACTGATTAATTAAATAAGCTACATCATCGTTATTCTTCTGCAGGGCCTGCTTTGTAATCCGGTAGACCTCACTTTGAATAGCATCGACTTCATCATCTTTTGTCAGCACTTTAAAAGCTAAATCTATATCAAGGTTTACCAGTGCATCCAGGCTCATTTTTAACATTGTCTCAACTTTTTTGGACATTGTAGTATAATCATAGTAATAGGTTGTGCTTTTACGTTTTGCCAGACTTTCTACCCGCTCTGCTATATTGACTGCTTCATCGCCTATTCTTTCAAGATCATTATTTATTTTAATCACTGCTACAATAAATCTTAGATCTACTGCCACTGGCTGATGCAGTGCCAACACTTTCAGGCATTCTTCTTCAATCTCAACTTCCATATCATCTATTTTATAATCATCTTTAATAATTTTTTGGGCAATTTCAGCATCCTTTAATTCGATGGCTTTAACAGCCATCCGAAACTCTTCTTCAGCCAGGGCACCAAGAGAAAGAATCAGTTTTTTAATCTTTTCAAGCTCTTTTTGAAAACGTTTAGTCATTTAATCACCTCATTTTCAACCGAATCGACCTGTAATATAATCTTGCGTTTTTTTTAATTTCGGCCGGGTAAAAAGGGTATCCGTATCTCCGACCTCGATGAGTTCTCCCATATAAAAAAATGCGGTAATATCGGAAACTCTTGCAGCCTGCTGCATGTTATGGGTAACAATTATAATGGTAAAAAATTCTTTTAATTCATTAATCAGTTCTTCAATCTTTTGTGTAGCAATCGGATCTAAGGCCGAACAGGGCTCATCCATAAGCAGTACTTCAGGCTCAACCGCTAAAGCTCTTGCAATACATAAACGCTGTTGCTGACCACCCGATAGCCCTAATGCTGATGCATGCAATCTGTCTTTTACTTCATCCCACAATGCCGAGCGTTTGAGAGATTTGATAACACTTTCTTCGAGAAAAGCCTTATCGCGAATACCCTGGACTCTGAGCCCATAAGCTACATTTTCAAAAATGGTTTTTGGAAAAGGATTTGGCTTCTGAAAAACCATACCAATGCGGCTTCTCAGGGAAACCACATCAACAGAAGGTGTATAAATATTTTCTCCGTCCAAAAGCAACTCGCCTTCCACACGCGAATGCGGAATCAAATCATTCATGCGGTTTAAACACCGAAGAAATGTACTTTTCCCGCAGCCGGACGGCCCTATAAGGGCAAAAGCCTGATTTTCATAAAATTCCAGTGATATGTTATTAAGAGCTTTAAATTTACCATAAAAAAAATTAAGGTTTTTTGATGCTATTTTTAAAGTCTTATTCGTATCTGTTTTATCAGTTATACTCAAAATTCCTTTCCTTATTTTATGATTACTATCTTTTTCGCCTGAGACGTGAACGGTAAATAATTGCTGCAAGATTTATCCCAAGCACAAGCGCTATCAGCACTAAAGAAGTACCATATTGCAAAGGCCGGGTTTTTTCAATTTCCGTTCCGGCAGTAGCAAGAACATAAATATGATATGGTAATGCCATGATTTCATCAAAAACCGATTTGGGCAGGCGCGGTGAAAAAAAGACGGCGGCTGTAAACATAATCGGGGCAGTTTCACCTGCCGCCCTTCCTATTCCAAGTATCGCGCCTGTTAAGATGCCTGGTAGCGCCGCAGGCAATACTACTCTAAATATTGTTTGCAGTTTGGTGGCCCCCAAACCCAGCGATGCCTCCCTGTATGATTTTGGAACACCCTTTAATGCTTCTTCTGATGCTCCGATAACTATGGGAAGATTCATCACGCCCAATGTAAGAGCACCAGCCAGCAGACTGACTCCAAGTTTAAGATAAATTACAAAAAACGCTAACCCGAAAAGTCCGAAAACCACTGATGGCACACCTGCAAGATTATTAATCCCAAGGCGGATTATTCTTAAGACGCGCCCCGGTCGTGCATATTCATTAAGATAAATAGCAGATGACACCCCGATCGGAAAAGAGAAAATCAAAGCCCCGATACTTAAAGCCAATGTACCTACAATACAGGGGAATATACCTCCTTTTGTCATGGAATCCATAGGCGGCTGTGATAAAAACGTCCAGTTAATAGCTCGCCAGCCATTGGATATAACAAAATAGAGTATAATAATTAACGCCAATCCATTAATCAATGCAGCAGAGCGAAAGAAAAAAAACGTGATTGTTTGAGTCAGCACACGTTTTCGCCTTAAATAGGGTGCTGCTTTTTTGACTATGTTCCGGTCTGCTTTGGCATCCATGCCTGTTTCCTATTATCGGTTTATAGGGATGCCTCACCCGTTTGCCTATACTTATTTGCAATATGATCGGCAATCAGGTTAAACATAAGAGTAAAAAGAAAAAGCACGATTCCGGTTGCAAAAAGGGCATAGTAATGATCGCCGCGAAATGGCGCTTCCGCCATTTCAGCTGCTATGCTTGCAGGCATCGGTCGAACCGGATCAAAAATGCCGGTCGGAATCATTGCGGCACCGCCTGCAACCATTAATACAACCATAGTTTCTCCGATTGCCCGTGACATACCAAGTATAACTGCCGTACTGATCCCTGAAATTGAGGCCGGCAGAATAACCCTGATAATCGTTTCCCAGTGTGTGGCGCCTAAAGATAATGAGGCTTCTTTTAATGCTACAGGAACACTGAAAATGGCATCTTCGGATATGCTGCAAATTGTAGGTATCGACATAAAGGCAAGCATTAAAGCAGCATTAAATAAATTCAAGCCGGTTGGAACATCTAAAATGTTTTGTAAAAAAGGAGCAACAACAACCATTCCAAAAAATCCAATTACTACAGAAGGTAAAGCGGCAAGAAGCTCCACAACAGGTTTTACGATTTCTCTGACTTTACTTGAAGCTATTTCGGCCAGATATATTGCAGTCATCACCCCTAAAGGGATTGACATCATGGCCGAAATAACAGTCACTGCAATTGAACCTATAATTAATGGGAAAATTCCAAAATCCGGCGGATCTGAAGTGGGATACCAGTATTTACCGAATATAAAATCGGTGACACTTACCTTTTGGAAAATCGGCAGCCCTTCCATAAAAAGAAACAGTGAAATCATAACAAGAATTGCAATAGACGCTGTCGCAATACAAAAAAACAAGCGATGCAGCCATTTATCTTTAAATTGCCGGATATTTATCATTTTCATAATTCTCTAATATAAAGGTACAAATCCAACTTCTTCAACCAGTTTTTGACCTTTTTCCGGATTTAAAACATAGTTGATAAAATTAGCCACATCACCTTCCGGCCAGCCAGGCGTGAACATATAAAGAGCCCTGCTTATTGGAAATGAACCTTCAAGAGCGGTTTTGGGATTGCCTTGTATACCGTTTACCGTCAAAGGCTTTACATCCTTGTTTATATACCCTACACCGATGTATCCGATAGCATTTTTATTTTTTGCAACAGCCTGGGCAACAGCCCCATTGGAGGCCTGCAATAAAGCGCCGGGATACACTCTTTCCTTTTTCATTACTTTGTCTTCCCATACTTCATAAGTACCTGAAGAAGTATCGCGGGAAATCACCACTACCTTCCTGTCGTCTCCGCCTAATTCCTTCCAGTTCTTAATTTCACCTTTATAAACAGCTTTCAGTTTGTCTATGCTGATATCTTTAACCGGATTTGAGGGATTTACAACAGGCACAATACAATCATAAGCAACGGCAAAAGGAACCGGATACACGCCTTTTTCCACAGCCAGCTTTACTTCTTTATCTTTAATAAACCGCGAGCTGTCGGCAATATCTGTTGTTTTGTCAATAAGGGCTTTCATGCCGTTACCTGAACCACCGCCTGAAATTGAAATGGAAACCTCAGGGTTTTCTTTCATGAAAGCTTCGGCTGCTTTCTGGGCAATAGGCAAAACCGTTGTTGAGCCTTTGATAACCACTTTACCGGCAAAAACAATACCGGCTGTACAAAACAACACTGCTAAAATAACACTTATAAAAACTGATTTTTTCATAATAATTTCTCCTCCAATTATTTAGATGGCAATATTACAGTTGTTTGTTAGAATTTTGTTAGAATAGTATTAGATATGAGTTAAAACCATTACCACCCCCTTCTTTCATAATATCATTGTTTCAATACCTTTCCGTTATTTAAACCGGAATCGATTTAATGTTTATGAATATAGAGTGTAATTGTTAGAAAAGAGTTAAGCTATAGTTAGAAATTTATAAGTATAAAATTATTGCTCTTTATGTTTTCGGCAGAAAAATACTGAAGGTGCTTCCCGCACCGGGTGTGCTTTCTACTATAATGTGCCCCCCGTGGAGCTGGAGAATATGCTTTACAATCGCAAGCCCCAAGCCGGTCCCTCCCAGATTGCGGCTGCGCGCCGCATCAACACGGTAAAACCTTTCAAAAAGACGATCCAAATACTGTTTGTCAATACCAACACCCTGATCCATAAAATGAATCGCTATATTTGAATCTTTTTCTTCAGTTGTAATTTTAACAATTTTTCCTTCAGGACTGTATTTGATAGCATTATCAATCAGATTTACAAAAACTTCCTCAAATAAGTTGGGATCAAGTTTAGCTGTCAGTTCTTCTTTGCAATCAAGATCAATGATAATATGTTTATCATCTGCTTTTGGCTGGCACAATTGAATTGCCGATATCAGGATGTGCCTGATTTGAATGGTTTCTAATTTAAGCTGCAGTTGTTTATCTTTCTGTTCCAACCTTGAAAGACTTAACAGATCATCAACAATTGAATTCAGGCGTTTAACATGTTTGGAAATGATTTGCAAAAAACGCCTGGATTCTTCCGGATTATCAAAAGCTCCCTGTTGAAGAGTTTCAACAAATCCCTTTATAGCAGTAAGCGGCGTCTTGATTTCATGGGAGACATTTGCAACAAAATCTTTTCGGATATTTTCAAGCCGCCTTAGATGAGTAACATCATATACTACAACAAGCGTTCCGATTTGCTTTCCATCTATATCCTGCAAGGGATTACAGTAAGCATTAATAATACGCTCACCGTTTTTATAAAAGAAGATATCCTGCTCAACACGAGCTTCATTTAAAAGCGCCTTTTTAACAAACCCCTGTAAATCCCGATTTCTGATTACTTCCTGAATCAGTCGCCCCTGCAATTCTTCAGTACTGCTCTCAAATATTTTTGCTGCAGCCTGATTAACGCTTATAATACGTTCTTCTTTGTCAACAGCTACAACACCTTCCACCATGCTGGTTAATACTGCTTGAAGCTGATTTTGCTGCCGGTTCGAATTTTCAATTTTTTCTTCCAGCTGCCCGGCCATATGATTTAATGATGTCGAAAGGCTTTCGAGTTCTTCCGTCTCAATTGAGGGCAGACGATATTTCAAATCACCTTCAGTAAAACGTTTTGCTCCATTTCTTATTTCTTCAATAGGACGACTTACATATCGAGAGGCAAGATAACTTAATGCAGCAGCAAAAAGCGCTATAAACAGTCCTCCCCATGCAATACTTCTATAAATATGGCATAAGGTTTCATCAATGGAAGATATTGAAAGCGATGCTCTGATAAATGCGATAATTTCATTGCCTTTTTTTACCGGAATTACCACATACATCATTTTCTGATGAAGGGTTCTGCTGTATCGAAAAGAACTTCCCAGGCCTTCTTTTATTGCCTGCTGCACTTCCGGGCGATTACGGTGATTATCCATATTGTCAGGATTTTCCTGCGTATCACCAACTACTTCACCGTTTGTAAGTATTACAGTAAAGCGGGTATCGGTAAGCCGCCCGTCTCTTTTACATATCGAATCGATAAATGAAGTATTAAGAGGAAACAGATGCGGCTTAATCTGTTTTTCAAGTAGATACCCTCTTGTTTTAAGGTATGTCTGGGTTTGTTTCAAAAAATATTCGCGCATGGAGCTGGATGCATACCAGCTTACCGCAACTACCGAAATAACAGATATCAGCAAATATGTCGGATAAAGCTTCCAGAAAAGTTTTTTTGTTTTACCTCTTTTGTTCAAGGCTTCTCCCTGAAACGATATCCAACTCCTCTGACGGTTTCAATATAATCGCCACACACACCCAGTTTTTTACGCAAACCCACAATTTGCACATCCACACTGCGATCGGTAACAGGATAGTCACTGCCGCGAACCATATCTACAATATGAGAGCGGGTAAAAACCCATCCGGGCCGTTTTGCCAGGCAGCAAAGCACCTGAAACTCAGTAAACGTCAGCTCAACCTCTTTGTCGCCCGCCAAAACACTTCTTTTATCATTATCTATTGTAAGATCATGAATAAGTAGTAAATCGCTTTCGGTATCTTCTTTCTGATTTTGACGGCGGATGACTGCCCTGATCCTCGCTATCAATACACGCGGACTAAAAGGCTTTGTAATATAGTCATCCGCACCTATCTCCAAACCGGTTACAATATCCGCATCTTCTCCTTTTGCGGTTAGCATGACAATCGGAATATTGCGTGTTTGTTGGTTATATTTCAGTTTTTTTGCTACTTCAAGACCGTCTATACCGGGCAGCATCAAATCAAGCACAATCACATCCGGCTTTTCGGTTTTAGCCATATTTACTGCGCTCTCACCATCAGAGGCACAAACAATCCTGTATCCTTCTCTGGCAAGGTTATGTCTGATGAGTTCGAGTATATCTTCCTCATCATCAACCACCATAATTTTTTCCTTCGGCATATACTTTCCTTATTATATAAAAATATGGCAAAAGTATGTTGTTATGAAGAAATTTATTTTGTAAAAATACTGCTTACTTCAGAACCCGGTACAACTATCTTGGAAGCTTCCTCACGCCGCATTTCATTTGATCTTTCTATAAGTTGTTCAATAGCAGCATTCACTGCATCTGGAAATTTTTCCAAAGCATCTTTTAGATTATCTGCTTCTATCGGACCCTGAATAGGTAAAGGCCCGCCTTGCGTCATAACCTGAGTCTGTGCGATAAAAATTGTCTTTCTTGTTGTATCCGGCAAACCGTCTTGTGTTACAGGCATAAGCCTTCTGATATAACCGGATGTTAAATCGGAAAAAGATTCCTCCACGTAAAGGTTATCTTTATCCATTTTTACGTCAATGTTTACACCTTGCGAATCTAAACTCATTATTTATCCCCTTTTTTTATTTTTTGCATTTCTTACCTATCAAATACGGCAAACAATACTCTACATTGTTGTTGGTTTCGGAACAACACACTGTTCTCCCATACATTGGTTTACTTCAATTGTAATATGAGATAAATTATGTATGTTTTTCAGCAGCCCCTTGTAATGTTCCACAGATTTTGGAAAGTGCGTAACCAAAGAAATTACAACTGCATAATCATTAGGTCCTACTTTCCATAAATGAAGATCGGAAATTTGATTGTCCGAGTCCGATTCCACTTTAGTTTTTATTTCAGCCCTTTGTTTTTCTTCAATATTTTTATCCAACAGAATCGGACCGGTTTCTTTCAGCAGACTATATGACCAGCGGGTTATGACCAAAGCTCCGACAATACCCATTACCGGATCAAGTCGATTCCAACCGAACATTTTTCCGGAAAAAAGCGCTACAATTGCAAGCAATGAAGTCAAAGCATCTGCCAATACATGAAAATATGCTGCTTTTAAATTATGGTCATGCTGGTGATCATGTTTTTGCTTATTTTTTCCATGTGAATGATCATGACGGCCCTGCAATATATATGCGCATATAATATTAACAAACAAGCCAAGTATTGCAACCCCAATCGCTTCGTTGAAATGTATTTGCTGCGGATTTATAATTCGCTGTATTGATTCAATAGACATCACCAAAGCAACTACAGCCAAAGTCACAGCGCTTGTAAATCCGCCTAAAACGCTCACCTTGCCGGTACCGAAAGTAAACAATGGATCATTCTCGTGTTTTTTTGCGTATCTATATGCAAATAATGCTATCAGGAAAGCAGCAACATGAGTTCCCATGTGCCAACCGTCGGCCAGCAAAGCCATGGAACCGAATACAACACCGGCAATTATTTCAACAACCATTGTAACAGCCGTCATGATTAAAACCTGCAAGGTCCACCGTTCGCCTTTTTCATGAATAACTGCAAAATCATGACTATGCTGCCAGGTCTCAAGAGAATGTACGTGCATTTTATTTATCCTTATTTATTAGTATGCGTACAATCTTTCGCAAATATAATACATATATTATGAAAACTTATTTATGATACAATGATGTGCATTAAAGATGTGATCGTCAAGAAATATTTTGTGCAACAAATACAAAACCCGTTATTGTAATAATACCAATAACGGGTTTTTATATTTTATTAGAGCCAGTTTCAAAACGCCCCATTTTGGCCGATCTCTGCGTTGGGCTCAAATTTCAATCCTCGAAATACTAAATGTATTCCTGTGGTTGAAATTTTCGCCCGCCTTGAGCTTGACCAAACTGAAACGTTTTGAAAGTGGCT
>JBDRRF010000089.1:0-39420 GCA_043825875.1 Pseudomonadota bacterium | reverse complement strand
GCTATTAAATCACCACCAGTTCCAGTCGGGTATATTCGGTTTTATTCCTTCAATGCAAAATAACGTGTCGCACC
Source organism: Pseudomonadota bacterium (assembly GCA_043825875.1). GTDB lineage: Bacteria > Desulfobacterota > Desulfobacteria > Desulfobacterales > RPRI01 > RPRI01. Next base: position 39,346 of record JBDRRF010000089.1, on the reverse strand, counting down.
TGTCTTCACTGTAGCCAAGAAACTTGCTATTAAACGGGCGACACTTACCATCACTGAACTCCGGATTTTTCAATCCCTCGCCCCTCATACTGAGGGCTTTCCCGGTAGCAGGTTCGCCGGCTCTTGAAATCCAGTTTTCCTCCGGCACAGGCTGTCCCTCCGGCAAGGTGGTTACCCACGCATATTGGGTAAGCGGCACTCCGGGGCCGGGACATATACGGTCAGTTCCGGCACCGCACATACCGTCGTTCCAGTACGGACGAGACGTAACGTCGGTCGGCCACGCCCCCGGATTAGAACCCATGAGCATGGCAGTCGGGATGTTGTAGCAGAAGAGGTAGATGCACTGGAGGACGCCGATTATGGCCAGCAACCGCATACCCTGCTTTTTCCAGTCGCTCATGACCATCGAATTGATCCCGCGCTCAACGAGCGTTTCCCCCTTGTCGTTTTTAAAGTAGCGCAGTGCCACAACCGGGCTGCACAGCATTGCTACTAAGGGCATCTCGATTAATGGGAATTTTTCGTAGGTGTTGGGGAAGAACGAGTATTTCCCTCCGGCCATCGTATATAAGCCAAGGGTTTGGAATGCCCCCTCGATAATAAGATCAAACAGCATCATGAACGGGAACATTAACAGGCACAGCTTTACCGGCCCCCAGTTAAATCGTTTCCGGCCCCAGTTCATTACCCAGGCACCGATGGCACAGAAGCCGAACATACCGGTCGCGTACTGCGTCGGGTGATGTAATAGCGCATACGGCACTACCGCCCCGGGCCGGCCGAACCCCAGCCAGCCGGGGATTTCGTTATAGTATGACCCCATGTTGAACATGTGCGAATTGAACGTGTACCAGACGCCTAAGTAGTTCGAGCCTGCATCCTGCAGCGAAAAGAACATGAACCCGATGAACAGCAGACCATCTAACGGGATGCTGCGATTGCGGCGCCACGGCTTGAAGACGAAGAAGTACGACATAAGGATGATGAATACTGGCCCAAAACACTGCATTCCGATGAACAGATTGTGCATCCAGGTCGGCGGGGGAACCTCTCCGGTCGGCACGGGTGTGAAGTACGGCCCGGTCACCCAGCGGGTCAGCACGTAGGCCCAGAACACCAGCCAGGCACCCCCGATCCATGCCCACCAGACGACCGGCGGCCGAGGCTTGGGTATGGCCAGCGCATCGTTTTTTGCTCCCTTTACTTTCATTGCCTTATGCCCTTCCACATATTCTGCACTTTGAACCATGATAGAAGCCTCCTTTAGAATTGAATTGCTTAATTATATTATAAACAACAGAGCAACTTCCAAAACGTTTCAGCTTGGTCAAGGTCAATGCGGGCTAAAATTTAACCGCTCTCCTTTTCCTCCCTCAAAGACTGGAAAGGTTCTTTTTCGCTGTGAGACGAATCGGTCTATTTGATTTTTTGTTGCGGATCTTATGGACTTTTACAAATTCCTTGTTCACCGGTTTCCAGTCTATTTTATTGATCTGCAATTATTGTGTCTCTTAGGCGATCAAGTATAGCATTTGAACAGCAGTATACACACCAACATTGTAATTGATTGATAAGAACTTGCTTTTGCGTAACTTAAAATATGGAAACCGGCCTTGTTTGTCAAGTATAATATGTCATAAGATTATATATTATTGCATATTTTGTACTATTATTAATAATAATATGCACTATTACAACGTTTTTATACTTATTTAAATAGTAAACACTATATTATTGGCGCTGAGTTATCCTGCTTAAAGAATTATTGACAAGTCAAACAAGTGACTGGCTAATAGAGGATTATTTGCAAGAAAAATATAGGCACCCAGTATCAAACGATCCTATACTGAGCTTATATCTTGACTGACAAGGAAGATGATCTGACCTATCGAGGAGATTGCTTCGCTTTGCTCAAAATGACACGATAAGTAGAAGGCTAATTGTAATTATGATACAGGCTACAAAGAGATGATGGATAAATCTTATAACGGGAGCAAACGCCGAATACTCATCAAGTCCGTTTTTGCTCAAAGGACCCGAATCGATCGAATCCTGCAACTTTATCACTACCAAAAAACTTGAGGATTCCGACCCCGATCAAGGTTTCATGGCTAAGAACGCCTGGAATGGACGACAACTGACGCTGCATAAAATCAGTCATATCCTGTGAGCTTTGAAACCAAGCCCAGACAATGATATCAAAACGCCCTGTAATTATAGCCACATATCTAATTTGGTCATACCCTGCAAGTGCAGTTGCAACAGAGGGAGTTTGGGAAGGATCGACCCGTATCAAGATTACGACTTGAAACGTGTATCCTAACTTGCCTGGATCGGTGTGGCAAAACACTTTAAGAAGACCCATATCTTTGAGTTTCTGCAATCTGCGGCTGACACCAAATCTATTGGCACCAAGTGTTTTGGCAAGCTTAGTGCTCGATTCTCTTGGAGAGATTTTTAATTCTCTGATTAAAGACAGGTCAAACTCATCGAATATATAGTTAGAGTTTTTATTGGGAAAGATATTGGTTTCGTTTGATGGATCGTCCCCCAAACGAGGAAGGGCTCTTTTAACCAAGCTAAGTGGCAGCATTGATTCTACACTGGTCACTTTCAACTTTATGCCAATTTCGTTGGTGATGAATTGATGCAATTCCTCTACATCTTTAAAATTTGCCGCCATTATCACATCATAACGGCCACTGGTTGATATGATGTTCTGAACATTCTGAAACGAACTTAGATGTTTGGCCATGGTATCTACTTCTCCTTGGCGGGCTTTGACAGCGATGTAAATAGGTATACCATACCCTAAGTAATCCGAATTGGTCATGATGGACAAATGAATGGTACCACTATTCAGAAGGCTGGTTATCCTTCTGCGCACAGTTGTATCGCTAGTACCTACTTTTTTGGCCAGTTCGAGATAGGTCATTCTGCCATCAAGTTCCATCTCTTTGATCAGCATCAAATCCAATTCATCGAGGGCCTCAGTTGAAACGTTAGCCTGCATTTGAATCTCCTGTCGATTATATAACCGTAGCGCGTTATTTTGTCAATAATCTCTCCATTGGTGACCATTGTAAACCGGACAGATTAAGTACTACAATACAGGATAGTTTATGTGTTTCCGGCATTATAAATTTTAGGACTTTACTTCTTAGGCTATTGTAATTACAATGTGTTCACATTAAGTGATAAAGGAGAAATCTGATGATAGCGCGTGTAATTAAAATTGGAAATTCCCAAGGCCTGCGTATTCCAAAGCCCATCCTTGATCAAACTGGCATTTTGGATGACGTTGAAATTGAGGTAAAAAAAACCAAATCATCATTCGACCTGTTAAAAATGTTCGTGAGGGTTGGGATGCCGCTTTCGAAATTATGGGCGAAAAGGGTGATGACGAACCGATAATTGATAATAATATTTCAAATTCTTGGGATGAAGAAGAATGGCAATGGTAGTGAATCGTTTTGATATTTATTTAGCAAACCTTGACCCTACCGTAGACTCAGAGATTCAAAAGACCAGTTGGAAGTTATTTCAATACTTCAGAGATTGTTTGCCTTTAAATATTCGGGCCAACATCTATTTGGGCGTTGATGCCCAAGATCGATTAATTAACCGGCTCGTTCCTCTCCGCCCCATAGCGTAGAGTTTGAAGTGGTTTAATTCATCCGGTTAATCAAGGTGGTCGGAAGATTCGATTGAAAAAGTATTAATGTCTTCTTTTCAATAATTAAGTTTATAAGTTGCATGTCCCAAATACTACCCTAACATCTCCCGGATCATTTAACGCTCGATCCCGCATAACATAAAGCCCAAAATAGGCTGACACTTTTCCGAACAGGCAGTATAAAATCTTCCTTGCCGACGGGTACCGGAACGGTTTTCTTTTCCCCAGAAAAATTCTGCAAGACTCGTGGGTGTCAATTTTTGTTTCGCTGCAGCATTCAACAGCTTTGGCGCACAGCAATCCCCTGCACCGGTGGGTATTCCGTTTGTAAAAAGCTCAAAAAGGGATCTCACCTCAGATCGGAAGTTATGGACATGGTAAAGCGCGTGAATCTCTTTCATCAGGTTTTGCGACATTGTTTTCCGCCGGTAAGTCAATTCCCGCTTTTCTACCCCTTCAGACAATCCATTGATCCGGCTTCCCAAAGCCTTGATCTGTTTGTCTACATCACATACCAAAGACTCGAATTTTCCCGTATCCAAAAGCGGGGGCACCCATCCTTCCACATTCCAAACAGCATTATATTGACCGGAAAACGCCTTCAGCATTACAGGCTGCCCATCCGAATCCATACACTCCAGCACACCAAACATTTGCCCTCTGGCCTCACCAAGTAGATAATCCAAATATAAACGAGGGTCTGCTTTCTGCTCCGGAACATGAAAATCAATACGCCCTTTCTCCTCCAGCGTTTTCATTAATTCAAAACAATACTCTTTAGCCTTACCTTGTTTTATGGAATGAGTTTTGCCACAACTACGGCAATATCCTGAACTTGCTGATTCAATAGTCTTGGTAATCATGATTTCTTTCTAAACATATCGTGCAGATTTTTAGCACATTAAACTTTCATATTTTTGACTCTTTGTATGATCTATCGAAAACATTGTGTCTTTTTCATTTACAAAGAATTATATTCACATAAGTTACTATTTCAACACATAATACATGTAACTATATCAAAATACCGGAAATTAACAAAGGAAAAACTATATGAAGGAAATTGGCACGAAATTGGGGTGACCCCCTATTCCTATTTTATTCGTTAGCGTCAGTTGTAAACATCTTTGCGATGTCCAACTTTAACAATCCATACAGTAAGTTCGTCATCTTGGATAGAATAGATTATGCGGTACCGGCCATATCTCAAACGATATCTTTCTTGGCCGCTTAATTTTTTACATGTTGGTTGGTGCGGGTTATCGCCAAGTGATTCAATGCAGCTAAGTATCTTTGCTAAATCTTTATCCGGAATTGATTTAAAATCATTCCAAACCGACTTTTTGAAAAATATTTTATATTCGGCCATCTTTTTTAAGCCTCTTGATCATTTGCTCATAGCTGATTAAAGGTTCATCAGCTCTTTGATCGAATGCAGCAATATCTTCAGCATCTTCAGCAAGAGCTTCTTTCAATGCCTCATTAATTATTTCTGACATTGAGCGCGATGTCTCCAGAGCTTTGAGCCGTAATGCCTGATGAAGATTCGGATCTAAATAGATAGTTGAACGTTTTGATAATGTTGCCATAATTTCACCTCCAAATTTAAGATGATGACATCATAACATCACAACGTTTTAATGTCAATGAGTTTGAAGCGAACGGTCGGTGTCAGTAAATGGGGGATTCACAAAGATCCACCTCGATTTTTGGGAAGAGCAAATGGTGTAACCCATTAAAGTTTACATTTTAACTATGATATATTTGGAAAAAGATCAAATATAGAATTGACCCCATTTCTTCAAGTGAGTGCAGACTGACACGTCATTTAAAAAAGAGACCATCTTTTTTAATAGGGGGGTGTTTTTTCTTTTGACGAACCCTTTAATGGGTGACCTCATTTCTTTTCATCGGGTTTTTCTTTCTTGAATCGTTTGAAATATATTTCTTCTATGAATTCGGGCAAGGGTGCCTTCCATTTCTCTTGTTTATGATTTGCAAGGCTACCAAATTTTTTAGGATTCAATCCTATTTCTCTTGCCATTTTAATGTGAAGATCTGAGAGATGGAATTCCCTTTTTGCTTCAATCCATTTTTGGTTCTTATTGTTGCTCAATGCTGTCTCCTAAACTAATGGGCATGTTTCTTCCTGTCATAACCCGATCTCATTCCCAAAAGCGTCAAGATTATTTTCTTTTCTAAATTTATTCCATTTTTTGTCAAATTCCTTGAATTCTTCCTCTGAGAGAGTACCCGAATTCCTTAAAGTGAATAGTGCTGATCGAATTGATATAGGATGAATACCTTGTTGAGATACTGTCCCACACTTTTTGCATCGACATCGCGGAGGCTTGATTCCCCTGATGTCTCTAATTTGTTTCCTTTTGGCTGTCATTCTCTGACAGAAGTCAGTTAGTTCAGCTCAAGTCATAGATGTTGACCAATGAGCTGTAAGTTCCTCAATCATCTCAGGGAACCAAACTCGTTGTGCGTCTCCTGAAGCCATGAAGTCTCTCTATGTTTTTTGGCATAAACGAAAAGCTCACCCGGAGCAGCCCAGCGGGCTGCGATCGGGTGCAGCGACGGGTTAGAAAAATATTAATCATAACACTCAAAGAACTTGATTATTTTTTCCTTGTCTAATTTACTGCTTGGCATTTTATCAATCTTTTTTCTTAATTTAATTAGTTTTTTTCTGGAATACTTAGTGCTATAGCTTAAATATGTTGTAATACATGCGCAAAGGCCACAATCTTCCAACATTTTACCTGCTTGCAATTCGGCATCTTCATCATATTCATAAAAGGCTTCCAATTTATGTGCAGATATATATTGGGCCATATAATCAGTAATGATTGGAATACTTGACATGGTCTTATGGCCATCCCATTTCCTGCAAACGCTCTCAATGCTTCTTATATCGTCCATTTTTATCAATTTAATGTGTGACTTGGTAATAACAGGTCTTGATACCTTGCCATATTGAATATCTATTAATTTATTTATAAATTTAATTGTGTCTCGTCCATCACTTAACGAACCAATATCACCGCCCTTTGCCAAATATTCTTTAAACGTTTCAATATATTCATTGTCTTTTTCATAATCAGGACTTTTTTTATTACACGAATTCATGTACGCATTAGCTTCAATATACCCATCTAATATTTCATTATTTTTTAAATGTATTATTGCACCCAAAATAGTTGTACATCCAGGCGATGTTGCCATAGATATATTAGGTGTGATTATAAGCATTACTGCAAAGAGACAAATACATTTTGTCTTTGATATCATATTTCCTCACATTATTTTTTATCTACCGCACAGTTCTGCCGTCTTTATCGGCAGAAACTGATTGTTGGCTTTCCTATTGATAGATTCAGAATTTTAATTGAATTTTAAAAGAGCGTCTCGATGTTTTCGTTATTTGTCCCCAGCTTCAAGGCGTTTAAGTCCGGTGTCGTTCGTCAAAATACTCATCTGCTGAATTGCAATCCGATTCAGCTTGCAGAGCCGCTCTCCCTGCGGCGTCTTTTCCTGGATAAAAAGTGCGTTCAGATTTTCCAGGTTGGACAGGCACACGAGTTGGGACATATTCGCGTAATCTCTAAGATTGCCCTTTTCACCCGGATGGCTGTTGTGCCATTGTTTGGCGGTGATGCCGAACAAGGCCATATTCAAAACATCCGCTTCCGAGGCGTAAACCAAGTTTATTTGTTGCGGCGTGAGTTCCGGGGGGATCAAGTTCTCTTTTATGGCATCTGTGTGAATCCGGTAGTTGATTTTAGCCAAATTGCGCCGAATGTCCCACCCAAGTTGTTTGAGTTCCTCCTCCTTCAGCCGCTGGAACTCCTTGATCAGGTAAAGCTTAAACTCCACCGATATCCACGAGGCGAACTCAAAGGCAATATCCTTATGTGCGAAGGTACCGCCATAGCGGCCCGTTTTGGCGACGATTCCAATTGCCCCTGTTTGGGCTATCCACCGTTTGGACGTCAGGGAAAAACTGTTCAATCCTGCCTGTTTTTTAATTCCATCGAATTCGATGGAATTAAAATCTGGGTTGTTAAGCTGCTCCCAGATACCAAGAAATTCTATGGTGTTCCGGTTTCGCATCCAGTTCTGTATGATGTAGTCACCACGTTCTGAGTCACGATACCGGGCAATATCCGTCAGAGAAATAAAATCTTCCTCACGATGCTGATAAAACGACACTTCACGGCTTAAGACTTCGATCTTCTTCGTTTTGCTCATACCCGGACCTGCCTCCTTATTTACCCTTATATTTTATGATCGCAGCCTGCACCCGGTTTTTATTGTTCAATAATTCAAAAAAAGTTCACAAAAACTATATTGTCCTTTGCTTATTCTTTCGTTTTGTTTGTTTCTGAGATGTCTCTTTTCTAATCTGATTTAATAATCCGTTATCACAATTTTCTTAAGAAATCTATTACTTTAATGAAAAGGTTCGATCTATTGCAGGAAGCTATCAATAAAATATACTGTCTGAAGATGGAGGATAAGGCTTTCGGGAAACATTTTTAATAGCAGACATATATTTCTTTTTTAACCACGAAGCATACGAAATACACTGAAGAAGAAAGTAAACATGTAATAGGTCGGATAATCCCTGTTTTGTCATGCAGAACACGATCCTGTATCAAGCAATTTCAATATGTTCTGGATAACGACTTTCGTCGGTATGACGGTTTGAGTGCTTTATATGATTTCATCAATCAAGATAAAGTTTAAATTATAGCTGATGGTACTTTATCTTCCGGTTTCGCCTTGTACCATGCGGCATATATGGCCGGCAGAGACACAAGTGTCATTATTGTCGCACCAAACAGGCCGCCTCCGATAGCTACTGCCATAGGCCCCCAAAACACGCTGAATGAAATTGGAATCATGGCCAAAATAGCTGCTGCTGCGGTTAGCATGATAGGACGAAAACGAAGTACTGTTGCATTTATAATCGAGTTCCATACCGATTCTCCGGCTTTAAGCTGCTGATCGATCTGGTCGATCAGGATTACGGTATTGCGCATGATAATACCTGCCAGAGCCAATATCCCAAACTGGACGACAAATCCCATGGGCCGACCCGTAAGAAATAGCCCCAGGCTGACACCGATTATGCCCATGGGAGCCGTAAGCAGTACCAGTACTACCTTGGAAATACTATGCAACTGCAATATTAAAAGTGTCGTGATAATCAGAATCATCAATGGCACAGGTTCAAGAAGCCAGCGGGTACTCTTGATGCTAAGTTCCATGGCTCCACCGATTTCAATGCTATAACCTTGTGGAAGAGATTTGCGAAGGTCTGACAGATTTTTGAAAACTTTTGCAGTTGCATCATTTCCCAAGACACCGGGAATTGTTCCGGCCTGTACCGTGATGGTCGGCTTCAGGTTCCGCCGCCAGATCAGGCCTTCTTCGGCATCGTAGCTTATTGTCGCGATCTGACCGAGTGGGATAAAGCGGCCCCCGCCGATGTGTATATTAAGATCCTTGATTCCGGATAAATCGGACCTGTTTTTTGCATCTGCACGAATCACAATGTTTACGGTCTTGTCCTTTTCCCGAAACTCGGCAACCGGTACGCCCGACAGAAGACTCTGAAGGTTAAGAGACAAAGTCCGGCTGTCAATTCCAAGCATTCTTGCTTTGTCCTGATCAACGGTTAGATGCATGACTTTGTTTTTTTCATTCCAGTCCTGATTTACATTCCTAAGATTACTATCAGCCGCCATGACATCACGTACCTGTTTTGCAATGTCACGGACCTTTTGATGGTTGATCCCTGAAACACGAATCATTACCGGATAGGCATCGGATGGCCCGGTATTAATTACTTTGGTAATACCACGTACATTTGGAAAGCTGGTAGCAAATATTTTTTTTGTTTTTTTCACAAGCCTGTTACGTGCTTCAAAGTCCTTGGCTAAAATGATAAATTGCGCAAAATTGGTGTTGGGAAGCGTAGGCTCGGCGGTAAGAACAAAACGAGGCGCCCCTTTTCCTACATAATAGGAATATTGGATAATGCCAGGATCGTTGCCGATATGTTTTGCAAATTTATGTGCTTCCTGTTCGGTGGCTTGCAACGATGCTCCTTCGGGCAGACGTAATTCAACTACTACTTCCGGTCTTGTAGAGGCCGGGAAAAATTCTTTCTTCACCTTTCCCATTAAAAAAACGGATGCGATTAAGCATATCACAGTGGCCACAATTACCAGCCAACGGTAGGTCAGACACCATACCAAAATTTTTTTGAACAACCGGTAAAAGAATGTATCATAGATATTATGCTCATGACCAGCAGGAGTATGTTTTACTTTCACAAGGCTAAATCCGATCAGCGGCGTGACAGTAACTGCAACCACCCAGGAAATAAGCAAAGCAATCGTTACCACCGAAAAAATGCTTCCGATAAATTCGGTAGCACTGCCCTTGGAAAAAAACGCTGGAATGAAACCTGCGCTCGTAACCAGGGTTCCCGTTAAAAGAGGAAAAGCCGTTGCTTTATAGGCAAAGGAAGCCGCAGAAAAGCGGTCCCATCCCTGTTCGAGTTTAACGGTCATCATTTCTATGGCGATAATTGCATCATCCACCAAAAGCCCCAGTGCAATGATAAGCGCCCCTAAAGAAATCTTATGGAGGTCGATTCCCAGGAGTTGCATTGCAATAAATACGCCTGCAATTACCAGTGGGATGCAAAGAGCTACAACAAGCCCGGAGCGCAGCCCCAGGCTTAAGAAACAGACAATGATTACAATAATCACTGCTTCCGCCAAAACTTTAATGAATTCATTGATCGCAGCTTTCACAACTTGCGGCTGATCGGACACCGTGTTAAGTTCCAAACCAAGGGGGAGTTCTTTTTTGATGCGCTTTATAGCCTGATCGAGGTTTTTCCCAAGGTTCAGAATATTGCCCCCTTTTTCCATGGATGCTGCCAGACCTATGGCCGGCAAGCCGTTATAAAACATCTTGGGTTCCGGTGGATCTGCGTAACCGCGTTTGATACCCGCAATGTCACCCAGGCGAAAGGTACGTCCTCCGGCCCGAATTGGCAAACTCTTAAGCTCCTTAACCTTTTCAAACATACCTGTTGTTCGGAGAAATATCTTATCTGTGGATGTTTCCATCATGCCTGAAGGAGCCATGGCATTCTGAGCCGCAACAAAGCGGGCAATAACAGCCGGATCAATGCCCAATAAGGCAAGCTTGCCGTTTTCTATCTCGATAGTGATTATCTCGGGCTGAACCCCCAACAACTCAACTTTTTTGATATCTTTTATACGCAAAAGGCTTCGGCGGATTTTTTCAGCTCTTTCCCGCATTTCCTCATATGTAAAACCGTCACCCGTAAGTGCATAGACACAACCGAAAACGTCATCAAAGCGATCATTAAAGAAAGGCCCAACAACACCTTGAGGAAGCGTTCTCTTTATATCGTTGACCATATTACGCACTTCAAGCCAGGTTGGACGAACCTCGTCTTCGTGGACATCATCTTCTTTTAAAGCAACATATATAATGGATTTTCCCGGGGTGGAGTAACTCTTGAGATAATCCAGACCCGGCGTTTCCTGGAGCTTTTTTTCAATCTTGTCTGTTACCTGCTCTTCTATCTCTCTGGCGCTGGCACCTGGCCAGGCAACGCTTACGATCATCTGGCGGATAGTATAGTCAGGATCTTCCATGCGTCCCAGGTTTTGATAAGCAATGACGCCGCCAATAAAGGTAATAAAGATAAAATAGTAAATTATCTGCTTATGATTCAGCGCCCATTCTGTCAGATTAAAGGATTTCACTTTTTGTCACCTTCCATAACTTTCACCTTCTGACCTTCACGCAATTTATGAACACCGGCTGTAACAATAACTTCTCCTGTTTTCAAACCATCCGAGATCTGAACCCGGCCATTTCCGAAAATGCCCGTCCTGACCGGTCTGAGCCAGACTTTTTCTTCCCGGACTATCCAGACACAGGGGGTTTCTTTAGTTTGGTACAGAGCTGACAGGGGAATAGATGCAATAATGGTTTGATCATCCGGAGCTGCGATTTCTACTTTAGCTGTCATGCCCAGTTTGATTTCCGGCAATTGTTGTAACAGACTTACGCGAACCTTGTAAGTACGGGAAACGGGGTCCGCCATAGGCGATATTTCACGAATTTTGCCTGCAACAATCAAATCAGGCAAAGCCCAGAAAGTAATCTTGATCAAAGTAACATTTTTAAGATCACCAATACGGTTTTCAGGAACATATATTTCAATCTCAAGTTCTTTCTCATCTACCATTGTTATTACAATCTGTCCGGGACCCACGACTTGTCCTGCCTCGGCACTGATTCCGGAAACCACACCCGAACGATCTGTACGCAGTGAACTGTATTTTAACTGGTTTGATACCTGTACATATTGAGCCTCTGCCTGCTGATACGTTGCTTGTGCTACTTCATAAGTACTTTCATAACGGTCAAGTTGTGCACGGCTGACCACATCCTGTTCAAACAATTGCCGATAGCGATTCAGGTTTTTTTCAGCCAATTCCAATTGGGATTTAATAGCAGCAACCCGGGCAATTTGGCTGTTTACAGTTTCTGCAATATCCTGAGGATCAATCTGCATCAGTATTTGCCCCTGCTTGACCATGGAACCAAGCTCCACATATCGCTTGATTATTTTACCACCTACCTGAAAGGCTAATTGACTTTCCCTGCGGCCGCGAACCTCTCCTGAATACGAATAGTTTTTTATATTATCAGTAATACTATCAACAATCATGGTACGAACCAGAGGGGTATCATCCTCTATCAAAGGAGCTGCCTGAAAACGGTCTTTGTAAAAAATCCCGGCAAAGATCAGGCAAAATAAAAACATCAACAACAGAACCATGTATATTTTTTTTCTTCTGAGATTAGACACAAACAATTAAATACTCCTTTTTATTTATAACTTTCCCTTAAATCGATTCCGGTAGCATAATGAGTCGCTGCCTCCGCTCTTCGGTAATCATAAACAGAGCGGATGCGATTCGTCTCTGCATTCGTCATAAGGGTCACGGCATCAAGTACTTGTGTAGCTGTACCTTCACCTTCCTCATATCGTCTTTTGTTAATACGCAAATTTTCCTGCGCCTGATCCACGGCATCCTGGTTTGCCAGAATACGTGCATAAGCATTATGCAGATCAAGGGTGTAGCGCTGCAGTTCCAGTTTGATTTCATCAACAAGCCTGGCCCGTTGCTCCAGAAGCTGATTCTTTTGATACCCGGTTTTTTGTAAGTTTGCCATGGAACGTCCACCCTCGAAAAGATTTATGTTAACCCCGAACATCAACGACCAGTTATTCTCATGTAGTTGGTAGGAATTTTCCATATAATCATTTGATGCTCTCACGAAAAATTTCGGCAAAAATTCCGACTTTTTTGCAACCGTTTCAAGATTGATAGCATTTAATGTCCGGTCTACAATTTTTATTTCCGCACGCTTATTTAAAGCTTCCATCCATAACTGTTCCAGATCAGGATTGGAAGGCGGCAATATGGGACTATTTATCTCCTCGGCCCTGACCGAACTGTTTAGGGGTCTCAAAAGAAGATTGTTAAGATTCGCCGAACGCAAGGCTTCCAGATTTTTTAGTGTCAGTTGCTTCTGTCTGGCGTCTGACAGACGTACCTGGACCTGCAAAAGATCATTTCTGGTAGTAACACCTGCCTTGTAAAGCTTGTCCGCATCCCTGTAATGTGCCTCCAGCCGCTCAATCTCCTTGTCTGCCGCAACAACCAGATGTTCTGACTCCAGTAATTCATAAAACGCTACAGTGAATTCTAAAGCGATTGAGTTTCGTATTCTGTCAGAATCGAATTGTTTTGCTTCGAGGAGCATACGGCTGGCCTCATATCGTGAGAGGCTACCATAAAAATCAAACAGAATCTGCTGTATGCTGATACTGTATGCATAGTGATGGGAGTCGGAAGTATTGATTGCCAACCCGTTGAAGGTCATAGCCGGTTGACGATCCAGACTTGTATGCCCTGCGGAAGCATCGATTCTGGGCAGAAGACCTGAACGTGCTACATTAACATCCGACTCGGCAATTCTTTCGCTAAACCCTGCGATTTTAACAGCCCGGCCTTGTTCAGTAACGATTTTCAGACCTTTAGAAAGAGTTATTACCGGAAGAACCTCCGCATAAGCAGTAACAGAGACAATACAAAAGAGCATTGCCACTGTAAGCAAGACTACCTGCCAAATCCTGATCATAGATATTTCCATCTTATAATAATGCTTAATAGATTTATAATTCATTAATCTTCCATCATAACCCAGCAGGTATGATCTACCAGACCAAACCGCTTCAGACCACTGGCCAAACTAAATCCTACATCTGTTTTTGTGTTTGGTTGTTCCCGTTCCTGCCACTGGAGAATTACGCTGATATCACTGTTGGTGGCAGAATTTATATAAAAGTTCATTTCCGGAATCGGCGGTCCCTTTAAAGTTTGGCAAAATTCCTTCAAATATTGGCGGGCCTGCTCCGCAAAATGGCCGGATGTTCGAACAGCTATTATCTCCAGAAGTTTCATCATAATTTACCTCACTTTCCCTTTTTATGTATTAGCCAAAAACGTGCCAAAATATTTATCTAGCAAATACAGATATATAAACGAATGCAACAAACAAAGTTATTGTATGCAACGCCTTACGCGTTGCATTTCACGCTTATTGCTTTACAGATTGTAATAAGCTATATTTTGACTACCTATTTTGACTGCTTATCAAAATTCGGACTTTTTTGGAGTTCATAAATAATGGGAGACACTAATGCCGATAGATGAAAATTATTTTTTCCGGGAAGCTACGCTGCGCATCTGCAGTAGTCTGGAGATCGAAAAAGCGCTATGGAACTGCTTTATGTATATCCGTGACTATATCCCGGCAGATATCATACTTATAGATATTTATGATCCGGAAACCGGAATTGGGGAAACCATTGCAAAAGCAGATTTAAGCGGAGGGAAACTTATATCCGCCAAAACCGTTGCTCCGGCGGATACTAAAAAGCTTATCGAGGAATTGCGAATAAACCCTGAAATGACACCAAAGATATTGGTGGCCAACCGAATTGGCGATCATCCGATTTTGGGCCCAATGTCCGATATTGTTGGCCACCCTGATGCCGCTTTTATGGCAATCGGGCCAAACCCGGAATGGGATTTTATTGCCGGCATTCTTGTCGGTAATAACAGAGGGGAAAAATACTCGGAAAAACATGTAAGACTGTTTACTCTTTTAAATGAACCCTTTTCCATTGCGCTCAGCAATTATTTACGTTACCGGGAAGTACTGCGGCTCAAAGAGGTTCTTGCGGATGACAACCGGTACTTGCAGGATGAGTTACTGCAGCAGGCAGGAGAAGAGATCGTGGGCGCCCATTTCGGTCTGAAGCAGGTCATGGAAAAGGTCGGTCAGGTTGCGCCCCTTTCCAGTCCTGTTCTCTTGTTGGGGGAAACAGGAACAGGAAAAGAGGTCATAGCAACAGCCATTCATAATCTGTCGCTTAGAAGAAACGGTCCTTTTATTAAAGTGAATTGCGGTGCCATCCCTGAATCCCTTATGGACAGCGAGCTTTTCGGACATGAAAAGGGAGCATTTACCGGAGCCCTTTCTCAGAAACGAGGCCGCTTTGAGCGGGCCCATGGCGGTACGATCTTTCTTGATGAGATCGGCGAGTTAACTCCCGGAGCACAGATCAGGCTCTTGCGGGTAATCCAGGAAAAGGAAATAGAACGGGTTGGCGGGACAGAAACCATCAAGGTTGACATCCGTGTTATTACTGCTACGCACCGCAATCTGGAAACCATGCTGGCAGAAGGCAAGTTCCGTACAGATCTTTATTTCCGCCTTCGGGTTTTTCCGATTGCAATTTCGCCTCTGCGTGACCGACGCGCCGATATTCCTGCTTTGATCCAATATTTTATGGTGAAAAAGACTCAAGAGCTGGGTTTTTTAGAGACCCCCACCCTCGCACCCGGGGCACTTGAAAAACTTATGAACTACGACTGGCCCGGAAATGTCCGGGAACTTCAAAATGCAGTTGAACACGCCCTTATCCTCAGCAGGGAAAAACCACTGGCCTTCGACAATCTGGGTGATATCATCCCTCGCACAGAAACAACAACACCTGAGAGTAACGGGAAAAATCCTTTCAGTCTTGAACAAACAATGTCGCAAGCAATAGTAAAAGCCCTGCAAATGTCCAATGGCCGTGTAGGAGGTGAAAACGGCGCAGCAAAGATTCTGGAAATAAATCCTTCAACACTTCGGACCAAAATGCGCAAGCTTGGTATCCGTGCCAGTACCAAAGGAACTAAATGAAAAGAAAAACTATTTCAATGTCTATTGTAACTTTATTTTTAAGCTGCTTTTTTTATGTCGTCTTTGGTTTGGCGTACGATCCGGATTTAATTGGTCAGTTACAGGAAAAATTGCGCAATCGGATCGAATCTGCCGGAGTCCCGCCGGCTTTGATGGTTGGCGAAGAAAGAATCCATGCCTCAACCATGTTATTAAAATTTTATGAAAACAAAGTTTATGTACCGGCTTGGTTCGATAATAATGGACCGGTTAACAATATTGACGAATTGATAAAATCAATCCAGGATGCAGCGAAAGAAGGACTGGAACCATCTGACTATCACATAGCAAATATTACAAGAATGCTTGAAGATATTAAAAAGAATCAAAAAAACCCGAAACCTTTTTTCTATAGCCGGTTAGTCGATCTTGAACTTCTTCTCACTGATGCCTATCTTCTTTTAGGTTCACATTATTTAGCCGGTCGTGTTAATCCGCAAACCATTGATTCGGAATGGTTTGCATATCGCCATGAAATAGATTTGTCGGAAGTTCTTCAAAATGCATTTCAATATAATAATATAAAAGATTCACTTCAGAGTTTTCTTCCATCGCAATCAGGTTATAAGAGTTTGAGGGATGCCTTAGCATTTTATAGAAATATTTTAGAAAAAGGTGGTTGGCAAACTATTCCTGAAGGCCAAAGTTTAAAAAAAGGCGATAAAAGCGAAAGAATTGTTGCCCTGCGAAAACGGCTATCCATGACAAACGATTTAAAAGCCGATCAATCTCCCGAATCTGATTATTTCGATAATGAATTGGAGGAAGCTGTTAAACTATTTCAGAAACGACATGGTATGGATATTGACGGGGCGATTGGTAAAATGACTTTATCCGCCTTGAATAAATCCGTGAATGAGCGAATCGAGCAAATTGAAGTAAACATGGAACGCTGGCGCTGGCTGCCGAATAATCTGGGGAAGCGATACATAATAGTAAACATAGCAAACTTTGAATTGGATGTGCTTGAAGACAACAAAGAAGTAATGACAATGCATGCAATTGTTGGAAAAACATACAGACGGACGCCCGTATTTAGTGGTTTAATGAGATATTTGGTTTTAAACCCTTATTGGCAAATTCCCCCGGGAATTGCAGTAAAAGATATTTTAACCGATGTCAAAAAAGATATCGGTTATTTGGCAAAAAAGAATATAAAAGTTTTTCAGGGCTGGGGTGAAAATATAAAAGAAATTGACCCCGCAACTATTGATTGGTCTAAAATAACCGGTAAAAACCTGTCTTATCGTTTCAGGCAGGAACCAGGCCCGGATAATTCATTAGGTGATATAAAATTTATGTTTCCAAACCAGTTTGATGTTTATATACATGATACCCCAAGCAAGGAATTGTTTCAAAAGACGGAACGCGGATTCAGTTCGGGCTGCATTCGCATTCAAAAACCTATAGAACTTGCAGAATATGTTTTAAAAAACGACCCAAACTGGACTAGGGATAAAATCATAACCTCGATTAATAAACGGATGGAACAAACAGTCCGTTTGCCGGAACCGATTCCGGTACATATTTTATACTGGACTGCCTGGGCAAATGAAGATGGTCAGATTAATTTCCGAAATGATATATATAAACGGGACCAGCCCCTTCTTAAAGCATTAAAAGAAGCCCCGCCGGCAAATTAACCCCGAATTTGTTATTAAATTCGTATGAGAAACAGGTTATGAATATCAAAAGCATGAAAACACATAGGTTTCGTTATATTATTTGGGGACTCCTTTTTTTACTGTTAATTGTTTTCAAAGCAGATTTGATTTACGCAAAGTATTCGCCGGAAAAAGCCGGTTTCAAGATTAAATTTAAACAGGAAATTTCACCATATAACATAGTTGGTATTTTCGTTTTGCCAAATGAAGTATTACATATCGAAATTCTTGATGACAATAAAAACAACAGCTATCTGGTGACAAATGAACAAGACATTTCATCACAATTAGTCAACAGAGAATACAAATGGCAAGCGCCTGCTTCAAAAGGGTTGTACAAGCTTAAGATTCAAAATAATCAAACTATTGATTCAATGATGTTAAATGTTTTCGTGATGATTCCATTTAAACAATTAAAAGGTGAATATTTAAATAAATATCGAATCGGAAAATATCCTGACATTCCTTTAAAAAAATTAGCTATTTATAATAAGCCAAAAGGATTTATTGAAATAACAGCGGATAATCAGGAAACGCTCATTTCGCCCCATTTTAAAATAAATCAGTTTTTATGCAAACAGGCAGGCGGTTATCCCAAATATCTGGTTTTAAAAGAAAGATTGGTTTTAAAATTGGAATTAATTCTGAAAAAAACAAATGAATCGGGATATCCCTGTGGTACATTCAGCATAATGAGTGGCTACAGGACACCGTATTATAACAAACTTATCGGTAACGTAAAATACAGTCGCCATGTTTGGGGAGGAGCGGCAGATATATTTATTGATGAAAATCCCGAAGACGGCATGATGGACGATCTTGACATAAACGGTGAAACAGATTACCGGGATGCCGCTGTTTTATACGATATTATCGACAATATGTATGAAAAGCATTTCTATGTTCCTTTTATCGGAGGACTTGGGAGGTACAAAAAAAATTACAATCACGGCCCTTTTGTGCATGTGGATACCAGAGGATTCAGAGCACGATGGGGTATTTAATTATTTAATTAATCGCACTCCACCAGCTCTGCTATAAGTTATTCCAATCAGGGATAATTCTTGAGAACTCTTCCATTTTTTATGGGATTCAACACACGAATACCTTTAAGTGTATATTCTTCGGAGCCGTTGTAGCAAACGAATCCAGGTGCGCATCTTTCGCCGGCAGTTTTTTGAAATTGTTCAATACCTCTAAGAAAGTCGGGCGTAAAGGTTGCCGCTGATTTTATTTCAACCGGAATCAGCTTTCTTCCCTTTCTGATAATTAAATCAACTTCATTGCCGTGTGTGTCTCTATAAAAAAAGAGTTCCGGATTCTCCCCGCAATTAAGATGTTCTTTTAGAATTTCAGTTATAACCAGATTTTCAAAAAGACCGCCACGTAATGGATCCCTAAAAGCCTGCTCCGGAGTTTCTATTCCGATTAAATAAGCCCCCAGTCCTGTATCATTAAAGTAAATTTTTGGTGATTTGACTACTCGTTTGCTTATATTTTGGAAAAAAGGAGGAAGTTCAAAAACAACAAATGAAGCTTTCAAGACACTAATCCAGTTTTTGATTGTAGTTGCAGACACACCAACGTCATTGCTGAGCGAAGCATAATTCACAATCTGCCCGATACGTCCGGCCAGCAATCTGACAAACTGCTGAAAAGTTGTCAGGTCTTTTAAGTTGATCAGAGCACGTATATCTCTTTCCACATAGGTCTGCATGTAACTGTTGAAAAAACGGGCCGGTTTCAGATTTTCCTCATGGACACGTGGATATGATCCCTTGGATATTAATTCATACGCATCCCAGTTTTTTTTATAATTAAGCAATTCGGAAAGTGAAAAAGGCAAAAGCTTCAATACTGCTGTTCTTCCGGCTAGTGTTTGGCTTACTGCCTGGTGCAGTTCGGGCTGATGACTTCCGGTCAAAATGAAAATGCCCGGCTTATTCAACCGATCAACTATTCCCTGAATATAAGACAACAATTGCGGCATTCGCTGAATCTCATCCAGCACAGCACCATCTTTAAGGTTGTCCAAAAAACCCCTGGGATCTGTTTCAGCAGCCATACGCACATCCGGATCTTCCAGAGAATAATATGATTTGCCTGGAAAAGCCATCTTAACAAGCGTAGTTTTTCCCGATTGGCGCGGCCCGAATACTGTTACCACCGGGTATTCGCCTGCGGCCTCAAGCAGTTCTGCAGTTATGTCTCTTTTTATCATGCCGACAGAGTACCCTGTTTTTGTGAAAATATCAAGTTCGACTTTGGATTTTCACACCACCTCTGGAGACAATCACTATGTTTCTTACCAATGCCTGATAACGGATAGTTTCAAATAAGTTAACACAATTTTTCTAAATTATGAGGTATAAAAGTTGCGCGCTTGAACGATTCCCAGCAAGTTTAAAAGATCAATACATCCCTGATTCCCCTTTTTATATAACAAACTTTTTTTCCGCCAAATAAACCTCTTTATTGTTACGTATAGCACCTCCTAAGAAACTACACTGCCAGACCGTATTAAAAAGCATGTTTCTTCCATTAATAACCCGATAATAAACCAGTACGTAGCTTCGGGTTAAAATGCTACAAAGAAATGCTATCGGATTTTTTAGAAACGGTTCATTACTAATAGAAAGAGAGTAATCGCAGAAGTCAGAGACAGCCAGGGTCCCCACTGACTTTTATATAAACGATAAAATTTCAATTTAATATCAAACTGCTAAAGCGGCTCAGCCCTGGCTGTTACCTGAACTGCCAGGTTATAAGCTAATTTCTTCACTTGTTAGCTTTTTACGAAAACCTTTTCGACTCGTTTTTATATAAAAAATTCCAGCCGAGACCAATAATAAAGGTAAAACAAAGAACTGTTTCATTTTAAAAATTAATATAAATATATTGTCAGAAAAATTAATGCCCTTAAGATATTCCGGCTCTTTTAAAATGAATATTGCATAAAAGGGCCACAAAGCCTGAATGACACCAAGAATGATCATTAGAAAACCAGCAAATGATCGAATCCATTTCTCAATTTTTGATATCGGGCGAGCATAACGTCGAATTTCTCTGTTTGGATCTCTCTTATTAAGCCATAGGTTCACAAAATAAATTATAAAAACTAATGGAATTGCGACAAGAGAAAAAATTCCAAAGAATAATACAAATGTTTCAACACCTAATGGTATTTCATTCATATCTTTCAACGCCAATAACGATCAAAATGTGCCGCCCGGCTTTTTGAGTTGGCACCATTTGTTGGTTTAACTGCTCACCTTGCTCCTTGCCTTCCTAAAAGTGGTTTTAGATGATCCCATAATCCATCTTCAAATGCCTGGATGACTTCTTTTGTTGCTGTTGGATTATAGCGCATACAAAAGATGTCCATGTCCAAATTCAAATCATTGCACCAGAACGCAAGATTCATAGCATAAGTTTTTTCATACCCAAATCCGAGATGTTCTTTTATACGCTTAGCGATTTCTCTTGAGCTTCCTACATAAAGATATCTTGAAGGTGAATTGATACGAGGGTAAGCTCTTTGGGCAAGCTTTTCCTTTTTTGCATCAGTAATTCTTTTCTGGATTATTTCCAAATCCGCATCTTGCAATACTGAAAAATAATAAACAAAAATTGATTTCTGCACCTTTTCCCAAGTATAAAATTCATTCACTAATTCAGGAGGATTTGATTCATGATCGAGAATTTTCGTATTAAACTTAACTGTTTTTGTTTCTATCGGATATAGACCAACAAGCCCATCAGCGATGGCCCTTAATTTTTTAGCCTTTTTCTGTATTACTGATTCAATATCAATCATTTTTCTTATGACGCAGTTAACGCGTGAATAAGCTGACGAAAAACCCGAAACGACAGCCATAAAATTTACGAAACCAAAACTCGGCTTTTTTGGTCATCAGCATTTATTCGATTGTTAGCCCCTCAGCGCCACAACTCTTTATTGTGACTATAGGGTTGAGAACCATAATGCTGAAAATACTCAACAACACAATCACCAAGAAAATCGTAATAGTCGTCCTCTAAATAGGGAGACTCAAAATCTGATAATCTTTCAAGAATTTTGTTAATTTCAATCCGGGTATCCATGCTAAATACATCTTGGTCATCTAATTTTTTGGAGATGAAACTTAATAAAATTACGAAACCTTTGTCCCAGTTCCCATTTCCATTCCGAATAGCTTCATCACGTAGTTTTTCAACTGATCTGAGTAATTCTCCTTGGACAGTATCAGATTGTCCTGATTTAGGTACAAAGCTTTTCCAAATTGATTTTGCTTCTTCTAAATATTTCATTTGTTTCTCGTGGGGCTAAAATAGAATTATTCAGCGAGTCCGCGTTAAATAACTGGTTATACATTGTTTTATAATTTGTTTGGCATACATGCTTTGGCAAATAATTTCCCAAATATAGTCAGCTGAGTGATGTTGTTTATGTGAACCCCGGTCTGAATATTACCATCCATTATTGATTCTTGATTTCCATGTTGCCATACGCCAGCCATATTTAAACTATGCAAATGATCCATGTACAAAAAAAAATTATCTGGATACACCAATTCTGCTACAGGAAATTCATTAGCAATAGTTTTCCGTGGTCCAAAAGTATGCGTCTCAGGAAAAAACTTTGAATGTTGTTTGAGTTTGAAATCCTTCTTGTTTAGATTGAAAATTATGAAGGCTTCATCTGGCGATAATTGAGAAATGATATTTGCAAATGCAGGATGAGCCTCATTTACTCTTTCTTTGTCAATTGCTCTGGCAAGAAGATTTATAAATAGTTCTGCCAAAATACTGTCTTTTTCAATATACCTTAGTCCCTCGATAACCGGACCAGAAATTTGAGGATGTGCCGGAATCATTCTTTCTTCAGGAACCCTTTCGTTAACCTTTTTTAGAAATGACTGGTATCTATCTTGTTGTGCTGCCAAGTAATCTATAGGAGCAAGTATAAATCGAGAGGCTTTAATAGTATTTCTAGCCACATCTCCTATTTCTCTGAAAGCAGGTTGTAAGGCATCAAAATATGCTTTTTCAACAGGAAGTCTTTTGGCAATATCTTCTAACCATCCCATAAGAATTTGTCCTTTTGTATAACTATAGAGCTGTGCGGCGGCATGCTACTCGCCGTCCGCACCAGTGAATGGTTATATTTTCAATTTGATTATTCCACCCAAATAAGCAGCTGGTGGCATTAATATTATTGATAAAGCTGAGTACCAAATAGGATATGAGCCTATAAATGGTATTCCAATTAAAATGCCAACAACGCCGATCATAGTTGCATTGAAAATTTTATAATTTGGCGCTATTGATGCTGCCACATATCCTCCAAGGACTATACACGCCAATCCAGTCAATAAAGCATACGGTAGGGCTTTATCACCACCTTGGCCAAATAAAAAAAAGAGTATAATTCCAAATAGAAATGTGGCCAACAAATCCGCTACAGTTCCAATAATTACAGCTTTTAGATGTATTTTTTTCATATTCTTTCGTACCGAGAAATATAACAATTAATATACGTAATCTGTCTTTACTTGATGTTGGGAAAAAATTCTTTATGAAAAGATGTTAATTTATAAAGAAAATTAGAGCTTTTGTCAAATTATTGGTGAAATGATCCGCATTTGTGTTGATTATAGAATGAAACCTTGTAGATCTAAGACATCTGTCGTGTTCCTGCTTTCAGGAAGCAAAGCAGTAATTGTAGTGACTAATTTTCTCTAATACTTAGCTATCACGGTGAAGCACACAGCTCCTTCGGTTGGTACGCTCAATGTGCCCATAACCGACAGCTCCGTCAGGCGCAGTGACTTTGACCTGGCATTCAGTAAAGAACATTGGGTCGCCTGGAGCATCCCAATAAAACCCATTGATATTGTCGTTTTCGTTAGTAATAGTCATAGGGAAGGTGTGCATGACCTCGACACGGAAGGTTTGCGGTTTTTCACCCTCGGTTTGAAGTATCCAATCATACTGATCATGCATACTAAAAACATCGGTTAATTTAGGCATAGTCGACTGAATAATATTGAGCGGTTTGCCTTCTATGGGTGAGAACACACCAAAGTGAGCATGGGCCTTGGTCGGCGTTGCATAGACTGTGACCGCATGAATCGTATAGTCCGGCATCACAATATGAGCAAAGTTATGCGAGTGGGATTTGGTCCAGTCGCGTATGCCTGAGGAGTGGTCATAGTATGTGACGCCATCCAGAAGATAACTTTCTTTTCCAACCTGTAATGTGCCCTTGCCTTGTCCCGGCTGCTCAAGATGCGTACCGGACTCCCCTTCCTTGAAAGCAGGCATACCCACGTACATATCCCACCAAGGTCGACTCTCGTCGGCGGTAATGTTGAAACTCGCCGGAATAGAAGGTGCGATACAGCCACGCGGTGCTTTAGATAGAGCCACAGTTGTTGTCAATTCGACGATGCCGTCATAATGAGCAGTCCATCCTTTGTTCCTTACTCGAAGATCAAGGCTGGAGGTTTTAACGCCGTCTTCGACAGAGTTACGCACCCAGGAACGCTCTACTGCAACACGATCATCAGGCATGTAGATAATTGTTTGGGCCCACCACCAATCCAGATTACCGCGCAGTCGACCGGCATGCAAATAGAGTCCAACACCTTGCTCAGGATTGTAGCATCCACCCCAGCGGGTTTCGTTCCACATCGGTACTTCATGTTTGGCTTTAAAATTGATGTCCATATTCACCTCTCGTTATGTTTTAAGGGTTTCCATCACCCTACCCGACGAGCCGCATCAGTCGATTGACGACAAAACGCCCGATTTGATTTGATAAGACATTGCTTTTAGTGGAAATAATTTTAAATAGAAAACGATATTATGTCAAGGGAATGATAGCTAACAGGAAATGATAGGGGTTTAGAAATGGGACGCTGCTAGGGGGTTTAGAAATGGGACGCTGCTAGGATTTAAGGTTTAGCCTTCAAATTAGAAAGTTAAGTTGGCAAGAGGCGCTATATGAACTTAAAAACCTAACAGCGTACCATATTCTTCTCACTTCAGCCTTTAAACTCTTTAAAATTCCTCGGGCAATCTGGGATTTTTAAGTCTTATAAAACCGGAAAACAGGAATTTGACTACGGAGAAATTTTTAAAGATACACCACAATAGCTTTAGTATCCCCCTATATGTAATCCCGGTTCTTATATGCCACTGCACCGGTGAAACCGTTTTGACATGAAGAACTAGAATATCTCCTACTATATTACAGCTTACCGGTTCGGCATAAAGCATAGTCTCTCCCAGACCAGTCGATTTCATCAGCATGCTTGCACTAATTTCTTTTTCTTCAGCCATGGTTCCCCCATTTTATGTAAATTTATCATTTTCCCACTTCATGGGATTCCAATGAGTCTGCTACAATCCTTTTACCATCTATTTCAAAATCGGAATGACATTCGGATACAAACCGGGCATAATGCCTTAGGCCTATCCATGTTTCAGGATCAATTTTAAAACTGCCAAAAGCGTCAATAGGTACGTTTTTTGCTATGTGCTTAATGTTATAGGTTGCCGTTCCCTTAATCCTTGGTTCATCAATAGTAAGAATAATCTTTTTAGGCAGGCTGGCGCCAGACTCCGTTAATTCAAGGTCGACTAATTCCACATACATGGCGGCATGATTTGAATATTCGAACAGCTTATCCCCGCTTAAAGACCAAAGCCACTTACATCTTTGAAAACCAAAGGTAGGGTTAAGTACCGCATCCCACCAAACCAGCGTATGTTCGGGAAGATATACCTTTCCCCATGTCCAGCAATGGTGCTGGAAGTGACCTGGAGGAGCGTATTTCCATTCATGATCTCCATAGCCCTCTCCCTCTACCGGGATTTCTTTACCATCTATGATCAGCTTGCCGGTAACCCGGCATCGGGGGCGAACGGCATATCCAAAATATAATGGTGTAGGCGGGCCTTGCTCTCTTCCCTGATAAACCCCGTCGGGGGGTTCAAAAATCGGTTGCGTCAGGCATTCGTAGACAAAATCCGCGCCCATGTTTTCATGACGAAAATGCATCTCGTATTTAGGGAATTTACCAAACACATAATTATCGCCCATCCTGACATCACAGTATTCCGTTTTTGCGGAAATAGTATCCGTATCAAAAAAAGTTACTACATTGGTATTTTTTCCATCCGGTCCACAGACGTCAAGCCAAATACTGGACTTGGCAGGAGCAGTATGAAACATAAGTTGCATAGAATATCCGTTAGTGAAAATACCATCATGAAACCACAACTGCATTACCCCCGGCTGAGGTCGAAGACCCTGGTATTTTTCATCAGGCCAATATAATTTTGGATCTCTCTCCATAGTATCTTCCTCCCTTATTTCTTTTTGTTCTGTTAATGGTTAATAAGCAGCTACAGACCCAAAAGGTTCCGCAGCTTTTCAAAATGGGGCCAGATGATGAAGCCCTTCTTGTTCTTGGAGCGCTCCATATAACTTTCGTTGTTCTCCATGCGGGTGAAAAGAATGGCCAGGCGCCAAGTAGCAAACACCTCGTAGTAATGCAGGTTTTCCACCTTCCGTTTTGTCGCCTGTTCGTAGTGTGCGATAGTCTCCTGCATGCTTGGAAGACCCGTCATGCGCGGGAAAGGCGAGGCCGGTCGACCGACGCTGGTGGCCCAATCGATGTGGACAAACCAACCGAGATCGGATTCCGGGTCGCCTATACACGCCATTTCCCAATCCAGTACCGCCGAGACCTGATGGTCGCGAATGATCATGTTGCCCAACCGGGCATCGCCCCAACATAAGCAAAGGTGCCTGGGTTCGAAGCTGTTTTTTAAGAGCCAGTCCCGGCTGGTTTTCAGGATGCCCGGCATGGGCTCCCTGTTTTGCTGGAACACCTCTTCGTAATAGGCAACCTGCCGCTCTATGTAGTTCTTGCCGGCGCCAGGCACGCCGAGGAAATCCAGGCCAGCCTTTCGCCAGTCCAGGGTATGGATGGCAGCCATGGTATCGACGGCGCTCCACCAGGTCTTGGCCTTCTCTGCGGCCTTCGCCTCGAACAGCGGGCCGGCGATTTGGTAGGGCGGAAAGTCGCCCGGAACCCACCCATCGACCTGGTCAACAATATAAAAGGGGGCGCCGATCACCGCAGCGTCCTCCTCCAGCCAACGCGCCGGGGGGACCGGTACGCTGGTATCGCCAAGACGATACAGCAGTGTGTATTGCTGCGTCATGTCGTAGGCATAGTCAGGAAACAACTTGTACCCCCCAGGCGGCCAGCGCACCACTAGTTTTTCCACGCGGGTGTCGCTGCCACAACGCCACTGCAGCTCGACAAGAAATGTTTCGTTGGAGGCACCGGAGTCGGGCCTCCTTAATGATGAAATCACCACATCGCTTGCCTGCGGCAGCTTGCTCGCGAACCAATCCTTAAGCCTGCTCTGGGCAGTATCTAAATTCACTACAGCCATCACAGTCTCCCGTAGTTACGGTGCATATTTGGGTTGCTTGCCATAGACCCCGAACTGGATTTGTCCATAGCCGACCTGATTGCAACAGCGACATTCGACAATGAAGGTAGGACTTTCGGAGATATCCTTGACGATGGACATATCCGTTGCATAATCCCCGGCTGCGGCCGAAGGCCCTTGTATTTTTCATCGGGACAATATATTTTTGGATTTCTCTCCATAGCCTGAATCTCTTTTTGCGTTAATCATACTGTCGTGTCATGCATCATTTGTCATCTCGACTGAAAGGAGAGATCTTGCTTTTAAAAGATTTATAAAGATTTCTCCCGTTGGTCGAAATGACAGGTTGGTACATTTCATAGTTGACGACTACCTTCCCCCTGATTAGAGAAGTTTCTTGGCGGCATATAAAATGCCGCCCTACGGTAGGGCGGGGTTTTACACCCCACCGGAACCTTTCTTTATTTGCTCAGATACACCCTTTCATACCGGCGCATATTCTTGGTCGGTTTCCACCATTTTTTGATTTCTAAATTTTCAGCTACAGCATTGGCTGCAAGATACCCCGGCCCTCCCAGTACCAGACCGCCGGGATAGTTCGAAGCACCGCAGGTGTAAAGACCCTCAATCGGTGTCCGGCCGGACGAACACTGTTCATTGGGCCGGAACATGCCCATCTGAAACGGAATATAATCTCCATGCTTGAACGAGCCCCGGCGCATGCTTGCAAGGCGCGTTTCGATATCCACAGGTGTCTCGCTGTGCACCATGTACATATTCTCTTTTGTCATGTTCGGAGCATACCTGCGCCATCTCTCAAGAACCTTTTCGGTAATTTCATCAGTTCTCTTCTCCCACCCGCCCTTAAGATCGTAAGGAGCATGCATCTGGAAGAATGCTATATGCTGTGCTCTCGGCTTGAGCTTGGAGGTATCCAGCATTACCGGTGTTATAGAAACGGGAGGAACTCTGGCCAGATGCGGATCAATTAAAGTCTCACAGGTAGAGTGCCCGGCCAGTTGATCTGAAATATCCCCGTCTTTAACACCCTTCCAGTATTGCAAGAGTTCGTCCACATTCTCAAATCCCATTACCGTCATAAAAGCTTTATCTACCCAGGCGTCATCAGCCTTGTACTTGGGCGGCTCATACAGCACTGCATGTGTAGTAAAAAAACTCTTTTTTTCATACTGCCAGGCTTTGGATGTCTGATTCAGGTAGCCATCCAGATGCTCCGGTCCCACCATCTCCTGGAAAGTCTGTTGCGGATCAAGGCTGGAGAGAACAGCTTTCGCCTTTATCTGACGGCCGTCATACATTTCCACGCCCGTTGCACGACCATTTGCGACAAGTATTTTGGTAACCGGCGCAGGACTCATGATCATACCCCCCGCTGCCATAATCTCCCTCGCCAGGGCAGCAGCTAATCGGTGTGAACCGCCGTTGCAATAGGCTTTGTTCCACCCCGCCCTTTGCAGCAACAGGGGGATTAAGAATCCCATTCCTGCGCCATTGGGGTCGAGTCCAAACATGCAGACACAATAGAGCATGGCGGCCTGTATCTTTTTATTCTCAAATAACTCTGTAATCACCTCAAGAGGTGTTTTTTCCGTAAGATCAATCAAAGCTTTACCTATCCCAGTCCTCTGCATACTGACAACCTGTTCCAGTGCGGGCATGGGCGGATAGTAGGTTGCAGGCCCCAGAATCTCATCGAACATCGGCTCCCATGTCCGCATTAACTTCAAAAAAGTTTCGGCATCTTTATGGGACAGCCGGCGCAGGGAATCGGCGGTATCGTCAATGCTTCTGCACAGGACAAAGGATGATCCGTCTTCGTAGACCATCCCGGTCTGGTAATTGGGAGTATAAAAACTCACCCCATGTTTTGAAAGATCAAAATCCTGCAAAAGGGGCATATAATCCGTCATCATATGATAAATGGCATGGGTGTGGGTATAATAGCACGGGAAAAGAACTTCTTCTGTAGCCAGCCCGCCGCCGACTTCCGTGCGCTTTTCAAGCACAATCACACTTAAGCCCGCACGAGCCAGATACGCACCGGCAATAAGCCCATTGGGGCCCCCGCCAATAATCACCACATCGAATTCAGATTCCATCGGAAACTCGGGGATCGCCCCCACAGCATCGCGTTTATAGGGAACCAGTTTATCAATTGCATTATTCGTAGCGCTTGACATATTGTACCTCCTTTAATTTATCTTTATAGTATCAGCCGATTCGGGGTATTGTCTTGTCTCCGTCCTTAACGTGCCACGGTGAGGGATACCACCAGGCTTTAGGCTCCACCACCCCATCATCTATCAGGATATGCATCAGGTTGTATGCAACCGCCATCAGGCAAAGGCCACCGGGATATTGTGACTGATGAGCAAGGTAAAGGTTCTCTATCGGCGCACGGTATCTCGATAGTTCCGGCAGTGGCCGGTTGCTCCACCACTGGTCTGCGGTCTCGGCAGGCCCGCACCATGCACCACCACCAAGTCCGGCATTGCGAAACTCATCTTCAAGTGGAGTATTACTATTGAAATACACTATGTCTTCTCTCATGTTCGGCGCCATCTGACATACCATTTCCTTGATCATATTGTTAAACTCCTCCTTTTTCTCAAAGGAAATGGCATCAGGTCCGTCACAATGATATTCAGGAGGCGGAACATTGGTCTGAAAGCCACCCAGGACAGTATAGCCCTTTGGAGCTATTGTGGGATCTAAGGCCGTTACATTGGCATAGCCGCCCCCGGCCAGATGGGGACCGAATTTTCCACTGTTTCTAAACCCCTCCACATCCCGAATATAATCCATATAACCTTTGGTATCATCCATGGGGTAAATATATGCAGCAGGCGGCAAGTCAAACTCGGCCATCAATTTGCCCGCTTCCCCCTTGCATCTGGGGTAATCTTTAGCAATAATATGCGTGTAGACGCAGGAACCGGATCTCATATCCAGGTCCGCTACCCTTTGTTTCAATGACTTGTCTATATGATCGGAACCGACCAGCCTTAAGAAAGTCTGCTGAGTATCCACAGAACTTATCACGGCCTTGTTAGCCATGATGAGCTTCTCTTTGTATTGAGCGCTATCTGAAAGACGAATACCCACTGCTTTGTTATCTTTCACTATAATCTCTTCCACAGGCGAGTTGGTGAGGATTTTGGCGCCGTGGTGCATGGCGCAACGGATGATTGCATGAGCATACATATGCATACCGCCTACAAACATTCCATCAGAATAATTCATCAAGAGATAGGTTCCAAAGGCGGGGATCGCCAGCTTCCGCCAATGCGGTGCTACTCCCTGATAGTAGACTTGAAACATCATTGCGGCTTTCATGGGTCCGCATTCCATAAGTTCGTCCATAAGTTCAACCAGGCTCAACTCGAGCCAATCGGGACTAAACAGTTGCGGCATGGCCTTTTTGAGTACTTGGTACCATGGGAGATCCTCAGGCTCATACTCAAGATCCTGCGGCCATGGGGGAACCCAGTATATTGATCGCAATATATCCTTCATATGGGGGATTAAATCATATGCAAACTTCTCCCATATCTGAGCATCCTTTACCGACCACGTTTTTAAAACCTCAAAGGCCCTGCGGGTCATTTCGGGGTCTTGGGGATGAAGGCCCAGAACAGGCCTGTCATCCGAGTTAACCAGCATAAACGGCCCTTTAACTGGCGCAAAACGAAGCCCAAACCTCCAAAGATCCAGATGATCCATGCCTGGAGATGCGTTCGCATAACTTATAAGAGCATGTGGCTGAATGATGCAACCTGCCCTGACTTCGGAAAAGTCCATACATCCGCCGGCCTCAACCCGCGCCTCGGCCACTGCTACCGTATATCCTGACTTAGCCAGGTAGGCAGCAGTTGATAACCCATTGTGCCCTCCACCAACGATTACAAAATCATACTTTTCCATTTCTTACCCTCCTTAATGACGATTATGTTATCAACAAATCAAAGGCTTTCATCTTCAGGTATTTCATTTTAATTTATATATAGCTTTTTATAGTCTTAGCTCAAATCGTGCCAAAGCATTTATGCTTTTATATACAGATAGTTATATAAACATAGCAAGCAATAATATGATATTTCACACTATTATATATGACATTTCGCACTTATTGCGTTACAGTGCGAAATATGATATATAAAATCATATTAAATAGGAGATGCTCATGAGAATAGATGAAAATTATTTTTTCCGGAAAGCCACACTGCGGATCTGCGGCAGTCTGGAGATCGAGAATGCGCTGTGGGATTGTTTTATGTATATTCGTGATTATATTCCCGCGGATATCATGCTCATAGCTGTTTATGATCCGGTGCATGGGATTTCGGAAATCATTGCAATGGCTGATTTAAGCGGAGGAAAACTTACTTCCATCAAAAGAGTCACCCCGGCAGATGCGAAACAACTAATCGAGGAAATGAAAATAAATCCTCAGATGAGACCGAAAGTATTGGTGGCCGACCGAATAGGCGAGCATCCTATTATGGGATATATATCGGAAATTATTGGCTACCCCGATGCAACTTTTATGGCGATCGGGCCAAAACTGGAATGGGATTTTATCGCCGGTATCTTTGTCGGTAATAATGAGGGGGGAAAGTATTCAGAAAAACATATACGATTGTTTTCGTTTTTGAATGAGCCCTTTTCCATCGCCCTTTCCAATTATCTGCGTTATCGGGAGGTCTTGCGGTTGAAAGAGATACTTGCGGATGACAACCGGTATTTACAGGAAGAATTGCGGCAGCAAACTGGGGAAGAGATCATTGGCGCCCATTTCGGTTTAAAGCAGATTATGGAAATGGTCGGCCAGGTAGCTCCTCTGGCCAGCCCTGTTCTGTTGCTGGGAGAAACCGGAACCGGAAAAGAGGTTATAGCCACGGCCATTCATAATCTATCTTCGCGCAAAAATGCTCCTTTTATTAAGGTGAATTGCGGGGCTATACCTGAATCTCTTATGGACAGCGAACTCTTCGGCCATGAAAAGGGAGCATTTACAGGAGCTTTTTTCCAAAAACGCGGCCGCTTTGAACGGGCCCAAGGCGGAACGATCTTTCTTGATGAGATCGGCGAATTAACGCCGGGAGCGCAAGTTAGGCTACTACGGGTAATCCAGGAAAAGGAAATTGAACGGGTTGGCGGAACAGAGACCATCAAGATTGATATTCGCGTCATCGCAGCTACACACCGCAATCTGGAGGCCATGATGGCGGAGGGCAAGTTCCGCGAGGATCTTTATTTTCGCCTCAGGGTTTTTCCCATTGTGATTCCGCCGCTTCG
This sequence comes from Pseudomonadota bacterium, assembly GCA_043825875.1. Lineage (GTDB taxonomy): Bacteria > Desulfobacterota > Desulfobacteria > Desulfobacterales > RPRI01 > RPRI01. The sequence continues at coordinate 6,772 of JBDRRF010000089.1, read as the reverse complement.
TGACCGGCGAGCCGACATCCCAGCGCTGGTCCAGTATTTCATGACGAAGAAGGCACGGGAGATGGGTTTTATGGAGATCCCCACACTCGCACCAGGTGCTATCGACAAACTCATGCATTACAACTGGCCAGGCAATGTCCGGGAACTGCAGAACTCAGTCGAACGCGCCCTTATCATCAGCAGGGAACGACCGCTGACCTTTGACAATCTAAGCAACACTATCCCCCGCACAAACATCATAATACCCGAGAACAACGTGGGAAGAAATCCTTTCACTCTTGAGCAAACAACGTCACAAGCAATTTTAAAGGCCCTGAATATGGCCGGTGGCCGCGTAGGCGGGAAAAATGGCGCAGCAAAGCTTCTGAACATAAATCCCTCGACGCTCCGGTCGAAAATGCACAAACTCGGCATTCCCTTTGGCCGGAAAGGTGCTGTTTGAAAAGTCCAAGGTTTATTGAACTGCACAGAAGAAAAGTTTTGGGAAATACAAATTAAACGCCGTACCACGGTCGTTGAAAAAGATATTAAAGCGATGAAAGAAATTGCCCAAAAAATCGACAGCCAAAGACACGGAGGGATGTTTGTTTATCCGGGCGATGGGATAAAAAATGAAACCGCGCTTGTATGTCAATAAAATGATTGCTACAAAATAAGGTCTCAAAGCAGTCTTCCAGGCAGCGGTAAAAACAGTTATTTTTTCGGTTATAATTCTCATTTTGAAAACATCAAATAATGCGGCAGCGCAGCTTGAGAATTGGCATAGCACGAAAATAAAAAGAAGGTGCCAAAATAGATGGCTGTTATTACATTAGCCAGACCGGTTGCCGCAAAGAATCGCGCAGGTAATTGCAGTGCACCCGGGAGCCGATCCACCCCTTGCTCGATGTAAGAGATTCTGTTTTCTTTGGACGATTTGATTAGCGAGGAATATATCGTTCCATATATAGCTACCGCAAATGATTCATACAGCGGAAACTGGAATTGAGAACCGGGCAATAGCGTGAGCCAGCTTATTGTCCTTGCCCAGGCATAAGCTTGGGTGAAAAAGATAATGCCCCACTCGGCCAGCAAATCAAGGAAAAATGCAACTACCATAGACGTGAGAACGGCAGCTACAAGCGAGAAGCCAAAGCGCTTTTGCGCTGTATGAATTACCATGTACTGAATGAGGCCGAGAAGTACGCCGAAGTAGAGATACATCGGAGGTCCCCAGAATAATGCTTCCGCGAAGCGGGTAGGTCCGGTGTGACCGGGGAAGAAGGCTGCCCATGTGCCCCAGTTGATCGAATGAACATTCCAGGCCATAAAGTAACCATGATAATTCACGGTTGTATCAATCACATAACTGATTAGTGCGCCAATAAGCGTTAGTCCGAGGATTGGAGCGCGGCCTGTCTTAAGCCAGGGACGGATAAGAAATATATACAAGGCAATCAAGGCTATACTGCTGCTTATGACTTCAAATATACGAATCTTAAAAATGTCAGCTTTCGGCATTGCGTCTAATGAGGTTATAGGAACGGCCATAAATTCTGCAGCGGAAAATATCCACTGACCAAATATGGAAAGCGAAAAGATAGTGGCGATTATGCCCAATATTGCCCACCCGATTATCGGAGAGCAAAAATTAGTTTGGTCCTGCTTTTGAAAAGTTTTGATGCTAATAAGTCACCTCGTAGATTTTCTTAATCAGCCTGGTCCAACTTTTCCGGAAAGCCTTTATGTTTCCCTGCGGTTCAAAGATATGTAGGGATAAGATCATTCATTAAGCCCTTGATTTAAGGTTTAATTTCCCATTTAAGGCACTAATGCATTATGCCGACCAAGTAATTCACGAGTAATAATTAGTGGCGTACACAGTATTAACCAGTAACTGACATTCCAAACAAATATCCAGGCAATCGCACGTGCAGTCTCCCTCTGCCAGCCCGCTGAAAAGTTGTCCGGTTTTGTAATGGATTCGAATTTTGGCCGCCCATTCGCGCTTTGACTTAAAATCAGGAAACAAATAACCGCCCCCCAAATACCAAAAGGAATATTAGGATAAAGTAAAGGTTGTAAAGCATGCCCGGTTTCAAGGGCGGGGCCGATTGCACTGACATAGCCCCAAACGCCAAAGCCTGACACTGCGAAATATTCAATTAATGTGTTAATTGCTATCAAGCAGATGCCGGCAGTGAGCAGGCAAATGAGAAATCGGTTATTATTTGGGCGTTTAGCTAATACTTTACGGCAGAGCGCCAACATTGTTCCAATACTAAAACACATGAACAATGGATATGCAACAATTACAAACCAAGGCTTATTCGGTGTAGTCCAAAGCGTAGAACCCCACGGCATAAGTTTAAAAGAGTTGCTCCACAATAGATAAACCCCCCAGTCCGCATAAAACTCTTGCCAAAAAATACTTAACCCAGCGATGGTGCAAAGAGCGGATATACTCAATTCTCGACGTTTACTGGTATCAATCAATAACCATATAACCAAAGCAATGAATACGATGAAGGTTCCCCGATCTACAATCCGGGCACCTTTCCCTATTAGTATAGGTATCTGTTCATGGTGTTCCATAATTTTCTCTATATTTTATAAGCAGATAATTGGTCGGCCTTGCGGAATTCGTTTCCGGTGCCTAACGCATGCCGATGATGGGCACGGCGACAGATTGCTAACTGATCATTAATCTAAAAAGAAACGTGGACAGAGCAAACATGCCGAAAATTAAATTCATAGCAATGATCCAGGCCAGTGCGCGGCGCAACTCCTTGCCATGCCCGATTGGGGCGGTGTGGGCACCCGCGATCTGCTCTATATAGTGCTTACCGTCAGATGTTTTCCATATCAGCATCAGGGTCTGGATGACACCATAGATTGTGAATGGGATCACAGGAAACACCAGCGGATAAGTTCCACGCGTAAAGGTAATGGCGGGCCCAAAGACCTCGTGATAAGTCCACCAACCAACAAGTGCAGAAAAGCCTTCCACCATCATGTTCCACGCATAAAAGAACGGAGTAGCGATCATCGCAACCGCAAGAACTCTGGACATGTGTGGCTTGGCTGCGCGCAACTTATCGACCCAAAACAATATCAAAGAATAAATCGCAAGAAAGTACCATCCATACGCTGCCGGCATCCATGTGGGCTTGTTTGGGGTGGTGAATGGCAACTCAATAGGAAAAAGGGTAAACTTTGGTGAGTATATTAAGAATGCACCCCAGTCTGCCGGAAACTCAAGCCAAAACATGGTCGTCGCACCAATAAATATCAATGCATAAAGACTTAGCTCACCCGTTCTTCGATAGCTTCTGACAAAAATTGCAGCAATGATTATCCAGGCCGCATACGAGCCAATTTCAAAAACCCATGGATAAACTGGATGTCCGACAGCGCCACCGGCATTGTGACCAATTTCCAACCAATTTCCAATCATGAATTCACCCCCTTTTTTTGCACATTCGTAAATCCATCTTTCTATGTTACATATTTATTTCGCTATACATTGATCTTCTATCATGATCCAGCAAGTATGGTCAACCAGACCGTAACTCTTCAAAGCACTAGATAGGTTCTGCCCCACATCAGTTTTAGTGCCTGTGAACTCCAGTTTTTGCCATAAAAGCATTACAGCAATATCTCCGCTGAAGGCAGAATTAATATAAGGTTTCAGTTCCGAGAGAGTCGGCTCTTTGAAGGTGCGGCAAAATTGAATCAAATATTGGCGGGCCTGCTCTTTAAAATGGCCGGATGCCTGAACGGCTATGATCTCCAGAAGTTTCATTATATTTTGCCTCCTTAGTTTCATTACCTGAGCCAAAAAAGTGCCAAATCATTAAGCAATGTCTTATTTAAAAAAACACGGGGGAAGCCCCGCGCCACATGGCGCAAGCGATCATCGGGACGCCCGGATATTTGCTTATGAAGGCCATGAAGCGGCTATTAAATCACTACCAGTTCCAGTCGGGTAAATTCGGTTTTATTCCTTCAATGCACAATAAGGTGTCACACCTGTCTTTACTTTCGCGGCCCATGAAGCGGCTATTAAACGGGCGGCATTTACCGTCGCTGAACTCAGGATTGCGCATGCCGTCATCCCTACGGAGGGCTTTCCCGGTAGCAGGTTCGAAAGATCTGGAAATCCAGTCTTCCTCCGGCACTTGTTGTCCGGCCGGCAAGGTGGTCACCCACGCCTGCTGGGTAAGCGGCACTCCGGGGCCAGGGCAAAGGCGGTCAGTACCGGCACCGCACAGGCCGTCGTTCCAGTACGGACGCGATATAACGTCGGTCGGCCACGGGCCCGGATTTGAACCCATATAAGCGGCGATCGGGATGTTGTAGGTGAAGAGGAAGATGCACTGGGTGACACCGATGAGGGCCAGGCAACGTACAAGCTGTTTTTTCACGTCGCTGATGACCATCGAGTTGAGCCCGCGTTCGACGAGCGTCTCCCCCTTGTCGTTCTTGAAGTAGCGCAGTGATATGACCGAGACGGCCATCAGCGCGATGAAGAATGTCTCGATTAACGGGAATTTTTCGTAGGTATCGGGGAAGAAGGAGATTTTCCCTCCGGCCATCGTATAGAAGCCCAGGGTTTGGAAAAGCCCCTCGATCACGAGGTCAAACACCATGCAGACCGGAAACACGACTATGATCAGCATGAGCGGCTTCAGGTTGAATCGTGTCCTGAAAAAGTTCATGAGGCCGCTGCCGATGAAACAGAAGGCAAAAAAGCCGATCGTATACTCGAACGGGTGAAAAAATATCGCCCACGGCACCTGCGCCCCGGGCCGGCCGAAGCCCATCCAGCCGGGGATATCGTTGATGAACGACCCCATGTTGAAAAAGTGCGAATTTACCGTGTACCAGTAGCCGAAGAAGTTCGAGCATGAGTCCCCTAACGACATTAACATGAATGCGATTATAAGCATACCATCTAACGGAATGGTGCGATTGCGTCGCCACGGCTTGATGACGAAGAAGTAGATGCCGATGGCGAGGAGCGGGTAATTAGCGACCTGCCAGACAGTCATAATCATGTTCATCCAGCCCGGTGGGTCGACCGCTCCGGTCGGCACGGGCGTGAAGTACGGCCCGGTCACCCAGCGGATCAGCACGTAGGCCCAGAACACCAGCCAGGCAACTCCGGTCCATGCCCACCAAACGACCGCAGGCTGCGACTTGGGTATGGTCGGCACGTCGTTGTTTTTCCCATGTCCTGCACTATGAACCATGATCAAAGTCTCCTTATGTTTAATATGTTGACTTGATTTAATTATCCAATAATATTTCTTTATAAAACTGACTATTCACGAAACCATTCTATTTGGATAACTGTATAAAATTATTTGTGCTAAAAAAGCCGGGGTCCATTTTTGAAGCAGGCAAAAATAATCTGGCGTCAGGATACGGTTTCGTGCCGGCAACTGATGCATGATGAAGTACTTCGTCTATGTTGAACATAACATCATATTGAGCACCAATATTGTTTTTCCCGCTTGGCGATTCATTGTAGTGACGAAAAGTACAGGTCCATGTCCGGAATTTACCGGATCTATCATATACCTCCTTGTAAAAGATGGTATAAGTTTCCTGATCAATATAATTTAGATGCAATCCCCAGCTATAATAAGGATCTTTAGGCATCTGTTCTACAACCCAGACCTTTCTGGGAACATAAGTAACAGTGCCTGGTGCCGGTGCCCATGCGACACCCTGCCACCCCTGGGTTTCATAGTTGAGTTTAAAGTGGTCGCTAAATGGATATTTAATCGTAATGCTTCCATCCGGCATATCTGCTACCGGAATCATATCCGGACTAGTAAAACCTACAAGAATTGTTTTCTCTCCCACATACTTCCATTCCATCGAAGAGTTTTTCCCGGCCCACCCATTCTGCAGATCCATCCATCCATCAGATCCCATATATGGATCCGAGCGTGTCGTGGAACCTGTCTGCCGAATTCTACGAATAGCAGGCACATATGCATAACTAAGGTCCGGTCTATCGTCCATATAAATAGCGGTCAAGGTATTTGTTCCTTTCATACTCATAGGTTCTGTAAGATTCGTAATTTCATAAAAAAGAACATTATCAGGATTTTTTATTTCCTGACCTGGTGGCCGGCTGTACATATATAAGTTGTACCAAATAGAAAGCAAATATCGTTCTTCACCATTATTATTTACCCATCTATAATGAAATCGCTCTTTTCTACCCATCATACGGTCTTGCGCAAAAACGAAGTTCCACATAATCTTATCACCTGCCATAGGATCTTTAGAATCAATTTCGGGAAAAGGAAGACCGTAGAAATTATGCGATACGCTTTTGTTAGAATTTATTTCTATTAAATTGCCATTCGGATTTATGCCGAATTGCCCTTCATTCTTTGGGCTTGCCTCAAGAAAGCTTTTGGGAAGTTTGTAGTCAAAGTTTATTTTCCCAGGTGTAACAACCCACTCACCCCTTTCAACAGCCCGGTACATAACCGGTATAAGCAGGTCTTTGTACTGGCCGCAGTTGGTATTATCGATCACCTTGGGTAAATCCATAGCCAGCAATGAACCACCCAAGAGTAGAACAAGCAGCGACAACCCTAAAATATTAAAAAGCCTAATTTTTATTATCTTCACTTTTTCCTCCTTTGGTTTTTATGAATCATAAAAACTATTGTTATTTCATGTCTTGCCTGACAACGCTTTAATAACAATTAATAAGATCCTCGGGAAATAATACAATAACCGTTACCATTCATATCCCAGTTTAATG